>JAAVAO010000017.1 GCA_014803985.1 Treponema sp.
TAAAAAGTCAAGAAGAAAGTTGCAACTTTCTTCTTGACTTTTTATGCCACTTCGTAATGAAATGAGAAGTGGCATTTGATATGCAAGTTTCCAACGGAAACTTGTCATGATAAAAGTATTGCGCCATTTGTGCGGTGCTTTTATCATAACCCCTCTGTAAACAAATTACCCTGTTTTGATTGCGCCATTAAAAATAAAAAAACATTCGCAAAGGCGTAGTGAAAAAGGCAAAATCGCTCTGATTGTGGTCGCTGCGGTAGCAGTGAAAAAAATCTTTGCCACAATAAGCGCGAAATGCGCGAGCGCATGGTTTTGCCTTAATCAAATGCAATGACAATCCACTAGGTCAGTTTTGATAGCAAACTCGCGTACAAAACTGGGTAAGCAGGGTTTTGCCCTGCGACCGTAAGTCGAGAAATCAAAAGAAAAAGAACATTGTACCTTTCGCCCTTGCAACTAGAAGAATGTTTTTCTATCTTTTCAAAACTCGAATTAAAAACAACAAACTTATATAGAAAACACAAAATTACATTACTTTTTGTATTCATCAACAATTGCCCTTCCAAGCCGCCAATTGTCCCCTGCCCCCATTGTCACAAACAGATAGCCTTTAGGATATTCAGAAGACACGTTTTTTTCCAGTTCCTGCAAGACAAAATCCTTTGCACAAAGAATTTCCTCAAAATAATGCACATTTCCATGCTGCTTTTTTGTTTCTTCAAACAGCGTTCTTCCTGTTATAGTAAAGTCAGCAGTTTTTTCTCGTGCCGAAGCATAAATTTTATGCAAAATAACAACATCCGCATCAAGAAAACTTGTTGCAAATTCCGCAAGAAGGCTTTCTGTTCTAGAATAGGTGTGGCTCATAAAGTCCACAATAATTTTTCGTCCTTTGTAAAATTCCCGATAACCTTTCAAAGTCGTTTTTATTGCAGTCGGATGATGACCATAATCATCCATAACGATCACAGAATTTCCAGAATGAGTTTTACATTCCCCTACAATTTCACTGCGTCTTTTTCCGCCTGAAAAATCTGTTAATCCAATTCTAATTTCCTCTTTGTAATCAAGCGGATTTTTTCCATCGGTCTTTAAAATTTCCGAAACCAACGCAACTGCGGCAACGGCATCTCGCACCTCGTGTTTTCCCGGAACTAAAATAGACAAGTCGCCAAGGCATTGGATCGAAAATTCATTTTTTTCATCAAAAACTCCTTTAAATTCCAAATGATAGTCGCCATCCGCCTTTTCTCCATACGGAATCATAGTTATATCAGGTCGCCTTTTTTTTGCAATCTGCGCCGTTTCAAAAGCACCATCGTCATCAGCACAAAACAGCAAAGCCCCTTCTTTCGGCAAACGACATATATAGTCAACAAAAGCATTTTGAATATCTGAAAAAGTCGGGTAATAGTCCTGATGATCGCTTTCAACGCTTGTCAACACGATTTTTTGTGGACAAAAAGACATAAAATGCCTCTGATATTCGCATGTTTCTGCAACAAAATAATGACGGGAGGCAGAAAGACAGCCGGGAGAAGTATACGTACACTTTTGCCCAAATGAATTTATTATGCTGCCAGCAAGCACCTGCGATGGAAGAGGAAGCCGCGCCAAAATAGTTCCTGCAATGCCCGTTGTGCTCGTTTTTCCATGAACACCACAAATTCCACAAGAATACGCAAGTGATGAATAACTCCCCAAAGCCTCTGTATATAAAAGACAAGGAATATTTTTTTCACGAGCCGCAATCAAATCAGGATTTTCAAGCGGATTATATGCAGAAGAATACACAACATACTGAATATCGTTAGTAATATTATCTCGAGAAAAAGGCAGCGAATGCAAATGCAATGCTTCAAGTATCTTGTCCGTATAAAATTTCTCGGAAACATCGCTTCCCGTTATCACTGCTCCTTGACTACACAAAATCTCCACCAATGCAGCCATTCCAGTGCCCTTAATCCCGACAAAATGGATGTGCACACCTTTCAAATCTTCAGGCAGTCTTTTTTCGTTTTCCATAAAAGTATTATATAGCAATTCCACATAATCGACAACGCACTTTCAAAAAAAATGAATTCATGTCCATAAAAATATCGTGCTAATCCAGTCTCAAAACCCGCATTTTTTCACAATGGAAAACCATATTGGTCCCGCTCCATCGTTATTGTCAGGCAAAATATGAAATCCAAATTCCGTTCTTTCAGGGCGTAGATGTATTTGCTTGTCCAGCATGCTGCACAGACGCTCATCTTCAGCAACGTTTTTTATATCATACACAATGTTTGCATCTGAAAACTTTTTCAAAAGCCGCCGAATAACCTCATCGTTTTCAAAAGAAGTTAAGGCACATGTTGAATAAACAAGCAGTCCACTCTCCTCCAAAAGTCTATACGCAGAAGAAAGCAACGCCCATTGTTCCATTGAAAGCGTTTTTATCCGCGCTTCCGTCCATAAATTCAAATATTTCTCGTCATTCAAAATATGACGCTCTGAAGAACAAGGCGCGTCAAGCAATATTCTGCTATAACAAACATCTTGCATTTTACATAACACCGCTCCATCGCTTGCAGTGATTTTTACGCGCGAAAAAATTCGTTCAGGAAGACTTTCACGGCACGTTTGAACAAGTCTCTGTCTCCGCAGCATTGACCGCTCGTTGCAAACAATAGTTGCCTCATCCTCCATTCGAGATGCTATGACAAGAGATTTTCCACCGGGGGCGGCACACATATCAAGAATAGAAGGCGCATTATCCAAAGGCAATTGATACGCCGCAAAAACGCTTGCCGCATCAAGAAAATACGGCTTGCTATTTTCAATTTGCAACTTTACATGAGAAGGCTCTTTCAAAAGCGCGTTTTTCAAAGCACTCCAGCGCGCGCCAAAGAGTTTTTCATAGTATTCATCAAATGCTGCGCCGCCCTGCTTTTTTTCAGTATGCTTTCGCTCTCTATGCTTTCCCATCTTTTTTCAACCTTTTTTCTTTTATAAACCTGCATTTCGTCTCAATAGCCAGCACATTTTAACAGTCTAGCCACAGTCATTAAGGAATTTGCCCCTTCCCCTCATTTTTTTACACATACTAAAAAACGCCCTTGCAAGTGGGATTGCCTCTCCATTACAGAAGTCTCAATGACAATAGAGTGCGTTATTGCACGTTCATCCGTTTGCAAGCACACAAAACACAATATGGGTTAATAGACAAAATTCAAGTTTTATCGTTTTATAGTATTTTGGGGCTTGTTGCTCGTGTCAATTTTCGCCGCAATAAAATACAACAGTTGACCTAATAAAAACGCTCTAAATACAAGTCGATATTTTCTGCACGCGCCTCTGTAAAATAAAAAAGACGGTCATGCAGAGTTTGTTGACTGCCGTTCATCGCAACAACATACCCACTTCCATCATCTTTTTGCAACAGCGTTAAAATTTTTGCATGGATTTTAAACTCAATTATTTTTTCTGCCGATTGAGAAATCATTTTAGAAAAGGCAGCGTCTTCCCTCGCCTTTTTCACAAGCACTTTCGCCACCGCTCCAAAGCGTTTTTCAGAAATCATAATACAGTTTACACCCGCTTCAATCGCCATAATCACCGCTTTTTCAGGGGGATAGCCATTTTTGTTCAATGCACCCATAAAAATATCGTCTGAAAATACAATTCCTCTAAAACCATAGTTTTGTCTCAATTCATCGGTAATCCACTTTGAAGAAAAGCAAGCCGGCACAGTTTCGTCAAGACAAGAAGTCCTCGCATGCGACATAAGAACGCCTGCAGGATTTTTCCCCACGCATTTTTTGAACGGCAAAAGCTGCTCATCAAGCATTTCTTTTGAAAGTCGGATTTCAGGAAGACCGGTATGCGGATCAGTATTAGAATTTCCCGGGAAGTGTTTTAAAACTGCACCCACGCCATAATTTTGATAGGCATTCACACACAAGGCCGAATACAAAGACGCTGTATCTCGATCTCCAAAACTTCTATCGGAAAGAAAACTTTCATTTTCTGGACTTAACACTTCCGCCACAGGAGCCATATTTAAATGAAACCCCAAAGAATGCATTTGAATCGCTTGAAGTGCATACAGTCGGTAGGCGTTTTTCACGTCAAGATTATCTGCAACCCGTTTTTGAGATGGAAGCGGTCCTGAAACAGCCCTTAGTCGATTTACAAAGCCGCCCTCCTGATCAATTGCAAGAAACGGAGGTGTTATTCCTCGCTCCACACAAAAATCGCGTATTGAATCAGTGAAGTCCATAATTTTTTCGGGAGAGGGGGCAAGATTATACGAAAAAAACAAATATCCACCAGGAACAAGCGGCGTTGTATCGTCAGGATTTTCAGTTATCGCCCTCACCTCTTCAACAGGTTGAAAAACAGTGTCGCCAGTGAGGTTTTCAATAAACACTTGAGAAACGCGCTCTTCAAGAGATAATGAATTCACAAACTCAGAAACGGCAGATTTTTTTAGTCTTTCAACTGTATTAAAATAGTCAGTCCAAATGCCATAGGATTTTCGAGCGGAAATTTCCTTTTTCGTCTGCCGTGCATCAATTTTTTTTGAGCAGGAAGGAATAAAAAGGAGTGGAAATATAAGAAAAAAAATCACTTTTTTCATAACGGCAAAAAAAATGATCCCTGGCAGAGTCGAACTGTCGACCGCATGCTTAGAAGGCATGTGCTCTATCCAGCTGAGCTAAGGGACCATAGGATTACTATAGTATAAAATGATATTTTTTGCAATACAGTTTCAAAACATTTTATCATTGCAAGAACGAAATATCCGTGGCAATCTCCCGAACAATAGCTTATGCATGAAAAATTTGCGAAAACACCTATTCTGCTGTAAAATAGTTTGAAAGAGGAAAATATGCTAAAAATTACGATGAGTGACGAAACGAGCCGTGAAGTTCAATTTGGAACATGCGTTGGAACATTGTTTGAAGGGGCAAAATATGACTATGAAATACTTGCTGCAAAAATAAATAACAAAATATACTCTCTTGATAAGGAACTCCGCTATAATTCCAGCGTTGCCCCTGTTTTTTCAAACACAACAGATGGCTTGAATGTCTATCGTCGCTCGCTTTGCCTGTTGCTTGCCGCAAGCGCGCAAAAACTGTTTCCGAAAAAACGCCTGTTAGTCGGTCACAGTCTTGGGTCTGGCTACTATTACACGCTTCATTCAGAAGAAGAACTATCCCAATCCATTATAGATGCACTTGAAAACGAAATGCGCTCCATTGTTGAAAAAAACATACCGATCACCTCTGAATTCATCTCCTATCAAGAGGCACTCGATTATTTCAAAAAAGAAAATCTTCCTGCCACGCTCCATCAAATGGACTTTATGTGTCCTCCACGCGTGAAAATTGTAAAATTACAGGAATTCCGCAATGTGTATTTTGGACCAGTAGTTCCGTCAACTGGATTTTTAAAGACATTTGAGTTAAAAAAATATGCGGAGGGTTTTTTATTACGATTTCCAAAACCGACAGATCCCAATACAATCCCCCCGTTTGAAGATCAACCAAAGCTCTTTCAAATTTATTCATCCTACAAAAAATGGGGTACAAGGCTCGGCGTTTCTTCCGTTGCGCAGTTAAATCAAATGATTGTGGAACGAAAAATCAATGATTTTATAGACATAACAGAAACCCTGCAAGAAAAATGCATTGCCGACATTGCAGATCAAATTGCAAGCAGAAAAAAAGTTCGTGTCGTATTGATTGCAGGACCGTCAAGTTCTGGAAAAACAACCACATCAAAAAGATTAGCCCTTGAGCTTTTGGCAATCGGCTATCATCCAAAACTCATAAGCCTTGACAACTACTATGTCGGTCATGATCGCACCCCGCGCGATGAAAATGGAAATTTTGACTTTGAATGCATTGAAGCCCTTGATGTTCCTCTTTTAAATCAAAACCTCATGGATCTTTTTGACGGAAAGGAAGTCGCTTTGCCTCTTTACAACTTCCACACAGGAGAACAAATGCAAGGGGGCGGAGAAAAAATCAAACTTGAGTCCAACGACATTTTAATTATAGAAGGAATTCACGGCTTAAACGATAGGCTCACTCCCAAAATACCAGCGGAGTTAAAATTCAAAATATATCTTTCAGCATTAACACAGTTAAATCTTGACGACCAAAACAGAATCTCAACAAGCGACAATCGACTCATACGAAGAATTGTACGAGACCATAATTTTCGGGGAAAATCGGCGGCAGGAACTATCGCCATGTGGCCGGCGGTGAGGAAAGGAGAGGAACTACATATTTTTCCCTTTCAAAACAACGCCGATGCCATATTAAACACCGCGCTTGACTACGAACTGTCCGTTTTAAAAGTATATGCAGAGCCTCTTTTGCGCTGCGTAAAGCCAACTCAAGAAGAATACAGTGAGGCGTGTTCACTCCTCCATTTCCTTGATAACTTCGCAACAATTGCGCCAGACGCAGTGCCGCCTCGCTCAATAATCCGCGAGTTCATCGGAGGAAGCGCATTCAAATATTAAGGCAATAACATTTTCACTTCGCAACAAACAAACTTTTCGGAACTATGCTATTGCCCCTTCATTCATTTCGCCATGAAAACTCTAATTCTTTTTGAAAACCGTAACAGCAGTGCCTTCGCATATTTTTGAAGAAGAATCAGAAACGCTGCCGTTTATATCAAAAACCTTTGTCCATGAGCCGCTTGGAAGAGAAACCGTAAAATTATTTCCAGGATTAAATACAATTGCAAGATTATTATCAATTATCGAAACAACAACTTTATCTGGAAGCGAAGAGTCATTGGTACAATTTATACCGCTAGCACCTTCATATTTTACCTTTGTCGTCATTCGAGATTTTATTTCATCCCACGTTGTAAGACGCATACCAGGAGTTTCCTTTCTCAAAGCAATAGCATCTTTGTAATAGTCGAACACCGCTTTGTTTGTAACCTTGTCAGCCCAACGAATTTTATTATATTCGTCAGAAGCGTTATAAGAATTGTGTGCATACGTCCAGTCTCCATTAGGCGCTTTTGAACGCAGGAATTCATCGCCCGCATGGATAAACGGAATTCCTTGCGAAGTCATAACAATTCCCATTCCAAACTTATCAACTCTTTTTGCATAGTCATCGTTTTTATCCAAAGAATAGACAATTTTATCCCATAAGCAAAGGTTATCGTGGGCGGAGATATAGTTTATTGATTGTTCAGGATCATAGCAAAACATCGAATCCCACATATTGGTCAAATCCGTAGTATTTTTCACCGCCTTAATAGAGCCTCTCATACCAGCGGCTATAGCACCATCCCACGAAATTGTATCATTAAACATATATGCCTTGCCTTTTTTGTCATTATCGCCCTTTATTTGCTCTCGATATGCTCCATTAAACACACCAATATGACCGCTCGCCATTCCTGAAGTCGTGCCATACCGAACCTTCTTTGTATCCTCTGTATCCTCTGCATATCCATTCCACGGCTCACCATACATCAAGAGATTTCTTGAGGGGAATTTTTCGACATTCAAGTACTCCCCCCAGCCTTTCACAGCATCACGATGGAAAATGCCTATCAAATCAAAGCGGAATCCGTCAATATTATATTCGTCAACCCAATATTCAAGAGAATCCCGTATAAATCTGCTTACCATTGGAACACCACTATCTATCGAGTTTCCACAACCAGATAAATCGGTTTTTGTATAATATTTGCTAGAAATGCCAGTGAACATATCTTTAGAATATGTATGATTATAAACAACATCCATAACAACTCGAATTCCGTTTTTGTGGAATTCATTTATCATTTCCTTAACTTCCCGCACCCGACCGACATAGTCATCAGGGCACGTTGAATACTGTTCTTCAGGAATATTGTAGTTCATAGGGTCATATCCCCAGTTGTACATTTCAGTGCCAAAATCATACATAGGCAGAATTTGCACGTGCGTAACACCCAATTCCTTAAGGTGATCTATTCCTGTTTTTACCGTTCCGTACGTTGTTCCCGTTTGAACCATTCCAGGGAATTTTCCCCGCTTACTTTGCTCAACGCCAGAACTTGAATCTATAGTAAAATCCCTCACATGCACTTCATAAATAATGGCATCCTCTCTATTTTCAAGAGCAGGTCTTTCCGCCCATCCATCTAAAGGATCTGTTTTAGAAAGATCAAGAACAACATTCTGTTGAGACTTGTTATTTATCATCACTCCATACGGATCTCGCACTGCCTTTCCGCCAATCTTAAATTGATACTCCGCCAAATGAAGGTCGCCTTGAACAGTAACACCATAAATATTTTGTACGTCAGGATAATCGCTGTCAATGGGAAAGTTTTTAACGCACGTGTACTCTTTAGCCGTTCCGCCATTTGGCGTTACTGTAACAGTTACATTGCTAGAATCAGGCGACCATATACTAAACGACGTTTGCTTGCTTGTGTAATATGCGCCAAGTCGAGTTACTGAAGACTTTTCAACTTTCTCATAAGTCGCCGACACATCTGTATAAACCGTGCCATCATCGCCATACACTCGAAGCGTCACTTTTCCACCAACAGAAAGCCCCGCTCCAAGTGAAAGCGTTTTCGTTCCAGTCAATGTCTGCGCCGTTGATGATGAATAAGGATTTGTGCCGTCAGTAGTATATCGAGCAGTCGTACAATTTTTCACCGTAATCACAACATCAAGAGAAGCCCCAGAAAATGTTGCGCCTGTATTCCTGCTCAAAGAAATTGAAGGCCCTGCCACATCCTGTTTTGTTGCTCCTGTTTTTGTAATTTCGTAAATGCCAGGAGCCGTAAAATTCCAGCCGTCTGCATCATCGTTTCCAGTGGTATACAGTTTAGAGCCGCTTGCAGTTACAATCAAAACATTTACCTTTGCCGCCCCCTTAAATTCCTTGTAGTAATAAGTGCCATCATCTTCTAATTTTTCAAATTTTTTCCATTCATAGTTTTCTGAAGAATCAGGATATGCAGCCATTGGTTTGTCGTTTGAATCAAGGCACGTCCAATACCAAATATATGAATAAGCGGATGATTGATTTTTGTTCACCAAAACTTTTATGCCGTCATACTCGGACTCTTCATTTCGTGGCAAAGTAGGAGTAGCTTCTGATTCGCCTATCTGAAAATGTCCGCCATTTTCACCAACTTCAACATCTCCAACTTTTGTATATGTGTCTCCCAGCTTTGTGTAAACGCCCCACGTGCCCGTCAAAACAGATTCAATTTGTACAGTCGCCTCATCGCCAGAAACAACTTTCACAGAAGATGCAGGATCAGCCACCAAAACGCTCTTCCCGTCAATACCGAAGCACTGTATAGTGACCGTCGCGCTCTTCCGTTTATATGAATTAACCGAAAATGAAGAAGCATCAATTGAATTAAAGTCAGTTATAATTTTTGCAAAATTCACAAGACTTGCATGGATTTTGCTTTCTGTAATTTTTTGAGCAATGCCATCCAGTTTTTCAGAAATGCCCGCATCGCTCACATTCATTTTCGCTATATGTGCAGAATAATAGAGGTTTCCTTTGACTGTGCTACTCCAGGTAATGTTAACAGAAGTGCTCACGTCTGGCTCAATGTTAGCAACCGCAGAAATGACATACTCTGTGATTTTATTGTTGCTTTCGTCTTTTGCCTCTACACGAACAATGCGGTTTGAACCTGCTGGAATC
This sequence comes from Treponema sp., assembly GCA_014803985.1. GTDB lineage: Bacteria > Spirochaetota > Spirochaetia > Treponematales > Treponemataceae > Treponema_D. Next base: position 9,696 of record JAAVAO010000017.1, read on the forward strand.
CCCTCTATTTTCACAAAGCCTTTGCCATTCACAACCTCTTGTGCATCGGCTGAAATCGGAAAATCAATACCCTTTCCATACACGGTAGCGACAGCACTTTTTATCTCATTTTGAACTAGTAATCTACCCCCCCCCTCCTCGTTACTCAACACAAGACTACCAAATTCAGAAGAGCGGGACTGTAAATTGAGGTTAGAACAAGAAGCCAACAACACCACAAAGGTCGCCAAAACCAACCCGATTTTTTTCATTTTAACACCTCTCATCATTATTAAAAACAAGGTAAAAAACCAATGAACCTTCCGCCAGTTTTGCGTGTACAAAGCAGGGGGGAGAAGTCTCTCCCTCGTCCGCACTTCGTTGCGGCCTACCCTCTCTAGCGGGGGACACCCCCGCAACGCCCCCATTGAATGTCCACCCTTTAGGGCATATATCACTCCCGCCTATTTAGTTCAATATGTATACCGCAGAATATGCAGGACATGAACCCGTATACGCTTTATTTGTAATCAAATCTGTTCCGCTTGCCTGATAACTATAGGGTGAACCTGAACCATTGATAATATACGTAATTGTTTCGCCGTCAGCAGTTTTCTTTCCCACATAAATATCACCGCTCGCTGTCACCGTTTCATTCTTTCCTCGCCATAACGCAGGATGAGAAGCACGAGCGTTCATAACGCCAGTCGTAAAGTCAATCACGCTTTGTTCATTCGCATTAAAGCCTGAAATTTTCCCCGTTGAACGCGCAACATTATCATTCCATGCCCCAAGATCTCCACCATTTTTGTAACCATCAACATACGCGCCCCATTCATCTCCATAGTACACAGTAATAGGCCCTGAATATGCACCGACAATTGCCATTGCAATCTTATGTTTTCCAAAATACAAAGCAGAATTGTTTGTTGGAGAACACGAAAATTTCCAGTTCAAAAGATTTCCCAGTCTCACAAGATCATGATTTGTAACAAACAAATTCGGATGATAGCCCTCATCATGAACATAGCCCTTTTCAGACGCAGTTTTCATAGTGTATGTGATAGCACCCGAAAGATTCGGTCCTTTCACTTCCTTGCTTTCCTCTATAGCCAAAGACTGAATCAACTGATAGCGCGCAGGAAAGTCAAAGCAAGACTGCAAACCGTACCCAGCGGCACTGCCTTTATCAACCGAGCCTTTTTGAATTAAAGTGGCATCTCCCATCCAATGCTCGCCAACCGTATATCCAAGAGTTCCCCAATCAGTGCCAAAGCCTCCGTTTTGCGCTGCAGCATTTTTTATCGTCGTCCTAATGTCATACCAATAGTTATGTCCGCCAGTATGACAATCCTCTCCATTATTGTCCGCATGCCCATCTCCATTTCCATTTTTCCCCAAACCAACTTGATAGCACTGGTCAAATCTCCAGCCATCAATTTTATATTCTGTAATCCAATAGGAGGCAACTTCATTAAAAAAGTCAAGGCTCTTTGGATAATCGCATGCTTCATATTGACCATTAGATCTAACAGGCACTTTCCCACTAGGTGACGCAGCAACACCAGCAGAGCCCCAGTGTCCAAACACGCCGTCAAGAATAATAGCAATGCCTTTTTCATGTGCCTTTTCAACTAATTCTGCAAAAACCTGCTTTGTTCCAAAGTTAGGGTCAATGTCAAAATAATTATATGTAAAATATCCTGTAGAATTTAAATGTGCACTTGAACCTTTTGATGAGTCAAAAATCGGAGTCATCCATAGCGCATTCATTCCTAGCCCTTTGATATAGTCAAGCGCATTGATAATCCCCCGCAAATCTCCTCCTTTCAGAGCATTGCTCGGTCCATAAGCATACTGATACCCGATTGATTTGTCTCCGTCTTGAAAACTTGAAACCATAACTTGATAAATACGGAGTTCATCCCACTCAGTCGGCATATCGCCTTGCGATGTGCTTTCTGTAACTTTTATAGCACCAGAAATTTGCGTACTGCCCGCATCATTTAGAATCTCTCCACTCACAGAAAGCGTTTTTTCCACTGTTGTAAAGTCAGAAACAGGGAATGAGTTTGAGCCAATGACTAACTTTTTTGTAACGCCACCAATTGTAATGCTCCCTGAAATAAGAGGCGTGTCGCTTGTTACCGTAATCGTGATTGTTCCGCCAAGTTTTGCAGAAGACGGCAAACTATAAGAGGGAGGATTTGGTTCATTTGAAATAAACGTTGAAGGTTGAGCGCCGTTTTGAGTGATTCTATATGCACCTTGAGAAGTTATTGGTATATCAATCTCGCGAAGCTTTCCTCCGCTTTTATTGGTAATAAGCAATTTCACAGAGGTACAATTCTCAAAGTTGAAAATATAGTCATCATCGCTCATCGTACTATCCATCTCAATGCCAGGCCATGTTGTATTTGGATATGCACTTTTGTCGGAACAGTCCCAATAGTGAATCAACGGATAATTCAAATTCTTTGCAACTTGAATTTGTATTCCAGAAACTGCTTTTTTCCCAAGCGTTATGCTTGTGCCGTCCCCTGAAACAGAAACCTGCTTTATAAGTTGCTCATCGACATACACATTCCATGTTCCCTCAAGCACATTTTTGATTTCAATGGTTTGCTCATCAGCGGAAAAGGCAGCAGACACACTTGACACGGGATCTGAAATCTGCACTTTCTTTCCTGAATAGCCATAGGCAGTAATTGAAACAGTTCGTGCAGGTCTTTTATATGAATCAACTGAAAAAGAATCTACGTTTATTGTATCAAAATCGGCGGCAATTTTATCGGCATCAAGCAAACGGGCATGAAAACCCGCCTCGGAAAATTGTTCTGCAAGTGCGTCAAGTTTTTTAGCAACATCGGCATTTGAAACATCTTTATTTTTGTGTAATGCCGCAAGATATATGTTTCCTTTTACACTTGTTTCCCATGTTATGGCGTTTACAGAATTGACACCCTCGTTTATATCAACAACAGCGGTCAAACAGTAGTCAGTGATTTTTCCGTCAGTGTTATCTTGAGCTTGAACTTCAACAATTCTATTTGCACCCACAGGAATATTAGCAATAGTTACATTCCCTTTTCCAGACGAAACAGTTTCAGTAGAACGTAAAGGAGTTTGTATCCCAGAACCATACACTTGCACCGTTGCTTTTGTGATTTCAGAAACCGCCACCGCTCGTTCTACGCCCCCCTCAATCACAAGTGTGCCAGTTGCAGACTTTGGCTCATCAATGGTATTAGTGCAGGCAAGAAAAAACGCAGGAAGAACAAGCACCAAACCCAATAAAAATTTAATCTTTGTTATCATACTTTTTTTCCAAAAAAGCGAGTTTGCATTGCAAACTCGCATACAGAACTAGGAGAGCAGGACAAAGCCCTGCGATCAAAAGTTGAAAAATAAAAATCGAAAAATCAATGTACTTTCCGCCATTTTTCGATTCACGGTAAAATCTCGTTTTCAGCAGAAAGAAAGTTGAAACTCTCTTTACTGCTGAAAATTACAGGAATCTAAAACGTTCGCCCGAAATCCGCAGGATTTTTGTCGCTAACCAAAATAGGTTGCGTGTCAGAACCACCGTTGCTGAATGTTGCTTTTCCATTGAGGACTTGAGCCGATGAACCATCATACCAGTTATAAACCGTTGTTCCATTGTCAAACAAGCCCGAAACATCAACAGAAGTGCCATTGATACCAATTGCAACTTTGTTTTCGCCCGCCGGTCCACTGTATGACCTCTTGAAAGCAGAGCCAGTTCCTGCACCAACCGCAGGATTGTACTTTCGGAAATTGCCGATTTTAGACCAATGCTTAATTCTATTATCAGTATCAGAAAGGAAGTTCATATCTCCACGGGTTTTCATATCAGCATCTCCCAGTCCGTCAATTTCTCCTCGGTCGCTTTCATCTCCATAGTAAATCTGAACGCCACCAGGGAGCAACCCCAAGTAAGTGCCAAGCTTCACCGCTCCCGTTGAACGATGCAAACCAGTGTCGTGACTTGAAACATAGCTTAAAACACTGTTGCGGTTTCCGTTGTTATCGCTGTCACCATTTTTATTGATATTGACATAACTGCCCCAATCATTTGTTGTTGGGCTTTTTCCTGTATTTCCGCTTGACCCATTAAAACTAAAGTTAATCATAGAGTCAAAGCCGCCTGTTGTATAATAATCACCTTGACCCGATGTACTAGTCCAGCCAAAACACTCGCCTGTCATCCAAAAGTTTTCATCCCAATCTTTAGCACCTGTTCCGCCATCAGATTTAGAAGCATCCTTTCTCCATGCCTCAAGCGCAGACTGGCAGGCTTTTTTCAATTGCCCCCAACGGAACGGCTCAACATGCTTTGCGGTATCACAACGGAAGCCATCCACTCCGAATTCTCGAACCCATCCAGAAAGCCACATAACTTGATAATCAGCAGGAGCAACATTTTTATCAGTTCTCCAATCGCCGCTTTGTCCATTCCAATCCACATTACTTATAGAAGGAACAATATATTTTTTCTTTGAATCATCACTTAATTCTTTTCCCCACTTTGTAACAAGAACAGGAGCCATTCCAACGCTCGTTGTCAATTCGGTTTTCACATCGGGAAGTCCTCCACACGAACCACCATATTCAGACCCCGAAGCATATCCAAACGAACGAATCCACGGACCAAACCAAGTGCTATCCCAAAGATTATTATCCCATTGTACAGTATCATTTGCATCCCATTGACCGCCAGTTGCAGAAAGCCAGCCGTGGTCAGTATGATTCGTCTTTCCATAATTGTATGTAATCATATCTTCGGTGTTATTGTAGCCAACATGATTCATTACCACATCCATAACCACACGAATTCCTTTTGAATGGCACGTGTTCACAAACTCACGGAACTCCTCGACCGTTCCCATATTCGCATCCATCATAGTCCAATCAAGCGTATAATAGCCATGGAATGCATAGTGCGGGAATTTTCCGTCTTTTCCGCCCACCCATCCATGCGCCTGCTCATACGGAGCGGTAATCCAAATTGCATTCACGCCGAGATTGTCAAAATAATCAATTTTCTGTGTCAATCCCTTGATGTCGCCGCCATGGAAAAGCGCAACGGTAGGAACGCCGTTAGCCTTGCTAGCAGGAGTTCGGTAATAAGAGGCATCATTTGATGTGTCTCCGTTATAAAATCTATCCGTCAACACGAAATAACAAAGAACATTGTCCCAAGTGAATGTGTCAGGAACATCGGGCTCTGAAACAGTTGTTATAGTTGCCTTTGCCACTGTTGTTCCCATGCTGCTTGTTGCGCTCGCTTCAACAGTAATTGCAGCATTCTCCTTGCTCGTGATGTCTGAAACATCGATTGAGAATGAGTTTCCAGAAACTGTCTTTGAGTCGCCATTGATTTTTACGGTTTTTGAAATAATTGCATCATTATTTGCAATAAAGCTCACCATGATTTTTCCAGAAAGAGAAACGGTTTTTCCATCGGCAGGACTGATTGTTACCGTTGGTTTTGCAGGGTAGGTAACTATTTCAGATTCTATCGTTGCAGTCAAATCTCCGCCACCTGAAACACTCACTTTCGTTCCTGTATATTCTTTCCAATCCCATTTTGAACCCGTGTGATAACATAACCAATGCCCATCTGTTCCTGGTAATGTCAAGTCGTCAGTTTGTTTACCACTATTATTAGTTATAATAATAGACTCCACAGTACCTGCATCTTCTATAATAAAATAATACGCCTTTTCATCGTCTGTTAGGGTCATTTTTGTACCAGGCCACTTTCCAAATGGATAGTTATTACCTTTCCAACCATAAAGATAGCCACCGCCAGAAACTTCACCATACCCAGCATCCATATAGACTACTAAAGAAGCTGTTGCCTCTGTTACCGTTACCGTCTGCACCGCGCCTTTCTTTGTTACACCGCCGTCCGTGTATGTTACTGTAATCTCCGTCGTTCCTGCGGAAACAAGCGTAACTACACCCTTTGATACGGTCGCCACAGCAGGAGCGGATGACACCCACTGCGCACTGCCTGTTACATCTTTTTCTTCTCCGTCTGTGTAATAGGCTGTGGCTGTAAGATTGGGCAAATCGCCCGACACTTTAACATAACTTAATTCAGCAGCACTATTGATTATGTAGTTGTTTTTAGATTTTAGGCTGTCTCCTTTATAGTCTTGAACAAACTTATCAAGAGCAATGCTTGCAGGGGCGCATTCTGGAATATGGTCGTCTGTGCCTTCTTTCACTTCTGAAATATTCACACCATTTTCAAAAAGTGCATTGTATACATATCCTTTTCTAGACGTTACCCATGTGATCTTATCAAGCGTATTATGACCTGCATTTATATCAACAACCGCGCGAAGAATAGCCCCGTCTATCGGTCTTCCATCATCATCAAGACCTTCAACAGTAACTATCCTGTTTTTGCCGATTGGAATTCCCGTCACCATGAACGATCCAACTCCGCCTGAAACTCCTTGCACCTTCTGTTTAATTGGTGTAATTTCTCCGCCGCTCGATTCATTTCCAGTAATAGTAACCTCTGCTGCCGCTATAGTGTTCACGTCAAGGGCTCGTCCATCGCTCTTTCCAACTATAAGAGAACCTGTTTCCTGCGAATCAGATAGGGTGTTTGAACACCCAAAAAGCAACAGAAAAGACAAAAGCGCAAGTCCTAACACCACAATATGTTTTCTTATCATCTTATACACTCCCTAAAAGGCAACTGCAGGAGACCGTCATTTCAAAGATCTCCCACAGACATCTCAATTTCCGCCCTTGTTTACCAAGCAGCGGAAAGAACTTATTAGTTGAAGTCAAAAGAACCGTTTGCATTTCCAGAAGTCGGTCCATCTGGACCAATAACCTCCTGTCTACGCACCTCAACCTTTGGAGTAGTACTCGCCTTTTTATTTCCTGTCTTTTTTGATGTCGCTGTAATCTTACATTCAAAAAAGCCTTCTCTCGTTGGTATATATATTGCTCTTGTTTCTCCAGTAAGGGGCTCTGAATTTCCAGAAGTTTCATCTGGAATCTCATACCACTGGTATGCAAAAGTACAAGGAACATTAGTTGTTGGATTCACCATAAGCCCTTCGCCTAAATAAACCGACTCACCAAAAGTCTCGTTACGAGTTATCCTAATATCTTCTTCAATAACGTTCACCGCTGAAGATTCATACTCTTTTCCAGCCACATAAACCGTACAATAGTACTTTGCAAAGTCAGCAGGAGTATACATTGCAGTATTCCCATTTGGCACAGGCTCGTCGTTACCACTTGTTTCTCCAGCCTTATACCACGTATATGAATCTAGTTTGACATCATTTTCTACCTCGACAGAAAGCACACCTTTTGAAACTTCAGGAACTATTAAAGTTCCATTTTCTATTTTATATGGCTCCTGGGCAACTATTGTAATTATTGGAATCTTTATATCATCAGCAGAACCTATCACTACATTCACTGTTTTTGAGTACACATCTTGATCGTTTGCAGTTACCTTAACATAATATGCACCGTCTTCATTTGCCTCATAAGAACTGGTTGTTGCACCATCGATTCTGCTCCTATTTTTATACCACTGATAGATAATTTTAGCATTATCATCACCAGGAACAGATGCCTCAACTGTAAGTTTAACACTTACAGGATCAACACCACCTTCCACATCCTTTGTAATCACTGGAGCAGCACCTGCTATTGTCTCGCCACCACTTCCCTTCTTTTTAACATCCACGATAAACTCAAGCTCGCCCTCTTCTCCATTAGTTGCACTAAATGACAGTGTGAAAAAATATTTCCCTAACTGTCGAGGAATCTTATACAATGTAATTTTATAATTATGGTAATTTTTTTTATATGATGACATCTTTATATCATCATCAATTTCAAGTTCCTCTTCATCGCCGTCTTCTCCCAGACTATAAACAGCACTATCAAGTTCAAATTGATCTTTATCAGGGTAGTTTAGACTTCGTACATAGAATTTAATATCCTCTTGATCCTTATCGTCGTCCCACACATAGTCAAGGTGATTATCCTCAATTTCGTCCTTATTTTTAGAATCAGAATACATCGTCAAATCTAGGCTAGCAGGACCGCTAGAACCAGAGTGTTTACACGATGTTAATACCCCCCCCCATATCAGACATAACACGCTCATACTTAAGAAAGCAAAAAAAGCAAATCCTTTTTTCATTGTTTCCCCCTGTGCAGAATTCTTAATTCTGCAACTATTAAATTTATTTTATGCTATTCAAGTGAATTTTTAATGCAAAGTTACTGTAATTCACTGTATAAAATTGTAAACCCAAATTTTTGCAGGGTCAAATTTTATTTTAAAGTTTTAACTAATTATACGCCGATACACTCTTTTATACACATATTCCTACAATATTTTGTTGGTAGGATGGAACTTCATCAACTATAACGTTATGCTAATAGATGTATGTATAGCAAATTGTATGGAGAAATTCTGTCAATTAGTCTCTGTATGATTTTCGTATTTTTAGTATAAGAGACCGCTAATGTTCAGCGTTTGCAATAATGGATTTTTGATTTTTTCAGATCTTGACACTTCATCAAGTTTTCTATTTAATTTTCTTTTTGTTGAAATAGCACATTAACCAATGCTTCATCAGCAGGCTTTTGCTTATCCATTTTTTCTTTCATCGTCCAATATATTTTGTCCTTTGACAAATCATCTTTTAATGTTGCTAGCTCTTCAGTCTTTTTTTTAAGTTCTACCTTTAGATTTGTTATTTCAACTTCCTGTTCTTTACAATGCTCTTTTTCTTTATTTACAATTCGCTTCTCTCTATCAAAAAATGCTTTCGCAACAATAAATCCAAGGGTGAGACCAATCACAAAACTTGCAATAAAATAAATCCAAAAACTAGCTATTATATTGGGATCTAAATTTGTGAAATCACCCGTCATGCTTCTTCCTCAAATTCCAAGTCATTAGTTAAAAAAGATTCCACATATAATATTATGGCTTCTTTACTAATTTCTCGATTAGTCATACTGTATGTAAAAGTAGACACTACTTTTGCATTAAAAAACCTTTGATTTTCCTCATCTAACCCAACTATGAAAGTTATCAAGATATATGCGACATATAACTCATTCAAAGTGTAACTGTTTTCCTCAAAAAATTTAGCGTCATTATATGCCTCCTCAAAAGAAAGCGGCTTATATTTTAAAAACCAGTAACAAAACAAAGCGACTTCTTTTGCTTGTGACATACGCATTGCATTTTTATGATTAGAGTGAAAATACAAATAATAATCTTTTCTTTGGTCTATCCTTTCCACAATTCTATAGAGCATAGGAATATTTATTCTAAGATTAATTGAGTAACCCTCTAACCATGAAAACATCACTTTTTTATATTTTTCTAAGTTTTTCTCAAAATCTGATACAGTATTATACATATACTCTGGAGATACTGGATTATATCGAAATTTTGACTCATCGTATCCTTCTGGTATCATCTTTTGTAGACTCCTCTTGCAAGCATTACTCTTTCGTTAATTTTCCAATCAATCTATCTGCACCTTGATTGGAAATTTGAAAGAACGATAATCCACGAATACGGTTATTTGGAGCTTTTCTTTTATCTTCTTTATTAAGAAAAAGAGTAGCATTTTCTATGTTGTTTTCATATTTCTTTTCTTTTTCCATTTTATTATGCTCCTAGTTCTTATAATCAGTTTTAGAATACTACAATAATCAAGATAAACTTTTCTGTTCTTAATATGCGCTGGCAAGTCGTCATTGTAGAGGTTGCACTGCCAGTAGAACCCTTTCAAATATAGCACGAAAGTAGCGAAATTGCAACCTTTTCAATGAGTTTTTATTTTGAAATTAAAAAGAGTGCGGGGATTTTGTGCAGAGTGGGTTTTTCGTTTTTTTTCCATTGAGCAACGGTTTTTGTGAGTATCAATTCATTTTCGCATGTTAGATTTGCTGCAATGCAAATGGAAGTTTCCGGTCTGCATATCTTTATGAGGGATTCAAACATCTGTTCATTTCTATAGGGGGCTTCTATGAATAACTGCGTTTGATTTTCTTTGTAGCAACGACTTTCCAACTGTCTGATTTTCGCCTCCCGTTCCTGTTGCTTTGCTGGTAAATAGCCGTTGAATGCAAAATTTTGCCCCGAAAAGCCACTCGACATCAACGCCATAATAATAGAAGAAGGTCCAGAAAGAGGCACAACGTTTATTCCGTTTTTGTGGGCAAGCCTCACGAGACTTGAACCGGGGTCTGCAATGGCAGGACATCCCGCTTCACTGATAATGCCCATTGACTCACCCTTTTTTAAAGGGGCAATATAATCTGCTATGTCTTTTTCATCTGTATGCTCACTTAATTCATAGAACGTAAGACTATCTATGTCAATTTCGGGATATGTTTTTTTTAAAAAACGACGAGCGGAACGAATGTTTTCAACTGCAAAATGGGTTAAACGTGAAATTATGCTTTTGTTATATGAAGGAAGCACCTTTTCTATAGGAGTTTCTCCAAGCGTTACAGGAATAAGATACAGAGTTGCATTCCCTTTTATTTCCGTTTTCTCTCTTTTTTCTGTTTTTTCCATACAGTCCATCCTTGCTAATCATCCACTTGCTGTTTTACGTCTGCACGCTATTCTTTTGATAAAAGAAAGTCCAAAAGCGCGGTGCAGCCTTCTACTATATCAGAATAGGTTTTGTCAAAGTCTCCTGTGAACCAAGGGTCTGCAATATCACGATCTTTTCCCGCAAAACTTAAAAGCAATCTCACTTTGTCATCAGGATCGTTTTTCCACCGTTTTTGCATTTTATACAGATTTTCTATGTCCATTCCGATTAAAAAATCATATTTTGTATAGTCTTCATTTGTAATTTGCCTTGCTCGCCGCGAAGAAAACGGAATTTTCATCTCGCGGAGTTTTTCCTTTGTTCCCCTGTGAATGTCATTTCCAATTTCCTCTGTGCTCGTTGCCGCTGAATCTATAATGAAATCATTTTCACGCTTTTTGTCTGAAACCATCTTTTTGAAAACAAATTCCGCCATGGGAGAGCGGCATATATTTCCGTGGCAGACAAAAAGTATTTTTGTCATTTTTCCATCCTGTTTTTGCATTTTACTGTATGCCCCGTCCATTATCGTATTGTACGAAGAATGCAAAAAGCACTTTCAATTGATTTGTTGAATTTTTCGGTGTCAGATTTGAGCGTTTCTAAAAATTCAATATGATGTATGTCGCCCAAAACCGCTTCCATTTCCTCTTTGTTTCTGTATGTCATGCTTCGGTAATAATCACTGAAGTCCTTTTCGCGAGAAGAAAAAGCGGATGCATACATTTCATTTGAAATTTCAATCACATCTTCTACAATATTATCGTATATGTCTGATGAAAAATGTTCAATGGGTTTAGAATACAATCTTTCAAGAAGATACAGCGAGTATCGAGCCTTTTGATTTGTATACGCCGCATCGCAGTCATCATAAAAAGCGTGTATTTCCTCCCAGCTGTTTATTTTTCCGCTCTTTATGCTTTCATTGAGCGCAAAAACGCTTTCTTCGGGAATAACTTGTCCTCCAAGATTCACCCATTTTTTGTAAAGGGGAATACGCTGAATTTCTGAAATGATAGCATCGTTGAGTTCGTGGTAGTTATGCACTTCGCAATATTCTATCAACGATTGAGCCGCAAAATATTTTACGATTTTTCGATACATTTTGTAGGATTGAGCGGGCTTTAGAATTATTCCGCCGAATTTTCTTTGGCACTTGCTGTCGTGAAGCGTAAAGTCTGACGAGTTTTTTTTATGAAGAAAATCCTTGGCACTTTGCCGCAACTCTTCTTTTGACTTCGCCTTTTTTGCCTGTTTTTCGGCAATGTTTGAAAAGTTTTCTGCTGTCAATTCAATGATTTTTATGATCGCATCCACTACCTCTTGAATGGTATCAGGAGCAAGGGGATTTGTTTCAATATGCTGGATTTTTTCAACTCGTTTATCACGGGCATTGAATTTATATTTATTTCTAATAATTGCAAACATATTGGACGTAAACCACCATGCAGGCAAAATGAGCACCTCTGAATTAGGTGTTGCCGGGGGGAGCAAAAGCGAAAATGGATACTGAATGTCTAGTTCCTGAGGATAAACACCTTTGCTTGCAAGAACAAACGAGGCAAATCGACTGTTATGTTTAAAGCTTGAACAAAGACCCGGCCAAAATCCACGACTTGCAATAATTTCTCCATCGGGGCTTCTTGAGTTATGATTTGAGCCGATTGTAGCACCCGCCGCGATATTTGACTGTCCCATAACAGTTGTTGCAATCAAAAAGGATGAATTATGGTGCTGTTCATGAAACGGAAAAATCAAATTATTTAAAAGTTCACAGCAAGAAATCGTTGAGTTATCGCCTAAAACCGAATTCAAAAGACGTGCGCCATATTTTAACTGGCAGTTTCTCCCGATGACAAAGCGCACTGCCACCGCCTGATAAAAAATATGGCATCCAAAGCCTACGATTCCGTTCACAAGCTCCACCCCCTCTCCAATTTGAGTTGGTTCATCATAACTTGAAAGAACGGTAACATTTTTTATTTTAAACACACCTTTGATATAGGCGTTTTTTCCGATTTTTGTGTCCTTTATAAGGGTTGTGTTTTTTATGACAACATCATCTTCTACGACTCCAAAAGTGTCAAGTGATTTTGAAAAGGGCTGTTCTGTAATTTCCTTTAGTCGCTCCATAAGACAAGCGTCATCTCTAAATTTTGACCAAATATAGGCATCCGCTGCAATCATAGATTCAAACGGAAGAATTGCACGCCTTCCGTTTTCATTTGCAACGCTTATATCAATTCTAACACTCTCGCTCTCCCCTTCTTTTAAAATTCCATTTCCAAATTTTGAGTGATTTGTGCAGTCCATTTCCTGAACATTGAACAACATAATGCGGTTGCCCATTCGATAGTTTTTTATACTTGCGTTGTGTATTGCAACATCATCTCCAATTACAACATCTTCAAGCGTTGCATTATATATTCCCGTTTTTAATTCAAGGTCGTGAAATTTTAATTTTGCAGGGCGTATTTTTCCAAGAACAATAAATCCTGAAAACAAAGAATTTTTTATGAGCGTGGGGTCAAAGTCATTTTCATCAACAAAAACATTTCGCCATGCATAATCTTCTGATGTGTTCAAGTTGTCAACAAGAACAGAAATTTCCGCAGGTGATAAGTTGCGCTTTCCTTGCAAACGCTCCTTTGGCGGAGAAGAAATGCAATCGTCTTTTTTTATAAATGTCAAAGTAGCCATTATTTTATTGTAACTGAAAATCGTTGTTTGTCAATTTGACTATTTTGCAATTTATGTAGCGCATTTAATTCATTGAAAACCCCTGATTAAACGCATTCATACTTGAAAGACAGTTGCCAGTGAGGTCAAACAATGCTTGATTCTCCCAATTATTGTCAACGCTGCCATTGGGATCGCAAATCCAGTCGCCGCCCCAATAGAACACGCCACATCCTCCTGCTCGCACAGTCGCCTCAATAATCGCGCGAAAAACGACTTCCTGATTTTTTACGGACGCTTCAAGGCATTTTTTATCAGTGTATTTTATAAATTGTAATTCCTTAAGTGCAGAATTTTCCACGTCTGAAACACGCATTGCCGCCTCAACTCCCTTGTCATACCAAACATAATTGCTCTGGCTGTCGTTTCCATATTTGTCGAACGTCCATGCCCATGAAGTTTCGCATACAACAATGTCTTTATTATAACGATGCATTAAGTTGCTGATATTCTCTCGAAGCTGCAAAATAGTTCCGTGGTTTTCAAAGACATAATAACTCAAGCCGATACATTCAAAGTCAAATCCATTTATTCGTTCAAACCACCATGAAGAGTCCACACAGGAGCCGTCGCTTGCAAGATGAATCATACGCTTTATAGCAGGATCAACTGCATTCACCGCTTCAGACGCTGCCTTTAGCAAAATGACAAGATTTTTGTTGCCCTCGTCATTCTGTTCCCCTGATGAAATGGGAATACGTGAAGCAGTCCCATCGGACATCAGTGTGCAAAGCCCTGAATTTATTTCATTCCCAAGCTGCACCATATCAGGAAGACAGTCGTTTTCCTTTAGCGACAAAAGCGTTTCTTCTGTGTACGAATGAATTGCATCTGCAAGTTCATTGATTGTTGCACACCCATCCCACTGTGCAGGTCGCCTTTGACTTCCCGGATCCGCCCATGTGTCTGAATAATGAAAATCCAAAAGAAATTGCAGTCCGTACGATTTTATTCTCTTCGCCATTCTTATAGTGCGCATTAAATCATTATCACCGGGGGCAGCGTTTTTTGAGGGGGTATGCCAAATCCGTAAGCGAATCCAATTCACGCCGTGACTTTTTAAGATAAAAAAAACATCCCTTTCGATGCCGTTTTCATCGCGATAGACCGCCCCGCATTCCTCTAAAAAATCCACAGTTGACGCGTCAAATCCACGCATAAAATCAATAGGAATCTCTTTTTCATCTAAATCCGCTTGATTTTCCGCCGACTTTGGAGCACCATTTTGACAGCAAACAAAAAGAAAAAACGCTGCGAAAAAAAACTGAAGCATTGAAATCGACTTTACTTTCATACGCCCCTTCCATTCTCCTAAAAAACGCATTGGCAGCAACACCCAAACTTTCGCCCCCATTATCCGTTGTACACCCCCCTATCTTAACTTTGAGACACTTTGAAATAACAAAACGAGCGACAAAATTCAAAGAATAAAATTGAATCGCCACACTTTCTTGCAAGGGAGACGACAATGTACACCCCATAGTGTATCCACTCAAAAATGAAATGTCAACGAACAAAAAGACGAAGAATAGACTTGCGCGCTTGAAGAAATAATGCACTTTCCACCAAATTGCAAACTCGCATACATAACTGAAGGCGAGTGCAAAACCAGTTCTCTGTATACGAGAGATTTAGGCACTCGCCCGTTTACTTTATTCGCATTTTTCAGTATTATTATAGTAACTTTATATCGAATTTTTATTGAGGTTTCTATGCTTGAAGAATTAAAAATGCCAATCTCGCAGTTGCGGGAAGATATTATGAATGTTTGGGGGCGTCTTTGACTCTGCCACGATAGAAAAAAAGATTGCCGAAAAAATGGCCCTATCGGAAGCACCTGATTTTTGGAACGACCATGAAAATGCCGAAAAAGTTATGGCATCTGTAAAAAAAATGAAAAATCGCATTGAACCATGGAAAGAACTCATCTCGCAAATGGATGATATTGATGCGATGTATGAACTAGCCGCCGAAAGCGTTGCTGAAGAAGATGAATCAGAAGTAAAAACGATGCTCAAAGAAGCACAAAAACGCTTTGAAGAGTTAAATATTTTAAATCTTTTGAGCGGAGAAGTGGATGATTCAAGCGCATTTATCACAATTCATTCGGGTGCAGGCGGAACAGAGGCTGAAGACTGGGCGTACATGCTCAGCAGAATGTACACAAGATGGGCTGAACGGCATGGATTTAAAATTGAAACTGTCGATATACTGGAAGCGGAAGGCGGAATAAAATCTGTAACATTTCAAATAGACGGTGATTATGTGTATGGACATCTAAAGGGAGAAGCGGGAATTCATAGATTGGTGAGAATTAGCCCGTTTGATGCAAACGCACGCCGCCACACATCATTTGCGAGCGTGTTCGTATTTCCTGTTTTGGATGATTCCATTGAAATTGACATACGTCCTGAAGATTTGCGCATTGACACATACCGAGCGGGTGGAAAAGGCGGTCAGCATGTAAACAAAACAGATTCGGCCGTGCGATTCACCCACTTGCCAACAGGCATTGTCGTTGCCTGTCAAAGCGAACGCAGTCAAATAATGAACAGACAGTCATGTATGAGTATGCTTCGTGCAAAACTATACGAATATTACCGCGAAAAGAAAGAAAAGGAAAACGCTAAATTCGGCGCAGAAAAAAAGGACATCTCATGGGGGAACCAAATTCGTTCTTATGTATTCCAGCCATACACAATGGTAAAAGACCACCGCACAAAATGCGAGAGCGGAAACATTCAAGCGGTTATGGACGGCGACATAGACCAGTTTATAGATGCCTATCTTGTGGCAAAATGGAAAGGATTGCCGATGGATTCTGGGGACAATGACGAAAACATATAATTTTTTTAAGAAAATTATTATTTCTTTTTTTATCGTTTCACACATAGTATGTTCGTTTGTGTTCGCAGAGGAAAAAAAATGGACTTTGGCGGCGGAAAAATTTTCATATCCACAGCAAAAAAATCTTTCCAAGTCAAATGAATCGCTCACAAAAACCGTTCCGTCTCTTATTCTTGAACAAATGGCTCAAAATCTCACAAGGCTTCCCCGTAGCAGAGAAATTTTAGATAGGACATTATTCGACCTAAAAAAAGATCGACTTTCTCTCTTTTTACAACTTTCAAGCGAAGTGAAAAAACGAGACTCGCTTGTCCTTGAAAGTTACTCCGAAAGAAAATTAAAAGCAAAAATAAAGGAATCCGATAAAAAAATCGCCGAAATTCAAAAGAAAATAGATGACAATTTGCAAAAAGTTAATGAAGAGAGAGAAAAGCATACAGAAAAAATTCACAGGGACGATGAACGATTAAAACATATTGAAGAGGGCGGCATTGTCAAGGAGGATCAAGAGAAAAACGCATTCATTCGCTTTTTTTCGGATTTTACCAATTCCTCTTCCGACAGTGCAGTTTTAGAGCAAGTTGTTTTGTATCAAGATGATTTTTTAAAGCTTTTTGAACCGAGTCAAACCATTGCAGAACAGGGATATACAAGCTACGCATTTCAAAAGGCGTGCGCCGATGCAAATATTCAAGGGCTTTTGACAGGAACAATAACACAATACGGCGAATATGTTTCAATAAACGCAAATTTGTATGTATACCCTGGCGGAAAATTGATTGCAAGTGCAACAGACGTGGGGCTTTTTGGAGAAATGCGAACACTCGCCACAAACATCGCTTTTCAACTCACCCCTAGAATTGCAGACAGCATGCCTGTTGAACTTTTGTTTGAGGTTTTTCCAAAGGAAGCGGAAGAACACATTTTTATCACTGTTGATGACGTTGTTTATCAAAAAATTCAAACCGTGCGACTTCCAAGCGGAGTGCACACCATTTCATTTTCGGCGGAAGGATTTTCAAGCGAACAAACTTCCTATTCATTCACGGGAAACAGACAGTTTAAAATCTCTGTCACAATGGATCACGCACACAATGGCGAAATAAACATTGCATTTAAAAAGCCTTTTGAAGGGGATATGTTTGCAAACGGACTTTTTTCTGCCTCTGTAAGTGCTGAAAACAGATTTGCACAAATAAAAGTGAACGACAGGCAAATTCTAGGACACTTTATTTCCACTGACGGCGCGCCGGCGGATTTTATTATCCCTGCAAAACTTTTGCAAGACGACACTTTTCTTATGGTCAACACAAAGCCGTATGACAGAAGCGCGTACATTGAAAAACGGCGCAAATGGATGTATAGATCTTACAGTCTTTTAATGGTTTCTTTAATCCCCACATTTTATTGCTACGGCACATACAATTCAATGGCAGCAGCATATAATTCTGAATACGGGGTGTCTTATGAAGATGCAATAAAATGGCAAAAAGCGAAAAATATCACCATGGGAATTTCAATTGGATGCGGCGTGCTTTTTGCAGAGGAACTGGTAAGATATTTAATTTCAGCAAATTCCGTCATTCCAAAGCAAGCGAAGAAAATAAAACCTGCACGGATGGCAAAAATAAGGGCGGCGGAAGAACGCGCACTGCAAAAACGCCTTGAAGAAGAACAACTTCTAGAAGAGGAAAAACTCTTACAGGAAGAGAACGAAGCGCAAAACGAAGAAGAAAACAACGTTCAGACAGAACAAACAGATTCTGAACACAAAGTTTCTGATAGTACAAAATAAAGGAAATAGAAAACGGGGGAACACAATGGCAAAGATTTCTTTTGCAGAACGACTAAAAAACCTTTTTGCAGGAAAAAAACAAAACGAAGCATTTTTTGATGATCTTGCAGACAGTCTTATTGAAGGCGACATTGGAGCAAAAGCCGCCTTTGAAATAACAGAAACCCTTGAAAACGAGTGCCGCAAAAATCACATAAACGATGAAAGTGAAATCATCGCCCGATTAAAGCACATTCTCTTGGATTATGTAAAAGACATTTCATTAACACCCGATGCAGAACACACAAACATTTGGATGGTGCTAGGAGTGAATGGAGTTGGAAAAACCACAAGCGTTGCAAAACTCGGCAATTTTATAAAAAAATCGGGCGTTAAAAATATAGTTCTGGCAAGTGCAGACACATTTCGAGCGGCGGCAATAGAGCAGCTTTCCCTGCACGGAGAAAAAATTGGCATTCGAGTTGTAAGCCACCAGCATGGCTCAGATCCCGCCGCAGTTGTTTTTGACGCGGCATCAGCGTGTTCAGCACAAGGAGCAGGTCTTGTAATTGCAGACACAGCAGGTCGTCTTCACAACAAAGAAAATTTAGTGCGTGAGCTTCAAAAAATCGACAGAGTTTGCCGCGAAAAAGCGGATGAAGGCTGTTACAAGCGCATTTTGGTGTTAGACGCAACAACCGGTCAAAATGCATTACGGCAAGCGGAAGTCTTTAACGAGGCTCTTGGAATTGATGCCATCATCTTAACAAAATATGACTCAACGGCAAAAGGCGGAGTGGCTGTTTCCGTTGGAAAGGAATTGAATATTCCCGTAGCATTTGTGTGCAATGGCGAAAAATATGAAGACATCCGTCCTTTTAATGCTGAAAAATACGTGGACGACTTTTTGGGAATGTAAACAACAAATGCATTTTGTAAAGAAACTTCTGTTCACAGCAATACTTCTTCTCTCTTTTTCTCCGCTTTTCAGCATAGAAGATGAACAAAATGCAATTGATCGTGAAAACCCCGAAAACACACAAAATACAGTGGATTCAAAAAACTCAAAAATCTATGCACTTTTAAACGAAATACTCATTGCAAGCATAACTGGCACCTCTGAAAATCCGCTTGCCGTAAAATGCGCAAAAATCGCCCGCCCCCTTGCAGTGATTTTTAAATGCCCAAAACGCATAGACGGGCGACACACAATAACAGTGCTCGACTATTATTTGCCCGCTCATCAGGGATTAGTCGCGTCAACCGTTCAATATAACGCATCGGAAGAAAACCTTGAATGGCTTGATACAATTTTTGAATCAGACGGAAGCGAATTTGTCATAATGAGGCCAAAAGAACTCGAAAAGACAAAAAGTGATGCAGAGGATTTTCTAGCGGAAGAAGGAATTGAAATCCTCATTGACAAAGAGAACGCTCAAGCAGAAAACGAAGTGGACGGAGAAAACGAAAGCGCACATCCAGAGGAAAATGAAAACGCACCTCTCGAAAAACCAAACGGAGAAGAGGCAGAACAAAAAGAGGAACACGACTTTATAGGGGATTTTGAATTCTCAAACGACAACTCAGAACTAGAGGCCCTCATACAATCTTCAAATGCTGCAATCGAAAAAGAAAAGCAAGAGGAAGAGAGCGTTGAAATCGTTCCTGAAAAGAAAATCAAAAACGCCGAGAATATGCTCAGCATGCATTCGTATGGAAATGAAGTTTTTTCAATAAAGGAACGAGAAAATCGGCGAATATCCATAACCGCATTTGAGAAAAAATTAACGCGCCAGTATTTCGACAGCAAAATGCGCATTATCAAAAGAGAAACATGGGATTTAAACGGCGGAATAAACGGGGCGCACAAAACAAAAACCGAAAATTACACATACAGGGGGGACTCAACAAGTGCAGAACGCGCAACAATCATTGAAGGGGATATGCGTTACCAACAAAAATACGATGAAAACGGACGACTTATAGAGCAACGAAATTTTATGGTTTTAAAAAATCCAGAGGAAAACAAACAAGATGGCACAACAGCGTCCAGCACCACTGAAAATTCCACCTCTTCTGTCTCTGCCGCCTCTTCTACCAACTCTGCCACAGAAAAAAAGCAAAAAGTCGTTTTAAAAAACCGAACAACATGGAAATACAATGCAAACGGTCAAATATCTGAAAAATATTTTGTCGAATACAATTATAAAGATGAAAATTCAACGCAAATAACTTCTAGAACCTCCAAAAAGGAATCGTATATATATAAAATTCAGGACGGATCTCCCGATTACTTTTATTATGAAGACAACATACTGAGAATGCAAACAGAATATAGCGGGCAAAATGATTACAAAACAACATCATATTTTGACGGTGGATTTATTGTTGAATCATATTATGAAAACGGAATGCATAAAAAAGACTACTATTATCTCAACGGAAGTCTTGTCAGGAGTCGTGACTATGAATAAAAAACGATTTTCGCCAGGCTGGATTTTTGCAGTTTCACGACGATTTGCCTCCGTTGACAGAAAAGGTCGTTCCGCAGTTGCAAGCACTTTAGCAACAATTGCAATTGCATTCGGAGTTATGTCGCTGATTGCTGTGTTAAGCGTGATGAATGGATTTCAAATGAGTTTCATAGATTCAATTATGGAACTTTCCTCATATCATATACAAGTTAATTTTAAAAACGACTCTGAAAATCTCTTTGAAGAAACAGCGAATTTTATTTCATTTTGTGAAAATTCATCGGAAATAAAATCTGCATCCCCCTTTTATGAAACGCACGGTTTGATTGTGGGAAATAGATCAAATGAAAGCGCAAGCATCATACGGGGAATAAACGAACTGTCATCAAAAAACGACGAGGGATTTATAAAAGAACTAAAAATACTGTACGGCACATTTGACCTTTCTTCTGACGATAAAATAGTGCTCGGATCAGGGCTTGCCTCTACGTTAGGCGCAAGAATCGGCGGACGGGTCACTCTTTTGGCGATGGGAGGCGGAAGTGATGTTGCACTTTTTTCGCAAAGCAGACAATTCACTGTCACCGGCATATTTGAATGCGGATATACCGACATAAATTCAGTGTATTCATTTGTAAGCATTGAAGCAGCGCAAAAATATTTTGGAAAAGACGCAGTGCTAAACTACGGATTAAAAATTCGGCGGGTAAATGACGATGCAAAAATTTCCGCTATAATTGCAAGGGAATTTCCAAATGCAACCGTTCAATCGTGGAGAGAATACAACCGCTCGTTATTTGGCGCACTAAAAACTGAAAAAAACATTTTGCGTCTCTTGGTATTTTTAATTTTTATAGTTGTGGCAGTGAATATCTACAACGGAATGCGTCGGCTGGTTTTTGAGAGGGCAAGCGAAATTGCAATCCTTTCAGCACTGGGAGGAACTTCAGCAGAAATAAAGTCAATTTTTGTTTTTAGAGGATTTTCAACAGGCTTTGTCGGCTCTGCCTTTGGAGTGATTCTCGGCATAATTGCCAGTCTAAATATGAAAAGCATATTTTTAGCAATCTCCCGCTGTATGTTTTTCTTTGAATATCTATTTACATGCATTTTTTCACCATCAAACGCATCCTTTGTCACGGAAAATCCTATGTACTCAATCTATGCATCCATTCCTGCCCGGATTTTCCCATCGGAAGTCATTGTAATCGCTCTGTTTGGAATTCTTTCACCCCTTGTTGCTTCTTGGCTTGCAAGCAAAAACGTCTTGAAAATGAAAGTTGCGGAGGTACTGCACGATGAGTAATATTTTAACGATAAAAAATCTTGAAAAAACATACATAACCGAAAGCGAACATCTCACTGTTTTTAAAGATTTACATCTATCTGTTGAAGAAGGCACAAAAAATATAATTATAGGAGAAAGCGGAAGCGGAAAAAGCACGCTCTTAAACATAATCGGAAGCATAGACTCTGCAACGAGCGGCGAAATAATAGCAGGAAAATGGAATGTTACCGCGCTCAAAGAAAAGGAGCAGTCTGAATATCGCTCGTCATTTTTGGGGCTTGTGTTTCAATTTCATTATCTTTTAAAAGATTTTACCGCTTTAGAAAACATATTTCTTCCCGCATACATCGCCGGCATCCCGAAGAAAGAGGCTGTTTCCCGCGCAGAAAACCTTATAAATGACATCGGGCTTTCAGACAGAAAAAATCACTTGCCATCTGAACTTTCAGGCGGAGAAAGACAACGGGTGGCGGTTGCCCGAAGCCTTATAAACAATCCATCTCTTATTTTAGCTGACGAGCCAACGGGAAACCTTGACCCGCAGAATGCAAGGATTATAGGCGACTTGCTTTTTTCAATGGTTGACAAATATAAAAAGACGCTTTTGCTCGTCACACACGACAGAAACCTTGCCGCGCGAGGAGAAAACTGCTTTGAAATAAAAAACGGCGTTCTAAAGCAAATCGCTATAAATGCAAGCGGAGAAATCCTATGACATTCCGCGCCTCCCTTCTCTTTGCAAAACGACTGATTTTCCCACGGGCAGGAAAAAAATCCTCCGCCCGAAAAAGCATTATAGGCGCGATTGTTTGCATTGCAATAAGCATAGTTCCCTTGATCGCCGTCATTTCGGTCGCGGATGGAATGATTAACGGTATGACTGAAAGAATTATAGGGCTTGCAAGCGGTCATTTAAAAACATTTGTCTATAAAAATACATCTTACGCCGTGTCCACACAGTCTCTGTTCGCATTGGCTGAAACTGTTTCAAAAATAAGCGGTGTAACTCACGTGTATCCTGAACTTTCAGTGGATGCGCTTGCAAGCGGCAACAGAATTCGCTCAGGGATAGAACTGCGAGCCGTTCCGCCAAAACTTTTCCAGGAAAACGAGGCGTTTGAAAAATACCTTACAATTACAGAGGGAAGCTACGATGATTTTCTCAATGGGAACGGCGGAAAAAACGCTATTATCGGAGAAAAGATTGCGTCTGTCTTATCCCTTCATGTGGGAGACACCATTAGAATCATCACTACAAACAAAAACGGCGGAAAAACAATCACCCCCCGCCTTTCATCATTTAAAATCTCCGCAATTGTTTCTTCTGGCTATCAAGAATTGGATGCTCTATGGGTCTTTATTCCGATTGAAGCGGCGTTTGAAATTGTTTCATGTGCAAACGGATCGTTTTCACTTATAATACAAACAGAAAATGCATTTTCCTCAAATTTATATAAAATTCGTACAGAAATTGATGGAATTTTATCTCCAAAAGCGTTAACTTATACGTGGAGTGAAATAAATGAAGCGCAACTTGAAAATTTTTCATCAACAAAAATGCTTCTTATCTTTGTTATGGTGTTGATTGTGCTTGTTGCTTCTGTAAACATTTCGTCTGCCCTTGTGATGCTTATTATGGAACGCCGCAGAGAAATCGCAATTTTAAAAAGCACTGGAGGAACTGCCCGCGGAATAACGCTCTCATTTTTGATGGCGGGAAGTTTTTGCGGTCTTCTTGGAATTGTTATTGGCACTCCAATAGGGCTTTTGTGTGCGATACACATAAACGGAATAATTTCGCTGATTGAAAAAATACTAAACGGTTTAAAAATATCGCTTGGAGGTCTTTCCCAAAATTCCATAAACGAAAAACTGCTTGACCCCGCTTTTTATCTTTCAGAAATACCGGTAAAGATTCCTGTTGGTGAAATTTTTGCAGTTTTAGCATTCGTTTTGGTTCTCTGCATGCTTGTTTCAATACTCCCTGCAGCAAAGGCAGGAAAAGAAAAACCTCTTGATATAATAAGGAAATGATACTATGGTTTGTGATTTATGCGGAAAAAGAGAAGCAATAATCTTTCTTGAAAGAATGAATGAAAATCTCAAAAAAAAGATATGTATTTGCTCAGTTTGTGCCGCAAAGCGCGATATTGCTATGCCCAATTCAAAAACACCCCTTCAAAATGTTGATGCCGCCTTTGCAGAAGCTGCAGAACGTAAACGGAAGAATCACCCGGATTCACAAACCCTCTGCCCCTCTTGCGGAACAAACCTGTATGATATAAAGCAAAAAGGAATTATAGGCTGTTCTGAATGTTACGAAACATTTAAAAACGAAATTATCGAGGCAATGACACAGCACGGAATCTACGGACCATACACAGGAACTATGCCTTATCAAATTGAAGGATTTAAAAACACACTCACAATCAGATCTGACATTCAAGCAAAACTAGATGCCGCTGTCAAAGCTGAAAACTATGAAAAGGCGGCTGTGTACCGGGACTATCTCCGCGAACTTGAAAAAGGCTGCGTGACGGATGGTATAATCGATAGTGAAAACGGAGAAACCGATGATGACATCGAATAATATGGAAAGCGGTCTTCCGTGGTTTGCATACAGCGGAAACGACAGGGACATTGTCATTTCATCAAGAGCACGTCTCGCCCGAAATCTTGCAAATTTTCCGTTTCCTTTCAAATTTCAGCGAGATGACAAGGAACGTGTTCAAGCGCTCATTTTTGATGCCTTTTCAAAAATCGAGGACAATAAAAAATTCTATGCCATTAGCACAGAATCCTTGTCGCCTTTAAGCGCACAAATTCTTGAGGAACGCGGAGTAAAAAAATCCAGCGCAAAAAAAAGAGCGTTGAGACTCGTTGGCGAATCAGGAATAGTGATGAGTGCAGATGGAAAAAGCAGCTGCACTGTAAATGACATTGACCATATTCATATAGCGCATTTTTCAAGCGGGCTGAATTTGAGATATACATACAATGAATGCCACAAAATAGACCGGGCATTGCAAAAGCATTTGCAGTTTGCCGCAAATTGCGACTTTGGCTACTTATGCTCCGCAATAAGAAACACGGGCAGCGGAATGAAACTTTCTGTCAGAATCCATGTGCCGGCGATTACCCATTCAGGAAAATTAAAGGATTTGTTTGACTATCTACACACCAACGAAGTTTCTATTATGCCCGCATTCCCAGAGCTGTCTCACACAAGTGCAGCGGGAAACTTTTTCCAAATTGAAAGCACCTCGGCACTCATCGGCAACGAAATTGATCAAGTTGCAAATATAGAAGCCGTCTGTAAATATATTGTAGAAAGTGAACGAAAGGCTATTGAAAATTTTTCCGATAACAAATCAACGATTATTCGCAATTCAGTGTTAAGGGCATATTCAATCTCCAAATTCAGTTTGCTCGTTTCGCTGCGGGAAGCAATTGATATAATATCCGACATAAAACTTGGCGTTCAGTTGCATATTATCCAAGGAATTGACATTGACAGTTTGTGCGCTCTTTTATATAGCATTCAAAACGGACATCTCTTATATCTTTTAGAAACTGGAACCTTTTACTTTGAAAAAGACATCGAGAAAAACCAAAATATAAAATTGGATCGCCTGCGCGCCGTTGTCTTACAAGAAAAATTTGACAAAATAACGCTAACGGAATAGACTAAATAATTATGGATTTTTCATTAAGGTTAACAAACATTATATATTCTCTCGGCAAAAAAAAAATAAAAAATTCATCGTTGCGATATCTTCGGCGGTCTCATCCGTATGATTCGCACGAATCAACCCTTAAGTTCATTTTAAAACAATATCTTGAGCATCTTCAGCCAGAAGAACTCCTTATTGCCATTCTAACAGAAAAGCAAGGACTTGGATATATACTGTTGGAGAGACTTTTGACACAAGGTGATAAGGACACGGACGCTTTTTTGCACATATTACAACAAAACATGCACAATAAAATTGACAACGAAGAAGATTTTCCCACTCCCCCCTTTCTTAACTTAAGCAGAAGCACCGTTATTCTGTATTTTGCACAAAAAGAGGCACGGTTTATGAACAATACCTATATCGGAACAGAACATATTGTACTTTCCTACCTATACTCGTGTAAAGGCAGTCGCAACAATGGGCAAATAGTGCAATTTTGCAATGACATTGACTTTTCCGTTGAACAGGCACGAGAAATCTGCAAGCGCGTTCAAGAAGAATGTACATCATCCTACAACAATCCTGATTTCAAAAAAGCAACAGATTCTTTGTTAGAAGAGATTTTTGCAGAAAACACTCCAGAACAAAAAAATACTTCAGAAGCACAAAACATTTCTACAGAAGACTCTTCAGAAATAAAATCGAGAGACAAAAATTCCAACTTTTTTGACAATATGCCATTTGGAAATGAAACCTCTCCACAAAACGACTATAATCAAAAAGGGGAAAAGAAAAGCTTCATTTCCAAATACAGCACCGACATCACAAAACAATACCGCAAAGGAAAAGCAGAACCGGTTGTGGGGCGAGAAAAAGAGATAAATCGTCTTATACAGATTTTATCACGTCGCACAAAAAATAATCCTGTTCTTGTCGGAGAGCCAGGAATTGGAAAAACAGCAATTGCAGAACGGCTTGCACAAAAAATCGTACAAAGAGAAGTTCCTTTTGAACTTATGAACAAACGAATCCTTTCACTTGACTTATCCGCTATGGTAGCAGGCACAAATTTTCGCGGAGAATTTGAAGAGCGTATGAAACGGATGATCAAAGAAGTCCGCGAAGACAAAAACATCATTCTTTTTATTGATGAACTGCACACTTTAATTGGGGCGGGCGCACCCGCAGGGCAAATGGATGCCTCAAATATAATAAAACCTGTATTAAGCCGCGGAGGAATTCAAATAATCGGAGCAACCACAACCCGTGAATACACACGCTATATTGAAAAGGATTCCGCCCTTGCACGGCGTTTTCAAAAAATCACTGTGGAAGAACCGAATGACGAAGAGTCTATAAAAATTCTTGAAGGCATAAAATCACAGTACGAAGAATTTCACGGAGTTACTTACGATGATGGTGTCATTCCTGCAATTGTAAAATTGAGTCGCCGCTACATTCCAGACAGATTTCTACCAGACAAGGCAATTGACATCCTTGATGAAGCGGGAGCGCAAAAAAAGATACAAGAAATAAAAAAGCCTCAAGAGATTTTGGAGCGTGAAGAACATATAAACGCTCTCATCAAAAACAAGGAGATTGTTGCAAAAAACCAAAACTTTGAAGAAGCGGCACGTCTTCGTGACAAAATAAAAGAGGAAAAGCACAACCTTGAAGTTTGTATCAATACTTTGCTAGAAAATAAAAAGACAAAACATCAGCACATCACTCCTGATGACATAGCGCGTATTGTAAGCGAAATGACAGGCATTCCAATAGAGCAAATGAGTTCTTCGGAAACAGAGCGACTTATCAATATGGAAAAAGAAATGCACAAAATGGTTATCGGACAAGACAATGCAGTTCATTTAATTTCTGGCGCAATTCGCAGAAACAGGGCGGGCATTTCATCTCCAAAACGTCCGATTGGTTCGTTTGTATTCCTTGGTCCTACGGGGGTTGGAAAAACACAACTTGCAAAGACTCTGGCAAAATTTATGTTTGGAAGTGAAGAACATATTATCAGAATTGATATGTCCGACTTTATGGAAAAACACAACGTTGCCCGCCTGATCGGTGCACCTCCAGGATACATCGGCTATGAAGAGGGAGGAACGTTGACAGAACAAGTTCGCCACCATCCCTACTCCGTTCTCTTGCTTGATGAAATTGAGAAATCTCATCCCGATATATTCAATCTTCTCTTGCAAATTCTTGAGGAAGGGGAACTTAATGACAATCTTGGACACACAATCAATTTTAGAAACACAGTCATCATAATGACCAGCAATGCGGGAGCAAGGCAAATTTCATCGGAAGGACGAGTTGGCTTTTCCACAACAACAAACGCCATTCTCCCCTACTCTGAAATAAAGTCAAGCGCAATTTCGGAATTAAAAAAGATTTTAAGTCCAGAGTTGATAAACAGAATAGACGATATTGTTGTTTTTAATGCACTTTCAAAAGAGGAAGTTTCTCAAATCCTCGACATTCAAATAGAGGAACTTGCAGAACGGCTTTCGGAAAAAGGGTTTAAAATTACTCTCAAAAAATCTGCGCGAGAATACCTCGTTGACCACGGATTTGACGCAAACATGGGGGCACGCCCTATGCGCCGTTTAATTCAAAAGGAAATTGAAGATCCGCTTTCTCTTGAAATTCTCAATCAAAAAAACAAAGACTTAAAAAACATAGTTGTTAATACAAGAAACGGCAATTTGAGAGTCCATTTAAAAAAAGAAAAAACTTTGACAAAAAATTCTCTTTTGACTGACACTCCAGAGGAAACCCCACAGACTAAGGATGACTTGCAGTAATGAATAAAAGGGGAATAATGCGAACGCTTTTTTTTCTTTGTACAATCGCCTCGTTATTTTCAAAGAATCAATCAATTGTAAAAATTGGCTGGATAGGCGGAATGACATCCGTTCCCTTTGTGTATATAATGGACGACACAGAAAATTTTGAGTTCATACAGTTTGATTCCATTCAATCGCTCACATACAACTTGAACGCAGGAGAAATTGATGCAGCAAATCTTCCGATAAATCTTGCGCTGTCCCTTTATGAAAAAACATCTGGAGCCTTTCAAGCCGTTTGCATAACGCAAAACATAGACTACTACATAGTATGCAAAAAAGAGGGAAAAACTTCACTCTCATTCTCTGATTTTTTGGGAAAAGAGATCGTTATCTCAGAGGGAGGACTTGCAGACGGTCTGATAAACTGGATTCTAAACAAAAACAACATACCGCAAGGAAACGGTTACAACGCAGTGAAAATAAGAAGAGTTAAAAATGAATCAAGTGCAGTGGCAGAAGTCCTTAACGGAAAGACGGATGCCGCGCTTTTAACAGAACCCGCCGCTTCTGCCACGGTAAACACCGGTCTTGATTTTACGATCGCAATAGATGTGCATGACGAATTTGAAAAAATCAATGGAAGAGGAAGATCAATACCAAAAATGGCTCTTATAGTCCGAACGCAATTTGCACGCGAAAATCCAAAGGCAATGCAAACCCTTTCAACGGAAATGGAATCTGCAATTGTGAAAATAAACGCAAGCGCAAAACGCACCCAAAGGCTCATCAAATCGCACCATCTCGGAATTGACGATTCAGTTTCCGCAAATACACTCCCTCATGCAAACTTTATATATATCACGGCAAAACAATCTCTGGGGCAAATTCGCCGCTATTTGGAAATATATTCCGCCTCCGCATCCGCCCCTCCATTAACCCTCCCCCAAAAAGACTTCTTCTATGACGAAAAATTCTAGCGTCATAGAAAGATAAACATTTGCCAGAAGCGAAATTTTGAAGTAAAATTACACATATATAATAAAAACTGATTTTGAGAGGCTTACTATGGCGATGAGGTTAGTTACACGCTCAGATTTTGACGGATTGGTTTGCGGCGCGCTTCTTCTTGAAGCGGGAATAATAGACCATTGGAAATTTGCGCATCCAAAGGATTTGCAAGACGGAGTTGTTGAAATCGATGCAAACGATTGTCTTGCAAACGTTCCGTATGTTGAAGGATGTGGAATGTGGTTTGACCACCACTCAAGCGAATTTGAACGAAATCAGCTTGAAGGAAAATACAAGGGGGAAAGCCGAATCACCCCCAGTTGCGCACGAATCATCTATGAATATTACGGCGGCAAGGAAAAATTTCCTCATTTTAATGAAATAATGGAAGCAGTTGACAAGGTTGACTCTGGCAATCTCACAGTCGATGAAATCCAAAACCCAACGGGCTGGATTTTAGTTGGATTTTTAATGGATCCGCGCACAGGTCTTGGCAGATGGCGACAGTTCACCGTGCCGAATTACGCGCTTATGGAAAAACTAATGGTTGCCTGCCGTGACAAGTCAACTGATGAAATTCTTGCAATGAACGATGTAAAAGAAAGAATTGACGTTTACCAAGAACAGACAGAAAATTTCAAAAAAATGGTTACGGCTCACACCCGCACAGAAGGCAATCTCATCATCAGCGATTTGCGCGGCGTTGACCCCATCTATACGGGAAACCGCTTTATGATTTACAGCATGTACCCAGAGCAAAATATTTCTGCATGGATAGTGAGTGGAAAAGGAGGAGAAGGTTGCTCCGCCGCAGTTGGCTACAGCGTTTTGAACAAAACAAGCAAGGTGAATGTTGGAAGCCTCATGCTAAAATATGGTGGCGGCGGACACGAAAAAGTTGGAACATGCCAATTCTCAAATGAAAATATGGCAACAGACCTTCCAAAAATGCTTGAAGAATTAAAACAGTTGGCAAATTCATAATTTTTTTTGGGGAGGGGCAAATCTTGCGCCGATTGCTTTTTACCCGCATTCTGCAAGCAAAACGTGCAATAACGGCAAGACAGCCCGTGATCCTGTAAAGTATGACTTAAAAAAGCAGGGCTTTCCCCTGCTTTGACCGCTCATTGTACTCTATCTTTTTTCATCAAGTGCATTATATCATAAGTATCTATTGTCGGGATGTAACAATATCATCGATTTCATTGTCATCATCTTTTTGGACTTCAATTTTGTATTCCTTCTGTTGTGATTTTTTTAGATTTTCAAGCGTTTCGGTTTTTTGCATGGCAGCTTTCACAATCTTTCGCTTTTCATCAGAAACTACCTTTGCCTCCGCCATTCTGCGCATCAGCATTTCCGATTTGTTTCTCACAAATCCACTGAATTGCGTTGCATTCACAATATCATAAAAACTGGTGTTTCCCCGCATCTGTTTTTGAATTGAAGTTTGATATTCCGCCAACGCATCAAGGGCTCTCTGAATTTCCTGCTCCACTGCAAGAGATTTTGCAAGTTCGCTTTCCGCCTGCTCTTGCTGGAATTTTCTAACCGAAAGAATATCTTCCAATTCAAATTGAAATTTTTTCATTCACCTTCCTTTTTTATGCGGCAAGGATTATAGGGATTGGCATGTCAGAAGATCCTTTGCTCTTCTACCGTTTATTTCTCGGCAGTTGACCGTCAGAGTTTTTTCCGCATCCTTATCAATCATCATTAACTTCATCTTGAGAAATTATACCATCAGCAACAGGAACAATAGGCGAAAGACCTGGACATTCTGAAAATTCTTCGTCCGGAAATTCTATCCCAGTAAGCACAGAAAGTTTTTTCAGAGTATCTGTCATCTCACATTTTTCATACTCGTCCTGTTTTAAAAAACCTTCAATTTCGTAATACTTCGCAATTGACTCATCTATTAACGCTGAAGATCCGCTCACATAAACGCCTGCACTTATCATTTTTTCATTTTTTCGATATGTCGACATCCATTCACGAACTTTTGAAACAGCTGCCTTAGTGTTCTTCCCTGTAACCCGCCTTGAAAGACGACTGATAGACTGCAAAACATCAATAGCCGGATAATGACCTTCAGATGCCAAATCACGAGATAAAACAATATGCCCGTCAAGAACTCCGCGCACAGTGTCAGAAATAGGTTCATTCGTATCGTCTCCGTCAACTAAAACCGCATAAAACGCCGTAATAGAACCTTTGTCATTAGTACCAGCACGCTCAAGAAGCTTTGGAATCGCATCAAAAACACTTGGCGGGTATCCTCGTTGAGCAGGAGCCTCTCCACTTGCAAGACTTATCTCTCGTTGAGCTTTTGCAAATCGAGTAATATTATCCATCATAAGCATAACATCTTTTCCTTGATCACGGAAATATTCAGCAATCGCAGTGCATACTTGTGCCGCCCGCAAACGGCAAATAGCCGGCTCATCGCCTCTCGCCACAACAAGCACACTGCGTTTCATTCCCTCTTCGCCTAAATCACGCTCAATGAAATCCAAAACCTCGCGTCCACGCTCTCCAACAAGTCCAATCACATTTATATCAGCGTTTGTATTTCTTGCAATCATACTAACTAAAGTTGATTTTCCAACGCCGCTTCCCGCAAACACTCCAATTCGCTGCCCCTTCCCCACCGTTAGCATAGCATCGATTGCCCGCACTCCAGTTGTAATTCTGCGCTCAATTCTCTTTTTTGTCATAGCATCAGGAGCGGCTTTTATAGCAGGATAATAGCCATCGGGAATAATAACGCCTTTTGAATCACAGGGTTTACCAGTTGCGTCAATCGTTCTTCCCAGTAACTTCCACCCCACAGGAACTTGCAAGGACGTTCCCGATGCAACAACTTCACAGCCAACTTCAATGCCGTCAGTTAAACCATATACAGTGAGCGTAACAATTTTTCCGTTAAGTCCAACAACTTCGGAAACAAGATCAGTGCCGTTGTTCAGTTTTATTGTACAAATTTCGCCGATTTTTGCGCACGGTCCTTCGCTTAAGATTTCAAGCCCCTTCACTGCACAAACATGCCCTGTATATAAAATGGGATCGTACCCTTCCACTTGATTTACATATTTTGAAAAATTAAAATTGTCGGTAAGACGCTCATCATCTTCCATATCATACCTTATTGAATAAACAAATTTTGTAAAAAACTCGACATTAAAAATGACAACGCTATAGCAGTGCCATTTTTACTGATTTAACACGCTCCGCTTTTCTCATCGTCATCTTTTGTCGTTGCGCGTTCAGGCGAAAGCTCCAATATTCTGTTTTCAAGCTCTGTCAATTGACTTGAAATCCGTGCATCCACCGCTCCAAAATCAGTTTCAACAATGCAACCGCCCCTATCAATGGAAGAGTCCTCAATAACTGTAATTCCCTCAACATTTTCAACGCTCTTCACAAATTCGTTCAAATGCTCCGTTGTTAAATCAAGATCATCAACATTCACACGGAGCGTAACCACAGAGCGAGTTTTCACTTTTTTGAGGGCGGCAAGAATATTTTGAAGCACCACATCTTTTTGGGTTTCAGAAATCACTTTTACAACTTTGCGCGTCATCAATAACACAAGGTCAACAATCTGCTGTTCTGTATCGCGCAAAATTTCTTCACGTCTATTCATCACAGATTCAATTATCTTGTGAACTCTTCCAATCAAATGATCCAACTCCTTCCTGCCGGAGTTATAGCCGTCATTTTTGCCTTCTGCAAGCCCCTCGTTATAGGCATCCTTTTTTATGTTGTTTTCGTCAATATGCGCCTTGTTAAGTATGCTTTGAGCCTCGTCTTGAGCCTTCTTTAAAATACTTTCCGCCTCTTTTTCCGCATCTGTCTTTATAATTTGCGCCTGATCAGTCTGTCTTTTTACTTCTGCAAAGGCAGCATCTTCCGCCTTCTTCACAATTTCATCAGCAGACTTTTGCGCCTCTTCCAACAAATGCTGCTTCTCAATTTCCCAGCCAGTTTTGAACGCTTCGGCCTCTCGTCGCAAGTCATCGGCCGTAGGACCAGTATACTCCTCCTCCTTTTCTTCCTCCTCTTCTTTTTCAGGAGCATAATTTCGGAGAAGTGGCAGGGTTATTTTATCACCCTGCTGTGATTTTATTTCATACGGTTTAAATACATTTTTCGCCATTTAACAAATCCCCATACTATCCTTACTGGACAAAATCGTCTTCTCCGTTACGAGCAATAACAATTTCGCCAGAATCTTCAAGCCGTCGGATTGTAGAAACAATTTTCTGCTGAGCCTCTTCAACATCCTTCAATCGAACAGGCCCCATAAATTCCATATCCTCTTTGAGCATCGCCGCAGAACGCTTTGACATATTTCTGAAAATCTTGTCTTGAACATCCGTATCAACAGATTTCAACGCTTTTGAAAGTTCCTGAGTATCGACTTCGCGCAAAACTCTTTGAATAGCACGATCGTCGAGCATAACAATATCTTCGAAAACGAACATTCTCTTTTTGATTTCTTCCGCCAAATCTGGATCATCCTCTTCAAGAGATTCAATAATTGCCTTTTCAGACGAACGGTCAACAAGGTTCAAAATCTCAACGATAGATTCAACGCCACCTGCCGCAGTGTAGTCTTCACTTGAAAGCGTTGAAAGTTTTTTCTCAAGAACACGCTCAACCTCTCGCAAAACATCAGGGCTCGTTCTGTCCATCGTGGCAAGTCGCTTTGAAACTTCAGGTTGCATTTCTTCCGGCAAGTTCTGCAAAATCACCGCCGCCTTTCCCGGCTCTAGATATGCCAAAATAAGTGCAATCGTTTGCGGATACTCCTGCTGAATAAAGTTCAACAAGTGAGCAGGATCTGTTCGTCGAATAAAGTCAAACGGACGCACTTGCAGACTTGAAGTAAGTCGGTTAATAATATCAATTGCCTTTTGGCTTCCCAAAGATTTTTCGAGCAATTCACGCGCATAGTCAATACCACCCGTTGTGATAAAGTTTTGCGCATTCATCAATTCCTGAAATTCCTCAAGAACTGCGTCCTTATACTCCGCATCCACCGTTTCAAGCCGTGCAATTTCAAACGTCAACGTTTCAACTTCATCTTCGCGCAAATGCTTCATAATTTCGGAGGAAACATCACTGCCTAAAGAAACAAGAAAAATCGCTGCTTTTTGACGACCATTTAAACTTTTATAATCCTTTCTATCTTTCTTTGAGCCAGAAGATTTTATATTTGCTGGTTTTGGAACTGATTTTGGACTTGCTTTTGCAGCCGCTGCTTCATCTGACATCTAGACCTTTCCTCCCGTAAAAAGTTTTTCCTGTTTTAAATTTTCGGATTATTTTTAATCGTCCTTTAACCACACTGAAAGGACATTCGCAACTGCGTTAGGATTTTTCACAAGATTTTTCAAAAATTTCTTGCTGTCATCGTTTTCGTGAAGCTTTGCATAACGCTGTGCATCCAACAATGAAGGGCTGACATCAGAAAGCCTGTGATTTACGCCATATTTTCCAACTTCCTCAAGAACCTTTAACTCGGTGGGAAGGATTCTTGTGTAATCGGTAATTTTTATGCGATTTTTCTTTTTTAAAATCTTCCGCACAAGGTGAATCTCATCGGTTTTTAGATACTGCATAATAGAGTCACGCGCCTTGTAGTCAAGCTCACCAAAAAGAATCGCCGCTTTTTCAGCTCCCGTAAGGGTTGTTTGCATAGCAAAACTTTGCGCTTCGTTCTCTTCATATTCCGTCATATACACCTCGTTTTCCATAAGATTTCAATAGGATTTCGCATTCTGGCTGTCGTTTGTCCTATCCCTCATCAGTTCTTTGCAAAGCAAAACTAATACCTCAACAAATAACAACAGAAAGTGGCGCATCAATTAGTGATCACGCCATCAGTTTTTGCTCACTCTTCCATTAACCATGTGCGTATTAACATTGCCACATCTTCTGGATGTTCCCGTGCGAGGGAGTTGGCAGCCTCTTGCAGTTCTGCGCGACGGCTCTCCTCAACGGACATAGTAACTTGCATATTTGCATCGTCGCGAGCCTCCCACAAAGCCTTTTCGCGCTCCGCCTGTTGCTGCCGCAAAAGCTCCTCTTCCCGCAAGCGACGGCGACGTTCCATTTCCTTTGAAATAAAACGGAACAAAACAAAACCAACAAGGACAATCGCAATCGCTGCAAGCACTAACAGAATGGTGCGTTGTGTTTGCTGTTTTTTAAAATACGCCGCATCAAATTCTTCAAATTCATCATTTCGATCAATTTCTATGCGCCCAACATAAACGCTATCGCCTCTTATTCTATTTGCACCAACAGCATGCTCGGCAATACTTCTATATTCAGCCAATTCAGAGTCAGAAACGGGAGTAAAATCTCTCACAAGACCGCCTGTTTCTTCGTCAACGATATATTTATGCGTCTTTGGATCTCGTCTCAAACGCCATCTTCCGTCAACATTAAATGAAACAGTAACACGCCCTGTTTGCGGAGAAACATTTTCAATCGTATGCTCAGTATTTATAACATTGTTTCTTGTAACGCCCGTTTCAGTTGACTTGCCAATCACATTTGACATATCAGAATAGACTGGAGGCGTTTGCCCTTCAACGCCAGCGGGTCCTTCAGGATTGAACCCCGTTCCCTGCCATTCCTTTGTAACCGTTTGTTCGCTAATTGGAAGTGTATCCCGATATTCAGAATCATCATAAGGAGTGTCTGGATTGTCGGGTTTTATTTCGATAGGAGAATATTTTGTTGATTCAACCCGTTTTTCCGACATATCCATTTCAATACTGATATTGAGGTCGCGGATTCTGTCTTCACTGGCAAGTTTTTGCAGGGATTTTAAAAGTTCCGCCTTCTTTTCAGCCTCAAGTTTTCGCCTTAACTTTTGCTGTTTTTCAATCAAGGAAATCCTATCGCTTTCAGCCATCGACTCAAAATCGTTGAGAACATTTCCCTCTGTGTCTGTAATATCAATATTTTCATCAAGAAGACCAGGAACATGCGCCTTTATTATTCTTTGTATTCCTAACACTTTAGAGCGGTTTGTCTTCAAGTCACTGTTTGGAGCGAGCGTAAGAATAATTCCCGCCTTTACAGGAAGCTGTGTATCTGAAAAAAGATTTTGCTCTGGAATGGAAAGGGAAACAGTTGCATGAATAACGTCATCAAAAGACTCTATGTTGTTTTTAAGACTGTTGGCAGTCGCCTGTTTTAATTTCTCCTGTTGCTCAAGGTCGGTTGTGTTCCAACTTCGATTATAAAAGTCCGCATACGGATTGATTGAAGACGGGAGAATGTTTTCACTCACAAGAATTGCGCGAAGTTTTCTAGCCGTTCGTTCATCCTCAACAATAATATAGCCATCGGCACTAGCACTTGCCTCTATATTTTCTTGAGAAATACGATCTAAAATTCTCGTAAGTGCTGCTTGATCGGAAACTTGAGAGTTAAATAATCTAACGCCTGTAGGTTTTGAAGAAACCCTGGCGGTAACAACAATAGCAACAATTACAATGGCAATGACGCCAAAAAGAATAACTTTTTTGACAACGGAACTGTTCTTCCAAAAATTTGAAATCCAATCCCCCATCTTTTTAAGCCATTCGTTCATCTGTCCCCTCCCGTGAACGAATTTAAAACAACGGTTTTTATATTATAGCATATTAAAAGAATTCTGCAAATAGTAAACACCAGAGAAAATAGATTTTATATGAAAAAAGAGCAAAAAAATCTATACGCTACTCAATAACACCATTGATTTTCAGCAACGAGCGAGTCTTGAAAAAACTCGCATTAAAACAGGCAACACTCTTTCAGCTGCCTGCGTTTATAGCCTCTAATAAAAAGACAACGTGCTAGCGAGTAGTTGAAATCTCATTCCAACCTTGCACCATCCTGTCAATTACAGTTTGCGCTAAATTCAAAGAAAGCCTGGCTTTGCTCATTGCAATTGTTACATCTTCAATGTTCACAGAATCAGGGTCAGTTATCACTTGCTGTTGAATCGTCTTCACATCAAGTTGCTGTTGGTTCATAGACTTTACTGCGTCAACAAGATATTCTTCAAAACTAACACGCTTTTTTTCAAAGTTGTCTTTAGCAGAGTTTGGAATATCGTTTAACGGCGCACCTGCAATATCGGAAAGTTTTGAAGAGCCTGTGTGAGCGTCAAGCGTTCTATTCAACTTTAAAGTTTGAATTTCAGGAATTTTCATATTTTCACCACCCATAAAAAATGTTACACCAAGAACTAAAAAAATACAAGAAAAACGCTTCATTCATTGCCGAAAAAACAATACCGTTTTTTTCAACCGCGCTTTATCCTATCTGCCAATTTCCAAAGCCGCGCTAAACATACTTTTAGAGCCTTCAATCACCGTGGAATTTGCTTCATACGCTCGACTTGCGCTGATTAAGTCCACCATTTCATTTACAATGTTCACATTCGGGT
Source organism: Treponema sp. (assembly GCA_014803985.1). Taxonomy (GTDB): domain Bacteria; phylum Spirochaetota; class Spirochaetia; order Treponematales; family Treponemataceae; genus Treponema_D. Next base: position 47,381 of record JAAVAO010000017.1, read on the forward strand.
ACTCAACATATCCTGCATTTGGACCTGTTTTTATTGCATCAACATGATTTGGATCATACACAAGGCGGCCTTCGGATGTATCCTTTACAATTTCACGAACTTTCACACCTTTTCCAGGACCGCCATCCAAGTCTTCAGGAAGAAATGGAGATCTCCATTGGGTGGTCTTTGCACCAATCGCCTCAAAAATCACTCTGGATCTTTTAAACGCTCCGCCTTCTTGTGTTCTCGTCGTGGATGCGTTTGCAATGTTATTTGAAATTACATCAGAACGAAGTCTCTCTGCACTCATTCCTGTTGACGCTATGTTAATGCTTGTAAAAAGTCCCATACTGCACCTCTATTTATCTTATTATTCAAACGTTTAAAAACGGAAACGCTCTATTTTTTATACTCCAACTTCATTATTACCTATTTCTTCAAAACCGTATTTATTTGGCTGAATTCAAAATTCGTCAATTGTGCCAAAAGCCTGTATTGCATTTGGATTTGAAGGATATTGTTAGCCTCTGTTTCGGCATCAACATTGTTTCCATTCGCCTTTGCAGTTGTTGTGTAGTCAAGGACACGGCGTGGCTCTACATCACGATAATCATAAGGCTCATACAATGAAATATGCCTTTCATCAGTGCGAGTAAGTTGAAAAGCGTTGCGCGCCTTTTCTTCTGAATCAAATGCGCGTTTTAACTCGCTTTCAAAATTAACCGTTGATCTTTTAAAGTTCGGAACTTCACTCTTGGAAAGATTATCTGCGCTCACCTGATAGCGAAGACTTGCCGCATCCATCGCTCTATGCAGTAAGTCAATTGATCGTGTAAAATCATTCATTAAAAAACCCCTCAAAAAGAAATCCGTTGTCATTTTATTTTCGGACTTTTTTTTCAAATGTTTAGAAAAAAAGCAACCATCACAGAACGCACTCTGCAACAGTTGCTTCATTTTCTCTCAATATAAAACAATTCTCGCAATAACGGTGGCGACTAATAAACAGTCAATCCTACTCCAAAATTGCGCCCTTGTCCGCGCTAGAAACAAGTTTTGCGTAGCGCGCCAAGTAACCCGTTGTCACCTTTGGCTCGGGGCAAGTCCATTTTGCCTTTCGTTTTGCAAGTTCCTCATCGCTCACTTCAAGCGTGATTTTATATGCATTTATGTCAAGCGTGATTTTATCCCCTTCCTCAACAAGCGCAATCGGTCCGCCAACAGCAGCCTCTGGAGAGCAATGCCCTAAAGACGCACCTCTGGTTGCACCCGAAAATCTACCGTCAGTAATCAAGGCGACTTGTTTATCCAGCCCCTGTCCTGCCAATGCCGCTGTAACAGCAAGCATTTCACGCATTCCAGGACCACCCTTTGGACCTTCATAACGAATCACGACCACATCGCCAGGGTTAATCCGTCTCTTTTGAACAGCCTCCATCGCCTCGCTTTCATCGTTAAAAACTCGAGCAGGTCCTGTGTGCTTCATCAATTCAGGAGCGCATGCAGAACGTTTTACAACCGTTCCATTGGGCGCAAGATTTCCGAATAGAATTGCAATTCCGCCATTATCAGAAAACGGATTTTCTATTGGACGCAGTATCTCTGGATTTCGATTTTTCACGCCGGCAATATTTTCAGCAATTGTTTTTCCTGTGGCGGTAATTAAACTCGTGTTTATCAGATTTTTCTTTGCAAGTTCCGCTAAAACCGCCTGAACGCCACCAGCATCATTTAATTCACACATAAATGTATGCCCCGCTGGTGCAAGATGACACAAATTTGGCGTTCTATTTGAAATCTCGTTCACTTCGTGCAAGTCTATTGAAATGCCCGCTTCATGCGCAATCGCAGGAACATGCAACATCGTATTGCTTGAACACCCCAACGCCATATCAGCGGCAAGAGCATTCCTAAAGTTTTCTATAGTCATCATTTTGCGCGCGGTAATCCCTTTGTTGTATAAATCCATCACCGCCATTCCCACTTTTTTTGCAAGCGCGATTCGTTCTCCCGTCACAGCAGGAATAGTTCCGTTTCCAGGAAGCCCAAGACCTAAAACTTCTGTAAGGCAGTTCATTGAATTTGCAGTAAACATTCCAGAACACGCCCCACAACCAGGACACGCAGAATGCTCCATTTCCTTGAGCTGCGATTCGTTTATTTTTCCAACGGCAAGTCCGCCAATCGCCTCAAACATATCTGTAAGAGAAAGATTTTTTCCTGCATAAGGGTTTGTTGCATCGCTTCCAGGAAGATGCCCTGGCATCATCGGTCCGCCAGAACAGAAAACAGTCGGCAAATCAAGTCGAGCGGCAGCCATTAGCATTCCTGGAACAATTTTATCGCAGTTCGGTATCATAACAAGAGCGTCAAATTGGTGCGCCTTTACCACACATTCAACGCTATCCGCAATCAATTCACGAGTCACAAGAGAATACTTCATTCCCTCATGCCCCATAGCAATTCCATCACACACACCAATCGCAGGAAATTCAATCGGCGTTCCTCCTGCCATACGGATGCCAGCCTTCACCGCCTCTGCAATTCTATCCAGTTCAATATGACCTGGTATAATTTCATTTTTCGCACAACATACGCCAACCAACGGACGTGACAGCTCCTCGTCAGTATAGCCCATTGCATAAAACAAAGAACGATGCGGGGCGCGCTCCACTCCACATGTTGCATGATCACTTTTTTTAGACATATCCACTCCATATTTTATAGAAAGTCTTGCTGTTTTACGCCCCTTCATATAGAAAACGATAACAAGCAGCATATATACATTTGCAACGCAAACTGTACTAATTGAATTATAACACTTTCTCAAGGCATGTTTTTAAAGGAACAAGCCCCATTGCATCATAAAAAGCACGCGCGCTTTTATTGGACTCCCAAACATTCAGCGTAACATTATAAAAACCATTTTTCCTCGCAAAGTCAATCACATAATTATAAAGAGCCGTGCCAATATGATTTTTTCGCTTCTTTTCATCAACGCATAAATCATCAATGTAAAGCGTCTTTAAATCAGAGCGAACATTATCGCCATTGTAAATTTCGTAAACGCAAAACGCATACCCTTCAACTTCTTGAGCGTCATTCACGCTCACAAAAATCGGACGGCTATCATCTTCTATTATTTCCAACAGTTCGTCATCTGTGTATTTTTTTGCATCTTTCCGCCATAAATCAGGTCGTCCTTCGTAATGAACCATAAGGACTTGTCGCAAAAGATTGTTTATTCCTTGAACATCGCTTTTTGTCGCTCTTCTGATCATAAACCCCTCATAAGAAATTCAGCATATTTTGAAACAAAAAACCTGTGAGCAGGCAATGCCTTACAACGATTGCTTCATCCACTCACCCTATAGGAAAACCCACAATTGATTAACACGCCACACAACACAGTTAATGTATTTTACTTCATTCATCCAAAAAATACAATTACATCGTATCTTCTATCTCTTCAGCGTTTCCGCCGCTTTTTTCTCCGATTTTTCACGCGCTCGTCTTTCCTTTTCACGCTGCCTTTCCTCGCTCGCCTTTTCCCTAGCAGCAGCCGACGATGCCTTTCGAGCCTCCTTTTTCAAAGCCTTTTCCTGCTCTTTTTCAAACAGTTTGGCAACTTTTTGTTCGGCAATGCGCAAATTTTCAGCATCCCGCGCAATCTTTGCATCCGCCATCGCTAATTTTTTAGCCTTGTATTTTTTTCTTCTGGCAACTTTTTCAGGATGCGCCTTGAGATATTCAATTTTCTTTTCTGCACGAATTGCATCCTTATCCGCTCGCACCGCATCCTTTTGTTTTTGTATAACATCCCAAAGAACAGTTTGAAAAGCCGTTTTCCGGACATAAGACTGTTTATTTTCACCCCACTTGCTATAGCGAACGCCAAAATCAATGTGATATTGCCAAGAGTGTTCATAGGGCTGAATAATACGGTTAGAGCCAAGATTTGGATAATCATACGTAAAATTACCGTCAAGAATAATAGTCCATCGAGGAGCTACAGGAAGTTCAAATCCCACAAGTGCGCCCGCCCCCAAATAATGCAAATAGAATTCATCGGTCAACTGATACATATAATGAATACCAAGTCCAAATTTCAAGTACACATAATCCCACATGCTCGCTTCAATAACAGGCCCTGCAAAAAGGTCAAACGCAAAAAGAAACATTCCCTGAATTTGCGACGTACCATTGAACGTATGAGTGAGCGGATAATACATTGACAAGCGAAGCAAAGAATTCACCGGCTTCATATTTTTTGATTGAACTTCGCAAAACATCCCAAAAAGATTATTTTGCCAAACAAAGTTACTTCTCGCATCCTGTTTTTGCACTCGAGTGACATTTGCGTATGTCAGCCCCCAATTTATCATAGGGAACGGCTTTTGCTTTAACTCCGCAATACTCAACCGCCTCATAGACTCCCTAATTTTTAAAATATCTTCTTCAGTAAGAGTGCCGTCAACAGAAGTATAATAATCTTGAGAGGTATAATATTTTTCCGCCACATAATAAACGCCATTTTCCTTGTTTTCAGAAGTCTCTGCGTCATCATCTGCATTCTTGCTGGAATTGGACGCCGTGCCTCCGTTCACCTCTGATTCAAACGCATTTTCATTATCAGTGGACTTTTCATTCGGAGAACCGGCATTCTCTTCAGCGTTTTGAAGGGCTTTTTCCTTTGCTTTTTTTAAAGCCCTCGCTTCTTTTTCAGCCTTTGCTTCCGCCTTTTTTCGAGCCCTTTCCTCTTTTGCAGCAGCCTTTTTCTCCGCCTTTTTTCGAGCCGCCTCTTCCTTTGCAGCCGCTTTCGCCGCCTTTTCCGCTGCCACATCGTCTTTGTCTTGCTCTATCTCTGCACTTTCAGATTGCTCTGCATCAATAACAACAGTAGAAGCAAGTCCCTTCTCCCCTTTTTCAGGAGCGTCAACACCACTATCGGCTTGACCAAAAAAGTATAAGCCTGAAAGAAAAAAAATAAAAACAAAAATCGTTCTTTTCATATCATAAAAATCTCTTTAAACTTGATTTTTACAGAAAACGACAAAAAATGCTGCCGCTCCTGTAACTGCACTTTCTTTGTACACTGCGTTATTCAGTGCACGTGTTCCCTTCGTCAAAAAACTATTTAGAGTTATGGTAAAGTTCCAATTGAATTTGTGCCATTCCACCTTCATCCGTTGGAACAGTCCAAGTCAAATACAACATCGCGCCTCGCAAATCCCATTCAGTGTTGAATTTTGTATTTTTCGGCGTAGTGGTATTGATAATCAAGGCGTTGTCAACTGTCGTATACGTTCCCTGCGGCTCTTCAACTATATATTTGTCCTCGTCCTCGCCGGGATCTTCTCGCAAAATATAAATTGTTGCAAAAAAAGTTCCATCATTCAAAAACGTAATCTGATTTCCAACATTGTCGCTCCATGTTCCATACAGCGGAGAAGGCACCGTGCAGCCAGTCTCCAAAAACAACAAAAACGCCATAATCATAAAGGCAAAAAGATTTCCAAAGTACTTTTTCATATTTCCTCCATAACATAAACACTCAATCCTCAAACCACTTACATTGACACACAACATAAACAATCATAAACAATCATTATAAAAGTCGTCCTCGAAATGACATATTTTATTTTTCAAGCTCTTCATTTGCGATCAATTCTTCATCAATTTCATTCCAACCCACAGCACTTTTTTCAAAGCCTTCTTCCTCAACAATATAATACCCCCCTGCGGCATTTCCTTTTTTTATCAAAAGATTGTCATAACATATTTTTCCAGGATACATTCCAGAACACTCAACAGTGCCAAACATCGTGCCATTTGCAAGAATATTCGCCCGTATGTTTGTTGCTCCTGTTATCCACCAATGCAAATTATCGCTATAATCAAAATACTCAAGATACACAACACCGTGAAAACCGCGTACAGTCGCCTTGTAAGAAACATCCCCGCTCAAATCGCCTTTCGCCTTTTCCTTTCCCAACTTTTGCAGATTTATTTTGCGATGCATAAGGGTCAACTTATCGTGGGAACTCACCACCGTGCTATTGTATGCGCTCATATACGCATTTGCAGTTAACGCCCCGTAGCCTTCAGCCTCGTTTGACAAAACGTTCTTTCCCAAAATAGATGCATTCACTGCATACACATATTTTTCATAGGGAGATGCAATTTCATTTCTATCGATAAAACTATTCACATCACCATCAAGCGTTGCAATACACTCATAATCAGACGAAACTGCTACATTTTTTCGCAAAATTTCAATTCTTTCTATGTTTCCTATTTCTTCTCCCTCAATGCTCCACTCTAACAAGACTGGAAACACACCGTGCTCATTGGCATTTTTTTCATCGTTAGTCACGCCGTCAATAAAAATGGCTTTTGACGCCAAAAGCAAAATCCCTTGCGCAAAACACAAGCCTTGCGCAAACAAAAAAAGCAAAGCAAAACTCGTTCTTAACATAAAACCTCTATTTTAGTGATATTTAAATGTCTTATTGCCAACCGTATAGTCAACTGCACCTTCAAGGATAACTTTCGCACTTCCAAAACCATCGCTCTTGCAGCCATCAATTTCATATAATTTAACAAAATAATAGCCACCACCTGCATTTCCGCTCTTTATCTCAACCTTGTCATATTCCACACTTGCTGGATACATACCAACAAGATAATGAGTGTCCCTTGTGTCAAGAATTTGCTGTTTTTTATCATCAGAAAGCTTTTCAAAAACAGAGCCAACGTTACCTGTTAAATCAAGATAATAGGAATAGAGATTCACCGTGCTATACATGTTTCCATTCGCACTCATATTTGACTTAGTATTTGTCTCTCCGTTCAAAACGAACTTAACGCCAAGCGTAGGGTCATCGTTTATAAAGTAGTCGGTATAGTGAGTGTATCGTATAACAATATTTGCCCCCAAACCTTCTACTTTTGCGTTATAGTAAACATCTCCAGAAATATCCCCGACCTTTGTTTCTGATCCGACTTTGTCAAGATTATTTGATTTATGCATCAATGTAAGCTTAGACTGAGATTTTGCAATATTTTCATTATATTCACCATACCACGCATCCAATGTGAGTGCACCATACCCTCTTTGCTTATGTTCGGGATCATTGCCAGGATCATTTGACTTTGTTCCCTGACCCAAAGCATTCAATGACGCAACCTTATAGTAATAGAACACGCCCGGCTTTGCAGCGGTATTGACATCCACATAGCCTGTTGCAGTGATCATAGAATTGTTTATTTTCTTAAAGTTTGATGATGTAGACGTTGAGCGAAAAATGTTATATCCAACAGCACCGTCTTTAGGTGCATCCCACGTTATCACCACTGGAAAAACCCCATTTGCATTTGCAACCCATCGTTCTTCGGAAAAATCCAAACTATATTCATTGACAAGATCTTTCGCACTTTCACGTCCTATTGTCTTTGAAACGGTAATATTTGTCGGAGCAGTTGGAACAGGAGCAAATGTTTCAGTGGCAGACATCTTGCTTTCAAGTTTATCAGGAGTCACCGTTACCACTTTAAAGAATTTGTGCTTTTGAACCTCTGTTTCCCACTTGCCAGCATTGTTTTTCGTTATTGATGGATTTTCAATTTTGTTTGCAAACGATCCGTCTTGCTCTTCATCATAATATATGCTGTAGCCATATTGCACTTCCTCTATTTCTTCATCGCCAGCACTATGAATCACATTCATGGCAGGAGTCCATTGAAGTTTTACTGTATCATCGGTAGAGCCGTCATCAACCTCAACGGAAGTCGGAGAAGTAACAAGAAATCCGTACGCAGGTTTTTCCGAATCTTTTCCGCTTTCAGAAAACGAACTCTTTATCTTTTCGTCGCCTTTTTCAGCAACCGTTTGAACATAATAATAGTAATAAACCCCAGGAGAAACCTTTTTATCCTCATAGCTCGTGTCATCTGTAGACATATTAGGCTTTATAAGATTATACGTGGAGTCAGTTGAAGTGTTTCTATAAAGCGAATAAGTAATCGCACCATCGGCTGTAATACTGCCTACATCCACAGCATCCCATGAAACAATAATGGAATCAACGCTCGTTCCAAGTCCATTTTCCACATGCACATTCTCTGGAGCATGTGGCGCGCCTTTCTGAAGGGTGTAGCCCATAGCAATAGCACTATCAAGTGAATAGTTGCCATCGGAATTTATTGCGGAAATTTTGTAATAATATTCATCCCCCTGATTTTTTTCTGCAATCTCATCTTTAAAAGAGCATTCATTTCCAAAAACCTCCTTGATAGGATAATAAAAACCATTTTGTGTTTCACTGCGACTAATTTTATATTTTCTAGCCCCCTCAACACTGCTCCATCTTACTTCAATTTCTTCTTCCCACTTTCCCTTGTCCGCCTCAATATTAGCGGGAGCTTTAAAAAGATACCCATAGCAACGCAAAACATCATCGCTGATTGTACTAGCTTTTGCACTTCCATTATCGCCCTCCGCCACTGAAGAATCGCTTTTTTCAGTATAGTTTGGAAAATAGTCGCTTTCATCTGTTTCAAGCCCTGTTTTTAAGGCACAAACACGATAGTAATAGTAATTGTTAAACTTTTTGCTCGTGTATGTTTCGTCTTCTGACAAAATAATATCTGTATATGAAGTTTTATAATAAATCTCAGTTGCATTAAGAGTCATGAAGTCATCAGCCTTTGGCAACACGGGAATTCCCTTTTCATCAGTTTCTGTTACAATTGCCCGCTCCAAGCGATAGGCGTTTGCATTTTTTACAGATGACCACGAAATCTCTATTTTATTTGAAAAACGTCCTTTTGAAACATTCATTTCGGTCGGACTACCAAGAGACTCTTCCTGTTCGTCCTTTTCAAAAAAATCATGAAGACTGCCTATAGAAGAGCCTGTGTTTGTCATAAAAATCTTGCCCTGAAAAGCCCCCGCGCAAGAATTAAAAAGAACATCGCATAAAAAAAGCATTGCAGTTAAAAGCAAAAAACAATTTTTCATCTTTATAGTTACCCCCCCCCTCAAAAAATTTGCCTTTTTTGAGGAGTCATTTTACACTGCACCTCGCAGTGCCAAGCCACAATCATTGCCATTCATGGACAAAAAACCCGAACATCAAGATTCGGAACGACTTTGTAATGTTTTTCATTCGCCGTGCAAAGTGGCTCGCCATAACACAAGCATGTCGCCGCAATGAGTGCGTCCGCAAGTCTCATAGCATTGCTCAGAAAAAACTCATCCACAAAAGAACAAGCCAAATCCGACATCCGCGGAGTAATTGGCAGGACGGAAATTTCCATCGCAGAAATTGCTTTTTTAAGTGCGCCAAGTTCCTCCTTGTTTCTCATTCCTTGCACAAGTTCCATATACGTTACGGCAGAAATGCTGAACGGTACGGAGCGCATTACAACTTCCCGAGCATTTTCGTTGCCACGAAGAAACCAAATCAAAACATCAGTATCGATAATCAAAAAATCCTGCCTTCGCGCAAAAGGCGCACAGTCTCGCATGGAGAAGGCTCATCGCCACGGTCTTTCCAAAGTCCGAACAACTTTTCTAGTTCCAAAGTTTTTTTGTCCATAATCTCAATGCGAACCTTGCATCCATCAAACTTCTGCAAGTCCTGTTCCGCGACGATTGAATTGCCGCTCACATATCCTTGAACCGCATTCATTTTCCACCTCCTTTCACCACCTCCAAAACAAATTATAGCATGCGCAATTACATACCGTAACCATTGCCTGCCAATGCTTTTCACGCAATGTTTCGCATGTCATCTCTCGCCTCTATGCCTAATCCAACAATGACAAAATCTTCAGTCCTTCAATTCTGCTGAAATGACGCACATTGTTTGTGACCAAGACCGCATCATGCTCAAACGCCAAAGCCGCAATCAAAATGTCATCGTCTTCTATCAATTCGCCGCTGTGTTTCAATGCGCTGTAAATCCTCGCCGCAACCCTCATCGTACTGGGAACGAGCGAAACAATGCATAATATTCGGCGAACCTTTCAAAAACTGGCAAAAGTTTTTTCGCATCCCGAAAGCATAATCCACGATAAATCTCGTAATATGCAATGTCGGGAATTCTGATTTCATCCTTCCTCTCAATATCAAAAACACGCTCAACAATGCCAAGCCGATTTTCAAGGATGTAACTTATGATGTTTGTGTCCAAAAGATGCAATTCACACTCCCGAAAAACTCATTTTTTCACTGCGGATTTCTTGCGCCTCCTCATGCGAAAGAATCCCCGCCAATTGAAACAAGGGATGAGTTTTCTTCACAGAAACAGTATCGTCATAGCGAATAACAAAATTCTCAAGCCGCGTTTCGTCCATTGTGTCAACCAAACGGTGCGCCTTTTCAAGCAATGTTTCATTCGTCATGTTTTCCTCCTACAAATCCGTCATCGCTGACTACTGTTGCCATTCACGCGCCGTATTCCGCCACTGCCGTGCGCACTGACGAATTGATGTACGACTCAAGATCAAGCCCTGTCGCGTTGAATTTTTCGAGCGCGTCGGAATCAACGTAGACCGTTATTTTCTGCCGTTTCTCTTTGACGAAGTTTTCAGGATGGGCGGGGCGAAATTCCGCAAGCTGCTCTTTCGTGAGCTTCGGGCAATCTTCAAAATCCGTGTTCTTGAAATTCTTGACTTCCGCAACTTCCTCGGCAGTAAGCGGAGGGAGCTTTCTCACATCATCGAGCGTCATAGTTTTCATAGTATTCCACCTCCTCGTCAGGTTCAGCCATCCGCACGGAAATAATCCTTTTCTTTCCGTCTCGGTCTGTTGATATGACAAACAGAATCAAAAAGTCGGATACCCGACCGATTATGTTCATCCGTTCTTCTTCAAGCGTTGAATGTTCCAAGTCTAGTCTCTCTATTCGCTTTTCATCAAGAAAAACTCTGACTGCCATTTCAAATGACACGCCATGCTTTTTCTTGTTGCTTTTGTTTTTCTTCTCGTCCNATTCAAAAGTCATTCGCCATTCCCATCGTCATCGTTGACAGCTTTCGCCATTTGCTGCTTCAATCCCCAGCCAAATAAAGTTCCAATGGCGAGTTTTCTGCAATAAGCGAAAAATCGCGGTCGATTTGCAAAATCGGGACATTATTCAGCAAGGCGTAAGACGCAATCATGCAGTCGTTCGTCTTTCTGATTGTAACGCCTTTTTTTCGCAGCGAACGGGTAAAGCGAAATCGTCTTTTCCGCCACAGCCATAATATCATTGTCCAGCATTACAAAATCGCTCAAAAATAGGCGCATTTCCTCCAACGCCTTGTCATCGCGAACGCCTTGCAAAATTTCCGTCCATACGATTNGACAAAGAACCGCTTTGCCGTTTCGTATTACATTTTCCACCATATCGGCAACCGGCGAAAAATCATTGAAATATCCAATCCATGCCGAAGTGTCAATCAAGACCATGATCACCACCTGCGCATTTCATCGAGGCTGCCTTCCCAAACTTTCGAGCCGCGAAATTTCAACATGCCAAGCCCCACAGATTTCGCTATTTTTTCAGAAAGCAAATCCTCAAGCATTTTTGAAAGCATTTCCTCGTCGTAATTTTCGTCAATCGCATTTGCGGCGACCGCTCTTTTTACGAGTTCATCACTTATGGTAACCATGCTCATTTTCCGCCTCCTTTCGCCTTTCGCCGACCTCAAGACAAATTATAGCATACGCCGTTACAAACCGCAATTATTGCCACGCCGACACTTTCGCAACGGCTTGCTTTTGTACGCAAGGCTCGCCTTGCTACCAAGTTTTCTTCAAAAACTCGCGCCAGGAAGCCTGTTGCAGTCTTGCAATAGGCTTCTTTTACGTTGGGGAAGTCATTGCGTTTTTGCAACGACCTCCTTTTGCGTTGGGGAAGTCATTGCGGTTCTGCAACGGCTTCCTTTTGTGTTAGGACGCTCGTTGCAGTTTTGCAATGCGCGTCCTTTGCGCGAGGGCGGCTATTGCCGCTGCGACTCACACCGTCTGGTACATAAAAACACATCCTTCGTCGTATTCGGGCTTCACGTGTTTTTGCACGAACTTTTCGTCTTCGGGCGAAAGGCGGCTGAATCCCATCGTTTTGTAATGCCCTATCAGACGTTCGTTGGGCAGCGCGTAAATATAAAGCGCATTCACGCCAACATATTTTGCAAGTTCCCGAACAAGCGGCATTATAAAATAGTTAAACATAAGGAACCCTATTTTCTTTGCGATTGCATGCCTTTCCCTATATCTTGTGTCAACAGCAAAATTTGAAAGCTCAATCGCGGGAATCGTTTCAAACCTTTCAGGAGAATCTGAAACCTGCATGGTAATAAGTCCAGTACGCAACGAAAAATAGCAGACAATTTCCCCTGTGGACTTGTCTTTTACAAGATATGTCCTTCCATAGTTTCTTTTTTCGTCGTCAAATGCGCTGTATTTCAGATAGTTCTCAAGCCCTGCCGCATTGTTCGGAGCGGAGAATTTTTCAATCAATGCCAAGTTTTCTTCGGAATCAAGCAAATGTTCCAAGGAAAACCTTTCCGTTTCCAAATTGAACTCGTCAAATTTCACCTCTCTCACGTGCCTCCCGAATAAGTTGTCGTTCTTTTTCGCGTTCAATTTTTAATGCTGCCTCAACCTCTTCACAAATTCTTTTCAATTCCGTGTGATCCGATTTTGGCGTGTTGGCAATTCTGTACGCCAAACTCTCAGGGTCGTAAATCGTACCCTTTAAATGCTCTTTGTCATAGTATCTCATTTTTCGCCTCCTTTCACCAGTCACGCGCCGTATTCCGCCACCGCCGTGCGCACTGACGAATTGATGTATGACTCAAGATCAAGCCCTGTCGCGTTGAATTTTTCAAGCAGCCCCGCTTCCATCATTATTTTCACCTCGACTTTGTTGCGAAAATGACCGCGCGAAAAATCCTCTTCCGTGAGTTCCCGAATGTCCGAAAGATCTATCGGTCTCGCCTTTACTTTCTGCCGTTTCTCTTTGACGAAGTTTTCAGGATGCGCGGGGCGCAAACGCGCGATTTGTTCTTTCGTGAGCTTCGGGCAATCTTCGTCATACGTTATAGGAAACGCCATAATTTCGGCAATGCGCTCAGGCGTTAATTTTTCTGATGCTGTCATTATATGCCTCCTTCAATTCCTTGTCCGCTATCCGCGCAATCAAAAAGTTCAAGTCGCACTAGCAAGTGCCTCCCTTATGATTTTCCTGTCTTTTTCGTGTTCCAAACGCATTGCCTCCTTCACTTCCTCGCAAGCACGGTACAATTCCGTGCGGTCAGGTTCCTTGCGATTTAAAAAATATGCAAAAAGGCTCTTGCCCGCCCGTGCCTTGTCATAATAGTCTTTTTCAAATACACGCATTTTTTCCTCCTTTNGCCGCCCATAAANCCAATGCCTGTATATCACAGGTAATACATAATAACAACCAACAAGANAAAAAGCGTATTCATGCAACCGAATTCAATGAATCTTGAATCGTTCTGCCATTCTCATAGAGAACCAACGCATCCAAATCAAGGCAATTTGCGCCGTCGTATTTTCCGTCAAGCGTCCACGCCAAGGTATGGTTGAGCACAGTACAGTTATTCCTGTAGAAATCTTCGTCTTCCAAAACCTTGAACACCCCCTGCCCCACAAGATGCGAAACATCACATTCTTTTATTATTCCGTCAGAAAAATAAACATCGACTTTGTAATTGGCTTTAGGGATAACTTGAATTACCGTAATCATCATACCTCCTTGCTCCGCCCTCAAAACAAATTATAGCATGCGCAATTACATAGCCGCAATCATTGCCATTCACGCGCCGTATTCCGTCCTATTGCCAACAACGCACAGAAGTTCGTCCACAGTTTCATCTATCAGAACCTGCGAAATTCTACCGACCACTTCCTCAAGCCGCATCTTGTCAACAACCATGATTTGCGAGCAAAGCGCGACGGAATCTTTTGGCAAGCCCGAATCTTCGGAGGACATAAACACATTTCCTCTGTAATCGGCAAGCGCAGTNTTCGTGGTAAGCGGAATGACAAGCGTCGTTCCAAGGCGGCTTTCGTTCAAACTGTCGCTTTGAATTACCAACGCAGGTCGTCTGAAGCCCGGCTCATGTCCGAGCGGAACCCCTAGNTCAACCCAATAAATCTCACCACACATCATTTTTTGTCAGTTCCCTGAACCGCTGAATTGACGCAGGATTTTCGCCAAAGTCGCCAGGAGCGGCACGCGAAAGCATCTCGTTGATGTTTTCCGCAGAAAGCGTTTTTTTTGCAGAAGCATTGCCGTCCCAAACCTTCGAGCCGCAAAATTTCAACATGCCAAGCCCCACAGATTTTGCGATTTTTTCGGAAAGCAAATCCTCAAGCATTTTTGAAAGCGTTTTCTCATCGTAATTTTCGTCAATCGCATTTGCGGCGACCGCTCTTTTTACGAGTTCGTCACTTATGGTAACCATGCTCATCTTCCACCTCCTTTCGTCTTCGCTGACAACCGTCGCCANTCACNCGCCGTATTCCGCNACCGCCGTGCGCACNGACGAATTGATGTACGACTCAAGNTCAAGCCCTGTCGCNTTGAATTTTTCGAGCAGCCCNGCTTCCATCATTATTTTCACCTCGACTTTGTTGCGAAAATGACCGCGCGAAAAATCCTCTTCCGTGAGTTCCCGAATGTCNGAAAGATCTATCGCCCGTGCCTTTACTTTCTGCCGTTTCTCTTTGACGAAGTTTTCAGGNTGCGCGGGGCGAAATTCCGCAAGCTGCTCTTTCGTGAGCTTCGGGCAATCTTCGTCATACGTTATAGGAAACGCCATGATTTCGGCGATGCGCTCAGGCGTTAATTTTTTCGACATAACCATCGTAAACCTCCTTGTCGCCTTTGTCCGCCCGACGAGCGGAAACAATCCGCGTCCGTTCGCGTTCTGTAAAGGTCGTGACTATCACAAGAACTCCTCTTATACAGCCAAGTCCTGTATACCGCTCCTCTTGCAGCGAATGNGCGGCATCATANCGCACAAGAAAATACGGGTCGTCGAACACTTCAAGGATTTCGGCAAAATGAAATCCATGCTTCCTAAAGTTTGCATCGTCCTTTTCCGAATCCCACTCGAATCTTCCGTCATCGCTGACAACTGTTGCCATTCTGCGCCCTCAAAACAAATTATAGCATGCGTAATTACATAGCCGCAATCATTGCCGTTTACGCGCCGTTATTCCGTTACCATTTACACAAGCAGCATATCAAGATTTGGCACATTCTTGAAATGCTTGTCCGCCGTGACAAGCCGCAAACCGTATGAAATGGCGGTGGCGGCTATCCACATATCGTTCATTGGAATCGGAGTTCCACGCTTTTTCAAGCAAGCGGCGATTGCTCCATACTCACGCGCAACTGGAATCGTCGTGTTCAAAATCGGAAAAGAACTACAAAATGCCTCATATAACAAACGGTTTTTCGCGCTGTGCTCGGAATTCTCCGCCCCGAAAAGCAACTCGCCAACAACTGTTATAGGAATGGAAACATTTTCAAGTTCCCTGACGATATTGTTTATGTACATATCGCCGTTCAAAAGCCGTATCACTATGTTCGTGTCAAAAAGATTTCCATTCATCGGCTTCCACTTTCCTGCAATTCTCCATAGCCTCCATCGCGGCTTTTGCCGAGTTGTCGTCAAGAACGCCAAAATAGCGATCTATAATTTCAGAAGTCTTTGTCCGCTTCTTTAACGGCATAATCAAAACTTCTTCGTTCAGTCCGAAATCCGCCTTTTCAAACGGCACACAAATATTGCCGTCAAAATATCCTTGAACCGCATTCATTTTCCACCTCCTTTCGCCACCATCAAAACAAATTATAGCATTCGCAATTACAAACCGCAACCATTGCATCGCAAATCAGAGATTTGCATCGCAGTCATTCGCCTTGCTACCGAGTTTTCTTTGAAAACTCGCGCTAGGACAACTATTGCCATTCGGCAGAATCCTGCTGAAAGCCAATATTATCCCGCTTGCTCCAATCTCCCTTAGTTTTAGCAAATGGAAGCGGCGTAATATTTCCGAAAACTTTGCTTGAACTTCCGCTCGGATATGTTATCTTTATACCTTTTGTATCTCCATTCTCAGTTCGACTATTTTGTTCATAGTTAAGCCAGTTGAATACTATTTCTGCGGAATAAAGTCCTCCGCAGTCGCTGTTGGCGGCTGATACAGTTATTTTATCATTGTTATAACAGTGATATTCATAGGGTGGTCTGTCTTTTCCAGAAGTTCCCGCAGATAACGTATTTGTCCATGTTTCACCTGTAACATTGCCACTTATAGTAAGGAATGTTACGTCTTTTCCTGCTTTCGTCGTCATGCTAGGAGTATAATTATTGTATTGCAATGTATGAACGAGATTTGCAGTGAAACTACCTCCTGAAGTCGAAACCGTCACTCCATTTTTTGACTTTGTACCACCATTCTGATTCCATTCCGTGCCTGTAGCTTTCGCTCCTATCGTCATCGCCAG
Source organism: Treponema sp. (assembly GCA_014803985.1). GTDB lineage: Bacteria > Spirochaetota > Spirochaetia > Treponematales > Treponemataceae > Treponema_D. Next base: position 63,901 of record JAAVAO010000017.1, read on the forward strand.
CGTAGCCGCGCGTACCAGTTCCTCGCTTGTTATCTGCCGGTATGCCGAACCCTTTATTTCGTACTTTATTTCTCCAGTGTTGGGATCCGTATCGGGAACAGTTATGACATTCTCGCCGTCATTGCGTTCCAGCCTAAAGCTGTAATTATGCTTATAGTCGCGCAGCACTTTGAGCATACCGTCCGTCGTGCCTTTCGTACCCGCCACAATGCCCGCAGGCGCAACGCGGATGGTGGTATTTTGGTCTTTTTCCGCCTTGATGTCATCGGCAATTGTTTTTATGCTCGCATCCGTGGACACATTCGCCTTTTCTATGCTGACAAGTTCATGGAAATCTGCATCAATATTGTTGTTCTGAACGAGGATAACCATAGAATCCGGGCCGACGGCGCGTTTGTCGTATTGCCATTGATTCCATCGAATTTGCTCGTAATAGTTCGTGCTGTGAACTTTCGCATCAAAGCCGTCCATAGTGAGCAGGTAGCCCTTGTTGTTCAGTTCCGGCATTGCACCCTGCAACGTGTCATAAGTTTGCGTATTCTTTTTAATTTCCTCAAGTAGAGACGGAGGCAACTCAATCTCCGATTTGGGATATGACCCGTCTGTCAAATAGTATTTGACGACGTATTCAAACGCATCATAGCAATCTTTACTTTCAATCGTCAAATCGCCAGCATTCTTGTCATTCGCGACTGTAATATCACCTTCGAATTTCGTGAATGTGTCATTACTTCCTGCCGCACGACGATACACTACCGGCAACTGCGCATTGTATGGCTTTTCCCACTCTATATGTTGCGTTGTTCCACTCGTCGCCTTGTCCGCCACGAGGTTCAGTCCGTAACCAAAAGTGGCAGTACCATCGGTTGGCATTTGTTCAAAATTCTCATACTTCACTTTGCCTTCCTCAAGCGCAAGCGAATCGTACTTGAATTCAAAGTCCTCGTTTTTCAAAACTGGCAGGACAACATATTGGAACGGCAAGCCCCATGCGATTTTCGCCTGTGCTTTCTGATACTTCTGAACTGCAACATCAGCGTTCTTATCCGCTTCTTTATATGTGTCAACAATCTCAATTCTTCCGCCATCGTTAGAAACAGCAACTCTCTCGCCTACGTTTCCATCCCCATCTGCCAAAACAATTGTCCCTTTCAAAGCATTATAATAATATGTTACATCCGATCCTTCAGAGACAGACTGCATTTCGGCTTCTTCGTACATAACGCGCCTTATAAGATAGCCATTCGCACCTTCCACCGCGCTCCAAGAAAGCGAAATCGAATCTTCTTTTGCATTTTCATACGAATTCACACTTGCATTTATAAGTGCAGGTCCAATCAGTCGGGCGGGAATTTCTGTTGCCTTTGTGGAATCTTTTCCATTCTTTGCTGTAACACGTACTTGCATTTTCTCTCCCGCTTTCATTGCATCGTTACTGCCATCCGGCGTGAATTTATATACGAGATCTGTTGTATCAAACGTTTGCACAGGATTTTCAGTTCCCTCATACCATGCCTCTAGAGTGTAAGAGGTCGCCTTTTGAACTTCATCCCATTTTATTGTAATTGTGTCATAGTCATATCCATCTTGACAAGGAGTTGCCGTCCCCAAAGTGTACGAAGGATTCTCTAACTCTTTCGGAATGCTCAATCGAGATGTAATGCTTATTGAGTATTTTCTAACATCGCCTGACTGCGCCTCATGTTCAATGGTCGCCATACCATTATCTATAGACTTTATTACACCGACATTTGGATCATTATTTTCATTGGATTCTGCAAGATTCATTGACTCTTGCTCCTGATCAATGCCATTCACAACCGGCGTCCAATCCAACTTGTATGCATAGTCTTTATCATAACTCCATTTTATCACAAATTTATTGCTGTATCCGTCCTCAACTTCGAAACGTTCTATTTCTAGCGGTACATCCTTCGTTACAGGAGTTTTTGTTTTATACTTATCATAGCAATAATAGGCATCGGAGAAATTCGTTGTTCCTGTAGGAGCGATGTAAAATTTATAACTATAATAACCTTCTTTATCAGTTTTTAAGTCATACACGACAGAAAAATTCTGCAACTCGTTTATATCCATTGTCTGAACTATTGTCTCGTCAACAATTGGGGTGTCATTAGTGTCAACTGCACTTTGAGTGACTATGTATGTATAATCCTTTCCATAATCTTCAATTAAGCATGAAAATTTTACTGTAATTTTAGAAATTTCTGTCTTTTTTTCATCTGTGTACTCATACTCTATCTTTTTTTTAGACAAATCCATTTTCAAATTGCCAATTAACCAGCCAATTGTTTTTGCAACTGACTCATTGGATGTCACTTTCTTATCTGCATCTGTATAGGACGTGATTTTGTAAGAGTAAACGGGCGGCTTGTCGTCTCCTCGCTGCGCATTTGTATCCGTAAACGTCAATTTATAGCCAGGTATATACGGCTCGGCATCGCCTTCATTTGATTGAACACTGTCTGTTTTTTCTAGGGCAAGCTTTTTACCGCTCGTGTTATCGCCTGTGCTGGCGCTGCAATCGAAATAATACGTATTGCCACCACTTCCCATAGCCTCCCATTCTGAACTTGCAGCGGATTTTATTGTGGCTATGACGGTGTAATCGGTAAGAGGCTTCGTTCCCTCCTTGTAAATCGGGCGACCTGTTTTTTCGTCAATTTCATCGCTTGCGGTGTATTCAACTTCCGCCCGGCTTATTTCAAAATACAAGGGCTTTTTCAAAAAGACATCGCTGGACTCCTTCACATCAACAAAGTCTGGCAAAATAAATGAGAGGGTCACTGTTTTATCGGAAACACCCTGCGTTGCCTCCAGTTCTTCAACTGGATTTGGAATAAGACGGCGAGCAGTTTCCCTGTCAACAATCGCACTTTCCTCCACATCATTCGGTGCGTTCTTTAAATACGCCTTCACTTGATAATAATAGGTGGTTTTTGGAGTGAGATCTGTGAATGTGCATTCTGCTGAAACGTCTCCTTCCGAAACATCATTGGTCATTTTTATTGACGAGCCTTCCATTCTTTGTTCGGCAATCTGCGTTGTGCCTTCAGGATCTGCATACAGCTCAATCAAATACTCCACGTCATTTTTGTAGGTGTCGGCAGAAAAATATGTTCCGCACCACCATCTTACAGTCGCTGACTTTCCAAACTCATCCTGTATTACGTTTGTAATTATTGGAGAACCTAACGTTGTGCCGTGGCACATTTTGCTGAACTCACTTTCGTTTCCGTTTTTGTCATACGCTTTCACTTTGTAATATGCCAAAACATCGGGATCTTCTCGAATAACAACAGAAACCTTGTCAACGCCGTTTGTTTCCGTTCTTTTTTCAAACGCACCTGTTGCAATTTTACTTGTGTAAACTTCATACTTCACCGCGTTGGCAACTGGACTCCATGAAACGGTAATTGAGCGGCAGCCCCCCTGTGTTGCCACTACAACTTCGGGGGCAGAAATGTCCGCGCTTGAATATGCACCTCTGTCGCTAAAATCGGGCGGCTCAAGCAATTCGTTCTTACAGGATGCAAGACCTGCCAGTAAAGTCAAAAGCATTGCAAGGGTCATCATTGATACACATAATGAATTAAAAGAAGAAAACTGTTTTTTCATACGCTCCTACCATACATATAAAATTAAGGAAAACTGTTTTTTTTTGCACAAAATTTTGTAAGGAAGTTTAAAATCCGCTGAAAAAAAGCGCGCTTAAAAAATAGGACAAGTTACAACGTGCTTTTCTGCTCACTATATATAGACTCAAAATTTGAAAAAAAGTTTCAAATACGCGCTTTTTTTTCAAACTTTTTCCTGTATGAATTTATATAAAAAACCACCTTTTGTCAATTGATGAAGATTTGTGTGCCAGGGCTTCAGCATGAGAAATTATGGCAGAGGAAGAGGAAAGAGCAAAGATTTTTTTCACTCATTTTCTTAATTTATGTTCACCTGTCTTCTCCCGTCAAGCGTACAGCGTATATTGAACAGTGTAATTTTACGGTTCTTGGATATTCACCGAAATTCACCGCTGAAAAACCGACTGGAGCGGATGTTTGGGGGTGTCTGTTGAAAACGAAGTGCGTGTAAAATCGGGCGTTTTTTGGGATTGGCTGTGACTTATAAAAAAGCCCCGCGAAAATTGCGGGGCTGGTGATGTTTTTATGCTATTCTTTTCAAAATGAAGTGTGTAAATATTTTCTTGGATATTTATACCCTGCTAAATATGCGGCGGCGCAAAGAGCCCTTTGCTCCGACCATTCATCCTTTGCTATTTTTATAATTTTTGGTCTGCCGTCTGCCTTGTTGATTTCAATCACTCCTGTGTATCGCTTTCTTGTTAAAGACGAGTCGTCAACGAGATATTGATATATTGCTTTTTCCTCTGTCTGATATTCCAATTTAAAGTGTCTCATTTTAGTGCCGCCTGCCAATTGAATTTTTTGTTTGCCATCTCATGTGCAACTTCATAAATAGTATACTTCTTGTTTCAATCAGATAGAATTCCCATGAGAAACTCTTCCTCACAGCGTCGTTCAAGTTCTGCCAATGCATCAAACGCTTCCTTTGGAGCATTTGAAACAAGTTCTATAGGATCTTCTTCCGTCATCTCATCCCTTTCTTTTTCCAAATATTCTTTTGTTATATATGGTGTATAAATCTTCATCAATTCTATTTTTCTCAAGTTAGAATAATTTTTCATTTCATCCATTTCTCTTGTTTCAATCAGATAGAATTCCTATGCGCTCTTCCTCCGCCCAGATTTTTTTCATTCTTTCAAACGCCTCCAACGCCTCTTTTGGTGCGTTTGGAAGCAAGGCAATGGGATAGCCGTGTACATAATAGCGAGGGTCTTCGTGGTCGTTGGCTCGATATTTTCCATATATTTTTATAAGTTCTCGTTTCGACATATCTTTTACACTCTTCATAGCTATTCTTTTCAAAATGAAGTGTGTAAATATTTTCTTGGATATTTATACCCTGCTAAAGATGCGGCGGCGCAAAGAGCCCTTTGTTCCGACCATTCATCTTTTGCTATTTTTATAATTCTTGGTCTGCCGTCTGCTTTGTTGATTTCAATCACTCCTGTGTATCGCTTCTTTATTAAAGATGCATCGTTTTCAATAAGATATTGATACACCGCTTTTTCCTCTGTCTGATATTCCAGCTTAAATCGTCTCATTTTAGTGCCGTCTGCCAATTGAATTTTTTGTTTCCCATCTCATGTGCAACATTATAAATAGTATACTTCTTGTTCTTCATATATGTCAACTCCGTAAATTCATGGTTGAACCACAGAATGTCTTGATCTGTATGCTCTCCTGTTTTCAATCGCTCCAGTGCCTTCACTATTTGCGCATCTGGAGCAAATCATGGTAAAAAACGGAGATTTTTTTTAGGGGCAATTTTTTCTATATCATACAAAAAACCACACAAATGTTTTGAACCTAAATCGTAGAGGATTTTTTGCGCATAACACAGAGAACAAATCTATTTCCATAGAATATTGCCCTGTTCAATACGCTTGGAGTTTCATTTGTGCATTATTGCTTGCAATCATACTTTATATAATTTATACTTTTATAGTAAAAATCAAAATCTTTTTGACCGCTAAAAATTTTGCTTACGATTTTTATGACTCTTTATGAAAAAATATGCAAAAATATACAATGGAAAAATTAAAAAAAATATTGCTTTTTGACTTAGATGGCACTTTACTGCGAAATGATAAAACGCTATCCCAATTCACTTTTGAAGTTGTTTCCAAATGCAAAGAGCGCGGGTGTCTCATTGGCATTTCCACATCACGAAGCGAACAGAACTGTTTGAAATTTTTAAAGGAACTAAAGCCAAATATCCTCATATCCAGCGGCGGGGCATTAGTACAAATAAATGGAAAAATTATCTGTAAATCTTCGTTTTCAGTATCAGAAACAAAAAATTTTATTGAAACAGCAAGACGTATTTGTGGTGAGGAATGCGAAATTACGGTTGATACAGTAGATGCTCATTATTGGAATTATAAAATCAATCCGAAAGAGCAGAATAAAACGTGGGGCGACAGCATATATACAGATTTTACAAACTTTAACCACGAAGCGTTGAAAATATGTGTTGAAATACCAAACCCCAACAGAGCGCAGAAATTATGTGACCATTTTTCGGAACTTGACAGCCAGCGTTTTTCAGATGGCGATTGGTATAAGTTTACGAAAAGCGGGATCACAAAGGAAAAGGCGATATTGGCAGTATGTGAAGAGTGCGATATAGATGTATCAGAAATTGTTGCCTTTGGAGATGATTATGCAGACATAGGTATGTTAAAACTATGTGGGATTGGCGTGGCGATGGGCAATGCAATACAAGAGGTAAAAGACATTGCTGATGCTGTAACACTTTCAAATGAAGAGGATGGCGTAGCTGCCTATTTGGAAAAATGGATAATTTGAACTGTGAATATGAGCAGACAATAGCTTACGGGGTCTAAAGAAGAAAGCACTCTCAATTTTTACAGAAAGGCAGGTTATAACAGTGACGACAAAACGGCTTTCATTCAATGGATATAGTTTACGTTTGCGAGGTAAAAAATGAGTACGTTCTATGTTTCGGACTTGGACGGAACATTATTGAGAAGCAACGAAAGAACATCTGAATACACGAACAACGTAATAAACAGTTTGACCGAAAAGGGAATGATTTTTTCTTATGCAACTGCGCGTTCGCTGATAACCGCAAAAAAAGTGACGAGCGGAATAAACGCAAAAATTCCGCTGATTGTGTATAACGGCGCATTTGTAATGGACAATCGTACGGGGGAAATTTTGATTGCAAATTATTTTGATAACAACGTTGAACTTGTGCTGGACGATTTGTTTGCAAATAACGTATATCCTATTGTCTATGCGTATATAGACGGCAAAGAAACATTTTCGTTTGTTCCCGAATTGTGTTCTAGCGGAATGAATGCGTTTCTTGGCAGCAGAAAAGGCGACATTCGCACTAATGCAGTAAGGGCGACAAATGATTTAAAAGCGGGAAATGTTTTCTATATAACTTGCATAGACGAGCCGAAAAAACTCAAGCCGTTATATGAAAAATACAAGAACACCTATCATTGTGTTTATCAGACAGACATTTACACAAATGAACAGTGGCTTGAAATTATGCCCTTAAACGCTTCAAAAGCAAAGGCGATAAAGCAGTTACAAACACTTTTAAAATGCGATAAGTTAGTTGTGTTTGGCGATGGAAAAAATGACATTGATATGTTTGAATTGGCAGAGGAACGGTATGCCGTCCAAAATGCGCACGATGATTTAAAAAGAATTGCGACTAGAATTATTCCCTCAAACGATGAAGATGGCGTTGCAAAATGGCTTAATGAAAATTTTAAATTATAGAAGGTGGATTTCTTTTTTCTCGCAAAGAGCAAAATCTCTTTTCCCACTGGGTGTTCGTTACATGGCTTTGCCCTGCGACTGGAAGTTAAATAATGAGAATCCACAACTATAATTACGTTGTGGATTCTCACTGTGAGTTTGCAATGCAAGATCGCTTTTTAAGCCCTATTTAAACTCCGCCAGAACAACGCTGCTCATCGGCGGAATGGTGAGCGTTTCGCCCTCAAGTTTTGCTGCAGGGTTTGCAGCGTAAACGAGCGGCATAACACAGCCCTCCGGAACGGCAACGGTAACAGTATCCTTTGAAGAGAGGTTGTGAACAACAAACGCTTTCTCCTCGTCGCACTCCATCACCCAGCTTTCGGTGAACGGACTGTCGCAGGAAACCGCCTTCAGCCTTCCCTTGTACAGGGCGGGGTGCGCCGTCTTCACCCTAATGACGCGCTTGTAGTGGTTCAAAAGCGAGTCCGGATCCTTTTGCATTTCGTCAATGGAAAGCGTTTTTTTGTTGTAAACCGCACCACTTGCATAGAATCCCGTTTCAAGCTGTTTTGCCTGGAGCTTATCCTTTCCGCCCGCCTTCCATATCAGCGGCGTTCTTTTTGAAGGGTCGTCCGTGCCGCTCTTCATCGCTATCTCCTCGCCGTAGTAAATGAACGGAACGCCCTCCGCCAAAATGTACAGGTCGGCGGCAAGCTTCATCTTGGGCAGCCGGTTTTGGAAGAACGACGTTGAACTCCGCGCCTGATCGTGGTTCGTCAAAAACGGCGCGTCTATATAGTTGGGGTTGACGCTCGCGTACTGCTTGTACTGCGCCTCAAGTGCGCGGGCAAAGCCGTTAAACACGCTCTTGTCCGCCTCAACATATCCCTGGTTGTCGTTGATTTCCTGATTGTTTATGCAAAGCTTTATTTGGTTTCCGATGTCAAAGTTGAAGTTGCTCTGCATGCCCCCGAGGTA
>JAAVAO010000018.1 GCA_014803985.1 Treponema sp.
GGCGTACAGGGTAACTACTTGACACANNNTGTTNCANACCCCTTCANANAANGGNCTTGATCTNGANNCTGTCACNCTNGGNTTCAAGAGCTACAACAAGTTNNCNGGAAACTTCCTGCCGAACTGCCCTGTATATATTGAAATCGCTCTCAGCGAGGTCGAAATGGAAGATGCTGGACATGATGGAAATGGAGGAGACCGNCGTAATTATATCTANAGGAATTCTGATGTAGATGGTGCNGATCCGCGAGTTTCTGCAAAAGACGGAATCCGCAATCTCATCAACGGAATATTCTTAAACCCTGTCGCATACTTGTCCCAGGGTGGCAACAACCTCGGTACAGGCGCAGGTCCTGGAACAAACCCGTTCCTCGGACACTTGAAGTTCGGTTTNAACACTCCATGGATCAACTATTANACTGGCTTTAACTACGCAAAACCTGAAGTCAGAAACGCCGTTACATGGACAACAATAGACGGAAACTGGGATGCAGGCTATCAGCATGTCGGAGGATTCAACGTATTCTCTCTTGGTGATAAGACAACCGCACTTCTTCAGGAAGCAACGGGTCTCACCTTCGACATCGGATTCGCACCCAACAAGTCTGCAGATCGCAAGGGCTACAAGTACGGTTACTGGGGATGGGCAGGCGTTTCAGGCGAGGAATGGACCGTTGACTTTCAGACAAACGGAATGTATGACAGTGAGTACGCTTTCTATGATCCTGTCGAGCACGACTTCATTCTCGGAGGAAAAGCAAAGATCGAAAACGTATCATTCGCTCTTCAAGGCCTTCTCTCAACTCACCAGAAAAAATCAGAGGATCTGTACAGTATGTCCGTTATGGATGGAAACGGNACGTCNTCTTATTTCGGACACTCGACAGACGTTTTCTATCGTGATACCGATATCAGCATTCAAAACATTGCTGCCAACGTTCAGGTTGGATACAACGACTCTCTCTTCGGAGTCAACGCTGAGTATCGTTTCCGCGGAGCGCAGGCATCTATGCTTTACGTCCGTGAGGATCAGGACGATGGTGCTTTTACACTTTCAGACCAACTCGGAGTTCTCAACAGTCAGCGCGTTGCATTCAACGGTTACGTAAATCCTATTGATGCGCTTCGCATAGACCTCGGATTTTCTGCTGAAATGCCCCTTGAGACGCTTAAAAACGACAGTGATCTCGTCAAGGGATGGATTCATGATTCTGGAGCATGGAACGATCCGACAAACGGAAGTTGGTACAAAGATCGTTGCGCAGATTATATGGCTCCGCTCTTTGGAGTCACAGGCGGAGCTGANCTCGTGATTGCACCTGCCGTATCTTATGCAATCACAGACGGAATCTCGGTTGGAGCCTATGCCGATATGAAGGTCAACCTCTATGAGGTCGAGGACTCTGGCTTTGGAAAAGACATAATCAACGATCAATACAGCGCATCCGACAGCAAGTTTCTTCTAGAATATGCAGGACTTTCATTTAATATGAAACTTGATGCAGATGCCGTCAAGGGTGTGAACGTTTGGTACGGTCTCGACAACTCCAGCGACACCCGCTTGTTCAATACCCTCATAGGACAGGTGGACTTCAAGTACGGCTTTAAAGCAACACTTGCTCTCGGTATCAAGACGGTNAAGGACACGGACGCTGCCGATGAGGCGTTTCCGAACAAGAACGTGAATAACCCGTTCTCGTTCGCTGTTGGGCTGTCGCGCCAGTTCCAGAGTTTCAAGAAGCCAACCATCTATGCACAATTCGTGTTTAATACAGATCCGTTCAACTCGTTCGGAAGCGGGCAGGACGGTCTGAGGATGGACCGCTCAAATATCGCGGAGTTTTGGGTAGACGGCATCAATCAGGGGCAGAGCAGCCCGAAAGCCGTTGACTGGTACGATGGACGCGCGGCGCTACGACTTGGCATCCGCTGGGACATCTAGTGGCGGTCAAACATTATGTGAAGGCAGGAACTCTCTACGCACCTACTTGTGCGCGGAGTTCGCTGAGTCTTTCAAATCAAGGTTTTTTATAAGGAAATTAGATTTATGAAAAAATTATTTTTAGGTGCAATAACCGCGATGGCGTTCATCTTTGGNGTCGTTTCCTGCTCTGACGCCCTGCATGATGTAGTGGAAAACCCATACGTTCCAGGCGGCTCTGATGAGGATGGTACTGCTNGCGGTAGTGCCTGGATAGCAGGGGAACCAACAGGCGGTGCTTTTAAAGAAATGACTATAGAAAACGGTCAGTTTACCTATTCATTTACGTATGATGCAAATGCTGCTTGGGGAGGGGCAGAGGGAGAATCGCACTTTACAATTTGTAGCGCAGATGATTATGACATCTATAAAGATGGCGGCTACAGATGGCAGAGCAAAGTGGAGGCAACACCCGATAAAACTGGAGAACTGGCTGCATATGAATATGACAATCACTGCATTGTTTCTGGACTGACAAAAGGTAGAACATACAAAATTGTAGCGTCACTGACTACAACAGGTGGATCATTGTCTGTCTCTGAAATTGCAGTGCCAGATTACAAATATCTGTACGGGTATTTTGCTCGTGGAAACTTCAACGATTGGGGAGCTGATGCGGGTTATCTCATGGCAGAGCCTTTTGACAAGTCCGTAGAAACTGGTGATGTCGTATACAAAATTGAATTCACTGCTCCTGAGGACGGAGAAGCCGAATTTGGAATTGCAAACGGTGATTGGTCGGCGAAATATGTCGGAGCAATAATTGCCTTTCCATCAGAAAAGGACATTTCAGATGCTGTAAATATGACATATAATGAGGGTGANAACAACACAGTCACTGGTCTTGCTGGTGGCAAGCCATATTATGCAGTCGTAACTTCAAAACTTGACGGAACGGTCACCCTTGCTATTGAAGCCATCAAGTACATTGATGTAGTAGGCTGCAAGGTCATCAATTACGAAGACGATGAAGGGCCTATTTACTTCCTTGAGGCATGGATTCCTGGCAATGACTGGGGTGTAAAAAATCCTCATGCAAATGTTGTGGATGGCACAGCAACAGTAACATTTGAAAAACCAGTAAGAATTACAGCAGATTCAATTGTTTTGCAGATGGTTTCTTTTAAAGATGGCGCTGACGAAAGTGGATTCTGGTCTATTAAAGTCGGTGGAGGATCTCAAACGATTGAAAATCCCAAGAATTTCAAGAGGGGCTATCTTGTTTTTGATTGTAGCGAATCAGAACTTGCATTCATTCCTGAAGAATAAATGTTTTGAGATTACATCAGCAATTTTATCAGAACGATTTTTGATGAAGTTGTATTGATTTTATAAAAGGGCGGTTCATGTTTATGGACTGCCCTTTTTTGAGGAGTGGGTTGATTGTGTTCAGCCCCCCTTTTGTGAGGAGGTCTGTTGTGAAAAAGAATCTTGAATTTGTACTAATTGCAATGCTTGGGATTTTTTTTATTTTTTCAGGATGTTCAAATACACCTGAAGAATCTGTACAAAACTATGATGATGATTTAGGACTCACCCTAAATGAGGATGGTTCTGCACAATTCAAAATTTGGGCACCTAATGCAAGTGACGTAAAGCTTCTTGTTTATGAAAGTTCATCCGAAGTCGGAACATTTGATGTCAACAGCAATGTTATCGGAAAAACTACCGACAATACATTATTAGGAACTCCTGCAAGCGATCCTATTCAAATGCAGAAAGATACTGACGGCACTTGGAGTTATTTGTGCGAAGATGTGTCGACATACAAGTACTACAAATACCAAATCGTAAACAATGGAAAAACATATTATGTATGCGACATCAATGCGAAAGCGGCAAGCCCAGATGCAATTGCTGCACAAATTGTTGACATCAACAGTGATGAATCTGCAATTCCAAATGGTCTATCTTATGGAACAAAGGAAGATTATATAAATCCATTTTCTGGTAGTTATACAGACGCGGTAATCTATGAAATGCATGTTACCGACTGGTCTTATGCAGAAGATCCAACAACTGGCAACGTTGGNAAATANCTNACNATTGCNAANGGNACGAANGTNATNNANCATCTNAANGAACTTGGCGTGACACACGTCCAAATTCTTCCTGTATTTGAATTTGCAGAAACAAATACGAACACAAGCTATAACTGGGGCTACAACCCATACCACTACAATGTGCCAGAAGGTCGCTATGTGACGGCAGGTTATACAGACGGAACTCAGGCCGTTCTTGAATTGCGCACATTGATTGCAAAATTGCACGAGGTTGGTATAGCCGTGAATATGGATGTAGTTTACAACCACACAAGCGGAACTGGTGAATATTCGCTGTATGATTCAACGGTTCCAGAATACTACTATCGCCTAAATAGCGATGGCACCTATTCTAATGGCTCTGGATGCGGCAATGAAGTTAATACGGAAGCACCGATGATGAAGAAATATATCATCAATTCCCTCAAACATTGGATGCTTGATTATCATTTCAACGGCTTCCGATTCGACTTGATGGGTCTTATATCAAAAGAAACAATGGCGGATATTTATGCGGAGCTTTCTGCTATTGATCCGAGCGTGATGGTGTACGGCGAGCCATGGACTGGCGGAACTTCATTGGTTAAAAATGGAAGTTCAAGTTCTGTTTCCAGNGGTTCAGTAGGATGTGCGGCGTTTGACGACGACTTNCGCGATGCGATCAAAGGTGCAGAGTNTGGCGGATTCAAGAAAGGACAGGTGCAGGGAACATATTATGATGCATCAATCGTTAATGGATTGGTTGGGAAATCTGGCAGCAACAAACGCAATACAACAGGTAGATTAGGTCTTGCTTTGCATTACGTAGAATGTCACGACAACTATACACTGTTTGACAAACTATCAATGTCATACTTAAACAAAACGAGCATCAGCACAGANTTATTCGCTAAAATTGGTGAAGATGGACTTGCAGAGGTTAAGAAGCAGGATATGCTTTCTGCGGCGTATGTGTTCCTTTCGCAGGGAACCGCTTTTCTGAATGGGGGACAGGAATTCCTGCGGACAAAATATGGAAATGAAAATAGTTATGCAACAAATAGCACTGAAAAAAAACCGACTAACTGGATCAACCTNTCNTTCAAGACCACATACANCGANGTGTACAACACCTACAAGGGCTTGATTGCACTGCGCAAGGCAAATTCAGCAGCGTTTGGAAAAAATGCGAGCGCGAAGGCTGAGACGCTTGAAAAAGGCGTGACAAAATACACNACNGGCGACTTCCTCGTGTACTTCAACGCAACGGACNAGGCTGTTGACATCACAACAANTGGCTACACAAAGGCAGTTGACGTTTCAAGCGGAACNCCAACGGAAAGCGCAACACTACCGGCTAAAGTTCCNGCAAAGTCATTCGTGATTTTGNAAAANTAATTAGCGCATTTCGGTAATTGCAAAAAAAACGGTGAGCAGGGTATCGCCTTGCTTACCGTTTTTTTTTGCGACACTTGGGGTGTTGGAGAATGGGCGAATGCCTGAATTCCTTGCCTACAGAGAACTGGTTTTGCATTCGCCTCCAGTTTTGCTACCTCGCACCGCTCGGCTTTACGCANAACTGGCTAGTGGATTGGGGCAAGCTCCTGCATTCCTTGCCTACGGAGAACTGGTCTTGCATTNGCCTCCAGATTTGCCCGCGAGTTTGCAATGCAAACTTGGTAACAATTCCGAAGGAATTGCGTGCTTCGATTTCAAAACTGACATGACGTGTTGTAATTGCTATTGGTATTGAGAAGCGGAATGACGGGGCGTTGCGGGGTGTCCCCGCAGAGGGGGTAGCGTAAGACTGCGTAGCNGGCTGGAGCGAGGGGGAGACTTTCCCCTCCTTNATTCTTTATNANANTGCTANNNAAACTGACCTTGTGTGTTTTACCTTTCCANTGTATTGTCTATTATTTGTATCCGCGCTTATCGTTTTGGAAAAAAGAAAAACATAAATTTGTANTTTTTTTTGCCGATAAAGAAGTATGGCTAGAGATGAAAAAAACAATGGNGCCGGCAAAAAAAGCAGCGGATTGTTGATGGCGTGCTGGTTTTTGCTATTGCTTATACTTTTAATTTTGTTTTTTGTAAAAAAAGATTTAATTACTGCAAACCTTGAGAAAACGGATTTTTTTGGAAAAGTTTTTGGATCCTCAACAGTGCAGACAAACAGTAAAAATGACAATAAAAATAAAATCGCAAAAGAATTTGCTGAAAACACAGAAAATGCGGAAAATGCACCGTTTTCGTTTGATTTAAATACAAAAAAATCTCCACAAGAAGAAGTAAAAGTGTATCAAGAAGCGACTGGTTCTGAAAGTGTAAAGGCAATGCAGGAGGATGCACTTATCATCTCTCAAAACAATGAGCGCACGGCAGAAACAGAACGCTCTGTAATTGCGNGGGAAAAAGCGTCAAGCGAATATACGTCAAGTGAGTATAAGAGAGATATTCAGGGCGCAAAGACGGAAACGGGTGAAAAAACGGGAAAAAACACNGCCGAATCTGAAAAGGCACACAATCCAAAAGAAACAAATGCACAAAATATAGTCATNTCCCCTGCCCAAACTTCTCAAAAAGCCGAAACAAAAATCACGGCCCCTCAAAAGGTGGCAGAGCGAGAAGCAACACTTTTNTTTGTTGCAATTGCNCCTGATGGAAGCGTGAGCCGAAAGCCGGTGAAACGAATGCTTCCNAAAAGCGATTCACCTTTGACTGATTCAATAAATGCACTTCTTGCAGGGCCTCTTCCGTCTGAGCGCGGGAAAAACTGTATGTCGCTTATTCCTGAAGGTTCAAAACTATTAGGCGCGTCTATAAAAAACGGCATTGCCACCTTGGATTTTAACGAACAATTTGAATTCAATGGACTAGGGGTGGAAGGCTATGTTGCACAACTTATGCAAATTGTGTACACTTCCACGGAATTCAGCACGGTTTCAAGTGTGCAATTCCTCATAGAAGGCAAAAGACGTGAGTATTTGGGCAGCGAAGGACAATGGATAGGCACTCCGCTTTCTAGAAATTCGTTTTAAGGCNAATGTCANNTTTCTTTGCACAAAGATTGTAGAGNAAAAAAATTGTGAGGGATGGGGGGAGAAGCAGGCAATTCCTANGAAATTGCTCTTGAGTTTACATTGCAAACTTGCTTATTGNGGNGGCNTNAACCNGTGAAATAGGGAACAAAACGACTGGAGCCACACGCCNCCCACATTATATAAAACGATAACACACATNTTGACCTTGAAATTATAATCCACACGGCANAAAGCCTGCGCTTAAACTGGNTTTTATGGTATAATTCTGTGCGGAGGCTTTTTTTACATGATACACCCTGATAAATTGTTTCAATTGAGTGGCGGGCAAAAACGACGGAAATTGGCGTTGACTTTTGGTGCATTGGAGCGCGATATAGCGGGAATTGCNGAAAAGGGAACAGAATACACTTTTAAAGAGTTGAGNCGCGAGGATTACACGCGCAAACTNATTGAAATACTTTTACAAGATCCAAAATTGTCTTCAGACGCTTACAAAGAATTGAAGGACGCTCTTTTAGAAATTCCCTTTGACGAACGAAGAACATGCAATTTGGCAAAAAACCATCTGCTTGCGATTCTCGGCTCGTTTCCCGCTGAATGGGATTTGGTGATTGCTCCTCATGCTTCAAACGGCATTAAAACTGAAGACGGCGTTATTTTTAAGCGCGAATTTTATGAGGGGGTTTGTGTGTATGCNGAGGATATTCGCTCCCCTTTTAACGTGGGGTCTATTTTTAGAACTGCGGAGGGAATGGGGGCGGAAAAGGTGTACATTTCACCGTCTTGCGTTTCTCCCGATCATCCGCGTGCAATAAGAAGTGGTATGGGTTGCATTGAAACTATGGGGTACGAACGACTGCCACTTGAAGACTTACCGAACGATGTTCCGATTTTCGCACTTGAAACTGGCGGCACTGCAATTGATGAATTTGTTTTTCCTCAAAAAGGCATTTGCCTAATCGGATCAGAAGAATTGGGATTAAGTCCTCAAGCATTAAAACGTGCTTCCTATGGCAGGGTCACAATTTCTATGATCGGATTGAAGGCATCTTTAAATGTGGGAGTTGCATTTGGAATCTTAATGCAAAAGTGGGTGGAACAATTGAAGGGCAAGTAAAGACTGCATAAAAAAATGTAGAAGGGGGTATTATGATTTTCAAGGGGATTTTTGAAAACAAAGCGGTAAGCAAAATATTCCGTGAAGTCGAATACCGATTCAGCCTTGTCTTAATAGTAAGAAGCACGAAAAGAATGCTGTGAATATACTTGCTTACGGCAGTGCGCTCTTCATAGATCTGTTTTTCGACCGCCGTGACAATGAAACGCGCTTGAAAGTGCTTTATTTTTTCGATATACTTGCAGGGAATTGCAAAGGGGATGTTCATAATGGACAAAACGCATATATATCAATTTATAGCCGAACAAAAAACTGCGTTTATAGCATCTGTCAACGAACAAGGCTATCCGGTAGTTCGCGCTATGCTTGCACCGAGAAAAATCGAAAACGATGAAATATATTTTTCTACAAACACTTCATCAAAAAAAGTGAAACAATATGCTGCAAACAATAAGGCGTGTGTGTATTTTTATAGGCGTGGCAGATTCAAATATGAAGGCGTAACAATAACCGGGGAAATGGAAATTTGCACTGATCAAAAAACGAAAAACGAGATTTGGCGTTTTGGAGATACATTATTTTACAGCAAAGGTGTTACCGATCCCGACTACTGCGTTTTGAAATTCAAGTGCAAATGTGCAGAATATTACTGTGATTTTAAAATAGAAACGATTGAATTGTTATAATACGTTTTAAATTGCAAATAATAAGCAAGTTTGCAATAAAGTTCGAAAGTATAATCCGCAACAATAGTCAAAAAAAACGAAGGACAGCATGACAATAAAAATGTCTTGCTTGTTGCTTCCGCTAGGGATACTGTGATTGACAGTCAACTTTTTTTAGCAATCGCCTGAAAAATTGATTTTCTTGCTGTCGTTATGCTCATTGTTGAACAACTTCCTCTATTCTATTATAATAAAGGAATGTTTCGGTTGTATGTTGAACGAAAGGCTGGCTTTGACAATGAGGCAGTCAGGATTTTTTCAGAGATAAAGAATTTTTTAGGTGTTTCAAGCGTTAAAGGAGTTCGCTACCTTAATCGCTATGATGTGGAAAATGTGGATGAAACTGTGGCAAATGCCGCCTGCACGAGAATTTTTAGCGAAGCGCAAAGCGATTTTTGCACATTTGAAAAAATTAAAATCTCCGACGATGACACTGTTATTGTTTGGGAGTACTTGCCGGGTCAATATGATCAAAGGGCGGACAGTGCAGAACAATGTCTTTCTTTGTTGAAAGCGGGAATTGCCCGTGAAAATGCAAATGCAGTAAAAGCCGAAAATCCGCGCGTGCGCTGTGCAAGGATGGTGATTTTAAGCGGCAGGGTTTCAAGCGATGATGTTTTAAAAATCCAAAATTACCTTGTAAATCCTGTTGATTCGCGCCTTGCCGACAGCAAAATCCCTGAAACCCTTGAAATGACCCTTGAAGATCCAAAAGACATTCCAATTGTCGATGGATTTATCAATTTTGACAAAGAAACGCTCGAATCATACAGACAGAAAATGAATCTTGCAATGGATTTTGCTGATATACAATTCCTTCAAGATTATTTTGTCAGTGAAAAACGCGATCCCACGGAAACAGAAATTCGAATTCTTGACACATATTGGTCTGATCACTGCCGACATACTACTTTTTTGACGGAACTAAAAAACATTCGCATTGAGAACGGACCGTACTCCTCTCTTTTTGAAAAATCCCTGCAAAACTATAATGCTATGAGAGCGGATCTTTATGCAGGAAGAAACGACAAGCCAGTTTGTCTAATGGATATGGCTGTCATCGGAATGAAATATCTCAAAAAACACGGAAAGCTTGATGATATGGAAGTGAGCGAGGAAAATAACGCTTGCTCAATCTATATTGACGTGCATTACACCCATGACAAAGACGGAAATCCCACTAATACAACAGAACGATGGCTTTTGATGTTCAAAAATGAAACTCACAATCACCCAACGGAAATAGAGCCATTCGGCGGAGCGGCAACGTGCATTGGAGGGGCAATTCGCGACCCGCTGAGCGGACGGTCTTGGGTGTATCAATCTATGCGCGTTACTGGTGCTTCAAACCCGACAGTTCCTTTGGAAGCAACGCGCACGGGAAAACTTCCGCAAATAAAAATTTGTCGCGAGGCGGCGCAAGGATTTTCTTCCTATGGAAATCAAATTGGATTGACTACAGGTGAAGTGAAGGAATATTATCACGATGGATATATGGCAAAGAGAATGGAGCTTGGAGCCGTCATTGCCGCCGCCCCTGTGGATACTGTTATGCGTGAACGACCAGAGCCCGGAGACGTGGTGATTTTGCTTGGCGGAAAAACGGGACGTGATGGAATTGGTGGAGCGACAGGCTCATCGAAAGTTCACACAGAAAAATCTGTTTCAACTGCGGCGGCTGAAGTTCAAAAGGGAAATGCTGTTGAGGAGCGAAAAATTCAACGTCTTTTCCGCAACAAGGATGTCAGTCTTATGATCCGCCGATGCAATGACTTTGGAGCTGGTGGAGTTTCTGTTGCCGTTGGAGAGCTTGCGCCTGGTCTTGATATAAATCTTGATGCCGTTCCTAAAAAATACGCAGGTCTAAATGGAACAGAGCTTGCAATTTCTGAAAGTCAGGAAAGAATGGCTGTTGTTGTTCGCAAAAGCGATGAAGAAAAATTTATTCGTGAAGCGGAAAAAGAAAATTTGCAGGCGGTAAAAGTTGCCGATGTTACAAATACAAATAGAATGGTTATGCGATGGCGAGGAAAAGTCATTGCAGATATTGCAAGGGAGTTTTTGGATGCGGCAGGCGCGCACCACGAAGCGGATGCGCTTATTGAAAGTCCTGCGCCTCAAGAGGAGTCTCCGCTTTTAAATGTGCTTTCCTCGGTGAAAACTGCATTGGAAAATAGCATTGATGCACATTCTCTAAAAAATGCATGGGTTTTAAATATTTCAGATCTCGCTTGTTCAAGCCAGCGCGGATTGGGAGAACGTTTTGATGGCTCGATAGGGGCGAGTACGGTGCTTTTCCCTTATGGCGGAAAATATCAATGCACTCCTGAAGCGGGTATGTGTGCAAAAATACCGGTTGTTTCCCCTTTTGAAACTTCAACGACAAGTCTTATGGCTCATGGATTTGATCCCCGCGTTTCTCAATGGTCTCCGTGGCATGGAGCGCAGGTGTCAGTTCTTTCATCTCTTGCAAAAATTGTTTGCATGGGTGGAAACGCTGAAAAATGTCGTCTTTCATTTCAAGAATTCTTTGGACGCGCTGTAAGTGAAAAAACATGGGGCTACCCTGCGGCGGCGTTGCTTGGTTCTATAGATGCACAAGTTGCAATGGGAACTGCCTCTATCGGTGGGAAAGACAGTATGAGCGGCACTTTCGAGGAAATAAATGTTCCTCATACACTGGTAAGTTTTGCCGTTACAACGGAAGATGTAAAAAACATAACGAGCGGCTCATTTAAAAAGCATGGACATCCTGTGTATATGATAACTGTTCCCTATTCATCTTTGCTTGCCCCCGATTTTTTAACGTTTACAAAAAATGCGCATGTTTTGCATACACTTAATCAGTCTGGAAAAATTGCTGCAATGTATCCTGTTTTGGCAGGAGGAATCGCCGAGTCTGTTACAAAAATGGCAATGGGAAACAGAATCGGCATAAAAATTGACACGCTTCCTGTTTCACCAACGGCGTTTGCGTTTAAATCTGCAATGAAAAAAGATACAGCGCCTACTGAAACAGATTTTTTTACGCCTCTTTATGGTTCTATAATTGTGGAGGCGACAGAAAACTTGGATGCAAGTATGTTTGCAGACGGCACGGCAATCAAAATAGGAACGACTATCGCGGAAAAAGAAATAGAAATCTCTGTGAATGACATTCCGAAAACGAAAATTTCACTTTTGGATTTGGAAAACGCATGGGAAAAGCCGCTTTCAAATGTGTTTCCGCCAGTAAGCGGAGCCGCTGTTCAGAGTCCTCTTCCTGATTTTGCAACTGGAATTCACCAGTCAGTAAGTGAAATCCGAAAAAATCCTATTTTTACCATCGCAAAATCTCATCCACGAGTTGTCATTCCTGTTTTTCCAGGAACTAACTGCGAATATGATATGGCTCGCGCGTTCACCCTTGCAGGCGCGGATTGCAAAATCGTTGTGCTTGCAAACAAAACGCCCGATTTGCTTGAAGAAAGCCTTTTGCGTCTTGAGAGGGAGTTGAATTCAGCACACATTTTAGCTCTTGCAGGGGGCTTTAGCGCGGGTGATGAACCTGACGGAAGCGCGAAGTTCATTGCAAACTGTTTGCGGGAAGGGCAAGTTTCTAGTGCAATTATGAATCTCTTAAAAAAGCGAGATGGACTGGTGCTTGGAATTTGCAACGGCTTTCAAGCGTTGGTAAAAACAGGACTTGCTTTGTATGGAGAATTCCGTGAAATCACTCCAGATATGCCAACATTGACGTTCAATAAAATTGGTCGCCATATAAGTCGCGTTTCTAGAACTCGCCTTTTGAGTGCAAAAAGCCCATGGGCAAATGATGTAAGCGTAATTGATAAGAGAATACACCTTGTTCCGATAAGTCATGGAGAAGGTAGATTCGTATGCGATGAAAAAACCGCTCGTCTTCTTTTTGAGGGCGGACAGGTTTTTACCCAATATGTTGATGAATATGGCAATCCTGCAATTTCAGAGCCAGACAACCCGAATGGATCTGCCTTTGCCATTGAGGGAATAACCAGTCCCGATGGTCGCGTTTTGGGAAAAATGGGGCATAGCGAGAGAACAATCGGAACACTGCAAAATGGTGCAAGTTGTGATTTAATAAAAAACATTGCAGAAAATCCGCTTTTAAATGAACGCGAAAATTCGTGCGAAAATATATTCGCTGCGGGCGTGCGATACTTTAAATAAGGACAAGCACTTTGCGCCCTGTCATTGCTTTGTTCGTTTACAAAGCGGAATATGTTCAATGCCGGATGCTGTGGATAGATGACTGAAAAGGAGACTAAAAAGTGCTTCTTTATAGTATAAAATTTATTTTGAGGAAAAGAAAATGAAAAAAGTATGTGGTTTACTCATTCTTTGTGTATTGGGAGCGTTAGTTTCCTGCGCTGCGGATAAAAACGCAGCTGGTTGGTATGAAGATTTTGACGAGGCAAAAAAGGCTGCAAAATCAAAGCATTGCAACATTTTGCTCTTTGTTAATTCTGATAATGATGCCGAAGGAACAAAAACAGCGGTTGACGGACTTATTTCTTCAAGCGACTTTGTAAAACGTTTGGAAAATGAGTATATCTGCGTTCACTTTGACTTTACCAATTTGGATTCAGTCTTAAGTGAGATTCCTGACAATTTGACAAACAAAGAGCAAAAGGCCCTTGAAGCAAAAAAGAAAAAGCTTCTCAAGCAATTTACTGTGGCTGATAGTTATATGATTCAAGAGACCCCTGCGATTGTCCTTACAAATCAAGACGGCTATTATATAACTGACGTTGCTCTTGATTATATGGGGTTTTCTGTTAATGCATATCTGTCTAACATTGACCTTGAAAAACAAAATGTTCAGGAATTTGAAAAATTGGTTGAGGCAACGAAAAAAGGTTCAAAACTTGACAAGGTGCGAGCCATTGACAGGCTCTATGAATCAATGGCTGAAAATCACCGTCTTTTGATTTCTGACTTGATAAAAAAAGTTCCTGTCTATGACAAAACTAACCAAACGGGCTTGGTGGGAAAATATATTGTTGCGGCGGCACATTCTGATGCGTATAATGCTTTGATAAGCGGAACTCCTGAAAATGCATATAAAATCTATGAAGCGGCTGCAAACAATGCATACATTTCTCCTGATGAGGCACAGACTTTGTTCTATCTTGCTTCAAGCGTGCTTGCAAATACCGGTTCAAATGACATTGACAAAATAATTGAGTTGCTTGAAAAGGCTATCAATGTTTCTCCTGAAAGTGAATATGCGGAGAATTTGCGACAGGTATATGAAAATGTTTTGAGTGCAAAAGAATCTATGGAAGCGATGGAATCATCAAATTCTGAAGAAACGGTGAATGACGACATACTCAACCATGATGAAGAAAATGAAGAAAGTGAAAGACAAGCAGAAGAAGAAGTAAATCAAAACGCAGAGGAAGAATCTAATCAATCAGAAGAGGTTCTTGAGTAAAAGGTGAAGGATTTTTCGCTTGCAGGGCTTCTGATTGCATCAGGAGTCCTTGTCACTCTTTCAATGCTCTTTTCAATTTCAGAAAGTGCGTTTCTTTCGATGAACAAATTGCGCCTTCGAGTGCTTTGTAAAAAGGGCAACAAACGGGCTCTTCGAGTGAGCCGTCTTCTAGAACGAAAAGAGATACTTATAAACACGCTTTTAATAGCAAACGATCTTGTTAATATATTGCTTTCTTCTCTTATTACAGCGGCGGCTATGAGAATTTTTGGATCAAAGGGAGTTGGCATTGCAACTTTCTCTGTCACGCTGTTATTGCTCGTTTTTGGAGAAATCACGCCAAAAACAATTTCAACTCGAAATCCTGATGGAATTGCATACAGCCTTTCATTTTTTGCCGCCACCACTGTAAAAATTTTAACGCCTGTGGTGTTTGTCTTTACGTTCATAAGTCGAATGATTTTGAAAATTCGCGGGATTACCATTGAAAAGCCAAAGCAATCATACACAGAAGAAGACATAAAGTCCTTTATTGATGCTGGAGGAGAAACGGGAGTTTTGGGAAGCGGTGAAAAAAATATGATGAATCGCGTCTTTAAATTCACTGATCTTGCAGCACAAGACATTATGGTTCCGCGAACTTCCGTTATTGCAATGAATGAAAATCTTTCATACACCGAAATAGTGGAATTTGCAAAAAAAGCTCAGTTTTCACGATTTCCAATATACGGAAAAAACCTAGATGACATTATAGGCGTTCTTTACTTGCGCGACTTGCTGAAAATACAAGATGTTGCTTCATTTGACTTGAAAAAAATTATGCGCCCCCCCGTGTTTATTCCAGGAACGAACAAAATAAGTACTGTTCAAGAATCGCTTCGTGAAAATCATCAGTCATTTGCAATTGTAATTGATGAATATTCTGGTACGGATGGAATTTTGACAAAAGAAGATATTTGCCATGAAATTTTCGGAATGAGTGAAAATTCAAACCTATGGCGAAACAGCATTGCGCTTTCAGAATTTGCAGGAAAGGATGAATTTTCGCTTGAAGGCTCAACGCTTTTAGTGGATATAAGAGACTTGTTAAATCGGGATATAAAATCAGATATGAGTGAAACGTTGGGCGGGTGGATTACAGAACGACTTGGACGACTTGCCCTGCCAAAAGATTGTGTTTTATTTGACGGATACAGTTTTACCGTTGAAGAGATTTTTGAACGGCGCATAAAAAGCGTTCACATAAAAAAAATCGAGGCGGCAGAAAATGAGTAGTTTGAAAATTATCCTGACAATTGCGCTGATTTTTGTTATTTTAAAAATCGTTGGTTTTTTTTCAGGCTCGGAAACCGCTTATCTTTCAATTCCAAAAATAAAATTTCATCGAATGATTCAAGAGCGAAGGAAAAATGCAAAAATCGCCGCCGGTCTCAAGGATAGAATGGATGAACTATTAACTGTTGTTTTAATTGGCACGAATTTTATGAATTCCCTTGCATCGTCTCTTGCAACATCTCTTGCCGTGTACGTTGTTGGAGCGGGTGGAATCGGGATTGCCACTGTTGTCATAACATTTTTTGCAACGATTTTTGGACAAATTGTGCCAAAGACAATTGCGGGAGTGCACTCAGAAAAAGTTGCTTGTTCAAATGCCGTGCCGCTCTTGGTTCTTGAGAAATCGTTGTTTCCAGTTGTGTGGATTTTTACACGCGTTTCAAAAATGGCGGCGGAAATTGCGAAAAAGTTTTGGAAGACGGAGCAATCGCTCGTGACGGAAGAAGAGCTTGTAACATTGATTGATATGGGCGAAAAAGAGGGTACGCTTGAAAAATCTGAAAGTCGTATGCTCAATAAAATCTTTAAATTCACTGATTTAAGCGTCCGCGACATTATGAAACATCGCTCCCTTGTGCAATCTGTAAAAACGGAAGCAACGCGCGATGAAGTTATTCAAAAATTCAATCAGTCAGGATTAAAAATGATTGCCGTTTACAATAAATTTCCTGAACAAATTGTGGGTGTAATTGGATATAAAGCCGTGCTTTTTGCATCGGAAAAAAACGTGCTGTTCGGAAGAGGCTATGCCGCTCAAGTGATGAAAAACGCCTTGTTCGTTCCTGTAACATTTTCCGCCCTTGAACTTCTTTCAAAATTCAAGAAGATGCGCACGGAATTTGCCGTTGCCCTTGATGAGCAGGGATGCACGGCTGGCGTTGTTACCATGGATGATATTTTGAGAGTGGTTTTTGGACGTCTTTCTGATGATGAAAAAAACGTCCTTCCGCCTGAAAGCAGAATCAAGTTTATTTCTGCAAACGAATTTATCATTCCTGGCGACATCACTCTTGACGACATAAACGACATCCTCAAATTCAACTTGGAATCTGAATACTTTACAACGTTTGGTGGCTGGCTTTTAGAAAGATTTGGCGCACTCCCTTCTGAAGGAGAAGCAATTCGCTACAACGGCATACTCTTTGCAATAGAAGAACAAGCCTCTCGAAAAATCATCAGCGTTAGAGTAAAGATGGGATAATTTTTAAAAGCGGAAAACCAATATATTTTCCGTCAATCAAACTCCGCACGACAGTTAAAATGCATTTTTTCTCCTGTGATGGGATGGGTGAATTCAAGAGTCTCAGCGTGCAACATAAGGCGAACGGCGGAAAGAGGCGGCTGCCTGCCGTAAAGACTGTCTCCGATAATCGGAATGTTCAAGCCTCTCTTGTCAGCAGCGGCAAGACGCAGTTGATGAGTTCTTCCTGTAAGTGGAAAAAAACGAACGCGCGATACAATTTTTTTTGAACCGTCTGGAAATGTAAACTCTTCATCGTCTATTTTTTGCCACTGCGTCACTGCCTTTTTGCCATATTCTTCGTCCCATATTTGACGCGGTCGATGCTCTATGTCAACGCGAAAAAATAAAGTGACTTCTCCAGACTGTTTTTCATCTTCAAGCCGTCCATCCAAAAGAGCAACATATTCTTTATGCACTTGCCGCATTTCAAACTGGCGATTCAAAGCACGATGCGCTTCATCTGTAAATGCAAGAATTAAAAGTCCTGATGTTTCCATATCAAGCCGATGAACAGATGGTTGCGCAATGCAAGTTGGAAAAAGACGCTTTAATCGGTTTACAATGCAATCTTGTTTTTCAGGTCCTCTTCCAGGAACACTTAAAACGCCGCTTTGCTTATCTAAAACTACTATGTCATGATCTCGATAGATTATTTTTATTCCAAGCATTTCGGGCAAAATCAAGGCGCATCGTTCATCGCAGGGGGGATACATGCACAAGGATTTTTTATTGGTTGTGCTTTTTCCAAAAAAAACTTCCGCCATACTCACGGGCGTTAATGCATTGCGAAAAGCATAGTCAAGCAGTTTTGGTGCGCAACAGTCGCCAGTTCCTGTCGGGGGAAGTTTTTTCTTGCAGATTTCAAGCAGTTTTTTTTCGCTTCCATCAGCGCAGGCAAACGAATAAAGTGAAAAAACGTTTAAAAGGGATTCGCGGTTGAGAAACTTTCTCCGTTCAATGAGTTTTTTTTCACTCTCTGTTTGTTCTAAAAATCGCCCGTTTTCGCATTTTCGGGAATTCTTACATTCATTTATCTTTTCAGTTAAAACGTGAATTTCCCTGTCATTTTGAAAAAGGGCCGCATTTATATCTTCTGCACTAACAATGGGCGGCACAAAAATGCTTTCGTTTTCTTTTTGCAGGTTTTTATTTTTATACACAAGACGCTTTGAAATTCCAGAAACAGTTTTTAGCACAATGCGTCTTTTTTGGCTATCCTCTGCAATTAAAACACCAATCATAATGCCTTGAGACTTTCGGCTTTCACTTTCAGGGGTAACTTGCTCGAGCGTCATCACCCCAGTCTCAAGGTCATTGATGATTTTTTTGCATTCTAAAAACGCTTCGTCTTCTGAAAAAGGCGGAAACATATTGGTTAGAAATTGCGGATTTCCACAGTGCCGTCCTCTTTTGCAATAAAGACAGAGGGGTTTGCTTTTGTAAAGAATCCGTTTTCCACAACTCCTGTAATTTGATTTATGAGATTTTCAAATTCAATAGGATTAACAGGCTCTTTCCAAAGGCAATCTACAATTTGATTTCCGTTGTCAGTGATTACAGGTCCGTATTTTCTTAAGCCTTCACGCAAAGTGACTGTTGCGCCAAGTTTCTCCAACTCTCTTTTTATTGCAGCATACGCATCGGGAACTATTTCAACGGGGAGAGGGAATTTTGTTCCAAGCGTTTTCACCAGTTTTGAAGAGTCAGCGACTATTACAACTTTTGCAGAGTTGTACTCAATGATTTTTTCACGCAAAAGAGCCGCTCCACCTCCCTTTATTAAGTTGTTGTTGTTGTCAATTTCATCCGCCCCATCAATTGCAAGGTCAAGATGACCATTAATCTTGATGTCATAAAATGCATACGTTGGAATCTTCCATGCGGCACAGGCATTTTCCGTTTGATAGCTTGTTGCAACGGCCTTTATATCTTTTAAAGTTCCGTTAGCAAGCAATTCTGAAATGCGCTTTACCGCTGGAAGTGCGGTAGAACCTGTTCCCATGCCGATTTTCATTCCATCAAAAATCAGCCCTTTTTCTAAAAGCGCGTCAACAGCAGTTTTCGCAACCAATTGCTTTTGTTCGTCTTGATTCATTTTACTCATACCACCTTTTCAATATAGATTTCTAGTCAGTTTTGATAGCAAAGCGACCAAAACTGAAAGCACAACCACAAATGACAACACGTAATGGAGAAATGCACGAGTGCGTTGCTCCTGCGTCAGTACATCTGTGGTGAACAAGATTTTTACAATTTTTAATCTGTGGCTATGCCAGCCGTTTTATTCGGTTGTAAGCATGCCTCCTCCCCTGTAAAATAAAAAAATTGTCTCTCCCCTTGATATTTTAACATAGAAAATCCATTGCTTATATTTTCTTTCGCGCATCCTGCAAGCCTTGCCTCTTTCATAACGGGTGTTTCCTGTGGCTCATAAATTATATCATATAAATGTTCAGATCCCGTAAATTTATAAAACCAAATCGGATTATTTTCTTTTGAGGACGGCTCATTTGAATACATTCCGACATTAGTAGTTTGAATTATTATATCAGAATAACGCCTTAAAATCGGTTCGCTTTCTTGTGTAAGCGGTGCACTCGTAAAGCCAAATTGTTTTGCAAGCTCTTCGGCAGAACTCTTTGTGCGATTAAAAATACACGCTTTTCCGCCCAATAGTTTTATGGCATAGGCTATAGCGTGTGCCGCTCCTCCAGCCCCAATGATGGCAACCTTTCTGCGATGCAGTTTTTTTACTCCGAGGAATTCGCAAAGGGCCTGTTTAAATCCGCTGTAATCTGTGTTTTGAGCATACCACTTGTTGTCCTTTTTTATAAGCGTATTTGAAGCACCGATACTATGGCACTCACTGCACACTTCATTTGCGTTTCGCATCGCATCAACTTTGTATGGAACGGTAACCGCCATTCCAGTAATGCCCAGTTGGTTTGCAAGGTCCATTGACTCTTCCATAGAAGTTGAAGGCATCGGAATAAAAACGCGATTCATATTGTGCTCTTTATATGCCGTATTGTGAATGTACGGGCTTGAAGTAACTTTTAAAGGGTAGCCCGTAACGGCGCAAATTTCCGTGTCTGCATCGATGTTTCTAAACTGATACAAATTGTCAAGCGTTTCTGGATCAATATGCCCTATGTGCTTCATTGATTCATCCATTTCAAGCGGCGATGTGTAAGTAAGATACGAATTCAATTTGCCTGAAAGAATGCGTGAAGGAATGCCAAGAGGTCCCATTGCACATAGAATATGATCAAAATCAGTGAAATTTTTTGCCTCTTCAAACAATCGTGTAACGTCACTCAGTTTTTTTGGCATAAAGGCAATTTTTGGAATTTCATAATTTGATCGCTTCATTTGCTCACATTTTTGGTGTATATTGACAATGGGGTTTTCAAAGTCATGTAAACTTCTGATAATTTTCATACCAGAAGCAAGTGCCACCTCATACAGCCCCAAAATATGGAAGTCATCCTCAAAATCAACATACGCAAAATTTTTAGCAGAATTTTGACTTGCAAAAGAAAGAGCCTTACTAAACAGTGTAATTCTAGAAAATTCATTGTTCGTGTATTTTCCGCCGTCAATTTGTCGCCGTATGGTTAAAATACATGGCACATTTACCATTGCGGGAAATCGACGAATACACAATTGCTCTTCATCATCTAAAAAATCAACGCGTAATTCTACAAGATCGATATGCTTCCTGTATTTTTCAACAATTTTGACATCCTCGTGAAGTGTTTTTCCCGTAAGTGAAAGGCAAATCAAAGGTTTTGTCATATTTTTAATCTCCTAGGGCAAAATTCAAGTTTTGCACTTTTATATTATTAGGGCGGCTTGTTGCTTGCGCTCACTATGTTCACGCCGCAGGCTTCGCATAGTTACAAGTTTTTACTTGCTCGTAACGTTCGCATTTTTGTTCGCTACGCTACCAAAAAACATAAAAAATCGCGTACGAAACTGAAGAAGCAACGCAAAGCCTTGTGATCGGACGGCAAGGAATTAAAACGTAAAAATCAATGTATCTTCCGCCATCACACATGAAAATCAAGGAACAGTAATTTTTGCCGTTGCTTTGTCAACAACAAAAAGAGTTAAAGTTGTGCCGCTTTCAACAGCATACGGCATTGTAAAACTTCCTCCAGAGTGCAAAATATCTATTAAAACAACAGAACCATTCTCACCTGACGCTTCAAGTCTCATTGGAACTGGATACGGATAGGTAGAAAGGTTTGCTGTAAAAATACCATAGGTTTTCCCTCGAAACTTGCTAGTCGGCATAGCCATATCCACGGACATTCGCGAATAATTTGGCACGAACTCCCTTTCAAAATCTTGTTGTCCTGTAACAGTGCCAGGCAGTTCATCTTGAGCGGCTACATGTGATGTAAAGTCAAAAATCAACTTACTGCGAGAGGCAAGAGAAATCATTTCATCCAAAGAAAGTCCCACAAGGTGTGGAACGCGCGTATTGTCAAAATTCGGACCTCGACTAACTACAAGTTTCACGGTAACAGGATCGGAAATCTCAGTACCTGCCGGCGGATTCTGTTCCAGTATAGTGCCTGCTTCAGAAATATCTGCTTTGTATATAGGATTTGCAAGCACAATCAGCGGACGAACGCTGCCAGCAAAAAGCGTTTGAAGATGCATTTTCAGGCTGTCAAAATTCATTCCAACATAATTTTCAATATGATCAACAACAACTCCGCGGCTCACAACGAGCGAAACACGGCTATATCCTTTTACAATTGTTCCAGACGCAGGATCTTGATCAAGAATTGTTCCCTCATCCCCTGGCATATCAGAATATCGAAGTGTAATTTTGGGGTAAAGTTCCTTAGTTTGCATTTCAATAAGTGCTTGCGCCAATTCCTTCCCCCTCACTTCGGGAACCATAACTTCTTCAGGTCCTTTTACATTGAGGGCGAATATTGCAAAACAGGCAAAAATCATTACAATAATTGCCAAAAGAACAAGGAGACCAAGCACTTTTCCACTCTCCTGAAGTTTCACCAAAAGAGATTTTGCACTAATAGACCACGTTTTTTTCATATCACTATTCACGCCAATGGAATTTGGGGTTTCAGAATTCTTCAATTCGGTGACCGAAGCGTTTTTTTCTTCGCTTTCAGTTTTCTCTTCATTCAATTCAGCATTTTCCGTTTCGACTTCAGCGTTCAGTTCAACATCATCGTTGGATTTAGATTTCTTTCTACTCATAGTAAAATAATATCATTTTTCCAATTATTACTCAATTCCTCGTTTAAGTCATCAGCGTAAAGACGTTTAAAATCCGCTCAAAAATAGTGTGCAGAACCGCTTATGGATTTTAACATTGAATTTGCAGCGCAAACTCGTACGCAGGCGAAACTTGCGGCGTGAACATAGTGAGTGCAAGCAACATCCGCCCAAATTATAAACGTGTAAAATGCGAATTTTGATCAAATACACTTTTACTAAAACCAAATTTGTACAGATTAAAAAAACTTACAAAAACTCAAGACTTCAGTTTTTACTGCTCCTTATTTTCGTTTACTTCATCGATTTGATTTTTCCTGCTTAAAACAAGCATTTTCCCTTCTGTCGCATAGCACGTTTGCGGTGAAAATGTAACGGGCGAAAAATAAATAGTGTCTTTGTTCACAACCGTTTCAACAGTTGGTTCTGAACGGCGGTTTTTTGCAGGAATTGTAATTTTTGTAGTCTCAAAAAACAGTGCATACGCAGGACACAAAACAGAATCCTTTCCCGATGGTCTAAACTGAATTACAGGGTATTCTCCAACTGTTTGAGAAACAAAAAATCCAGTTTCCTCTACATTTCCTGTAATTTCATATATATTTTTTGAAAATGCATATTTATTCCCATCAGCATCAAACCACGGACCGTTTTCAGAAAGTCTTTCTATATATTCAGTGTGTGCAAGTTTAACCTTTTCTTCTCCAAATGTGCTTTGAAACGACATTTTTTTGTAAATGCCATCCCACTGATTATTTTCACGAATTGTCATTCCAATATTATCATGAACTTGAATGGAAATTTCGTTCACACCTGTAACCATAATATCAAATCTTCGCTTTATGCTTGAAATAATTGTATTGACAGTTGTAAGATACATTCCGCTCCTTCGCAAACTTGAATCTTCCCATGCGTAAACGCCTTCCGTGTCCTCCGAAAGGAAAATCACTTCCTTGTCGTTATAATTAAAATATATATAACTAGGAATGGCATCCACCGCAGCAGTTTTATACCAAAGTCCGTCCAAAAATTGCGCGAATGTTTCAATAGTTCCATTTTGAATTCGAGAGAGTTCCTTCGCCGCCATACGACTTCCCTCTATTCGGAGTTGTCTTGATTGAACATAGTATTCCTTTGAAGCGTCCCAGCGATATTCCGTTTGAATTTGGCTTACTTCACTAGAATGTGCGCCCTTGCCTTCAGCGGTATCAGAGCTGTATACCCAAACCGTATATGGTGCGCCCCACACTTGGGAAAGATCATACGCCTCTGACCGTTCTATCTGTTGGATAAAGATCGTTCCATCAGATGAAAAATCTCCAATTTTATTGACTTCAACAGATGCACCGCGTTTTTTGCATAAAAACATTTGCATAACAGAATCGCCATTTGTTTTTATTCCTTGGTATACCAACGCCATTTTATGGTTTCCAATCATATCAACGGCATTGTAAGAAAATGTGCGAATTCGTGAAATGGGAGTTGGAATTTCCGCCTTTCGTTCATAGGAATTGTTTTCAGCAGAATAAAGACCAACAATCAAAAAAATATATTGTGATCCTGCCCTACGAACAGCAACGATTTGATCGTCATAGGAGTCTCCATCAAAGTCAATGGTAAGAGTGCTTATCAATGTTTCAGACGGTAAGAGGGGAACAAATGAAGTGAGCGTCGCTTCGCCGCCGTCATCAGAAGTGTTGTCATCAGAATGCAACGAATCATTTTCAGAAACAGGCATTATAAGTTTGGGTTGAACAATTTTATTTCTCTCTTGCAAATAAAAGAAATCCACAAAAACAAACGCCACAAGTGCCAATAAAATTGCACAAAAAATACCGATGGTAGTTTTACCTTTCATACAAAAACATTGTAAATTTTATCGGTGATAATGTCAAAGGGCAAAACTTTCAGGATTCTCTTTGACAATTGAACATCGCAAACACGCTAAATGGGTAAATAAGTGAGAATAAGGGCGTTCCCTGCAAAATGGACAATTCTTGCCCCTTTTGCAGGTCGGGCTTTTCACGGCTTCGGCTTTCGCCTACGACCTCGCCTCGCGGCGAGTTTCGCTTCGCGCCCGTTCCAATCCCTAACGCACAAGCAGCGCAGGTTTGCAATACCCGCTAGGTCAGTTTCAGTTCAAACAAACCTACTGTTAATAAAACTTCACGTCGGTAGCATAATCCACGAGTTTTGCAACGCAAACTCGCAGGCAAAACTGGAGATGGCAAAACCAGTTCTCCGCAGGCAAGGAATGCAGGCACTTGCCCCAATCCGCTAGGTCAGTTTCAGTTCAAACAAACCTACTGTTAATAAAACTTCACGTTGGTAGTATAATCCACGAGTTTTGCAACGCAAAACTCGGTAAGCAGGGCAAACTACGCAATTCCTACGGAATTGCTACCGAGTTTGCGTTGCAAACTCGCAGACAAAACTGGAGGCGAATGCAAAACCAATTCTTTGTAGGCAAGGAATGCATGCATTCGCCCATTCTCCAACGCCCTAAGTGTCGCAAAAAAACGGTAAGCAAGGCGATACACCCTGCTCACCATTTTTTGCAATTACCGAAATACGCTAATTATTTTTTCAAAATCACGAATGACTTTGCATCAACTGTAGCCGGTAGTGTTGCGCTTTCCGTTGGGGTTCCTCTTGAAACGTCAACTGCCTTTGTGTAGCCAGTTGTTGTGATGTCAACAGCCTTGTCCGTTGCGTTGAAGTACACGAGGAAGTCGCCTGTGGTGTATTTTGTCACGCCAGTTGAGACAGTCTCAGCCTTCGCGTCCTTATTCGAGCCGAACGCCTCAGGATTCGCCTTGCGCAGCGCGATCAAGCCCTTGTAGGTGTTGTACACATCGCTGTATTTGGTCTTGAATGAAAGGTCGATTTTGTTTGTTACACCGCTTGTATTGTAGCTGTTTTCGTTGCCCCTCTTTGTGCGCAGGAACTCCTGACCGCCGTTTATGAACGCCGTTCCCTGACTCAAGAAAATATAGGCGGCGGCAAGTTTATCCTGCGCCTTCACCGCCACAAGACCAGCGTCACCAATTTTGTTGAACAAATCTCCGCTTTCGCTTGTTTTGTCAAGGTATGAAATTGCAAGCTTGTCGAACAACGTGTAGTTGTCGTGGCATTCCACATAGTGGAGTGCAAGTCCAAGATTTCCTGTTTCATTCCTTTTGTTCTTGCCAGTCTTTCCCATAAGTCCGTTCTGAATGTCCGTGTCGTTAAACGTTCCCTGTACTTGTCCCTGCTTGAATCCGCCGAATTCAGCACCCTTGATTGCGTCTCTGAAGTCATCATCAAACGCTCCCGCTCCAGCAATGCCAGAAGCTGCCGCCTGACTCGCTCCGTTTACAACCAGTGAAGTTCCTCCTGTCCACGGCTCTCCATAGACCATTACATTCGGATCGATTTCATGGAGAGCGTCATATATATCCGTCATTGTTTCCTTTGAAAGGCATCCCATAAGGTCGAATCTGAAGCCGTTGAAGTGATAGTCAAGCATCCAATGCTTAAGAGAGTCAATTATGTACTCCTTAACCATTTTTGCCTCGCTGTCAATTTCATTGCCGCATCCAGAACCATTGGAGTAGTTGCCCGTCTCATCCAGCCTGTAGAAGTAACTTGGAACTTGCGAGTCATAGAGGGAATAAGCCCCCGTTCCGCTTGTGTGGTTGTAAACCACATCCATATTCACGGCTATACCCGCCTCGTGCAATTTTGCAATCAATGTGCGCAATTCAAGAACCGCCTGAGTTCCGTCCTTGTAGCCTGTTGTTACATAGCGTCCTTCAGGAACGTTGTAGTGGTACGGGTTGTAGCCCCAGTTGTACTTCGTGTTAGTATTTGTCTCCGCAAACTCAAATACAGGCAGAATTTGCACGTGGGTCACTCCAATTTCTTTGAGATGCTCTATAACCTTCGTGCCGTTAGCAATCGTGAGGTATTTGCCAACATCCTTTGTGTCGCTGTCCTCGGCATAAGACCAGTCTGTTATGTGCATTTCATAGATTACAGCGTCTGTGTACCCTTTTTTAAACGGATTATAGTATGTGCTCTTGTCTCCATATCCTTTGTCAGTCGTTGACGAAGGAATTGCTTCTGAAGCCTTGTTTATGTCCACGATTTGAGCTGCAATTGCGTCCGCACTGGCAGACTTTGCGTATATGTCGCAAACATAATATGTCTCGTTGACGTTCTTAATTTGGTATTTGTAGTATTTATAGGCAGAAACATCATCGACTTCCACGCTCCAAACTCCAGTGTTGTTATCCTTTGCCATTTGTATTGGATCTTTCGCGGGATTTCCCTTTAGCGTTTCGTCTGTGGTTGCCCCGATTTCTTTTTTGCTCACTGCATTGGCTGAAAAATTTCCAACGTCATCTGCAGAACTATACACAAGAAGCTTTACATCGCTTGCAGCTGGCGCCCACACCTTGAATGTCGCCTTGTTTCCCGAAAAGGTGAGTCCAAGATCTTCGCCGCTGTATGTTGGAGAATCCTTGACAGCCCCCTGCATTGAAACAAGAATTCCATTTTCTGGTGAAAAGCCATCTCTGCAAAGATAATACTCCTTGTCCACCTCAACGCTTGACGAGAGAGTGAGAAGTATGTTTTTTGCATTGTTATGGTTTCGATTGTTTTGGCTTTCAAAATTTACGGCATCAATAACGGAAATCGCAGCCGCACTTCCATCCTTGTTTTTTAGGATAAATCCGTTGCTGTCTTGAGATGTTTCAAGTCCGAGGGTTACGGAAAGGGAAACCTTAACCTTGTTTGCGGCAGTTGTAACTGCAGATGTTATGCTTGGCGAGAAGTCTCCGCCTAAAGCAATAATGCCTGTTCCTCCTTTTTCATTTTCTGCAACAATCAAGTGATGTCTGGCCGTTTTCAGATCAACCATTATATCGTCGCTTTGATTTGTCCATGCCGTTCCAGGCTTTACAATAAGTCCAAATTCAGAGCCTTCTTTTATTGCCTTCTCCATGTCAGCCTTGCTCGTTTCGCTGTCAGTCGATTTTATGACCTTGCTTAAAAACGCGCTGTCAATTTCAATATATGCCACCTTTGTTGCTGTATCTGTGAATTTCCATTCTACTGGATAGTCTGCCCCTACGTTATTTGCTGTTTTTACCCACAACCAAAAGTCTTTGAACGCATTATAGTTCCCGTCCGTCCTATAGTAGAAAATAATGGTCTTTGCTGAACTAGAATCCATTTTTTTTTGCAGACTCCGAAGCAGCCAATATGTATGCGGGCTGCTCGCCAATTTTTCCCGGTTCGACATCGGGACTGTCCGAATCTCCTCCTGAGTCTCCACATCCGAAGAAAAGAAAACCAATTGCAAGCACAAGAGTTGTTAGAATTAGTTTAAATTTCATGTTCATTTTCCTCATTTCTCCTATAACTCATAAAAAAGGGTGGGCTGAAAGTAATCAACCCACCCCTCAAACATTCTAGAATAAAGCCCTTCAATTTTTATTATGACCAACTAAACTGATTTAGAGGCTTTATATCCGTACTGCTGTTGTTTCGCAATTCGTCTTGACGCAAAGTCAAACAAAACCTTTTTTACAACCGTAGTGATATTTCAAAATTTTTACAGACCCTTTATTCCGCTTTTACAAATTCTGCGGTTGCTGAATTGCTCTCCAAATCATCTACAGTAATTACAAGCTTTAAGTTTGCATTGTCTTCCACTTTCCAAGCAACGGGATCGTCTTTACCAACTATAATTTGATGATCGGGATCGTTTTCAACTTGTTTACCAGGCTCGTTACCAACAGCATCCACTACTTGGAATTCACCCAATTCATATTCTTCGCCAGGAGCAAGAACAGTCGTCCAGCCTTTTGATGATACGTTAATTACTGCATTTCCATTTTCGTCTGTTGTTGCGTAATAGTCCTTATCTGGAGATCCCTTACCCCATGCTTCAAATGGCCATGCAGCCCATCCTGCTATAGCACCATTTACATAAATCATTGTGTTAGGGGCGTGACCTTTCACTTCAACGGCAGTCACAGTAAGTTTACAAATTGTTTTAATGCTTGCATATACATCCCCATTTGGAGTTGTTTTGACAAGGAATCTATATGTTGCATCTTTTTTTAACCCTTCAATTTTGTTATTGTTGCCCTCGTTTAATGTCAACTTTTGCGCTTCGCCATCGACAGTTATTGTAGCACCAACATATTTTGTAGTCCAACTGCTACTGTCGTTTACAACTCCGAACTCGTTAGCACCTTCATCTGTACAAACAAGATCCACTTGATATGTAACCTCGCCTGTTAAAGCATCTTTTGAATTCTTTGACAGACAATTTCCAACTGTTGGATTCCATTCGCCATTAACACCTCGAAGATACATAGTCTCAGGGAAATAAAATGGCTGTGGAAGAGCAGGTGCAGACCCCTTCTCAATGGACACAGTAACCTCAATGTAAGTTGTTGACGGCTTAACTTTGATGTTGATTTTGTCGCCTTCCTCTGCTCCAGAAATAATCATACAATCTCCAGATTGTCCCTGATATACTTTCTGCGTTTCGCCATCCTTAAGCACATCATCGGATTTAAACACATTGGCAGAGTCTCCATCTGATTTTGGCTGCGCAAGTCGATAGGCTGTACCCCAACCTGTATCGCCTATTTGGATAATTGCAATCGCATCTCCTGTATCCCCTTTTGAATTCTGACCACTTCCAGTTCCTGTTACTGTTACAGAGTATGTTCCGTCCGCCTCGTTGTATACAAGAGGGGCTTTTCCGTTTGGTTCCCATCCTGATTCAAGGACAGAGCCAATAATACAGTAGCCTGTCAAGTCAATTATTTGAGCATCGTGCAAATCGCCAGAGCAGGAAGCGAACCCGAAGAGGAACGCCAGCGCGGTTATTGCACTTAAAAGTAATTTTTTCATATCGTTATTTCCTCCCAAGAACTAGATGTCCCAGCGG
>JAAVAO010000019.1 GCA_014803985.1 Treponema sp.
ATCATAGCACACCGTATGAGAACGGTTGACGGTGCGGAAAAGATTGTCGTATTACAAGGCGGTAAAGTTGCCGAGCAGGGAACACCACAAGAACTCAAAGCAAAGGGCGGCATATATGCAAAAATGCTTGCACTTCAAGCAACAGATTTTTAGATAAGAGAATATAAAAAAACGGGTAAAATTTTGCCCGTTTTTTTGTATCAAAACTATTGACACAAAGGAGCAACTTAATGTCAAAACGCAAAAAGTATATAAAAAGCTGCGAAATTTCCGAAGTCATTGCAGTACAACTCGGCGGCTTTGAACAGAAAATTTTGATAGAGGGCAACAGGAAATTGCTTGCACAGATTTTGGGCAGGGAACTTGACGAAAGCTCTACTATACTTCCGCCGTTTTATGTGGATTATGGAAAGAACATAACAATAGGGAAAAATGTGTGGGTACAGCAATGCTGCACTTTTTTGACAGAGGCGGAATCGTCATTGGGGACGACGTGTTTATCGCCCCGAAGTTTATCGCCCCGAATAGTAAACCTTATTACGCTCAACCACGTTATGAATCCTTTTGAACGAAGCTCGACGATTGCCAAACCCATAAAAATAGGTAATCGTGTATGGATAGGCATTGCGGCAACGATAATGCCGGGCGTAACGGTGGGCGACAATTCAATCATTGCTGCGGGAACGGTAGTAACAAAAGACGTTCCGCCCAACTGCATAGTCGCAGGCGTTCCGGCGAAAAAAATAAAAGAATTGGGTAATTATTAAATAGACAAAGGAAACCCCATGAAAAACAAAACCGAAGCGTCACGGCTCGCGTACAACAAAATCGCGACCGAATACGACTCGTCGAAAGAGGGGCGGTACACGCAATCCATGCAATTTATTGTTGATTATTCAATATATAACTTATCCCAACTCCATAAGTATCTGCTAAAGTTTCAACAAAAGCAATCATAGCCTCCCTTGATAAGGAACAATATTTAAAATCATATAATATGTCTTTAATACGTTCGCTACTTGGATACTTAAATTCTTTATTAGGAAATTTTTTTTTCATATATACCACAAATCACAGAAAGAATTAAATACAAAGCAAACATTTCGTTGGGACAATTATAAATCGGAGATTTGCAATTTACAACCAAAAAAGGTTTCAATGTAATTACCCAAAAAGAAAGAACTGCAATCTCCTTATATTCACATTCTTCTTTCAAATTATGAAAAATGTAAAAGTATAAAGCACGCTTGTCACAACGCCTAATAATTTCAAAGAGATTCCTTTCATGTATATAATAGTCACAATCAAGTTATAACCAACTATCATTTTGATCCAAGAAAGCTTCCCATCTATTCTATAATCTCATTATAACGCACCTGAACTTCTTCATCCGTCAAGTCTACGTACTTTTTATAATCTAATCCAGCAAATCTATTACGATTAAACATTAGACACCCCCTTTGATAACACAAATTCATCTTTCTTCATTCTTTTATTTCCAATATCAGAAACCTCATAAATGCTGAAATTTCTACATATAGGGCTATTCACAGGCTGTATGACCAATGAACTTTTCTTATATGACATACATTGTTGTTTTGATAAACAACTTCTATAATTTCTTATCTTCTTCATTTTAAACCTCCAAAGCTATCCCATTAGCAATTTTATTATTGCCGTATTCATTATCGTCTTTTATTTCTAAATAAAAGCTATAAAAAATTTCTATTACGGTAACTATTAATGGAGTCAAAACATAAGCCAACAAAACATAATTTACCCAAGTAACGGACTGATTTTTCTCAAATTCAATTACATAGAACAAACGGAAAATCGTTAAAGCGATAAATATTGTCGCCAAAAATATAATTAAAAATCTTTCAACTTTTATTCGTTTTACCGCATTATCTCCTTTCAAAGGGAAAAATTCGTAAATAACGCCAACATTTGCCACTAATATCATAACATAAGGAAGAACTGTACAATCCTTCTTAATGAAACTAATTAACGGCGAAATTAAAGGTAATATACAAATTATTACTAAACTTGCAGCCCCTTTAATATAACTATTAAAAATACAATAACACTTTTTCATTGAAATTCTCTATAGTTATAAATATATCAAGTGATATACTGTTTTATCAGCAATGTGTGTTTTGGTTAAGTACTATTTTTTTCCATTGTCGTAACAGTCAAGTATTTTGCCTTGTTTTTTATTTTCGATGTGATATAATGACTTGCAACGGCATTTCGCCGTTCGCAGAAAACACGCCGGGGCGAGCAACGGCATTTTGCCGTTCGAGGAAAACGCGCCGGGATGGGCAACAAATTTTTGTTTGCCCTACCCCGCCATCCACCGAAACCGCAATTCTTGCCAGGCGCGAAATAATTCATCACAAAATGACACTTTTTTCCGATAGTATGCTATAATGCCCCGCAAGGCGCAGCCCGAACCGCACAAACGTACAGGACACGCGCCGGTTTTTCGGAGAACAAAATGATTATCAGGCACTATGAGCCGACAGACTGCGAGGATTTGGCGAATCTTTTTTATGATACCGTCCACACGGTAAACGCCAAAGATTACACGGAAGAACAACTGCATGTATGGGCTACGGGCAAAATTGACCTTGAAGAATGGAACAAATCGCTTTCCGAGCATTATGCCGTTGTCGCGCTTGAAAATAATGGTATCGTCGGTTTCGGCGACATTGACCAATCGGGGTATCTTGACAGGCTCTATGTGCATAAGGACTATCAGCGGCGCGGGATTGCGACGGCAATCTGCGACAAGTTGGAACAGGCGGTTAAAGTGGATAAAATAGTCACTCACGCATCCATAACCGCAAAACCTTTTTTTGAGCAAAGAGGTTTTACGGCTATCAAAGAGCAACAAGTTATAAGAAATGGAATTGCCCTAACGAATTATGTGATGGAAAAACCTTCCTATCGAACTTGCGTATACAAAACAGTTTTGGATTCTCATTNATCAAGGAGTTGTTATGGAAATTGTTGACGGAAAGCCGTATTTGGATCAAGCCAAAAGCCTGATTGTGGAATATACGGAACGGCTGGGAAGGGATCTTGCGTTCCAGAACATTGACGACGAGCTGAAAGACCTTTCCCGAAAATATGCCGGACAGGAGGGAGCGTTGCTTGTCGCGATCGACGGAAAAGGAAACGTCGGCGGAATGGTTGCGTATCACCGGCATTCGGACGACCGCTGCGAGATGAAACGCCTCTATGTGAAGCCCGAATTTCGCGGCGAAAAACTGGGCGAGCGGCTCATCAGGGAAATCTTGGAACGGGCACGACAGGCAGGCTACAAAGAAATGGTTTTGGACACCATCACCCCCTTGCAGTCCGCGATCCATTTGTATAAAAAATTGGGATTTGCCGAATGCGCGCCGTATTATGACAATCCGATGGACGACGTGATTTACATGAAAAAATCGCTGTGCGCCCAGCAGCCGGCAGAATGACCGATGAAAATTAAGACGGAGGACAATGGTATGACATGCAACAGTTTGGAAGAAGTGCGGACAAATATCGACAGAATTGACGACGCAATTATTAAGTTGATTGCCGAAAGAGGAACGTATGTAATTCAGGCGTCGGCATTCAAAAAGAACGAGGACGGCGTAAAAGACACCGGGCGAGTTGAAAAAGTAATCGCAAAGGTGCGCTCAAAAGCCAACGAATATGGCGCAAATCCTGATATGGTCGAGGCGCTTTACCGGGAAATGATTTCAAGGTTTGTCACTATGGAGTTGTCAGAATTTCATAAGAATACATAGAGACAAATCGCAATTAAGNAGAANGACCGATGAAAANCAAAACCGAAGCGTCACGGCTNGCNTACAACAAAATCGCCTCCGAATANGACNNGTCNAAAGAAGGGCGGTACACGCGATTNCACATCGGGGAGCTGTCNNCCACAATCGANTTGCGCGANGGCGANGTCGTGCTTGANGTNGCGTGCGGNAACGGNACGCTGCTGNGCGAACTNTCNAAGCGGGCGNACATTCAGGCGNACGGAATCGACGTGGCGGANGAGATGATTCGCGCCGCNAAAACGCGCNNNCCGNACATGCATTTTGAGGCGCGGNCGTGCTNCCCGCTTGCNTGGGNCGACGNNAGCGTTGACATCATAACGGTNTGCTGCGCGTTCCANCATTTTGAGCGTCCGCAGGAATTNGCNAACGAATGCAAGCGCNTCTTGAAGNAAGGCGGCGCGGTGTATGTCGCCGANCCGAACTTTGGCGCGGCAATCAGGTTTTTGGCGAANACGATTTGGTTTCCCTTTGCAAAAAGCGGCGACGTGAAAGTGTACGGCCCGAAAACGCTCGCGGCATTTTTCTACGCTGCCGGATTNCAGACNGTGCGGGTGTANAAAAANGGCGCGGGCTTGTTCCTNAANGCGGANAAGTAANNGCGANCGGCANTTTTCGCAAACGCACATTCTNACTTTCCCAATTTTCCACATTCTTCAACAATGCGCACAACAGATTGCCGTTTATTNTTTGGGAGATTTTCTAAAGTTTCTATTACCGTATGATATTTTTGATATAAATAAACGCTTTCTCTCGCATCNGCATTGTTCCNTGNCGAAATTTTCCCTGTCACCAANTATTCCACCGAAACACCAAGCCGGGCGGCGATTTTTACGGCGGTCTCTGCGGACGGGCTGTTGTTGTTTTTTATCCCTTTCGTGATGTTCGAAGCATCAAAGCCAGCGTCAACTGCCAGTGTCTTTTTGTTAATGTCATTTTTTTCCAACAAGTCATTTACACGTTCCCAAAAATTCATATTTCAATAATCTAGGAAAAATCCAATTTTTGNGCGAATTTTTGGAAAATTCCCGATAATAAAANAAGTTTGATTGGAAATATCCAACACTTCCTAAAAATATAGGATATTTCCTTATATTA
Source organism: Treponema sp. (assembly GCA_014803985.1). Classification (GTDB taxonomy): domain Bacteria; phylum Spirochaetota; class Spirochaetia; order Treponematales; family Treponemataceae; genus Treponema_D. Next base: position 4,932 of record JAAVAO010000019.1, read on the forward strand.
TGGGGGCTTTTATGTCTGCAAAACACAATCTTCTTTCTCTTTTTTCCGGGTGCNGGGGCATGGATTTAGGTTTTACCGGCTCATTCTTCTGCAATGAAAAGAGCGTGAATAAAGAACTTCATGCGGATTGGATTGCGGATATACAAAACAAGAAAATTCTTCTCGCTCCGACTTCCTTTGAAACCGTGTTTGCGAACGACATTCGCCCAGACGCAAAAGCNGCGTGGGTCTCGTATTTTTCNAAGCATTATTCAAATGCNAACGAACGCTATCACCTTGAGAGTATCGTCGATTTAGTCAAGCAGGCGAAGAGCGGAAATTTTNCNTTCCCNAAAAACATTGNTGTGGTGACTGGCGGATTCCCCTGCCAAGATTTTTCTATCGCAGGAAAGCGGCGCGGTTTCAATTCGCAGAAAAGTCATTTGGGAACTGCGCTTGCGAGCGATGAGCCTTCCGTAGAAAGCCGCGGACAATTGTATATCTGGATGCGTGATGTCATAACTTTGACAGAGCCTAAAATTTTCATTGCGGAAAACGTAAAAGGATTGACGAACCTTGCCGACACAAAAACCATAATTGAGCATGATTTTGCCACAGCAGGAAACGGCGGTTATCTTGTGGTAAACGCAATAGTCCTGAATGCGGCGAACTACGGCGTTCCGCAGAATCGTGAGCGCGTGTTATTTTTTGGATTCAAGAAAAATGCGTTGCAAAAAGAAGCGTTGAAAGCATTGAGCCAGGAAATCATACCCGATGCATANAATCCTTATCCGCCCCAAACACATNCAAAAACAAACGGNGATTTGCTTCCGNTTGTTACTTCACATGATGTTCTTTCTGACTTATCCGAGCCGGACAATTCGGACGACCCGTCACAGCAGAAATATTCAAAAGCGAAATACATGGGGTCGCATTGTCAAGGACAGACGGAAATTGCGCTCAATGATGTTGCGCCCACAATCAGAAGCGAGCATCANGGNAANATCGAGTATCGCAGACTGAGCACGGAACATGGAGGCAAACACGCAGAAGAATTGGCTTGCGGTTTGAANGAACGGCGGCTTACCGTGCGGGAATGCGCGCGAATTCAGACTTTTCCGGATGAATATCAGTTCATTCTGCCGAAAACAGAAAACAATATCTCGGTGTCTTCAAGCGATGCATACAAAATCATAGGGAATGCCGTTCCGTGCTTGCTCGCATACAACATTGCAAAAAATATCGAAAGCAAATGGCATTTGTATTTCGGGGATAAAAAATGATTGTATCGGAAAATCCCGCGCCAGAAATCGTTGCCTTTCAAAACCTAATGAAGGNGACTGACGAATTTTTGAACGCAGAGGCAAAAGGTCATGAAGCATATTTTGCAAAACGAACGGCGCAACTATTAGAAGAGGACGTGTGCGATGCTTTGCGNTCGTGCGCCAAAGGAACAGCCTTTGAAAANACGATTCAACTTGTATCGGGCGCACANTTNCCCGACATTCAGATTCACANCTTTTACGGCGTGGAAGTAAAAAGCACCGTCAAAAACCATTGGACTTCAACAGGCTCCAGTATTTTGGAATCCACACGGAACATGGACATTCGCNGCATTTATATGACNTTCGGCAAACTGGGCAGCCCTATTGAATTTCGCTCNCGNCCNTANGAAGAATGNCTTTCTGACATAGCCGTAACGCACTACCCACGTTATCGGATTGATATGGAACTGAAAAAGGGCGANACCATTTTNGACAAAATCGGCATGAGNTATGACGAGTTACGAACTTTGGANAATCCTGTTGAGCCAGTCTCAAAATACTACAAGTCAAAACTGCNNCCNGGCGAACGACTGTGGTGGGCAAACAACTCGATTGAAGAAAGCACCGCCCCGACAGTCAAGTTGTTTTCCTCGCTTCTTCGTGACGAGCAGGAAAAAATCCGCGTCATCCTTTATGCGATGTTTCCAGAAATTCTTGGCAGCAGAAGCGACAAATACAACAAAGCCTCGCTTTTTCTTCTCACCCGATATGGAATCATAAATCCATCATTCCGCGATATGTTTTCTGCGGGCGGACAAGTTGACTTGCCCCTCCGCACCGGCGTTTTGGTCAAAATGCCGGCCGCATTTGGACGAATCAAAAAGTACAAAAACTTGATTTTGGAAACTTTGCGGGAGATATCCACAGAAACGCTTTCGGAAAACTGGAACGTTGCCATTGACAATGAAAACCGCGTCGGACAATGGTGCGAACTTTGTGCAGCACAGTATGCTACGAAAGGAAACCCTAAATATGACATTGCGCTTGAAGTGTTGGAGAAGATATTTTCATGATATATTTGATATAGAACAAAAATTTTTTCGCTTCCCAACACAAAAGCAAGCATTTCGGCGAGCCGAATTCGTTCCCCAGCGCGAAAGTAAGCATCAAACAAAAATTTTTTGCCTAAAATCCTCCCCGGGCGGCGGAAAAATATGATATACTATCGGAACGGCGAAAGTTTTTTTGGCAGTGGTCGAAGCGAAAGCGGCCGGATGCACTGTGTATCGCCGCATATAAAAAATGCATTGCACTGGAGAGAACAAACGATGAAAAACAAATGGCTTCGGTTTCGCACAGACAAGGAGACGCTGTTCGCGCTGGCGTGTGGGGCGCTTATGATTTTGCTGAGCGTGGCGATGATGTGGCTTGACGGCGAAGTCGCGAGCATCATCTTGCGGGACGCGCTCATGATCGTGCTTTTGGGATTTTTCACGCCACTGTATTATATCGTCATCGTAAAAAAGCAAAGCCCGGCGGTTCTTGGGCTGCACAAAAACAGGCTTGCCGCGAGCCTTGCGATCAACGTGGGCGCGGGCGTTGCCCTGCTTGCGATGTTCGTGAGCAAGAACACGGAAGCAATCGTTTTTACGCAAGGCTCATTTTATGCGGTGACGTATATTTTTGCCGCGGGGATTTTCGAGATGGTTTTTATCTACGGATTTCTGCGCTACGAACTTGAGCGGGCGTTCGGGATTGTGCCGGCGATTTTCCTCACCGCCGTTTTCTACAGCCTGCACCACGCGGGCTTTCAGCCAGAATTCGCCAAGTTGTTTTTTGTCGGCGTGATGTATGTCGCGGCGTTTTATTTCACGCGCAGCCTTTTTGCGCTGTTTCCATGCTTTTGGGGAGTCGGCGCGTGTTGGGACGTTCTGGTCAATTCGGACGCGGGCGCGCAACTGCGGAACAGAACGTCGTTCGTCGTCGCGCTGGCAATGCTTGCCACGATGATTGGCATCAGCATTTTTATTTGGCGCAAAAAACGGGAGACTATTCATGGAAAAGGTTTGGGCTGAAATGTACGAGGCGGCAATGGAAAATATATGATTAGAATAAGACCATATAAAGCTTCGGATGTAGATACGATATTATCGTGGTGTCAAGATGAAAAAGCATTTTATCAATGGACGGCAGGTATACTCGGAAATTATCCTATAACACAAAATGAATTTTGTTTTGTTGAATCTCTAATGCCATTTACAGCATTTGATGAAACTGGAATTGTTGGCTTTTTTACACTAAGGAATCCTCATGAATCATTGGATGAATTACGCTTTGGATTTGTTATTGTAAATCCTCACAAGAGAGGAAAAGGCTATGGAAAAACCATGCTCCAGTTAGGTCTAAAATTTGTATTTGAAATATATGGAGCCAAAAAAGTATCATTGGGTGTTTTTGAGAATAATCTTCCAGCTTATTACTGTTATAAAGCAGTCGGTTTTAGCGATGTGGTTCTTGAGACAACAGAAACATATTGTATTCTAGGTGAAGAATGGAAGTGCAAAGAACTGATTATGGAAAATAGATAAAATTGGGAGTATAATGAAACTTACAACTTCCAGTTTGACAGTAAATAGACAAATCGGAATTTGTGGGGGAGAAATCAATGGTACAAAAGGTAAATCAAAAGAACATATAAATGCAGTTGATGAACTTTTCCGCTTTGTTGGGGAGTTTACCAGATTGAAAAACTAACATTTGGAGGCTAATTTTATGGACAGCATTTGGACTGAAATGTACGAGGCGGCGAAGGCGGTTCTGAACGCGCGCAGGATTTCGGCATATATCACGTGCGGGGAAGTGGCTGCGGCAATCCGCTCAAAATCGGGGAAGATATACACGGGCGTGTGCATCGACACCTGCTCGACGCTCGGCATCTGCGCCGAAAGAAACGCAATCTTCAATATGATTACGAACGGCGAACAGGAAATCGACAAGGTGCTTTGCGTGATGCCCGACGGCTCGAACGGCGCGCCGTGCGGCGCATGCCGCGAGCTTATGGTTCAGCTTATGCCGGACGGAAAATACAAGGACATCGAGATTATGCTCGACTATGCAAGCGGTCGCACCATACGGCTCGGCGACATAACGCCCGAATGGTGGATACAATAAATCAATTTGATGGAGAAAAGGAGCATAGCATGCCTTACATAAAAATCGAAAGCGGTGCGCTGACCGACGAGCAAAAAACGCTGCTGATAAAACGCCTGACGGAAGTGTCTTCGGAAATAATGCACATTCCGCAGGAATTTTTTACGACGACGATTACAGAGTTGCCCGACAAGAATTTTGGCATCGGCGGAAAGACGATAGACGCAATCAAACGCGAATATACAGATAAACAGTAATTTTGCTGAGGAAAAATATGAATAGATGTCCGTGGTGTCTTATCAATGAACTTGAAACAAAATATCATGATGAAGAATGGGGCGTTCCCGTTTATGACGATATAAAGCAATTTGAGTACTTAATGTTAGAAGTAATGCAATGCGGATTGAGCTGGGATACCGTATTAAAAAAGCGTGAAATCTTCCGTTCTTGTTTTGACGGTTTTAATTATGATAAAATTGCGTCCTATACCGCAGTGGATGTAGAGCGGATTATGAACACGGCGGGCGTTATACGTTCGCAAAGAAAGATAGAGGCGGTTATAAACAATGCCCGTATATTTCAAGAAATAAGAAGCGAGTTCGGCTCTTTTTCACAATATCTTTGGGGTTGGTCGGGAGGTAAAACGCTGTTATATCGTGGACACGAATCGGGCAATCTTCCCGCCGCAAATGAACTTTCGGATAAAATCGCAGCGGACTTAAAAAAGCGTGGAATGAAATTTCTCGGCTCTGTAACCGTTTATGCGCATTTGCAGGCAAGCGGAGTAATCAATGACCATTTGAAAGGTTGCGATTGTTATAAACGATTGATAGAACAATATCCTACTTTGTATGTCGAATAATATATTTCAATTTAGTGGAAAAATCGGAGGGCTTATATGCTTGACAAAATACCTACAACAGAAGAAATGACCGCTTTGCTCGGAAAATCTCTGTACGAAGTATGGAATAATTTGTGCGCTTTAATCGACGAACACTACGATATGGAACATTTGTGGGACAAAGGCGGCAAAGCGTGGAAATACGAATACAAATACCGTCGGGGCGGTAAAACGCTTTGCGTTTTATATGCAAAAGAAAATTGCGTAGGGGTTATGGTTGTCTTGGGTAAAGACGAGCGATTAAAGTTTGAAGCCGACAAAGAAAACTACTCAAAGGTAGTTCAAGAGATATATGACAATACCCACACTTACCACGACGGAAAGTGGGTGATGTTTGAGCCGACGGATACTTCTTTGTTTGGTGACTTTATCAGGCTATTGAGTATCAAAAGAAAGCCGAACAAAAAGTAAAGATAAATTTCAATTTATACGAGGGTTGGAAACCTTTTTCGGCTATTTTATAATGCTAATAATATTTAAAAATTATCGAGGTATTATTCTATGAATTTTGAATTGGAGTGCGACGAGCAAGACGGACTGGTCTTTATCGACGAAGCACATTTGAAGGAATTGAATTCCGATTTGCTTTCCGAGATGGATATTCTACTTGATGTTTCGGGACAGACGGAGTTGACATTTGATTTTCCTGATGAAAAATGGGAAACAGTATGGGAAAGAGAAACCCGCACTATCAGAGAATTTTGCAATAGCGGAAAAATGTTGATTTGGTTATTAGAAAACAAAAATGCGAATTGCAAAATCGAAATGACGAATATAGCGGACGAACTGCCCAAGCGGTTGCATCTGCCTTCGGGAAAACTATTGGTGATTACTGCGGGAGAGTTAATAGAATGTTTATTGTATCCTGAATTGGAAATGGAAACCTTACTTGAATACGATATAGACGCAGGCTGGTATGCAGTTTCAAGCGGCGATATAGAACACATTGCCATTTGCAAAACAAAGGCTTCAAATAACTCTTGCAATAATATTGAAATAATTAAATAAATTTCAATATAAAAGCTGACCCCAAAACTATTTGGAGAAACAAAGTGAAAATACGATTTCCCTATCACAGGGTATTGATAGTTGGGTGCGGTGGAGCGGGTAAAAGCACGCTTGCAGTGGAAATGGGAAAACGTTTTGGACTGCCGGTTGTTCATTTGGATAAATTATGGTGGCTTCCCGATTGGCAAAATCGCACCGAACAAGAATTTGACGAAATGCTTGCAAGCGAATTGACGAATGACGATTGGATAATCGAGGGCAATTATTTCAGAACATTTGAAATACGCCTGAAATATGCTGACTTTTGCATATTTCTTGATTACGATACTAAGCTTTGCTTGCAAAGCGTATATGAACGGGTGGAAAAGTATAAAGGAGTAGCCCGCCCCGATATGACCGACGGTTGTATTGAACAAGTGGACGATGAGTTTAAAAACTGGATTATAACCTTTAAAGAAAACGTTTGCCCGTCAATGTTTGAGGAATTGCAAAACGGCTCTACACCGTATATTGTTTTTCAAACACGTGACGCTACGGCACATTGGCTTGACGGATTTAAAAACGCTTGACTGACAAAATTGGACAAAATAGAATTATATACATTTCAATGGAGCGGAGGACAATTAAAATCAGCAACTGAAGAGTTGAAACTTTTTTCATTGCTGAACATTTAGGAAGGAGCAAAATATGGATTTTTCTATCGTTGAAAAGAATCTAAAAGACAAAGGATATACAGTAACAATTTTTCAAACCGCTGCCGAGGCCGTAAAATATCTGGATACACAAATCGACCGTCAAACAGTCGGTTTTGGCGGATCAATGACTCTGGAGAAAATGGGATTATATGAAACGCTTCAAAGCCACAACACGGTGTTTTGGCATCAACGGATACCCGAAGGCAAAACAAGCAAGGAAATCCGACTTGCCGCAAATAATGCAACGATCTATATTTCTTCTGTCAACGGACTTGCTGAAACAGGCGAAATCATAAACATTGACGGCAATTGCAATAGAGTGGCATCTATCTTTTATGGGCATGAGAAAGTGTATTTGGTGATTGGTAAAAACAAACTTGCAAAAGATTATGGCAGCGCATTGTATCGTGCCAGAAACATTGCATCGCCTTTGAATGCCAAAAGAGCCGGCGTAAAAACTCCTTGCGCAATAAAAGGTGACAAATGTTATGACTGCAAAAGTCCCGAAAGAATTTGCAGGGGTCTGTCCGTTTTATGGGGCAAACCAATGACAGGGGAATTTGAAGTGATTTTAATTGATGAAGAACTCGGATACTGATGTATTTCAATTTGACGATTAGAAAATGAAAATTAGGCGCGGCTTGAAGTCGCGCCTTTTTCGTGGACGAACCGGGTTGCTTGTAGCTTGGTGAGAATAAGGATATGTTTTATACCTCCCGCTCTATTCAATCAATTGCGACCTTTCATTTTTCGTGATATGATGACTGTACGAGAAACAGTAATTTAGTGTATGAGGTTAAAAGCATAATGCAAATTAAAAATACAGTAACTAAGTCGGACAAAGCCATTGAAGAAAGGGATTTGCGGGATTTGGAAGATAAATACGGCTTTAAGTTTCCGCAAGATATTAAACGGTTCTATTTGCAATATAACGGTGGAATTTTGAAAAAGCATTATTATATTTCGGAAGAAGAAACGGTCTTGGACGGGTTTATTTTTCAGAAATTTTATTCAATTAAATACGGCTTAGCTACGTTAGATATGAAAATGGAATTAAATTATGCTGATGATTGGTGGCCGAAGGAATATATACCGTTCGGTTTTGATGGTGGTGGGAATTCATATTGTTTTCATAAGGAAAGCGGGAAAATATATTATATTTACGAGGATGATTCAAGCGACGATGATAGTGTTCCAGTAGAATATATAGCACCAGATTTTATCACATTTATCAATAATATGATAGAGGAACAGTAATTCAGCTTAATATTTAATAATGACTGTGTGATAAATTTTAATTTAACGGAGAGAAAATAGCACTATTTATGGCATTTTTGGAATTTATTAAACAATTCGTCGAGGGTAAAATTTCCGCTACGGCATTTTATAATGAAGTATTGAGTAATGAGGATTTTCAACATTACATTGATTTGCACGTGCAAGGATTTCCAGATTATCTTAAAGAAAGCGGTAACAGCCTTTGGGTTTATATGGCGTGCCTTGATATGAATGATGTGAGAGATAGATATGATATTCACGCTTTGGCGCAAAAACTTTTGCAGGGTGTAGATTTTGTTCCAACTGACAAATATCAGACCGAGTTTGACCTTTCATTAGAATTGGGATTTGTGCTTGATTACATTGACTGCCCACAGATTACCGATAAACTTATTAGCGAGTTGCCCGAAGTTTCATTCGCGCAAAAAAAGAAAATAATGCGGCAAAAGCTTAAAGAAATTTTCGCCTGCGATAAAAAACCGCCCGTATGGATACAGAATCCAGACTGGCAGTTGAGAGGGGATAAACCTATGAAGTTCAGGAGGCAGTTTAAAATAGACGGCGGTTACAGATACGAATTTTACGACGACGAAGGGGAAGTATCTATTGAACAGTATGACTGATTATCTATTTGCCCAATTTTGTATTGTTCAAAGACTAAGTAATTGGCAAGTACAACGGATTTAATTTCAATAAGATAAATTTCAATTTAGAATACGATTAAATGAAGTCGCATAAGTTTTTAATTATTTCGGAGGTGCAACTTTGTCAGGCTTTATGGTATATTGGTCGAAAGACTATGTAAAAGAATTAAAATCGGCAGGCGATAGCGGCCCGATAAAAGTTATTTACGGCGGCCCGCATAGCACAATGCCGTCAATAGAGAGTGTTGAAGTGGGCGATATAATTTATCCGGTTACGATAGCGAATAACACGTTATGCGTCTTGGCAAGACTGCCTGTTGAAAACAAGGAAATCGCTTTCCACTACGTCTTGCGTGAAACGGGCGAAATCCACAAAGCAATTAAGCCCGACGGTTATGCGGAAGAAGTAATAAATCACAATGGCAACATTTTTTTCTTTTGTGAAGGACACGCCTACAATAGCGTAAAGGCTTTGCCGGAAAATACGAAAGTTATATATTTAAGCGACTTGAAAGAGTTGCCGCACAAGTATCATCAAAAGCCTAAAACGTGTTGTGCAGAACTTGCCGCTTGGGGCGAACACGGTTCTACGATAGAGTTGCGTAGTTTGCCTTTGGACATATTGCCGAGTTTAAGGTTCGGAAATACAAGTAAACAACAAAAACCGTTAATTCTAAATAGTAAAGGTATCCCTACAACTACGTCTTTGAGCAATGTTCGCCGTATGAGCGAAGAAACGCAGGAAATATTTGAATCGCTTTTTAAGGCATAAGGAACATTTTAAGATGAAAAGGAAATTAGAGGTTGACTCTCACAAAAGAACTGTATTGGTACAGTACATATCGGACGGAACGAAAGAATCCGAAAGCAAAGCACTTGAACTAATACGTTCTGATATAGACCTTGAACAAGCTGATGGTATGGGCTTTACTTATCTTCATTTTGCGGCGCAATTTGAAAATTCGATAATTGTCAAGGCTCTTTTGGAAAATGGCGCAAATGCAAATGCGGAAACATTATTGGGAGCGTCAAGTTTGCAACTTGCCGTTGCTCGTTGCAAAAACTATGCGCCCGAACGAAGCTACGAAGTCATAAAATTATTATTGGAAGCAGGTGCTGATCCCGACAAACAATCAAGAGATGGTTATTCCGTAAGGGATTTGTCTAAGTTTTCGGACAGACCTGAAATTGAAGAACTTGTATGTAATTGGGGGAAGTGAGTCCCCGTTTTACAACAATGGTAATTCAGCGACAAATTTCAATTTTATGGTATAACGATATGATTGATATAAAAACTTGGATTAAGGATTTTACAGAAAAAGTCGAACAAACATTTGCTAATCGCGTTTGGTTTATAGGCTTACAAGGTAGTTACGGCAGAGGGGAAGCAACGGAAACAAGCGATATTGATGTTGTCGTTATTCTCGACGAGTTGAGAACAAACGACTTGAAAACTTATAGAGATATGCTCGACAGCTTACCGAACAGGGATTTGATTTGTGGATTTATTTCGGGTAAAGCCGAGTTTTTGAATTGGGAAGCAAGCGATCTGTTCCAATTCTATTACGATACCACGCCGATAAAAGGCACGCTCGATTTGCTTTTAGAAAAGGTAGATAAGCAAGCCGTTAAACGTGCGATAAGAATCGGCGCGTGTAACATTTACCACGCTTGCGTTCATAACTTCGTTCACGAGAAAAGCGACGATATATTACGCTCATTGTATAAGTCGGCTGTCTTTACTATTCAAGCGGTGTGGTTTTACGAAACGGGCAAATATATCAAATCAAAGACTGAATTGCAAAAAGCAATCAATCCGCCGTCTGCGGTGCTTACAATCGCACAAGAGTTGAAGAACGGCGCAAGCGTGAAGTTTGAGGAAATGTCGGAGTTGCTACTGAATTGGGCAAAAACGGTTATCGCAGGGTACAAAGAAAGATAAATTTCAATTTATATTACTTAAAACACACTCAATTATGTACATTAAACGCTCTCGGTCAATTTGTCCGAGAGCGTTTTGTCTTANCTTAAAAGTGTAACTTTTATAAAATTTTGTTTTTTAATTTCCTATGAGGAGAACGGTTTATGTAACAGCTTTTTTGACTTAAATATTATCTTTTGTTTTTAGGGATGATTTTTCTATGTTTTTCAAAAAAACGGGAGTTGAACTACCGAGTATTATAGTAGTCGGGGACTTTAGAGAAATAATTATTGAATTTACGGCGCAAAATTGTTGACAAATAGTTTGTTTAGGTATATACTGAANGAGTGTTCAATATTGGAGTGCTAATAGTGCAAGTTCTTAAAGATGAAATAAGAGATAAAATATTAAAAGCCGCTTTAAGTGAGTTTTACGAAAAGGGGTATAATGAAGCGGCTATGCGTTGTATTGCTGAAAGAGCGAGTATTCCAACGGGATTAATATATTCTTACTATAAAAATAAAGAAGCACTTTTTCGNGCTGTTGTTAGTCCTGTTTTATATGATTGGGAACACGTTCTATCCGCAAATGATAATGGTAGCTCGGACTTGATTTATGGTGTAAGTAAAGCGGAGAGCGACTGTTTAATAAATCTTTTTGAGCATAGAGAACAAAGCATAATACTCTTTGATAAAAGTGAAGGAACAAAATACGAACACGAAAGAGAACATCTAATAGAGAATATCGAAAAGCACTTGAACGAACATAAACAAGATCAAGAAGCCGACGAAATTTATATACATATTATAGCAAACAATTTTGTTGACGGTTTAATGCAACTTATGTATCACTATCAAGGAAAGGAGTGGGCAATAATGCAACTACATAAATTATCTAAAATGTATAACGCAGGAATTGGTCGGTAACGGTCAATTCCTTTTTTTTATTGAACAAAATTGAACAAGTATTCAATATTAAGAGGGTAACATTATGACTTCATTACTTGCGCGGCTATTNATAAAAGACCGTGATAACCTTAACAATCCGAACGTGAAAAAGGCGTATGCTACGCTTTCAAGCATTGTGGGGATTATTCTTAATGTTTTATTGTGTATGGCGAAAATAGTTATTGGACTATTATGCAAGTCAGTTGCTATTATGGCTGACGGATTTAATAACCTTGCGGATGCAGGAACTTCACTTATTTCGTTTATCAGTTTTAAGATGTCAAAATATGGGGGTGGATTAAAGCATCCATTTGGACACGGGCGAATTGAGTGGGTAATGAGTATATTTACTTCATTAGCTGTTGTCATTATGGGTGTTAAATTAGCTGAAACTTCCATCGATTCTATAAAAAATCCGCAAGAGACGGTATTTGGTATAGCTTTATTTGTGGTGTTGGTATTGTCTATTGCCGTAAAAATCTATATGTTCTGTTACAATAGAAAATTTGCGAAAATAACAGGCTCGGAATCATTGAAAGCCACAGCTACCGATTGTATAAGCGATTCAGTTGCGACGCTTGCTGTTCTCATATCAGCAATAGTTGGCTTTTTTACAAACCTTAATATTGATGGCTATTGCGGTATTNTAGTATCTATATTTATTATTTTCGTAGGTGTTAAAAGTCTATTGGAAGTTTTAGGCAGAATAATGGGAAAGGCTGCGGACAAAGAGTTACGGGNCAANATTTTGCAGTTGGTTGATTTGCACAAAGGAATTGTGGCAGTTCACAATTTGATGATACACGATTATGGTTTCGGTTACTTTATAGTTTCAATGCGTATAGAAGGTTACAAAGAAAACGCTGAGCAGCTATATGAAACAGTAAACGCTATATCTTACGATTTATACAAAAAATATCGTTGTGAAAGTTGTATTCAGATTGACTATATTTTGAAAGATGATGTAGTAGANCAAAATTTANCCGAACAAGTATATACGGTGTTAAAAAAGTATAGTCCAAATCTAAAAATCGATGGTTTAAGGCTTATAGAAAACGGATCGTTCACAATAGCCNCTTTCAATATGTATTATCCACCGAANCTTCAATCAAAACAAGAAGCCATTTGTGATGACATTGTACANACAATAGAAAGNGCNAACGAAAATTATCGTGTAACAGTTAAAAGTATCTTGGCACGTTTATCATATATCAAAAATAATTTTAAGGAGGACATATAAATGTCAACAAAAACAGATCGTCTTTATCTNTNAAANGAACGAAAAGGTTTCTTCTGCTCTCTTGAAGTTGGGCATACCGACAATGATCGGTATGCTGATTTCGGCTCTCTACAATGTCATTGACGGTTTATTCGTCGGCAAGTTGGGATTAAGTCAATTCGGCGCGGTATCGGTCGTATTCCCGCTTGTGCAAATAGTTATCGGACTCGGTATGATGTTCGGTGCAGGCGCATCGTCTTACATATCTCGCTTACTCGGTAAAGGCGAAAAAGAACAAGCTGATAAAACGGCATCGACAACGGTTTTAATGAGTCTTATTGTAGGTGCAGTTGTCATCACATTAACAATGGTATTTCTTGATCCCATACTTACTATATCGGGGACGAGACNAGAACACCCTCGTCTCTTTTTTATGCCATAAAAATTANATTCCGNAAANATGCTTGACAAGTTAATNTAGATGAACTAAAATNTAGTTAATCTATATGAATTAGTTTGCGGAGATAATATGGATAAGTATTTTNTTGCNAANGCNGTGCTNTCNGTTTTNNGNAANAACTATATGGNNNTNAAAAAAGGNCTNCCCGTCCGNCCAAGNGAAATGGGNGTNCTTAATATCATTTCNGAAACGGAAGGTCCNCATACNCCNGTTANNCTNGCNGAAATGNTGAAAGTGTCNAANCCGATGATNACGGCNCATATCACTTCGCTTGAAAANAAAGGATATATNANCAAAAGTCCGTCGCCGCAGGACAAACGCGCCTACCACATTCTGCCGACTGAAAAAGCNNANNCNCTTGTCNAAAAAGCAAAAGCCGANTTAACACATAANCTCGATTGGCTNATANANGGGCTTGGGCAAGACGACTTTAACNCTTTGGTNGNATTNGCNGAGAAAGCAAACAAAATTATTGAGCGNAATNATTANGAGGNGTGATTATGCAAAANNANGAAATNNAAAAAGCCATACCGTGGAANCCGTGGCACGGGTGNAAAAAAGTAAGNNNNGGCTGNAAAAANTGTTTTGTNTACAAAATGGACAAAAGATACGGCAGAGACACCGCAAAAATCGAAAAGGGCAAAACCACCTACGAACTGAAGGANAANGACTGCCCGCCGAATTCTTTGGTAAANCTNTGNTTTTCTTCNGATTTNTTTATCGAAGANGCAGATGNGTGGCGNGNNGNNTGTTGGGATTTTATCNGAAGAAGAAAAGANTGTAAATTTGTGCTTACGACTAAACGCCCCGAAAGGATAAAAAATAGCGTTCCNCCCGATTGGGGCGACGGCTGGGAACACGTTTATATCAGTATTTCCATTGAAAATCANGAAATGGCGGATTTCAGGCTGAAACATTTTNTGGAAGCACCAGNCAAGCACAGGGAAGTTTTTTGCTCGCCGCTTATCGGCCCTATTTCTTTGGGAAAGTACCTTGACACAGGGCTTATAAANTGCGTCAACGTTGGCGGCGAAATGGCACCAAAAGTGGACGTTCGCCCCATTGAGTTNGANTGGGTAAAGAATTTGTATTTAGAAGCCAAAGAAAGAAATATTGAATTCTATTTTCATCAATGCGGCTCAATGTTTTTGAAGGACGGAAAGAATATCGGCAAATGGAATCTCAACGAACAAATNGCCCGCGCCGAAGAAATTCAGCACGAACTTGAAAGAANATTNGGAGANATTTCAANGTAGNCGCAAGCGAACTTGGCTATGTTTTCGCCAGANNATACCAAAGCAGGAGCACTTGANNCCAATCGNCATTTTACATATACTAAATGAAAATCATATTGATCNGCAGGTGCTACCGAGTGCTTGCAAATGCAACGGCATTTTACTTATATCGTCAGGTCTTGGAAGATATAAGCAAAGTGCCATTTTTTTTTGAGGTGCAATGAAAAANTTTCTAAAAAGTATCACTCTCGTTGAATGGCTGATTTGGGGGNTTAGCGTAATTTCAATCATTGTATCTTTCTTTGCTTTCAAAAACACGCAATACNTCTATTTGGTCGGCTCTCTCATCGGCGCAACCGCTTTGATATTTGTTTCAAAGGGCAATCCTATCGGGCAGTTTTTGACGATAGTTTTCAGCGTATTTTACGGCATTATTTCGTATTCGTTTCGTTACTATGGCGAAATGATAACGTATTTGGGAATGACCGCTCCCATTGCTNTTTGGGCGTTAATATCGTGGTTGCGCAATCCCTATCAAGGTAATAAAAGNCAAGTTAAAGTCAATTCGCTTTCTCGCAAAGAATGGTGCTTATTCTTAATAGCGGCCGCGATTATTACGGTATTGTTTTTCTTCATATTGCANGCACTCAATACGGCAAGCGTAATTATTAGCACAGTATCGGTATTGACTTCATTTATCGCAGCGTACCTGACGGCGCGAAGAAGTCGTTTTTATGCAATAGGTTACGNGGCAAACGACATAGTTTTGATACTCCTGTGGAGCATGGCGAGTTACGAAAACAGAACNTACTTGCCNATGGTNATTTGTTTCNTTGCGTTCTTTGTTACCGATATGTATGGCTTTATCAATTGGAGCATTATGACTAAAAAACAAAAGGCGGGAGAAAATAATGTTTCGAGAAATGAGAAGAATNAAGCAACAATGCGAGCAAACTGAAATCGAACGAATTTTACGATTCCAAAGGAGCATATTTCGGGCGTTGCGGCGCACCGCGCCGCCGGGCTTTCCGCACTTCGCCGCTAACCGCGGCTCATCCCTACGAACGCACTTTGTGCTATCTTCGGGACTGCTTCGCAGGTGCTCCAATCCCTAACGCATATCGCCTGCCATAGAAAAGTCGCCACGACTTGGAGCGACTTTTACATTTTTTATCCACATTATTTCTTTGCTGGATAGCCAACAACGTTGTTCATAATTGGAATTTGGTTTTCATTGAGATCCAGCAACTTTCTGATGCCTTCGCTGTCCATCGTCCCCCTGGGGCGTGATGCCAAGCCCAATCCAGCGGCGGCCACACTGATGTTCTCACAGACAATACCCACATCGACCGTTGCCATCGTCAACTGGCGAGGTTCTGTGCCGCCGAACTTGTCCATATCAGCAACGATCACCAAACTCACAGGAGCAGTCTTTACAAAGTCTTGATGACCTGCCACTAAGTCCCGGTTGTCGCCCTTTGCCACCTGCTTTAGTTCGTGGCTTTGTGGCAGATACTCGCTCACGCCCTCTGCATCGAAAACAAAGAGGCGCACTTCTTGCTTGTTGCTCGCGGTAGGAGCAGTGAGTTTGCCGTCATCCCTGTTCTTGCCCATCGCGCACCACAGCAAATCCGCAAGGTCTTGCTTGGAAAGCGGGCAACTGTCGTAGTTGCTGGTTGACTGACGGTTGTTGAAAATGCCGATGATGGCAGGCCCTTTTTTGATGCGCGGAGCAGGAATGCTCGTTGTCTGGGCGTATCCTGCTATGGGAAGCAAGAACGCTGTCACTGCCACAATTGTGGCAAACAGTGATTTTTTCATGTTTTTCTCCTTTACAAAGATCTGCGTCCTTACAAAAAATGGCGAGAAGTTTTCGATCTCGTTGACGTGGCTCTTGCCGCGCGCAAACTCGTTCTCGTGGTGGTATTCGCAGTGAAACTTCTAGCTTCTGTGTGCTAATCCTTTGATATTTCACGACTTACATTATCTCCTGCTCGGAGATACTAGTCAAGCACCAAATAATAATTGACTTGAGAATAACCATATTCATACTAGCGTCTTAATCCCTTAAATCAGGTCTTTTTGTAAAATTCTCATTCCGTTAACAACACTCATTCACCCTACCATACACATACGTATCTTTCCAAATTGGTTTTCCGTTTTCGTCTTTCCAAAAATACACGTTTTTTCTGAAATGTGCTTCGCGCCGAAATCCCAACGCTTCAAGCAACTTCCAGGAATTTTCATTGAGTGGGTCGCATTTTGCATATATTCTGTGGATGCCATTTGAAAATGTATGGTCGATTAACGCTTTGCAACTTTCGGTGGCATAGCCGTGTCGCCAAAAATTGCGATTGAACACATAGCCTATTTCCACCGCCTCAAAATCACGTTTTCCCACATATACATTGCCAATCATTTTGTGGGAATCTTTCAACTCAACGGCAATCATTTCATCTGTTCCAATTCGCCATTCAAGATTTTCTCTTGTTTCATCTAAAGTGAGCGGCTTATATGGTTCATATTCCACGACTTTTGCATCAGACAAATATTCAAACAAATCCTGCAAATCCTCTTTTTTATACCGCCGTAAAATCAACCTTTCTGTTTCTGCTATGATTTTTTTGTTTTTCATTTTTTTATTTTATCATTTTTTTATTTTATCATTTTATCATTTTATCATTTTATTTTTAAAATGCAAATTCCACGCTTTCTTGCTTTTCAACAGTGATTGAATTTTCAGAGGGGTCGCCTTTTATTCCCTTTGTGCTTTCCTTTGGAGAAGAATCTTTTCAAAATTCTATGTGCTTGCGATACACTCTGGAAGGTTCTCCGTTTATGTCGTTCATCATCTGATAAAATGTGCATCCGTATTTTTCATATAGTCCAGTTGTGTCTGTGGAAATGTAGACATCGTGCACAGCGTTGGCTTTTGCCAGCCGTTCAACTTCCTGAAAGAGTATGCCAACATAGCGATGCCCTCTGTGTTTTGGAAAGGTGTACACGAATCCCATCCATGGAGTTAGGTTTGTCGGCTGTATGTCATCGATTTCCGTATATGTGCAGAACGAAATGAGTTCGTCATCGTTTACAAGCAGCAGCACTTTTGACGTTTCTCCCAAAACAGATTTGAAATGTTTCAACTGCAGCAATTCATACAGATACTGCCCTGCACTCCAATCACTTTTTTGTATTTGATTCAGCCAATGATTTTTGCGGTTGCTACTGAAATACTCTATGACTTGCATCTTTTTATTTTGTCAGTGATTGCTATCAAAACGTATGCGCACAAAATCAAAAGGATCGCCGCAGCGATATTTCCCCAAATGTTTTTGTTAATGTCATAGATTCCCGACAAGGCATTTGCAAGGCAATGAAACAATACGCAAAGCCACACACTGCCCGTGATTTTTCTTATGCTTGCAAGGGCAAAACTTAATCCCAGTACGTTTATTCCAAATGCAAGATAGTTTTGTCCGTACTGAAAGACCCCTTGAATGAAGAACAGCGGCAAGTGCCACAGCCACCAAATAATGCTGACGATGAGCGTTGATACCGTGAACGGAAGACTTTTCTCTAGCTCCGGCTGAAGAATATAACGCCAGCCCGCTTCCTCAAGGCCTCCTCCTACAAGCATCAGAGGAATCATAACGAAAATTGTAAATAGAGGGGCTCTGCTTTCATATCCAGAAATCAAGCATTGCGGTAAAATAAAAATGACTGCAAAAAACACGACCATACAATACGAAACGACACTTTGTTTGAAATCAAAAATATTTTTGAGCCATTCCTTGCCATTTGTAATTCGATTGTTTTTCTTTAATGCGAAAAACGAAGCGATAGTCGGTGACCAACCGCCAAGCAGATATGGTATATAGAGCAAATAATTGTCATTGAGCGAAACGCCCTTCAAACTAAAAGTTACGCATATTCCCCAGCCAATGATCATAATTGAAAAAGTGCACAGCAAATAATCTCTGATTAATGGGTTCATTTTCTATTCCTCTGTTTTAGCAATCCTAGCACATATCATATCTTTTTACAAATGCCCGTGTCCGTTCAAAATTCATACCAGGGCACTCCCGGCGAAAACTTCGCCGGTCGGGCTACTCCAGGTTCCGCATTCGCTCCATTGCTTCGCAACGGCTCCGCCGCCTTCCGTATCCCTAGCGTGTTGCAAGGCAAAACTACGGAGCAATGGAAAGAACAGCAGGGGAAGACTACACCTTCTTCCACAGGATTCATAGTTTCATCTGTAGAAAAATTATAGGTAAGTCAAAATTCGAATTTTATACTTTTTGACCCATTATACAATAACAATATCAAACAAATTGTTTCTTTTTCTTCCTAATGTAGTTCGATGCATCTGCATACGCTGAGCAGGGCTTACGTACGAAAAAAAGTTTGTTCATTTATATATAAAAAACATTCGCAAAGGCGCAGGGAGAAAGGCAAAATTGCTCTGATTGTGGTCGCTGCGATAGCAGCGAAAGGATAATCCTTGCCACAATCAGTGCAAAATGCGCTAGCGCATGGTTTTGCCTTTATCACTGCAACTGGAAGAATGTTTTTTCTAGCTTTTCAAAACTTGCTTATTTACTGCGGTTTTTTTCATGCGTCAGCCCTGATACGCTGAGGATTCCCTTTTGACGTATGAATTTTTGCATGTTATAATTATTTCAACAGTTTGCGTTGCAGACTACAAATTATTTAGGGCAAAGGTCGAGGTTTTGTAAGAACAGGTAATTTGAAAGAACGAGGTGAAGAGACTCTATGCAGTCAATGACTTTTAGACGGGGATTTGTAACCGCAGTTCTTTCGGATGCTGTTTGCATCCTATAACCCGGCATTTGTCTGTCTATTTTCTTGAGGAGGAGAATTAAAATGAAAAAATCTCTTTTATCATTTTTATCTTTCTTGACGATACTCGCCTTGTTAGTAGGGGGGGGGTATTTTAGGTTGTTCAAACGGTAATGACAGTGACGATGACGCTTCGCCAGCAAATCCGTTTGTAGAAAAAACTTTCTATGGTTCGCAGACCATTGAGGGTAAAGAGTATGATGTTTGTGAATTGAAATTTACATCTGCAACAGATGTAACATTGACTTTATACGGACAGGGAGAAAACGGTTCAGATAAAGTAGAAACGTTAAAATACACCGTCTCTGACGGAAAGGCATCTGTAACATACAATGAAAAAAAGATTACAACTTCAGCCATAAAAGATGACACATTCACTGCTAGTTTAGACGGCACTGATGAAACTGCCTGCACTTTTTCAACAACGCCAGGAAAAAAATATCAAGATCCAACACCAGATCCTGATCCAACGCCAACACCAGATCCTGATCCAGCACCAACACCAAATCCTGATCCAGCACCAACACCAAATCCTGATCCAGCAAATCCATTTGCAGGAAAAACATTCTACGGTTCAATGACTTTTGACGATGAGGATATAAAGGGGACGTTCGATGTTACGGAGATTAGATTTAAGGATGCAGAATTAACATTGATTATGTACGGTGGTAAAAAAGATGGTTCTGATGATTATGTAGAGACCATGCTATATACTGTTGCTGACGGCAAAGCAACAATGACATTGGATGAAGACGTTGTTACTACGTCTGTTATTACAAATGATACGTTCACAGTCATTTTTGGCACAGACGAAGAAGCTTTCACCATTTCATTTTCGAGAACACAGGGAACAAGAATTCCAGAAGACCCTGACACACCAGATACAGATGAAACGATTCTAGATAAAGCTGGAATTGCCAGTGCTATTGACGGTTGGATTGGCTCTCCGCTTACTAAAGTTGACGGTACGACATATACGTATGAATTTACAGCAACAGAAGAAAGTGTCCAATTTGCAGTCCAAAAAATAAAGGGCGAGTGGGATGTCAAATGGTGCGCAGCTACAATTAGTGCAAAAGATGCATCCACTGAAAATGTAAATATTCCTTCTGAAAAGGTTTCTTTACTCTATAATGGTGGTTTTGAAAATGCAAAAATCACTAATTTAAGTGTAAACAGCAAATACCTTTTAACAATTATCATTGATGACGAGGCAACCAATGCTATTTCTGCAACAGTAACATTAAAAGAATATATTACTCCTCCTCCTAAACCTACAGTCTATTCACTTGAAGGGTTGACATTCAAAGGGGCATGGGATAAGTACTGGAGTGATACGAGGACATTAAAAGCGGACGAAACTCAAACGATTGAAATTACAGCAACAAATGCTGGTAATGAGTTTGGTATTTTTGGTTCAGGCGGAAATCTTTGGGAAGGAACTGGTATACCGTTTGGAACAGAAATCGAATTGACGTATAAAAAAGATGGAGGTTCTAACTCAACGATGGCATCTAATTTTGAAGTTGGAAAAACATATATTGTTGTTCTAAAGGTTATAGACAATTCATTATCCGCTCCGAGATTAACGATAACAGTTACGGAAAAAACGGAATAGGTAGACTCTTTAAAATCCTGGAAGCCTAAAATGCCTCCAGGATTTTTTTGTACAAAGAATAGTGATAGAATAAAAAAAACAAATAATCTAAAATTTTTAAGGCATTTTATAGAAAGCCGTGTTATAATATTTTTTATGAGTGATACAGAAAATACAGGCAGGGTACGACCTGTTGAGCGGACAACTGGCGCGTCTATTCCGCTGGGCGCAATTTATACAAAGAAAAATACTGTTATCGGAGAATATACTGTTCTCCCTGAATTTGCAAAATTTTGCAAAAAATCTGGAATAGGATTGATTCAGTTGCTTCCTGTCAATGACACAGGAACTCAAAGTTCTCCGTATTCTGGACTTTCAGCATTTGCATTGCATCCAATTTATATAGACATCAGTGCTCTTCCTGAATTTAAAGCAGTTTACGAGGCTGATGTGGCATTTAAAAAAGAATATGATGCGTTTATAAAGAACAACCCATATAATGGAAGAACTCGCTATAATTATGATGCAATTTTAAATGCAAAGGATAGTCTTTTGCGCAAAATATATGCCGCAACCGATATTGCAAAGGATTTAAAGCCGAGCGATGAACTTGGAAAATGGATTAAGAAAAATCTGTGGATTGTGAATTATGCAGTCTATAAAGGTCTAAAATACAAATATAATCAAGCCTCATGGAAAGAATGGAACGAAAAGGACAAAAATCTTTCTGAAAAGGAAATCCTCTCCCGATACAACGCAAAGGCAAACCAAAAGGAAATGCTTTTTTATGCATGGGAGCAAATGAGGGCTGCAAGCCAATTTAAAAAAAGTTGCGATGCCGTGAAAAAGTCTGGAATCATCATTAAGGGAGATATGCCTATTCTTATGAATGAAGATTCTTGCGATGCATGGGCGTTGCCTGGAATTTTCAACCAAAATTTGCGCGCAGGTTCTCCCGTTGACAATGAAAATCCAACAGGACAGAACTGGGGATTTCCGACTTATAATTGGAAGTATTTAAAAGAACATGATTATAGTTGGTGGAAAGACAGGTTAAAGAGTGCAGAGCAGTATTATGAAGCGTACAGACTTGACCACATTTTGGGATTTTTTAGAATTTGGGCAATTCCTACGCGCGACACAACTGCGATTTTAGGACACACCGACCCGTATATTTCAATTTCACGCGACACACTCCATAATGCAGGGTTTGATGACAACAGAATTAGATGGCTCAGCCAGCCGCATGTTCCAACAGGTGCAATTCAAGACATAACATGGAATTATGAATCAGCTACAAAAATACTGTCGAAATTTGCGGATCGGCTTGGAAACGAAGAGTTGTGGCTTTTTAAGAAAGATGTGCAAGGCGACAAGGATTTTTACGAGGCGGATTTGTCGGAGTTCTGCGAGGGGGATGCACAGTCTCGCGTAAAACAGACGTTGAGTCGCTACTGGAATGATAGGTGTTTGCTTGAGATAGAGGAAAATCAGTTCCTTCCGATTTGGACGTATTATCAGACGACAAGTTGGAATTCGCTGAACGATGGAGAAAAAAACACGCTTAAATGGCTTATTGAAAACGCGGAAAACGAACAGAATCGCCTTTGGGAAACGCAGTCGGATGAAATTCTTTCTGCATTAACAAACAGCGTTTCTATGGTTCCGTGCGGAGAGGACTTGGGTGCGGATTTGCCTTGCTTACCGTCAGTTATGGATAGAAATGGAATTCTTTCGCTTCGCGTGTATCGGTGGTGCAGAAGATGGAAGGAAGGGGGGCAGCCTTTCGTGCAATTTGCGGATTTGCCTGCGCTTTCAGTTTGCACAACCTCTGTTCATGACTCTTCCACGCTTCGTCAATGGTGGAATGATGAAAAGGAGGCGGCAAATGTTTTTGCACACACATATCCATGGGCGTTTGGACTTGAAGGCTGGGACAATGACGGAATAAATGCTATTGCCTCTTCCCCCTACAACGAAAAAATTGCTTTGGGAATTCTAAAGGCTCTTTCAAATGCAAACAGTCTGTGGTGCATTCACCCAATGCAAGATTTCCTTTCTCTTGAAAGTGCGTACTGGCTTGAAAATCCAGATGAAGAGAGAATAAACATTCCGGGAACAGTCAGTCAATTCAACTGGACATACAGGCTTCCTGTGCTTATGGAAGACCTTTTGAAAAATGAATCATTGATTGAAAAAATAAAAGAAATTACTTCATTACACGGAGGAAAATAATAATGAATATTTCGTATAACGAATTCCATGTGTGTAAGGCAATTCGAGATTTGTGCAATTTTGATGAACAGCTTTATGCCTCTAGCGGAAATGTAATTATTGCAAACATTCAAGCGGTTAGAAAATTTGCAGAAAAACTAAACAAGGTTTTTGATGAACGAGGACAAAAGGAAAAACGTATTTCCGCAGGTTCTTTGAATGCAATGGGACTTATTGATGAAATTTTTCATTATGTTTGTATGACCTACCGCAAGGACAAGGAGCGGGATTCGTTTAAACAGATTTTGTCTGCATTAAATGAGAAGTTTACAAAAGAGGAAGTTGATAAAATGCTTCTTGAATTTATGGCAGAATTTCCTCCTGTTGAAGTGTATCAAGGAAAAATGACGGCTGAAGAATACCTTGAAAAAGACTGCCTTGATATAGGTACAAATGCAATGCGTTCCAATCGAGAGCAAACAATTGAAGAGTGGGTTTTGCTGCGGCTTGCAAATGAAAATCCCGCATTCAGACCTTTTGCAATTATGTTCGGGGATGAAGAACTGCAAAAAAATCCACTCTATGACAAGGCGTGGGCTTCAGTGCAAAAGACATTCGCTTCTCTTTCAACGTTCGGTCCATTTAATCACGACTTGATTACTATGTTGCGCGAGCCAGTTGTGTTTAGTCCTAATAGTTTAAAGGGACAGCTCGACTATATCAGGCAATATTGGGGTGATTTGCTGGGCGATTTCTTGCGCCGACTTCTTTCTGGAATGGACAGCCTTTCTGAAGAGGAAAGAATGGGGTGGCATCCGATAAATGGTGGCGATGTTGAAATGGAGCCGTATAACTATGACGGATTGATGAAAGAATACGAGCGGTTTAGCCCTGACCGAGAGTGGATGCCATGCGTTATTTTGATGGCAAAAACAGTTCTTGTTTGGCTTGATCAGCTTACAAAAAAATACAACCGTCCGATTACGCGTCTTGATCAAATTCCTGATGAAGAACTTGATGCATTGCGCGATGAAGGTTTTACGGGGCTTTGGCTTATTGGTTTGTGGGAGCGCAGCAATGCTTCAAAGAGAATCAAGCAGATTTGTGGAAATCCAGAGGCGGCGGCTTCTGCCTATTCGCTGTATGACTACAATATTGCTTGGAATATCGGAGGATGGGATGCGCTTGCTAACTTGAGGCAGCGACTTTGGCAGCGTGGAATTCGTCTTGCCAGTGATATGGTTCCGAATCACACGGGTATGGATTCTGATTGGGTGATAAACCACCCCGATAGGTTTGTTCAGAGGCGAGATCCTCCGTCTCCTTCTTATTCTTTTGACGGCGAGAATTTAAGCCATGATGGGCGAGTCGGTGTGTATCTTGAAAATCATTATTACAATCACTCCGACTGTTCTGTTGTCTTCAAAAGGGTTGACAATCAAACGGGCGACACCCGCTATATCTATCACGGAAACGATGGAACGGGTATGCCGTGGAATGACACTGCGCAAATTGACTTTTTGAATCCCGAGGCGCGAGAGGCGGTTATGCAGGATATTTTGCATGTTGCTCGCAATTTCCCGATTATTCGCTTTGATGCAGCAATGGTTCTTGCGAAAAAATCAATCCGCCGATTATGGTATCCGCAACCGGGGCATGGAGGAGATATATATTCACGCGCGGAATATGCATTGACGGACAAAGAATTTGAAGAGAGAATCCCGAACGAATTTTGGCGGGAAGTTGTTGACAGAGTTGCAAAAGAATTGCCAGACACTTTGCTTTTGGCAGAGGCGTTTTGGATGATGGAAGGCTACTTTGTTCGCACGCTTGGAATGCACCGAGTGTATAACAGTGCGTTTATGAATATGCTGAAAAAAGAGGAAAATCAAAAGTATCGGGATAGCGTTAAAAATACGATTAAGTTTGACCCGCAGATTCTAAAACGCTATGTGAACTTTATGAACAATCCTGATGAGGACACTGCGGTTGCACAGTTTGGAAAGGATGACAAGTATTTTGGCGTTTGTACTTTGATGATTACAATGCCAGGTCTTCCAATGTTTGGACACGGACAGATTGAAGGGTTTACTGAAAAATATGGAATGGAATTCACAAAGGCGTACAAGAATGAATCTCCAGATCAAAATCTTATAAATCGCCACTGGCATGACATTTTCCCGCTTATGAAGAAGCGATATGTCTTTGCGAATGTGGAGAATTTCTTGTTCTATGATGTGTGGGATGGAAATTATGTGAACGAAAATATTTTTGCCTATTCAAACTCTGCCGGCTCTGAATATTCTGTTGTGTTCTATAACAATAAGTATGAACGAGCGCAAGGATGGATTAAACAGTCTTGCGAATATGCGGTGAAAGTTGGAGAGGGCGAAGAGAGGCATAATGAAATGCGCTCCAAGTCAATTTCCGAAGCCTTGAACTTGCATGCAGAAGACGATAAATACTGCATTTTCCGCGAACATAGAAGTGGCTTGTGGTTTGTTCGACGAAGCCGCGAGATTTGCGAGAGAGGTATGTATATAGGTTTGAATGGTTTTGAGTATCAAGTTTATATGGATATTCATGAAATTTCAGACTCTGCCGATCATCGCTATCAGATTTTGTGCGATACACTCAACGGACGTGGTGCTTATGATTTGGAAACGGAATGGCAGGAAATTTGCTACAAAGACCTTTACAAGCCATTTGAAAATTTTGCGAATGCGCTTGTTCCAATGTTGAGCAAAATCTTGCATTCTGCTGAATCTGCAAAGGCAACAGAGGCCGCGTTAAAAAAGCAGGTTGAAGCTTTACTTGCTTCTTGTAAAAATGGGGCGTTGGAATTCTATCGCTCTGCAAATACGTTTGCAGGATCTGAAGTTGCTTTGAGCGATCCTGAAAAGCAGTTTGAAGATTTTGAAAGAGAGGTTTCAAAAATCGTTTTGCTTTCTGTAAAGAACACTGTGAAATATTCTGATGATTTGCCTTTGGCTTTGAAAAAGGCGAAGGATGCAAAGACGTTTATACAAACGGCTCTTGCATGCAATGCAAACCTTTCAGATTTACTTTGTTGTTACATAATGGTTTGCGAATATGCACACTATGGTTTCGTTGAAAATTGGGCGGTGTCCCGCAAGTTCCATGAGCTTTTCCAACGTCTTGGTTTGTGCAAGTGCAATATGCGCTTTGAACTTGACAAGATGTTTGAAATCGCAAAGGTTTCTTGCTGTAAGGAAATAGCAAAGGATGCGAAGAAAGCCGCCTACGATTTTGTTGCAATGCTCACATCGGGAGCAAAGGCGAAGATTCTTTCAGGTGCAAATGAATTTAATGGCGTTGTGTGGTTCAACAAGGAATTACTTGAAGCGTCAATAATTTTGCACGCTGTTCTTGCATTGATTTGTGAAAAGGAGGAGGAGGCTGTTCTTGAGCAGTACAAAACGCTTCTTGGAGCGTCTCAAAAGGCGGAATATAAATGCGAGAATTTGCTAAAGCCGTTCGCCCCAAAAGTTGCAAAAGCCGCATCAAAATCAAGCGCGAAAAAGACCGAAGCAAAGCCAAAGTCTTCATCAAAGAGTAAAAAGTAGATTGATTTTGGTTTAGTCTATAAAACGAAATAAAATCCCTTCAGACCAGCAAGGTTTTGGAGGGATTTTTTATTTGGGGGCGAGTCACTTTTCCTAATCGGGTGTTCCGGGGTTTCGCTACGCTCATTCCTCACGGAACTGGCACAGCCTGCCCCTCCATACCCGCGCCGGATTTTGTCGTTCGGAAGTGTCGTTTCCCCCTGTCTTTAGCGTGTCTGCCATTCCGATTTGCAAGTAAGTCAAAATGCGAGCAATAAAAGCAATTGTTGCACAAGTAAAATCTTGAGTGTACTTCTTGACATAATAGTT
This sequence comes from Treponema sp., assembly GCA_014803985.1. Taxonomy (GTDB): domain Bacteria; phylum Spirochaetota; class Spirochaetia; order Treponematales; family Treponemataceae; genus Treponema_D. The sequence continues at coordinate 32,201 of JAAVAO010000019.1, forward strand.
TTTTTTTGTATAGTAACTACGAATATTACAACGTGCTTATCGAAAAAAATCTATACAAAGGAGTATGCTTATGAAAAGCATCAAACATTTTCTTTTGGCGGTGCTCGCACTTGCCACAGTTTTAACGGTTGTATCTTGCAAAGATGAGGATGATGATCCTTCCGAAGTTGTCTCGTATACGGGCAGTGACAGTAGACTGGAAGATTTAGGTTTTGCAGAAGTGAAAGTGACATTCTATGACAATGCTACATTTCGCATGGTGGCAAATGGTGGAAAAGCCACTCTTGAAGGAACATACGAGGGTGATGCAGACAAAGATGGAGACATAACGCTTGAGTTAACAAAGGCAACTATGGCTGGTCAAGATGCGCCTGCAGAATCCCTTGCTAGTTTGTCTCCTATGATTGGAGGAGATGGTTTGTCAAAAGCAGGAAAAGGAACTGTCAACGGCAACAAGTTGACACTCGGTTTTACATATACACGTAGTTAGTAGCCAAACTTTCATGCTAATCGACAGGTGCGAATATTTTTCGCACCTGTTTTTTTCTAGATCAAATAACACGTTTTATTGCGGCAAGGATTGTAGGGGAGTGGCGAAAGATACATTGCTCTTCCATCTTTAATTCCTTGTCTTACGGTCACAGGGCTTTGCCCTGTTTACCCAGTTTTGTACGCTACCGCTACCAAAACTGACCTTGTGGGTTATGATTGCATAACGAAGTAACAAGCCGCTCAAATTATATAAAAGTGTAAAACGTGAAATACGCCCTAATAGATTCCCAAAATTCTCACGTCTTCGGCAGTGCGTTTTAGCGTTTCAATTGCGCTGTCCACATGTGCTTTCACTTCTTTTTCGGTGTGGGTTTCAGCGTTTGCGGAAAGATCAATGTCGGCGTAAAACCAGTATTTCCACGGCTCTCCTTGTATTGGTCGTGACTCCAAGCGAGAAAGGTTGAGGTTAAATTCGTCTATCACACCCAGACAATGATACAGCGCGCCTGGTTCATTTTTCGTTTTGAAAATGATGCTTGCTGTTTTTGGTGTAACATTTGAATTCTTGTATTTCGTTGCCGAATTATTCGCTTTTATCACAACAAATCGCGTGAAATTGCCAGGGTTGTCTTCAATGTCTTCGCACAATGTTTCCAGTTTGTATAGAGATGCGTTTACGGGGCTTGCAATCGCGGCGTTTTCCTGCGAATCTAGTTTTGAAACCATTTTGGCGGCAGTTGCGGTTGAAGTGGCTTCAATATGTTTCCATTCGGGATGCGCTTCAAGATATTTTTTGCACTGGCTTAATGCCTGCGGATGCGAGTAAATGTTCTTTATGCTTTCAAGACTTCCGCCTATCACTCCAAGAAGTGCGTGCCTTATGTTTAATGTAATGCTTCCCACAATTGAAACATCAGAGAATCTTGAAAGGTTGTCATAATTTTCATAAACAGAGCCAGCAAGGGAATTTTCTATTGGAATGAGTCCATAATCTGCCTTTCCGTCTGTGACGGCTTGAAAAACTTCGCTGAATGATGGCTCTTCCTGCTTAAAAATCTTGTCAGAATCAAAATATCGCTCTATTGCTTGCTCTGCATACGCTCCTCGATTTCCGCTGTACGCACAAATAATGTGATCTTTCTTTTCGGTTTTTTTATCATCGGAACTTTTGTCTGCATTGGAATTGAGTGGTGCGGAAGAAATTTCCTTTATATGTGCAATGGCTTTTCCCAAAACCGGAGCGAGAGCCTCTATATCGTGCATCAATTTGTCAAACTGATTTGGGAGAAGTGCTTGAGGACCGTCGCTTAATGCTTTTTCCGGGTTGCAGTGAACTTCAACTATTATTCCGTCTGCGCCCGCTGCAATTGCTGCCAATCCCATTGGTGGAATTTTATCTCGTATTCCAACTGCATGACTTGGATCGACAATAATTGGCAAATGTGTTAATGAACGGAGGACGGGAATTGCACTTAAATCCAGTGTGTTTCTTGTTGCGCGTTCAAATGTGCGGATTCCTCTTTCACAAAGAATGACTTTTTCCGTTCCGCTTGACATAAGGTATTCCGCTGCCATGAGCAAATCTTCAATTGTTGCGGAAAGACCTCTCTTTACGATAACGGGTTTTCTTAAAATTCCTACTTTTTTCAAAAGCTCAAAGTTTTGCATGTTTCGCGCGCCGATCTGATAGACATCAACGCCGTATTTTTCCATAATGGGAACTAATGATGTGTCAACAATTTCTGTTGCAACGGGAAGACCAAATTTATCTCCCGCTTCTTTGAGCAGTTTTAAGCCTTCTTCTCCAAGACCTTGAAATGAATAAGGAGATGTGCGCGGTTTGTAAGCGCCTCCACGAAGTATAACCGCTCCGCTTGCGGCAACGGCGGAGGCTATTTCCATAATTTGTTCGCGATTTTCAACTGCGCAAGGACCTGCAATGCAGACAATGCGTGAACCGCCAATTCTAATAATTTGCTTGCGACTGTTTGGAACGTCAACAACCGTTCTTTCTCTTTTATACTCAAGGCTCGCAAGTCTATAAGGTTTGTTATCTGACATAGTGAATATAATTTAGCATAAAAATTTGTTTTATGCTATACTTTTGCGTATGACAAACGAAACAGCCTTGTTGTTGAAGAGACTTGCGGAAAGATATGAGAATGCGTATTTTTTAAACGATGACCCAAGCCAATTTTTACGCTGGTATTCGGATATGCGCGATGCAGAAGTGGCGTCATTTATAGCGGCTATGCTTTCTTTTGGCAGCAGGACTCAGTTTATTCCAAAGATAAAAAGCATTTTTTCTTTGGCGGATAAATCGGGCGGGATGACGGCGTGGCTTTTGAGCGGTAACTACTCGTGTGATTTTTACGCCCTTGCCGATTCGTGCGGTTGTAGTGGCGACTATGAAAAGAAATTCTACCGTTTTTATTCATATAATGAAATGATTGCGCTTTTTTCTAGAATGGCGGAGATTTTAAAAATATCCCCTTCATTCGGAGAGTATATACAGAAAAGGTGGAGAGAAGGGTGTGCGGCGAAAGGCGTTTGTCTTGATTTGGGAGAGATTGTGTCTTCTTCGTTTCCCGACTGTAAAATTGTTCCGCACGGTAAAAACTCCGCGAACAAGCGCATATATATGTTTTTGAGATGGATGGTGCGTGTCAATTCTCCTGTGGATTTAGGATTGTGGCGATGGTATAGCCCAGCGAATTTGATTATTCCTTTGGACACCCACGTTATTCAAGAGAGCGTGAAATGGGGGCTTGTTGCAAAAAATGCTTCTGCTTCGCTTAAGACTGCGAAAATGATTACAAATGAATTAAAGGAAATTTGGCCCGAAGACCCGTGCAAAGGAGATTTCGCGCTTTTTGGGAGGGGTGTGGCGAATGCCTGAATTCCTTGTTAACAGAGTATTGGATTTGCATTTGCCTCCAGTTTTGTACGCTGCGCTGCCAAAACTGACCTAGTGAGTTGTTCTTGTATCGGTTTTGTATTTCTATTTAGGTATGTTCTGCTATGAAACGTGTCTTGACAAACGCTTGGCGCAGTGGTACAGTTATATGTGTGATAATACCTGTTACTGGTATAAGGTAGGATGGAGTTTGTGCTATGTATGCATTGCGAATGTGCATAAAATGTAATCGCACTTTTATAGGAGATTTTATAATGGAAAAGACAGAAAGAAGGTATGGTTCATGCAAAAAAACAAAAAAACGAACGCCGGAAGAAATGCACCGTCTTACAGTGCGGTTGAATAAAATAAAAGGGCAAATTGATGCCGTTCAAAATATGCTTGAACAGGACGTTTATTGCACAGATGTTTTGATTCAAATTTCAGCGGCGCAAGGGGCGTTCAATAGTTTTACGCGGGAACTGCTTTCTAATCACATACAATCTTGTGTTGTTGACGAAATACGGGCAGGAAATGACGAGGTTGTTGAAGAGCTGTTGGATATTTTGCAAAAGTTGTTATAGCACGGAGGATGGAAAATATGCAAAGATTTTCTGTTTCGGGAATGAGTTGCGCCGCTTGCGTTTCTCGTGTGGAAAAAGCGGTTTCGGGGGTAAAAGGAGTTTCTTCGTGCTCTGTTTCTCTTTTGACTAATTCTATGAATGTTGATGGTGTGGCTGATCCTCAAAAAATAATTTCTGCAGTTGAAAAAGCGGGATATGGCGCATCTGTTGTGGGAGAAAAGAATTCCGCAGAAAAACGAGGGGTGTCTTTCCGTGCGCATTCCTTTGAAAGCAATGAAACGCTGGTGTTAATCAAAAGGCTCAGTTTCTCTGCGCTCGCTTTGTTGCTTTTGATGTATGTGAGCATGGCGCATTATATGTGGAATGCTCCTCTTCCGAAATGGTTTGATGGAAATTATGTTGCCATAGGACTTTTGCAGATGATCTTGGCTTCTGTCATCCTTTTTATCAATAAAAAATTCTTTGTAAACGGTTTTCGTTCGGTTTTGCATGGTTCTCCAAATATGGACACATTGGTTGCTCTTGGTTCGGGTGTTTCATTTTTGTATAGCACTGTCGTTTTGTTCAATATGACGGATGCCATTATGAACGGAGATGAAAATCGCGTTGCCTCCTGTATGCACAACCTTTACTTTGAGGGCTCTGCAACAATTGTAACTTTAATTACTGTTGGGAAGTTGCTGGAGTCTATTTCAAAAGGGCGGACTACAAACGCTTTGAAAGCCCTGATGAATCTTGCTCCTAAAAACGCACTTCTTGTTCGAGAGGGAAAAGAGATTTCTGTTCCGATTGAGGAGGTGAAAATCGGTGATATTTTTATAGTGCGTCCTGGAATGAGCATTCCCGTTGATGGAGTTGTCGTTGAGGGGGAAAGTGCGATAAATGAAGCGGCTGTTACCGGTGAAAGCATTCCCGTTGACAAGATTGTTGGCTCCGAAGTCATTTCTGCCACACTGAATATGAACGGTTATATAAAGTGCAGGACAACGAGAGTGGGCGAGGACACAACGCTTTCAAAGATTATTCAGTTGGTTTCTGATGCCGCCGCAACAAAAGCTCCAATTGCAAAAATCGCCGATACAGTTTCGGGTGTTTTTGTGCCAATTGTTATTGCAATTTCTATCATTACACTTGCAGTGTGGCTGGTGGTCGGCGCATCATTTTCTTTTGCGCTTTCTCGTGCAATTGCGGTGCTGGTAATTAGTTGTCCATGTGCATTGGGGCTTGCAACTCCTGTAGCGATTATGGTTGGAAACGGTGTTGCTGCAAAAAATGGCATTCTGTTTAAAACATCTGCAAGCCTTGAAGCATTGGGAAAGATTTCTGTTGTTGCTTTGGATAAAACGGGAACTTTAACAAAGGGTGAAATGCAGGTGACGGATAGTATCACGGTGCATGGACTTTCCGAGTTAGAATTTTTTAAAATTGCTGCAAGTCTTGAGGCAAAGAGCGAGCATCCTATTGCAAAAGCGGTGATAAAAAAATATGCCTCTCTTATGGGAGCTAGCAGTCAAGACGAACTGCATTCTTTTGAAAACACACCCTTGTCTTTTTTTGAAGCGGAGAATTTTTCCGTGCAGCCAGGAAATGGACTTTCTGCCGTCATTGATGGAAAAGAAGTTGTCGGTGGGAGCGTGAAGTATATAAAAAGTCTGCTGAAAACAGAGGAAAATGCAATTTCTGATGAAACTCTATTTTCCACCGCTGAAACGTTTTCTTCTTTGGGAAAAACGCCTCTTATGTTTGCACAGAATGGAACGCTTTTGGGGCTTGTTGCACTTTCCGATGTTCTAAAGGATGATAGCGTTTCTGCTGTTCAACAAATGAAAAATATGAATCTCTGTACAGTTATGATTACTGGTGACAATGAAAAAACGGCAAATGCAATTGGCAAGACGGCTGGTGTTGATAAAATTATAGCGGGTGTTCTTCCAAATGAAAAAGCTGAGGCTGTTTCACAGTTAAAGAAGGGCGGCGCAATTTGCATGGTGGGAGATGGAATAAATGATGCTCCTGCCTTGACTGTTGCGGATGTTGGTGTTGCCATTGGAGCGGGAACTGATGTTGCCCTTGATGCCGCTGATGTTGTGCTTATGAAAGGCTCTCTTTTGGATGTAGTTGCTGCGATTCGTCTTAGTCGCAGGGTCATCCTCAATATAAAGGAGAATCTGTTTTGGGCGTTTTTTTACAATGTTATAGGCATTCCCCTTGCCGCAGGGTGCTATTACCATTCTTTTGGGTGGAGTTTAAATCCAATGTTTGCGGCGGCGGCGATGAGCCTTTCTAGTTTTTTTGTCGTTTCAAATGCGCTTCGTCTAAATCTGTTTGCCATTCATAAGGAAGGGCGAATGAAAATACATATACGTCAAATCAGGAGGAAAAAAATGACTGAAAAAACAATTAAAGTTGAAGGAATGATGTGTGCTAATTGCGAGCATCATGTAAAGGATGCTCTTGAAAAGATTAAGGGCGTTGACGAGGCGACGGCAAGCCACGAAAAAGGCGAAGTTTTATTGAAAATGTCAAAGAATGTTGACGATAAAAGGATTGCCAAGGCTGTGGAAGAGGCTGGATATACATTTATTGGTTAAAATATTCTTAAAATTTTAAAAAACCAGCAAAACGACATTGAATAAAAGAATAATGTTATGTATAGTATACTTGTATGGCGAGAAAAAAGTTTACTGTTTTTAACTTACTGGAATTGGACTTGAAGGGATATGATGCCCTTGAGTTAAGATGCATCGGCGGCAGAAATGGTTTGATGCGTGAAATTTCAAATTCAGATATAAACAGACCAGGTCTTGCGCTTTCGGGATTTTTTGATTTTTTTATGTCCGATCGCGTGCAGCTTTTTGGAAAAGGCGAAGTTGCATATATTCAAAAGCTTGAAGATGAACTTACCGATTCTTCTCTGGAAACGTTTTTTTCGTATGCAATGCCGTGTTGTATTTTTTCAAACAATCGAGAGCCTACGCAGGAATTTTGTCGTTTGGCGGAACAGTCGTGTTGTCCGATTTTGCAAACAAGCCTTGAAACAACGGATTTTAACATTCGATTGCTTCGCCTGTTTTCAAATGTTTTTGCACTTAAAAAGTCTATCCATGGTATTATTGTGGAAGTTCATGGCGTTGGAATTTTACTTGTTGGGGAGTCTGGAGTTGGAAAAAGCGAGCTTGCACTTGAATTGATTGAGCGCGGGCATCGACTCGTTGCAGATGATCTTGTTGAACTGCGGTGCGTGAACGGAAATACAATACTAGGGACGGGAACAAATCCTTTGACGTGCCATCACATGGAAATACGAGGAATTGGAATTATAAATGTTTCAAAACTTTTTGGAGTAGGTGCTATTCTTGACAAAAAAGAAATAGAGCTTGTAATTAGGATTGAAAATTGGAATCCTAAAGATAACTATGACCGTTTGGGAATTGATTTAACGTACGCTCATATTTTGGGTGTGAAAATTCCTATGGAAGTTATTCCTGTTGGAGACGGACGAAATTTGCCAATTATTATAGAAACTGCGGCTATAAATGAGCGTCTAAAGAAAATGGGCGAACATTCTGCGAGAAAGTTTGTTCATAATGTCGTTAAATGGACAGAAAATGGAAGTTTTGTATCCAATGACCAATGGATATGATGGACTATATAAAAAAATAGAGGAACTAAAGGTTATGGTTGAAAAAAATCTTACGGTAAGAAATCGCGCTGGTATTCACGCTCGCCCCGCGGCAATTATTGCACAAGCGGCTAATAAATTTGAGTGCGAAATAATTCTTTCTCGCGATGATATAGAGGTGAACGCTAAATCTATTATGGGCGTAATCACAATGGCTGCAGGATATAACACTGTTTTGACATTGCGGACAGATGGTTCTGATGAACAGCAAGCGGCAGATGCAATTGAAAATTTGTTTGAATCTCGTTTTGAGGAAGAATAGATTTCAGTTTTCACTAATTGGAAATTTTTGTGCATAGTAAAGGGCTCTTAAGCAGAGAAAATATTTATATAAGGATGTTTTATGAAACAAATTACAGATAGACAAAAAGAAGTTTTAGATTTTATTGCTACTTTCACGGAGGAAAATGTGTATCCTCCAACAGTTCGGGAGATAAGCGAGCATTTTGGCATTTCTCTTCGTGCTGTTCAAGATCATATTTCTGCACTGCAAAAAAAAGGCTATCTTTCAACAGAGCAAAAGCGTTCTCGTTCAATTCGCGTTTTAGTCGATGAAAGAAGCCGCGAACCAAAACTGTATATGAGCAAAATCCCTCTTTTGGGGACGGTTGCAGCGGGAAAGCCTTTGCTGTGTGAGGAAAATCTTGACGGGTATGTGAATCTCACCGAACCATTTATAAAGCCTGGAAAAAGTTATTTTGCCTTGCGAGTTCGCGGCACGAGTATGATAAACGCCGGTATTCTTGAAGGCGATCTTGCCGTTGTAGAGCAAACGTCTGCAGTTGTGGACGGGCAAATTGTGGTGGCAGTTCTTGACGATGCAATTACATTAAAACGATATTATCATGAAACAACAAGAATTCGACTGCAACCCGAAAATCCAGACTTCCAAGCGATTTATTGTCAGGATGTGAGGATTGTCGGTGTGCTTGCCAATATTGTTCGCACATACTAAAAGATTCTATGTCGGTTTATCTTTATACAGGTCCTGAAGCCGGAATGAGAACTGATGCGGTTTTGGCTATAAAGGAGTCGATGAAAAAAAAATTCGGACAGGTTGAAGAGTATCTTTTTTATGCCTATGAAACACTTCCCTCTGAATATATAGCGATTTTGGAGTCGGAAAGCCTTTTTTCTTCAAGTACCTGTGTGGTTGTGAAAGGCGCAGAAGCGATTAAAAAAAAGGACGAAGTGGACTCGCTTTTAAAATGGATTTCACTTTCTGCTTCTGATGCCGCCGTTTTAATTTTGGTTTCAGATGAAATTTCAGTTGACTCAAAAATCGAAAAGGCAATTCCACAAGGAAACAAAAAAATTTTTTGGGAAATGTCCGAGGATAAAACAATTTCGTGGTTAAACAATTATTTTTCAAAGAATGGTTACAAAATCACGGAAGAGGCGGCTTCTTTAATATTTGATATGCTGGAAAACAACACGGAGACTCTGAAAAACGAGTGTTCGCGATTTTTTATTTGCTTTCCAAAAGGGCATACAATCGATAGCGATGATGTTGACGCAATTTTAACACATAACAGGGAGGAGAATGCATTTTCTCTTTTTAACACTATGTCTGAAGAGGGCGAAGATCCCTCTCGTTGTCTTGAAAAATCGCTTGAGATTCTCCAAAAAATCCGCCTTTCCAAGGACAGTTCCTCTGTCTTGATAATCGCAGGGCTCGCCTCGTGTTTTAGAAAATTAATTATTTGGCAAAAACTCGCCGCCTCTGGAAAAACCGATGACTTTAACTTGAAGATAAATGGATTTTCCAGCAAGAAAATGAAGGCTCAATATGGGAGGGCGGCTCGGATTTGGTCTCAGGGGCAATCGCTTGCCATTCTTGCCCTGCTTTCTTCAACCGACATTGATTTGAGAAGCGGAGGCGCATTGCTTGAAGATGTGATTTTGCAAAAAATGCTTTACGAAATTATTTTAAAAAAGGGCGGACGCAGTGCAACGGTTTTCAACGATGGTATATAGCGAATGGTGTTGAAATGGCTGAAATCCGTTGCACACCATCTTGTGCGGGGCGAGAGTGCAATAGCGTGAAAGACAGTATTTTTTGATGCAGTGTTTTAGTCGAGTGAAATAGTGTTGATTACATTTTTCAAATTTTTAAGTTCTTCATCAGAAAGCGTTATGCCTTTTCCCATTTTTTGATGATCAGGAGACCAGCCCCTCAAGTCAAACTTTGCAGGTCTTCCGCTCCATGAAACTTTGTTTAATTCCGTTGTCCAGCCTGTCTTGCTTGTTGAAATAACGCCAATAGATTCCGTGATTTGAAAAGAAAAATCTTCTGCCATATATACTCCCATAAAAAGTCAAGAAGAAAGTTGCAACTTTCTTTCTTGACTTTTTATGCCACTTCGTAATGAAATGAGAAGTGGCATTTGATATGCAAGTTTCCAACGGAAACTTGTCATGAT
>JAAVAO010000046.1 GCA_014803985.1 Treponema sp.
CTTTTATCATGACAAGTTTCCGTTGGAAACTTGCATATCAAATGCCACTTCTCATTTCATTACGAAGTGGCATAAAAAGTCAAGAAAGAAAGTTGCAACTTTCTTCTTGACTTTTTATAGGAGATATTAAGATGAAAAAAAGTTTTGTTTTTGTTGCTTTGGCATGTACTTTGCTTGCTTTTAATAATGGTTGTTCAAAGAAAAAAACGGAGGGGGTGAAACAGATTCGGATAGGTGTGATTCAACTTTTAGAGCATGCCGCACTTGATTCTGCCTACAAAGGATTTGTTGACGGTCTTGCCGCTGCAGGTTATGTTGATGGACAGAATATAAAGATTGATTATCAAAATGCACAAAACGAGCAGGCGAACTGCGTTGCAATTGCACAGAAATTTGTTAATGATAGAGTTGACTTGATTTTTGCCATTGCCACTCCCGCCGCTCAAGCCGTTGCCAATCTTACAAAAGACATTCCAATTCTTGTGTCTGCGGTAACAGATCCTGAAAGCACAAAACTTGTTCAATCGAACGCATTGCCAGGAACTAATGTTTCAGGAACTTCAGATCTCACTCCGTGTGCCGCTCAGATTCAACTTTTGGTAAAGCTTTTTCCAGAGGCAAAGACAGTTGGTATGTTGTATTGTTCAAGCGAACAGAATTCAATTTTACAGGTTGGGCTTGCAAAGGCTGAGTGCGAAAGGCTTGGATTAAAAACGATGGACTTTACCGTTTCAAATTCAAATGAAATTCAGCAGGTTGTCCAAAGCGCAGTGGGAAAGGTTGACGCTCTGTATGCTCCAACAGACAATATGATTGCCGCTGGAATGGTGAATGTTTCTCAAGTTGCAATTCCTGCGAAGCTACCCGTTATTTGCGGAGAAGAAGGAATGGTTGAGCAGGGTGGACTTGCAACGTATGGAATTAACTATTACAAACTCGGTCTTCAGACTGCTAAAATGGCTGTGGAAATTTTGAAGGATGGAAAAAATCCAAAGGATATGCCAATTGAATATCTTGAGGACTGTGAATTCCGTGCAAATGAAAAAACATTCGAGGCTCTTGGGCTTTCAATGCCGGAAGAGTTTTTGAATTAGGATACTATTATGGGCTTTTTGCTTGCCATTCAAGGTGCAGTTTCCCAGGGAGTTCTTTGGGGGATTATGACGCTTGGTGTTTATTTGACATTTAGAATTTTGGATATTGCCGATTTAACGGTTGATGGAAGTTTTGCAACTGGAGGTGCATTGTCTGCAGTTTTAATTGTCAACGGTACACATCCGCTTATTTCGCTTCTTTGTTCATTTATTGCGGGAGCAGTTTGCGGGCTTGTTACTGGACTGATGAACACAAAGTTGAAAATTCATATTCTTTTGGCAAGCATTTTAACTCAAATCGCGCTCTATTCTGTGAATATTAGAATTATGGGGCGTTCAAACATCCCTCTTTTGGGTGTAAGAACAATAATGACAGGTATACACGAGAAGTTTGCTCTTTCAATTACGGCATCTTCTCTTGTGGTCGGTGCAGTGTTTGTTGTGGTTTTGGTTGTGGCTCTGTATCTTTTCTTTGGAACTGAAATTGGCTGTTCATTGCGAGCGACGGGAAATAATGAATATATGGTTCGTGCGCTTGGCGTAAATACAAATACTATGAAAGTTGCCGGTCTTGCACTTGGAAACGGGCTGGTTGCTCTTTCGGGGGGACTTGTTGCGCAAAGTCAGGGCTATGCCGATGTTCAAATGGGAACAGGCACTATTGTCATTGGACTTGCTTCTATTATCATCGGCGAAGTGATTTTTGGAAAGCATTTTGGTTTTTGGTATACGCTCATTAGTGTGATTCTAGGCTCTATATTATATAGAATTGTGATTGCGCTTGTTTTACAGATGGGGCTTCGTTCAACGGATTTAAAGCTTCTGACTGCACTTGTTGTTGCGATTGCACTTGCTGTTCCTGTTTTTAAGGGGAAGCTTTTTCGCCGCCGCCATTCACTTCCTGCACGCCTTGAAGAAAGTACACGTCATTCAAATGTAATAAAAAAGCATGCTGTTCCCAATACGGAAACGCTTGGCGAAAACAAAAATTGCTAGGGTAGGAAAATATGCTACAGTTAACAAAAATTTCAAAGACATTTAATCCTGGCACAATAACTGAAAAAAAGGCGATAAGAAATATATCGCTTGAAATACTTGATGGCGATTTTATAACGGTGATTGGTGGAAATGGAGCGGGAAAATCGACCCTTTTAAATCTAATTGCTGGTGTTCATCTTGCGGATACAGGCAAGATTACGCTTGATGGCACTGATCTTACCTATATGCCCGAATATAAACGTGCAAGATATTTGGGACGCGTTTTTCAAGACCCAATGATGGGAACTGCCGCGAGTATGGAAATTGAAGAAAACCTTGCAATGGCTATGAGGCGTGGAAAAAAACGCACTCTTGCATGGGGAATTACAAAATCAGAAAAGGATGTGTACCGCGAAAAACTTTCTCGTTTAGACTTGGGGCTTGAAAATAGAATGACTAGTAAAGTTGGTTTGCTTTCTGGTGGACAACGGCAGGCACTCACTCTTTTGATGGCGACTCTTCAAAAGCCAAAGCTTTTATTGCTTGATGAGCATACTGCTGCCCTTGACCCAAAGACTGCGAAAAAGGTTTTGGAACTTACAGAGGAATTTGTTAAAAAAGATAACCTTACAACTTTTATGGTTACCCACAATATGAATGATGCTATTCGCTATGGAAATCGCCTTGTAATGATGAAAGAGGGAGAAATTGTGTATGATGTTCGTGGTGAGGAAAAGAAAAATCTCACTGTAAAAGATCTCCTCGCGAAATTCAGCATAATCAATGGCAACGAAGCCGCTAACGATAGAATGCTTTTAGGGTAAAACGGCTTTGATATGTCCTCTAGAAATCGGCGGACTTTGAACAACAATCCCTTTTACTCCGTATCATGCCTTTAAAATAGACAACTAAAATGTGCGGCAATTTTAACTGCCCATTTTTGCAAAAATCTGATTATTACTTTGCGATTTTTCATTCTGTTTATTTTGTGTGTTATTTTTTACGTTTTTTTACTGATTTTTTATTTTTTTATTGATATACTAAAAGATATGAATGAAGTAGATTTTCTTGTGATTGGGGCAGGCCCTGCGGGGCTTTCTGGAGCGTTTTATGCTTCGAGGGGCGGTTTGCGTGTTTGTGTGCTTGAAGGCGGACAAGGCTCTCAGGTTATGCAAATAAAGGATCTTGAGAATTTTCCAGGTGTTCTTCCTGCGATAAACGGATTTGACTTGATTGACACAATTAAAAAGCAAGCCCTTGCATTTGGGGTTGAATTTATTTTGGAAAGTGCAGAGGCAATCGAAAAAAAAGAGGATTTCTTTTTTGTAAAAACTTCTTCTCATGAATTTAAGGCTCGTTCTGTCTTGTTTGCAACAGGAGCAACGCATAGAATGGCGGGCGTGAAAGGTGAAAAGGAGTTTTTCGGCAGGGGAGTTTCATATTGCGCTGTTTGCGATGGCCCGTTTTTTAGGGGAAAAGATATTGTTGTTATTGGTGGAGGCGATTCCGCTATTAGCGAGGCTTTGTTCCTTTCTAAAATTGCGAAGCAAGTGACAATTGTTCATCGAAGAAATACATTGCGCGCTCAAAAGGCATTGACAGAACAGGCTTCTCAAACGGAAAATGTGGTGATGAAATTGGGATATACCGTTCTTGAAATATGCGGTGGAGATGAGAATAAGAATCGAGGGGCGGTTAATTCTGTTGTCCTTGCAGAGGTTGAAACGGGAAGGAATGAAATTGTATCCTGCGATGCAGTTTTCGTATTTGTAGGAATGGAGCCTGTGTCATCTCTCGTGGATTTTTTACAAAAAGATGAAAATGGCTATATTATTACCGATGAAAATATGGCAACTTCAATTCCTGGTCTTTTTTGCGCAGGGGATGTTCGTTCAAAACCACTTCGCCAAATTATAACCGCTTGTTCTGACGGTGCTATTGCCGCTTTTTCGGCTGGAAAATATATTGAAAAGCTGTCATAGAGGCGTTTCAAAATGAAAAAATATTTTTCACCGTTTGTGCGAACTGTTCTTTTTGCGGTGTATTTTTTTACGCGCGATCTCTTTTTTCCGTCTGTTGCCACTGTTTTTGCTCAGTCTAAAGTTGACTTTTGGAGTAACATTCCAAATGAAACGCTTGCCCATAGAATTGTTGAGCAAATGACAGATGAAGAGCTTTATTCTCAAATCTTGATGTTCGGATGGGCTGGAGCGGAGCCAGATAAACTGTTGTATGATTGGGTTTCTCGGGGGCTGGGGAGCGTCAAGGTTTTTGGCTGGAACACTGATGACATAAATTTGGTGGCGAAGTCAATTTCATCATTGCAAAGAAGCGCCTCGTATCAACGATTTAAAATTCCGCTTTTTGTGGCGACCGATCAGGAAGGCGGATGGATTCGGCATGTTAAAGGAGAAACTTCAATCACTCCTGGAAATATGGCTATTGGTGCATCGGGTTATCCCGCTGATGCGTGGTATAGTGGCTATTATATTAGCCGAGAGATCAAGGCGTTGGGGATAAATATGAATTTCGCCCCGACTGTTGATTTGTTTACAAACCAAGATTCAACAATTATTGGAACACGTTCATTTGGTGACAATCCTGAAAACACGGGTATTCTTGGAGCGGCGTTTTCTGCTGGAAGCATTGCAGCTGGCGTTATTCCAACTGCAAAACATTTTCCAGGTCACGGTGCAACGGATTCAGATTCTCATATAAATCTTCCCGTTATTGAAATTGACTACAACACATTTAAAAACCGCGAGCTTGTTCCGTTTGAGTTTTTAATTCACGAGAAAATTCCTGCTGTGATGAGCGGTCATCTTGCATTTCCGAAAATTGATCCAACTGGTGCGCCGGCGAGCCTTTCAAAGTATTTTTTGACGGATTTGTTGCGTGATGAACTGGGGTATGAAGGGCTTATTATCACAGATGATATGATGATGAACGGAGACACTCTATATGCGGGGTCTCTTTCCGCTGCCTTTAGAATGGCAATTGAAGCGGGCAATGATATTGTCATTTCTTCAACAACAGCGCGCTTGAATGAGGCTCTTTGGGAGAATAATCTTGAACGTATCAGAGAAAACAAGGAATTTCGTGATCGCGTAAAAGATGCGGCGGAACGCGTTATAAAGGCAAAACTTGATTACTTTAAAAGCGACAATGCCGCTCCGCTGTATCCAAATCCAAAGACAATTTCAAAATATATTCCTGATAGAAACGGGCATACATTCTTTTTAAATCAGGCATGCCGTTCAATCACTCTTTACAAAAAGACTGACTTGCCTTTGACAAAAGAAAAAGGCGGACGTGTTTTATTTGCGGGGGCTCTTCCGCAATTTTTTCAAGAGGGAAAAAAACGCTTTTCAAACAGCGCGGAATTTCGCTTTAACTATGATTTAGGTCCAAACGAGGCTGCATGGATGAGCGATAACATTCCTAATATTGCCTCGGGATATGATACAATTATTATTTGCGTTTCAAGTGAGAGAAGTGCAAAAATTGCCGAAGCTTTAAAACCGTTGGGAAAAAGAGTGGTGATTCTTTCCATTATGACGCCGTCATATTCATTTTCTCTTGATTGGGCGGATGAAATTATCATAGGCTATAGTTATTCGGGCTATACGTTTGAGGCTTTGTTCGGTGCGCTTTGCGGTGAATTTGAAATTACAGGAACTCTTCCATTTAACAGATGATGGCATTGGCAAAAAATTACAGTAAAAGTTCAAAGCGACAAGTTGCCTGCATTATATAAAAATGTAAAATTTGGTGCTTGACCGTTTGCATTATTCTTCTTTATCTATTCTTTTTTACTCATAAAACTTTTTATTTCGCCGATACTTTAGGAGTATAATTGTGCTTTAGAGTTTTATTATAAGCGAGGCTATATGAAAGAAATCGGTATTAAACTTGCAGATGGATCGTTTTATCCTATAATGGAAGACGGAGTTCCTTGCAAAAAGAACCTTGTATTGACTACAGTAAAGGACAATCAAACGCGAGTCATTGTTGATGTGTATCGTACCAAAAATCGCAGTCTGATTGATGCTGAGTACATAGACAGTCTTCAAATTGACGGTTTAGTGCCACACCCGAACGGAGAGGTTGAACTTTCATTGAACATTGGGCTTGATGAACGGAATAAACTGTGGGCTACGATGAATGATCCTGAAACTGGAGAAACAACCGATGCAAATGTTACTCTTGTTTCGCGAACTCTTGAAGAACGTCTTGAACCTACAAATTATGAGGTTGTTGACGGTGCAGATGTGCTAGAGGATGAAAAGACGATTGCCGAAGATGAGAATCCTAACTTTGAAGTTCGCGAGGAATCTGATGATATTGGTCCTGAAATCGATGATGATTTTGATATTCCTGATAGCCTTACCGATGAAGAAATCAATGTGCCATCTGATGATTTGCTTGACGAAGAGGATGTACAGACGCCTGTAGAAACAAATGGTGATGTGGGGCGTGCGAGTGCCGCTCTTGCAGGTGTTGCAGGAGTTGGGCTTTTGGCAAAGGCAGAAAAAGTGAATAGTGAAAATGCAGAAAAGAAAGATGCAGTGCCGTCTGAAAATGATTCTATGAAAGTGAACGAAGAGCCTGTGCTTGAAGAGGCTGTTCCTGAAGTCGATTCAAATGTTGATGACGATCCGTTTGGAGATAGTCTTGACTTGGATTTGCCGAATTTTACGGATGACGGTATGGACAATGAAGAGGTTGCTGAAGAAACGCCTGATACAATTGAAACTGAAAGCGCGGCTGCCGAACCTGAGGAAGAAGTACCTCTTGCAGATGATTTTGCTGAAACAACGGCAGAGGATTCTATTGATGATCCTTTTGGTAGCGATATTCTTCCAGATATGAGCGACCCCCTTGAAGATAATAGTGTTTCTGAAACTGATGATATTTTTAGCGATGATGATTTTGATATGCCAGAACTTGATGACAACAATACACTTGAAAATACTGAACGTTCTGACAATTATGGTGAAATAAAGTCTCCGACTGTTGGTGGAATTGATTTTGGTGGACTGTATGATAAGGAAACCGAGGATGGCAATCCTTCTTATGATGAGGACGAAGAAATGAATAAAAAGACACGAGCTCCTGTTATTATATGCGTTGTGTGTGCGATTATTTGCTTGCTTGCGACAGCCCTTGTTTTATTTGTTGTTCCGTCAAAGTATAATCTTTTTAATAAAAATGCTGAAAACAAAAAAGAGTCTGCTGTGGTTGAAAAAGAGGCAGAAGAAATTGAAGAGGATACTGACGAGAATATCTATGAAGATTTTGAGGCGACCGATATTTTTGAAGGTGATGAAGAAGAATTCATTGACGAGGAAATTTCGGAAGAGGAGCCTTCAATAGAGGCAAAAGAGGACGAGGTTGTTGTTGTAACAGAACCTGAGATTGTTGAAACTGTCGTGCCAGAACCGGCTCCAGAGCCTGAACAAAAACCTGCTGATATTGTGTACAAAATCAAGTGGGGCGACACGCTTTGGGATATTTCGGAAGCCTACTATAAAACTCCGTGGAAATATCCGAAAATCGCGCGCTACAACAATATTCGCGATCCTGACTACATCATAAGTGGCACAACAATTTCTATTCCTGCGGAATAAGAGCAGCTGCATTTTCCAAAAGATACATCATAAAACGTCTTCTGTTTTCAGGGGGCGTTTTTTTTGTGTTTTTTTTATAGAATGACAGAAATGAATAGGCGTGAGGCAGTGAAAATTCGCTTTGTCAATTGTGAAGCGGAAGACCTTGTAGGTTTTCTAGGAGTGGATTTTCTTCTGCCCGTTTTTTATCTTCCTGTTTTTCTTGAGAATATGATTTTTCATTCCGCAGATCTAATTGCAAAAGTTGCCTTTTAATTTTTATGGAAAAATGATATACTCTTGTTACTTTATTTTATGGTTGGAAGGAATGCGAACTTCTTTATTTATTTTTATTGTTTTACCATCGCTTTTTGGCATTTTCTTTTGTGGGTGCGCTCCGTCAAACAGGGATTTTCGGCAGAGAAATTTTGGATATGACACAAACTATTTTTTGGGATTGCAAAATATGCGCGAAGGCAGGACAAAAGAGGCTGTCCGTCATTTTGAGATTTGTGTAAAAAAAGGCTCTGAATATTGTTCACGAAAGAGCGATGAGGAACTTGCAAAAATTGGAAATGTGCGAGAAAGAGCGGAAAAGTCTGTTGCACTTTACGAAAAATACACTGACGAGGAGTCGTTGACGCAGGCACTTCACGCGTTAAAGGATGGCGTTGAAACAAATAAAATTATTGCAATAACAAATGGAATTGATTTAAAAACGTGTTCAAATTATATTGCAGCAACAAGACTTGATGCACTTGAAGAGAAGGGCGACAGTCGGTATATCGCTTCTCGGGATGAATGGTTTTTGATGCGTCCGTTTTCTCGGGAACACTACAGTTACTTTCGTCGTGAAAAAAATAATGACAATCCTCTTATTGCATTTCGGGAGATGGTTTATAGACGGGATTACCGCGCCGCTTATGCAAAATATGTTGAGTGTGGCGAAAATTTTTTGTTGGAGGAGCAACTTCTTTCGGATTTAGGAAAAACATTTTTGTATTCTGGACAGGACTGCTATTCGTTGGCGCGTATCTTTGATGGTTTTTCTGCCCGTCTGGAAGGTCGACTTGAGAGATTCTATGCGTATTTTTATGCCGCGCGTCTTTACGAAAAGGCGGGAAATTATTTTTCGCTCGCTTCAAATCGGTATCGCTCTGCTATGGATAGTGCGTTGTCGTTTGCTGATGATAAAAAATATGACAATGCGCTTTGGTATCTTTTACATTTGCAGTTAAAGAAATCAACGCAAAGTGGAATAGATGCGATTACATCGTATATAGGAACGATAAAGAATCCTGAATATTTTGATGATCTTTTTGCAACGCTTGCCCCTATTTTATTAAATGAACATAGATGGAATGAATTGTATGCCGTTTACAAGGCGATTGAGAATTGCGCAAGCGATGAAACGGTTTCGCAATACGCATATATTTCGGGGAGACTGTTTCAAGAGGGGCTTTTGCCTTCTGCCCCAGGCATAAACAAGGGGAGTGAGGCTGAAAGTGCTTTTACCCGGGCTCTTTCCAGTGGCACTGAAATCTACTATAGGGCTATGGCTTTGTTTCAATTGGGGCTTGGCGGAGAGCAGGAAGAGGAAGTTATGTGCAATTGTCCTGTTGATGTGGATGCAGATTCAAACAAAGATGCAGAGCGATTGCTTGAAGGGTATGCGGCATTTGGCTTCCCTGAGAAAATTTATCCTGAATTTATACATTTTAATTCAAAAGGCGTTTTTATTGGAACTGATTCGGCTGTTAGACTGTCAAATTTTTTGCGGGATTGCGGAGAAAATAAAAATGAATATTACCCGCAAGCGTTGCGCATTATGTCACGGGTTGTTTTGCATGCAAATAGAGGGCTTTCAAAAGAGGACTTTAAACTGTTTTTCCCAAAAAATTACCGTTCGATTGTGGAAAGATATTGCGAGGAATACACGCTTCCCCAAGAGAATATGTATGCTTTAATTAGAAGTGAAAGTTTTTTTGACAGCAAGGTGTATAGTAGTGCTGGGGCTATTGGGCTTACGCAGTTAATGAAAGAAACTGCGGGTGATGTGGCAAAAAAACTCAAAGTGCCAGAATTTGATTTGCTCGATGCCGAAACGAATGTTCAATTTGGCTCGTATTATCTTGCGGAATTGAACCGTCGTCTTGATGGGGAATGGCTTCCCACTTTTTTTGCATATAATGCGGGTATTTCTCGTGTTCGGAGATGGATAAAGGACTCAAAAATTACGTTTCCCATAAAGGGGGCTGTGCCGTATGACATTTTGCTGGAAATTATTCCGTATGAGGAAACTCGTGGCTATGGACGAAAACTCGTTGGTGCTGCTGCAATGTATTCATGGCTGTATGACAACGAAAGCATTTTTGATGCGGTGAAACGGCTGATGGGAAAGTAGCACTTTCTATTGACTTGTTGCGTTTTTATTTGTTGTTTAGTCCATAAAGGTGAATAGTACTGGAGGTAAAGTTTTTTATCTCTTCGGTTAAATCGTATACTGCATTTGTCAAAACATACTCTCCATCGTTGACATACACTTCGATTATATTGGTATCAACATAGATTTCAACATCATTTCCATTTTTGACAGAAGGGGTGTTGTGGTGATTTTGTAGTTCCGTATGATTGTGTATAACGTTTGTTCTGTCGGTATAGACACTGTTGTTTTCCCTGCCAATTATGTATCCGCCAACAATTATTCTTTCGCCATTTTTTATGCATGCGCAAAGGAGGTATGCACCGTCTGATTCGTTTGGTGATTTTATGGTTCTTTTGAATTTTTCACGAATATATGGATGAGGGCGAAAATAAATATGATTGTTTTTGACTTCGCACACTCTTGGAATGCACATCATTCCGATTGTATTGTCTGCCATAACATCAGGCATTCTCAACCATGCAATAACAATTGTATTTTTGTTTTTGTCGGTCGTGACTTGAGGTGCATATAAGTCAAGTCCATAGTCAACATATTGAAAATTGCTTCCTATTTCTAAACTGCATTTTTCTTCATCGAACTGACTTACCATACACAGAGCCTGGCTGCCGTTTTTGGTGCGTTCGGGGGAAAAAATAAGCACGCCCGTTCCGTCTACTTCAAAATAATTTGGGCACTCCCAATTGTCGCCGTAATCAACAGTAGAATCCTTGCACTCTGCAAAATTCATATATTCCCACTTAAATAAATCTTTGCTTCTGTAAAAAAGCAGACGGCCTTTTTTGTTTACATTTGTTCCGAGGACAATGTAGAAGTAGCCGTTTTTCCCCTGCCATACCTTTGGATCGCGAGTATCACTCATGCTACCGATTGCAGGGTCTTTTATTGCAGGGATAATTGTTTTTTTGCCAGTAAAATTGTTAAAGGTAAAGCCATCGTTGGACGTGATCATAAGTTGGGTAGGAATGAGCGTATTCAAACTGACATTGATATTTTCTGGGTTGGGCTTGTCGTATTTTACACCCGTATAGAAAATAATGAGTTTTCCGTCTTTTTCAATTGCACTTCCCGAAAAACAGCCGTCTGCATCACTTTCCTTTGTTGGAAAAAGCGCGATTTCTAAATGTTTCCAATTTGTCAAGTCATCACTGACGGCGTGTCCCCAATGCATGCGTCCCCATTGCGGGGCATAAGGAAAATATTGATAGAAAAGATGATACTTTCCATTGTAATAAATGAAGCCGTTCGGGTCGTTTATCCAGCCATGCGGAGATTTAAGGTGAATAGTATCCATATTTTATGCTCCTAAATTAAAAAAGGTATATATGCATTACAAAAAGAGGACTCCAAAAAGTGCGCCAATTACAATCAAAATGACGGGGTGGAGATTTAGTTTTATCGTAGGAATGAGAAGTATTAGATAAAAGATGAGGTTTTTCCAGTCAAATAGATTTTTCCATGTATCTGCATATTTTAGTGCGGAAACAGTTTCGGGAAGATGCATAATGGAGAGTGTGAAAATGTTGAGGGTTGCCACTGTTATCAACCCTGAAGAGGCAGGGCGCAGGGCAACAAAAACATTTTTTACGATTGGAGTTTCTGCAAATGAAGAGAGAAATCGTGCGATAATCAAAATGCATACAATTGAAGGAAGTGCTTCCCCTATCGTTGTGATAATCGCTCCTGGAACTCCATAAAGCGTGTAGCCAAGATATGTTGCCATATTTATCCCTATAGGACCTGGAGTGCTTTCAGAAATGGCAATCATATTGTAGAAGGCTTCTGCGCTGACTAGTCCGCGCTCTACAATCATCTGTTGCATAAGGGTGATGGCAACTAGTCCGCCACCGATTGTAAAGAGTCCCACATAAAAGAAGATGAAAAATAATTCAAAAAGAGACACGCTTGGCATTGTCATTCCCTCTCTTCAGAAGATTGTGAGGAGGATGCAGAAGGCGTCTTTTCGGTGGAAGGCTTAATATTGAGAACGGCATCGCTTTGCGACTTTTCGCTTTTTTGAGAGGCAGATGACCGGTTTCTTTTTTCTTGAAAGACATTTATAAAATGC
This sequence comes from Treponema sp., assembly GCA_014803985.1. Taxonomy (GTDB): domain Bacteria; phylum Spirochaetota; class Spirochaetia; order Treponematales; family Treponemataceae; genus Treponema_D. Next base: position 12,193 of record JAAVAO010000046.1, read on the forward strand.
ACAAGAATTCCAAGCGCAATTGATCCAAGTATAATCGTGAAAGAAGGAATTTTTAAAAAATATATCAGCGAAAAGGAAATAAGAAAAACCGCAAGGGTAAAAAGATTTTTTATCGTTTTTTTGCAAAAATCAAATGTTATTTTTGTTAAAAGAGACGTTACTGCCACATTGATTCCTGCAAGTGCCTTTTGAACCCATGGAAAGTCTGAAATTGAAGTGATAAACTTTGCAAGAACAATTATAATTATGAGAGATGGCGAAATGATTCCTAGTGTGCCAACAAGTCCTCCAAGAACGCCAAATTGTTTGTATCCGATAAACGTTGAAACATTTACCGCCACAATTCCTGGTGTTGTTTGTCCGATTGCATAGTAGTTGATCAAGTCGTCTTCAGTTATCCAATGTCGCTTGTCTATCAATTCTCTTTGCATCATCGGCATCATGCTTAGTCCGCCGCCAAATGTCAGTACGCCGATTTTGCAAAATGTAAAGTAAAGCGTCAAAAGACCTTTTATTTTTTCTTTCATAGAGGAATAGTATACCTTTTCTTTGAAATGAGCAAGGACAATATGTATCGCGGTTGTTTGATTAAGGCAAGCGAAACTTTCAGCAACGACAGAAGATGTTATTGAAAGAGCAGAAGACGTGTTAATATATTTTCACAATGGGGATTGCTTTAATTGCGCTGCATTTTCAAGTGCTTGCACATTTTCGTTTGCTCGTTGTGCGAGTAAACGAAAATGTATGTGAAGGACAAAATCCCATAATGGAAACGTCTTCTGCCTTTAAAGACTAAGTTACTTTTTCAAGAAATAGTCTGCAACTGCCTCATAAGCGGGAATTGAAAGAGGATCTATGTATTTGTTTGATGCCAGAGGAGTTGAAGCGAAGCGCACAATAACCATTTCGGCGAGCGGGTCAATATATATTGCTTGTCCGTGAACACCGCGCGCCATATATGCTCCGTGTGAATTATTTGTGCGCCACCACATATCTCGATAACTCCAGCCACGCAATTTCGGGTATTCACCGCCCTTTTCAAAGGCGGTTTGAGCTTGTGTTACCGCTTCCGAACCACCACCAAACGCAATGTCATTTGCCGCCGCCGCAGGAATAATCTGTTTGCCCTTTAGTTTTCCACCACATCTCATCATTTCGCCAAACGCCGCCATATCGCGAAGATTTAGGCTCAAACCGCCTCCTGCCATTGCGATTCCTGACGGATCAGTATTGTAATATGCATCAAATTTCGCGCCTAATGGTTGCCAAATCAACTCTGAAACAAGTTCTGCAATTCCTTTGCCAGTTGCCCGTGAAATTATCCATCCTAAAAGCTCCGTGTTGACCGTTTTATAACCAAAAATTTCACCGTGTTCTTGCCCGTCGATTTTCTTGAGTGTTGGCAAATATTCATAATAATTTTTTGGACCTGAATAATTAGAAGGACGGAAAACATTTCCCGAAAGGGAATACGCCCACACATCGGCATTTGGATTGTTGTAGTCTTCGCTATAGGAAATTGCAGTTTGCATATCCATAACTTGACGAACCGTTGCACCTTCATAACCAGACCCTTTCATTTCAGGAATATAATCAGTCACTAATTTTTCAGGGGAGAGAATGCCTTGAGATGTTAAAATTGCTCCAATAGTTCCAGTAAAAGATTTGCTCACAGACATTGCCGCATGAAGTCCATTAACGGTAAGACCGCCAAAATATTTTTCGTAGACAATCTTTCCCTTGTGAACAATGATGATGCCATCGGTATAATTTTTGTCAAGAGATTCATTGAATGTAATTTCATCTTCAGAGTCCCACGGTGTAAATGATATGTTATCAATACCTGAATCAAGTTTTGTCTTGAATTCAAAAGGCTTTTTATTTGATGCAGGAACTGGTTTTGTGGGTTGAAATTCTCGCATGTGGTTTACGCTGTAGCGCAAGGCGGGAAATACAAAAAATGACCCGTCAACTGCGGAAATCGTTTTTGAAGCGTCAGGCGGGAAGCCTTGCATCCATCCCATAGTGTTTGGATCTGTTAATGCCGCATCTCCATTTGCTGAAAATTTCGCATAGTCGTCTTGTAGATTCTGCATTTTTTCACATCCTGTTAATGCAAGCGCAAACATGCTTGCCATGCCTAGTAGAATATATTTTACCATTGTTATCCTCCTGTAAAAAGCAAATACCATTTTCATCTGTCTTTTGTCTTGTTTTTACATAGTATTACTATAAATATAATGTAATATATTTTTTCCCCAATGGCTAGAAGAGAGAACAATATTTGTCTGTAGAGTTTGTGCAGTCTAAAGACTACCCCTTGACAGCACCTGCCGCAATTCCCTTGATAATATATCTTTGTAAACTCAAATAGAACAAAATAATCGGAATAGAAGAAATAGCAAGCGATGCACACATAGGGGCGTAGTCTTTCATAAATTGCCCGTTAAACCTCATTTGCGCCAGTTGGATTGTTCCTTCTTTAATTACAATAAGAGGCAAAAGGAAGTCGTTCCACAGCCAAAGTGCATCAATAACTGCAATTGTTGCGATAATGGTTTTTATGAGCGGCAAAACAATAACAAAAAAGATATAAAATTTTCCTGCTCCGTCAATTGCCGCCGACTCTTCCAGTTCTTTTGGAACGCTCTTTATAAAGCCATGAAACATAAAAATTGCCGTTGGACATCCTACTCCCCAGTACATAACGATAATTCCAGGGATATTCATAAAGTTCAAATCTTTTGCGAGAACTCCAATGGGCACCATAATAATTTGGAACGGAATTACAAGACTAAATGCAAAAAACCCATATAAAATCCACGATATTTTTGATTCTTCTCTCGCAAGACCGTAGGCGCACATTGCTGAAGTGAGAATTATACCCGCAGTTCCAAAAAAAGTAATTAAAAGGGTGTGCAAAAAAACTTTTGGAAACTGCATTGTTGTCCATGCTTGAGCGTAATTTGCAAAGAATGGAATTGCATCGGGACGAAGTCGTTTCCAGTCCGCCAAATTCGGAAGTCCTAAGGGATTGGTAATAATTGCTCCGTTTGGTCTAAAACTGTTTATAATAACAAAAATCATTGGGTAAATAAAAAATACTGCAAAAATGAGCAGAAATGTAAATAACGCAACTTTCCTTGAGCTGGCAGATGCTCGAGGATGGAATAACCATTCTTTTGCTGTATGTATTATCCCTTTCTTATTTGTTTGCGTCGGGCTCGTTTCTTTTTTTTGTTTTTCTTCCATTATGCCTCAACCTCCTTTCGCTTCATAATAATAAGTTGAATTCCAGTAACAAGCACGATTGCAACAAACAAAATCATTGCTTTTGCCGTAGCCATGCCAGCCTCTCTTTGTGAATACGCCTGGAAATAAATGTCGTATACAAGTGGCACTGTACCCGTGGCATATCCAGTAGAGCCAACAAGGGCGTACATCAAGTCAAAACTTTTTAGCGCGTTTGCAATTGTCAAAAACAGTGAAATTGTAATTGAAGGCACCATAAGCGGTAATGTGATGTTTGTCAATGTTTGCCAGCCTGTAGTGCCGTCTATTTTTGCCGCTTCAATAACTTCTGTCGGAATATTTTGCAATCCTGCAAGATAAACAATCATATAGTAGCCCGCTCCCTGCCAAATTGCTACAAGCACCAAAAGCCATGGAGCCTTGTTTGGATCGGAAAGCCATTTTTCCACCCCTGTAATTGCGGGAAGCAAATTGACAAAAAGCATATTCCAAATAAGAGCGACTATAATCATTGAAAGTACGTTTGGCAAAAAGAAAATCGTTCGCAAGAATTTCTGTCCTTTTATTCCCGTGTCAAGTGCGAGGGCGAGGATGAATGCAAGCACGTTGATTCCAATTACCGAGAACACTGCGAAGAAAATCGTAAAGCCCACAACGCCCATATTCACTTGATAGACAATCCAGTTGTCAGCAAGGAGGTTCTTTACAATGCCGATACTGATAAGTTCATTTGATATATCTGTAAGTTTGTTTTGCACATCATGTGAAAGGTTGTATTCACTCACAAAAGCATCCACTGCCGTTTGAACAGGCGAAGTGTCTTCTTCAAGGGCGTATTTTTTCATTTCACGCACAAAGGAATCCACTCTGCTTTCAGGAATTATTTTAGTTTCAATCACTTCTGGCAATTCGTAAATGGGAGTTGTTATTCTAAATTCATCAAATTCTTTTGTGCGGCGATATTTTTCAGTCTTTTCATCATAGGTGTATGCAGATTGAAATAACTCCATATTTTGTTTGGAAATAAATCTTTTATTTTGTTTTTTTCGGACCGACTTCATAATTTCATGTTCAAATATTTGTTTGTCAATAGATGAAGGTAAGTCAGAATTTTTATTGAATTTTTCAATTCGATTTCTGCGCGGATAAAAATTTTGACCTACTTCGCCTCTAAAAATCTTTTTATAATTACCCAGTCCAACAAATTTATATTTTTCAGGTGCATATTTTGCTTTTCGCAAAATTCGTTCAGCACGATATTTTGTTCTGCCACTAATTGCTTCCCTATAATAGGTGTTGTCACTTTCATTAAGTCGATATAAGGAAAGTAAAAAATCTTTGTCCGATTGCTTTTTTAATTTATCAAGAATCGTTAATTCAAATTCATTTTTAGTCATCATATTTGGAACTTTTTGAGTTAGTCCGTCCCAATTTGTTAATGAAATTCCAATTCCATTGATAAATGGTACGATAAAAAACAGTATATACAAGGCGAGGCACGGCACAACAAATACTGCAAAATAACTCCATCTTTTTGATTTAGGCTCTACCATTTTTTTTCTACCTTATTTACTTTTCAACAGCGATCAAAATTCGCTAACTATTTTTCAACATAAAAAATTGTATATTCAAGTACTATTAAAGATAAAAAATGCCAGTGGCGAAATCACCACTGGCATTTTTTTATTTTATTCTATTTTGAATTCCACTGGTTGTCAATGTTTTCAATAACTTTATCAGCCGTAATGACCTGTAGCAAATATTGCTGAGCTCCGTTTTTGCAAGCATCTTCAAATACTACAGAAGGATACTGACTGAATGCCCATGGATAAGCACCTTTTTCTGCTACAGAAACCATCAAATCCTCATACGGTCCGCCAAGACTAGAGAATTCGCCACCTACAAATGAGTGGGTAAGTTTGTATTCAGAAACCCAAAGAGCCTTTCCTTGTTCAGAAGAAAGCCATGTCAAGAATCTCTTTGCAGCCGCTTGCTTTCTCGGATTAGACTGTGCGGAAATACCGAATGTTGAGTCAACATCTGCATAGAATTTATTCATATCTGCATCGCCATATACGGGGAATGGAATAAATCCTGCGTCAAGTCCAGGGTTGAGTTTCAGAGCGTCAACATAAGCCCAAAGTCCTTGCACCATCATAGCCGCCTCGCCTTTTGCGAAAGACTGCTGTTGTTCTCCGCCACCCATTTCACCAGCGTTAGAGTTCATATTCTCTCTGTAAAAGTCAAGGATGCTGAATAATTTCGCAGTGTCAACATCGCCATACGAACCATTTCCTTCTTTCATAGATGCGATGAAATCATTTGGATCAAGTTCGTTTTCTGCAAGCAATGCTGTATGAATCATTGTGATAAAGTGTCCTGCGGACCAGTTTTCTCTAAGAAGTCCGGCAAATGGAATAACATCATTCTCTTTCAAAACACGGCAAACATTTTCAAGTTCGCGGTATGTTGTTGGAGGTTCAATGTCAAATTGCTCGAAAATTTTCTTGTTATAGATAATGCCGATTCCAGCAAAATCCATCGGGACTGCATATTGTTTGCCATTCCACGTAACAGCAGGCAATGCGCTTGGAAGAACATTCTTCATAACTTCATCGTCTGTCAAATCAAGAAGGTAGCCTTTTTCAGCATATTCCTTGATGCGCGAATAAGACTGCATTTGAATAATATCAGGCAGTTCGTTTTGTGCAGCACGAGCGGACATTGAAGCATCTGCATCGTTAGGGATAATGAGCATCTTAATCTTGATGTCAGGATTATCTTTTACAAAAGCCTTTGTAATTCTAACAAGACCCTCTTGATTTTCCTGCTTGTAATAATAAAACTCAAGTTCTGTTTCCGATGTACTGCTAGAAGTGGTGTTTTTCTTGTTACAGCCACTAAAAATAGTTGCAATCAAAGTAATTGCAACAACCAATGCCATTGTTTTTTTCATTCTTTTCCTCCATATTTTAAAAACGAATAAGGTTTTTCAATATCTCCTTAAAACATTTTCTATAGTTTAAAGTCAAATTTCATATTTGTCAAAACAATATTGAAAAAAGTATATTTTTTGTTTTGTCTATTTGTGTTTTCATAAAAATGCCATGTCACCGACAAACCAAAATGGCGAGAATTTGAATTTGTGAATGCAATGAGTAAATAAACTCATACCGATGGAAATGACAATGTTATTTCCATGCACATTCGCAACAAAGTGTCTCGCCATTTGTGTAGTGTTTTGTTATGCCTCTTTTACATTTCGTCCATACAAATCAGATATAAAGGCAAGTTTTTCCGCTTTTTCTGCGGTCAAAGCACCCTCTTTTATGCGCCACCCCCAGTTTGTTCCGCCGAGTGTAGACGGAGTGTTCATCCGTGCTTCCGAACCAAGATCCAGAATGTCTTGCATCGGAATAACCGCCATATCAGCGCAAGAGGCAATCGCCGTTTCTATCAACTTTTCACATAACTCCCCTGAGTCAGAAAGTGCACGTGCCTCTTTTTCAGTGAATGCCTTTCCAAACGCATATTCACATGCAATTTTAACAGCAGAATCTTCGTTTGAATCCAGCCATCCCTGCATAGTGTCGTTATCGTGAGTGCCGGTATATACAACGCTGTTTTGTGGGTATCTATGAGGAAGATAGTCGTTGACCATTCCTTTTGCCCCTGCCTCCGCAGGATCAAATGCGAACTGAAGTATTTTCATCCCGGGGAAGTTTGTTTTGTCTCTCATTTCACGCACTTCATCTGTTATGAGTCCCAAATCTTCAGCGATAATTGCAATTTTTCCAAGAGCCTTTTCAAGGACATGGAAAAGTTCAATGTTTGGACCTTTTGCCCATTTACCATTTATAGCAGTTTCATCACCGTAAGGAATTGACCAGTATGCCTCAAATCCGCGGAAGTGGTCTATTCGCACAATGTCAACAAGTTTCATCAATCGTTCGGTGCGCTTGACCCACCAAGAATAATTATCTGCTTTGATGGCGTCCCAGTCGTAAAGTGGATTGCCCCACAGTTGTCCTGTTGCACTAAAGTAATCTGGCGGACAGCCTGCAACTTTTTTGGGAATGCCATTTTTGTCTAGTTGGAAGAATTTTTGATTCGCCCATACATCCGCGCTATCTCCCGCCACAAAAATCGGGATGTCGCCAATAATTTTAATTCCCTTTTTATTCGCATAATCTTTTATCGCAAACCATTGATTTGCAAAGAAAAATTGGATGGTTTTGATTTGCTCTATATTTTCGGTGTGATTTGCATTCCAGTTTGAAACGGCTTTTGGATCACATGCTGCCAAGTCCTTTGGCCAAAACGCGTTCCACATTTGTGCAATGCCGCTGATGCCTTTTTTGTCGGCTTCTGCATCGTAATATTGTTTTATGCTTGTAAAATTCGCATAGTTATCAAGCCATGAAGCATTGTCATTTTTAAACGCTTCATAGGCAATTCTGTCGTTTTTGTTGCAGTTTGAAAGAAAATATGCGGCGCACTTGAAAAGAACTGGTATCTTCCACCAAACAACACTTCCAAAATCAACAGGACCGTCAGACCGTATGTAGTCAGGAGGGACGATGTCGCTTTTATCAGCCCAGCCCTTTTCTACAAGATCGTCAAGGTCAATCATCAAAGGATTGCCTGCAAATGTAGAGAATGACGCATACGGTGAATCTCCATATCCCGTAGGTCCAATAGGCAAAATCTGCCAAAGCGTTTGATGTGCAGATTCAAGCCAATCAACAAATTCATACGCCGCTTTTCCCAGCGTACCTATACCCGGCGTTCCCGCAAATGATGTGGGATGCATTAAAATACCACTGCTTCTTGTAAATTCCATAACATATATTTTAATATATGTTATTTTAATTGTAAACAAAAAAGCAAATTCGGCTCATACCAAGTGGAAGTCGTCAGGATAGGTTTTCTTGTGGGAATGATGTCGGTTGTTTTTTTTGTTAGGATCTACAGCAGTAGAAATTTAGTATTGGTTTCAAACTACCGCGACTACCTTGAAGGCTACCCCATCTACAACAGTAGAAATTTAGTATTGGTTTCAAACTCCCACGCCGCCCAGCAAGATTAACGTATCTACAACAGTAGAAATTTTGTATTGGTTTCAAACAGCACAACAGGATATTACGAGAATAGATCTACAACAGTAGAAATTTTGTATTGGTTTCAAACGCAACGACCATCAACAAGGGCGTGAAGATCTACAACAGTAGAAATTTTGTATTGGTTTCAAACCCGGCGTGAGATGAACATGCCACCGGCTATCTACAACAGTAGAAATTTTGTATTGGTTTCAAACGAAGAAAATATGAGATCTAAATCTATATCTACAACAGTAGAAATTTTGTATTGGTTTCAAACCATCATAGCCTTGTGAACGTTATCTAATCTACAACAGTAGAAATTTTGTATTGGTTTCAAACTAAATCAGACAACGAAACTGTACTATATCTACAACAGTAGAAATTTTGTATTGGTTTCAAACATTTCCATCTCGAATTTGTCAACCTTATCTACAACAGTAGAAATTTTGTATTGGTTTCAAACTTTCGACCCATTCTCGCAGAACTTGCATCTACAACAGTAGAAATTTTGTATTGGTTTCAAACTCGTTGTCAAACAATTCTACAATCTATCTACAACAGTAGAAATTTTGTATTGGTTTCAAACAGTTTGACAAATGGAGCGGCGCAAGCATCTACAACAGTAGAAATTTTGTATTGGTTTCAAACGATGAGATAAGTGATTTCACTTTTGTATCTACAACAGTAGAAATTTTGTATTGGTTTCAAACTGACTACGAGGACGCGAGGTTCAGCGGATCTACAACAGTAGAAATTTTGTATTGGTTTCAAACAAATATGACGAACAGAACGAGGTCTGATCTACAACAGTAGAAATTTTGTATTGGTTTCAAACTGCCGCGCCCGCCTGTGCATCGAATAATCTACAACAGTAGAAATTTTGTATTGGTTTCAAACGAACGTGAGCGTGGATTCGTTCCCGTTATCTACAACAGTAGAAATTTTGTATTGGTTTCAAACGCAAAAGGTTATTCGAAGCAGACGGCACATCTACAACAGTAGAAATTTTGTATTGGTTTCAAACATCAAGAGGAGAACAATAGGGAAAACATCTACAACAGTAGAAATTTTGTATTGGTTTCAAACAAAGAACCAGAAGTAGAAGCAAAAAATCTACAACAGTAGAAATTTTGTATTGGTTTCAAACCCTTGGCGATGTACAACAGTACGGTTTCTTACGGTTTTTCGCAATTGATACGTAAAAAATACCAAAAATCGGTCGTTTTTCCATATAATTTTCCAGTAAGACTTGGGGTTTGCAATTCAGCCTATGATGAAGACTTCTTTTTCTTCATTTTTGGCGTATCCGTAACAGGTCTTTTTGCAAGTTTCGGACAATTTTATTATAATGATACTGTCCTCTTCTGTAAAGCGTTTTTCATAATTGTTTTTTATTTCCGTTTCGATGTTTTGGAGAACAGTGTCGCTGTTTTTTATTTCAAAAAGGGAATACTGAAGCCTGAATCCGAATTTTGAAAGGTATTTTGAGAATTTTGTGCGGAGTTTGTCGTCGCTTATGTCGTAACTTATCAAAAGCATTATTCGCCTGCCTCAATTTTGAATATCGGAAAATCTTTTGCAGGTTTTCCACGGACAAATGCCCGGTAATATGATTGGAAGAATATAAAGATTTCATTTTTGCGTTTTATAAATTCATCCAAAATAATTCCCACGTATTTTTTTGAGTTTTTCCACGGAAGGATAAATTGATTCTGATTTTTCCAAAAATCTTTTTCGCTCACTTGTCCGAGATTCAACGACTTTAAAATCGCCGCATCGACAATCGGGCGGAACGGCTCTTCAAGATCGCATACGAGCGACTTCCGATGAAAAAACTGCGTGTGCAAAACCCCGACATACACGTCAAATCCGTACATTTCAAGAAGGGCGTTGATTATGTTAAAAAGAATCGTGTAGCCTATGTCCATGAGCGTGTTTATCATGTCACTTTTTACTCTTGGCTGGCGTGCTTTCCAATCGTAATTCGCGAACATCGACTGGAAATATAACTTTGCGCTGATTCCTTCAATTCCCATTATTTCCTGCCGCGAAAGATCTGGATTTTCTACATCCCGTTCATATTGAAAAAGGTTAGCGATTGTTTCTTTGTCTTTGTCCGTTTTCTTTCTTTTTGATTTCAAAATCATCGCCTGATTATGAATTTTATTTGCAATGACATGCGCCGCGATTTCCGTTCCGTCGTATTCGTATTGCTTTTTTCTGAGCAGCACGTTTCCTTCGGCTTTTGCGGGTAGAATCGACATTATCCGCATGTTCACCGTCATAAACACAATGGTAAAGCCGAATTTTTTTGCACGATCCAAAAGTCCCGTGGTGAGGCAAAAATCTCCGCAGACAAAAAGTAAAAACAGACGATAGCATGTGGACTGGTGCTTTGTGTTTCCGTCTGTGTCCGAGACAATAAGATTGTCGTTTTTGAAACTGATTTTTTCGCCTTTTTCGGTAAACACGAATGCGATTTGCTTGCATTCAAAATCTTTTGTGCTCATCATGTCGCGTTCTCCAAAGTTTCTTTTTGCGCTAACGGGCGGTCGCAGAAATCATTGTAAATACATTGTCGGCATTTTTCGGCGTTGCTGGGAACAAAGGAATCCACGTTCATATCCTGCATTTCTTTGTTCACGACTTTAAATTTTTCAAGCATAGGTGCATCGTTTTCGGGAAGCGGAACAGGATACACTTTGTTGTCGTCGCTTGAATAAAGCCGAATGCCGTGTACTGAAAATCCCATTTCGCGGAGACAGAAACATTGTGCATAAAGCTGAAAGATGTAGCCGTCGTAAATCTTTTTTATGTGTTTTTTTCGCTCCGTCAAAATTCCTTTTTCCGTGTCGAACGTGTCAATTTTTCCGCACAGTTTGTATTCATCGGAAAACACGTCAATTCCCTGCAAAATATTTTTGTGCGTCGAATATCTGTGTTCGTCAATCGCCTGATGAGCCGCCTTTCCGTCAAGTTGCGCCTTGCCATAATAAAGATTTTCGGAAAGTTCGCCGTAGAGTTGATGATAATAAATCGAAAGCGGACAGAAAATGAAGTCGTTTAGATAGCTTATTTTAAGATAAAGTTCCATAGGTTAAATTTTGCATTCCTATTATTTATTCGGCTTGTCGTTTTTTCACAAATTGTCCTTATTCATAATGCGTCCACATGCGCAGCACTTGAACGGTTTTTTCGCTTTCGTAGACTTTGTAAACAAGTCGATGTTGTATATTGATTCTCCGCGAATAAAAACCGGATAAATCTCCGACAAGTTTTTCGTAAGGCGGCGGATTCTGAAAAAGATCTGCGGAAAGAATTGCAAGCAATTCCGTAACTTTGCTTTTCAGATCGCACTCTCTTATTTTCCTTGAGTCCTTAACCGCTTGCTTTGCGTAAACAATTTTCCACATCTACCAATCCAGTTTATCTGCACATTCAGACAAAGGCTCTTTCGCACCTTCGATAATACTTTCTTTCATTTTACGAATAGAAGAAAGGTAAAGCGTTTCCTGAATGGCATTCCAGTCCGATTCCGAAACGAGAACGGCGTTGTTTCTTTTTCCGGAAATGATGACAGGGATGTGAGAATCGCTTGTTTCATCAATAAGTTTGTAAAGACTTGCCCTTGCCGCGCTTGCCGTTAATACAGCCATAGACACCTCCTGTTTATAGCGTACGATATGTCGTATGAAAAGTCAAGGAATGAGTTATTTTGAACGTTTCCTTTCTTGTTTTTCCTTTGCTGAACGACTGGCAAATATGCTTAACTTTTCATGCCACTTTTCTTTATCCAAAAGCCATAAATCCCATTCTTCATCGGAAACGAATAAGTCCAAGTCCTTGTCTTTCTTTCCGTCTTTAATCCATTGCTTTATATGGGAATCCATTATTAAACCTTTACGAGCAATGTTAAAAGCACCATTTGCGTCGGCATCGGCAGGCAAATCATTGTTATGATAATTCCTGCTGTCAAAATGAATTCCATTTTCATCCCGAACTGGAGAATATAAGAAATTGCTGTCTGCTTCTGTTTTTCCAGTATTGCGGATGTGTTGTATTGTATCAATCACATATCTGAGAGAATCCCAAGCCGTTTCTTTTCTTGATGCTACTTTATGTAATTGATGTTCATTATTTGATAGTTGCTCAAGTAATGATTTTTCTTTACTAAAATCAGCAAATAATTCATCAAGTATAGAAACCAAATCAACAGTTTCTGGCTCCCATATTGCTTTGTCATTTTCAAGTTTCTTGTTGTTCTGAAATCTTGGCAATGATTTTCCGTTTTCTCCGGAATACATTCTCCATGTTTTTCCTGCATGCTTTTCAACATATTCAAAATAATAATCTTTACCGTCAAATCCAATATCCGTAAAGCTTTCAAGAATTTGTTTTCTTACAAATTCTTCTGATCCTTTTTTTAGATATACGGTTTTTCTCCAACCTGTCAATGGATCAGTTACAGAAGTATAATTTGCTCTTGTATATAGCATGATGCCGAATTGTTTTTTGTTTTCTATATCCTGATAATTTGCAATAGGCGGCGTAAGCTGCAATGCTTTTCCAACAGAAGCAAGTTCATTCTCTTTTGCTGTTTTCTCAACAACAAAATTAAGCTTTTTTGCAAGGGCTACTTCAAATTTTTGATAAACCTGCTTTTCAATTTTTTGTCTGCCACGTTTCATCTCTGTATTCAAATCTTCCAAAACTATATATGTAGGCTTACTTATTGCTTGTGAAACTACATTATGTACAACATTTGAAATATAGCCTTCTTTAAGATTGCTGATATTGCCGATAGTCTGCCAATTTTTTCTGGCTTTCTGCCTACTCTCTGCAACTTCACTTAATTTTTGATTATAGTCAGTTTCTTCAATCTTGTTTTGTGACCTACAGTCAATAATTTTGCCTTCCTTATTTATAACACAAGTATAAATCAAATGTTTTTCTCCACGGTCTATACCAAGATATGTAATATCATCTGATTTTTGAATTACTTCATTCACTTTTGTGTTTATTTCTGAATACCCAAAAATCGGAGATTTATATATTTTTGAGCTATAATTCAACTTTATAGGACAATAAAAAAAGTATTTATTTTCCCCATAGAAACGCTTATCTTTAATAATTTCATGCTCCTTTTTAGAAAATTTTAATAAAGATAAATCAAAATCTGTATTCATTGTTGATAAAATTTCTTTACTATTTTTCTTAATTATTTCCCTTAATTCCATTTCTGTCGCCGATTTATTTTGTTGGATAATCAATTTTACTTTTTCATATATGAAATCTGGAACTCCTTTTTTACAAATAATTATAGAATTTGCTTCATGTACATAGGGCTTTTTATTATCTATAGGTTTTCGCATAAAAATTTCTGCACCAGCACAAAGCTGATGTTTGCTATTTTCTGACAAAACATTTTCCCAATACAAAGTTTGTAAGTTTTTGTGCCCGTTTGATTTTTCTGCAAAATCTTTACACCAAATTTTTAGTAAAAATAAATCGCCATTCTTCTCTTTTTTCTGAACTAAATCCCAATCAATATTTTCAAAAGAACAAATATAACAATCTTTCAATACTTCGCTTATATCTGCATCGAATTTCTTTTTATCAGAATAGTCTCCATTTGCTATGGTCTTTAAGGCGGGATATTTTTTGATGTATTTTGTTTTTATGATTTCTTGCAATGACTTTATGGCTTTTTCAGGATTTTCTTTTCCCATATCTCCATAAGAAATGCCAAATTCACTTAAAAAACCTTTTCCTGCAAGAGTTTTAAAACCAAGATTTCGGAGAATTAATCTGCTACCTTTCCCGTCTTTTTTATAAATCGAATTGTTTTCCTGTGAGGTGTCAAAAATATTTTTATCTTTTAATATACACAAGAATAATGAACCATCATATTTTAATAATGTTGCTATTTTGACTTTTTCTTGTCCGTCGCTCCAACCGCCTAACAAACTGGATGAACCGAAATTCAATTTGAGCATACTGTTTTTTACATCATCTTGCGGTTTTTTAGTCAAATAATTTCTGACTATATCATACCACTTGAACCATGTTGCATCATCAGAATGAAGGAAAAGATTTATTGCTTCTTTTATTTCACTATTTAAAATATTTCCTTTTACTTTTGACTCACGCACTTCAAAGTTTTTAACAAAATGGAAAACATCAATTATTGAATCTAACCAATTCTTTATTGTTGAAACAAAAATATCTTCTTCAGAGTCTGATTCTTTCTGCATTCGTTTTGCTGCCAGAACTTTTTCCGTATTTAAAAGAACATAATCCAAAGATTTTCTTGTATTGGAACACAATATTTTCATTAAATTTTTACTTGCGGAATCATTTGGATTTATTACATTGTTATATTCATCAAGCACAGATTTTTTTAATATAGTCTCTACTTTGTTTTCGTCAAGAACCGAAAACAAACCGTCAAGCTCAACAGCGTCATTTAGTTTTATTTGTTCTTCTCGGTTTTTATTAAAAGTGGCGCATGCGGAATTTTTTGACAGTTTATCTGCAATGTCATGCCAATTCATAAAAAATTTATTTGAAATTGACGTAACCGATGCTTTATTCCAGTAAATTCCTTTCCAATCTTTACAATTTTCTAAATATTCCAATAAATCAGGTATTGTAGAAATTCCTACATCTTTTTCTGATTTATTAAAAACTTGTTTTATTCTTTCTGCAATAACAGACAACAGTTTTTCCAAAGATAAAATTTCTCCGGAGTTTTTTTGTTCGTCAGTTAATTCTGTTTCTGTGTCCTTTAGCAACTGCAAAAATAAACTTTTTCTTTTACCGCAGCCAATCTGTTTATACAGTGTTTCAAACAACTGAATGCGTTTAAAACCGCTATCTTTGCTATGCAACTGATTATAAAGGTTGATCAACAGATTATTATTTCCAATAACATCATTATAGGAATCAATCTGATTTTGTGAAAGACATTTTGAAAAATAGTCTATATTAAAAAACTGTTCAGTTATTGGGGCGGCTTCTTTTTCTCCAGTTTCAGTTTTTAGTTTTGTTTCACGTCCATTTTTCTTTAATTCGTTATAGATGTTATTATAAATTTCTTTATTTGTTTCATAACGTATAATGTTGTTGCAAAAAACAGGCAAATTCTCATGAACTATTCTGCTTGCAACTGCTGTTGATTTTTCCTCTTTTGTTTCATAGTAATTTTCACGATTAATGTTATAACCAGAAAAATAGGTAAAAAATCCTTTAAAAACTTCAAGATATTTTTTCAACTCTTCTTCGGAAACAGTTTGGGTATATGAAGAAATGTTCTTTTCAATAAGCGAAAAAATTAACTTATCGGTTAAAACTTCATATGGTTTTGATTCTTTTAAATTTGTTTTGCCCTTTTTACTTACTGCAAATTCTTTTGCAGGGACTGAATACAATTCTCCAATCTTAATTCTTAATTTTTTTTCTTCGTCGTCAAGTTTTTCTTTGTTACGGTATTTTTCAAAATAATTGGAAAAGTCTATATCCTTTGCTTTTTCTGATTGCAATGCAAGTGTTATGAATTGTTCATGAATTGAATCAAGTATGGGTTTTAGTACCAAATAAGCTTTGTATATAACTTTGTCTTTTGCAAAAAGATTACCATTTTTGATAGCTTCATTTACATCACTGACATTCTGTAATTCTTCAATCCATTTTTCAAATATTTGTTTTGTATCAGGTTCTGGTTTTAATTCAAAACGCAATGTTTTAGAAAGACCATAAAGTCCTGTCAACTCCTTCAATGATTCTGAAACAGAATTCCCTTGTCCACAAAATTGTTCGCTCATTTTCATAAAAATTTCTCCTTAATAAAAATAATCTAGCGGTTTTCAAAACCGAAAAATACTATTTTCATGTGTTTAATCGTTGCTTTATACATCAATAAAAATGCTGATGTAACAGCCTATCAATATGCCGACATATTAAAATTATATGCCCCCCCCCTATAAAAATGTCAAGAGGTTTTTCGCATTTTTTTCAATTTTTCTCAGTTTTTATCCGATTTGTACTTCCTTATCATTGCCCCGCATTCCGCTTTGATTTTTTCGCGGAGTTCGGGTGGGTTTATTACGGTGGCTTCGTTTCCGAATCCCATAATCCAAGAAAGTATCATTTGCTTTTGGTTCGACTTGAATTTCAAAAGCACTGAGCCGTCGTCATAAATTTCAGTCTGCTGTTCCTTGTGCCATTCACGTTCAAGAATGTAATTGCTCGTCTGCGGTGAAAACAGAATTTCATATTCCTCAATTTGTTTAGGGTTGTTCCAAATGCCGAAATTCATATCTATGTGATTTTCTATGTTGAAATCGTTCGGAATGGTAAACAACTCAGGTTTGAAAGCAATGTTTTTGATTCGTGCAAGTGCATACACGCGGATTTCATTTGTGCCGTGGTCAAGTCCGATTGTATACCAGTTTCCTTTTTGGCACAAAACGTTGTATGCGTCAAAAATTTTTTCATTATATGTTTTTCTTTTGCTGCTTTTGTAGTCAAACGAAATGACAGTGCGACTTCTTATTGCCGTAAAAATTGCATTGAAACAATGTTCATCGATTTTTGGCAGTGGATCGGAAATAAAACAGATATCGCTGTTTAAAAATGCAGAATTGACAACGACATTTTCGGGCAAAAATGATGCAACTTTTTGCATTATATTTTTGAACGACCGCTCAAGAGGCGTGTTCTTGTACTGCTCCATAAGGTGCGTTAGTATGGAAACGGTAAACAGTTCTCCTTCTGTAAGGACGACATTCGGGATGGAAAACGTTGGGTCGGTATAGTGATATGCTTTTCGCGTTCGGTCGTACTCAAGCGGGGCGTCCATTTCATCACGGAGGTAGGCAAAATCACGTTCAATAGTACGCTGATTCACACCAAATTCAAGAATTAAATCTTTCATTTTGACAAACTTACCGCCCCGCAATTTTTTATCAATTTGAACAAAGCGGATCGTTTCTCTAATATTGTTGCGTCTTTTTATTTTGTTATCCATACAGTAATTATACCATGAAAATTCATCTCATCTGTCAAAAGATGTACGAGTAAGTGCAAGGCACATTGTCATTGCATATTTTACTACAACCTTTTTTCCTCTGAATCTGCATGGGAAAATAAGGCTGAAATTCTCTTCATTTGCGTAGCATTTAAGGGCGTATGCTTGATGTGTTACAGTTTTCTAAGCATTTTTCCACCTCTCGATAACTTCAGTTGTGCCGTCCTTATATCTAATTACAACTTTGCCGTTTTTAATTTGTCTTTTTGCCTTGCGAACTTCCGTTGAACCGTCCGACCATACAGTTTCAACACGGTTATGATAAATCACCTTTTTTTTCAAGGTAGGCTTCTTCCCAGTTACCTGCGTTCCACTATAGGTTGTGCCATCGGGTTTTATTTCTTCACCGTATTTGGAAATCTTGACTCCATACGTAGTACCCTCTGGAGTCTTTTTTACAACTTCAATTGATTTGCCCTGCTTTGGTAGTTCGTCAATTGCCTTTTTCTGTTCCTTAAGTTCTTTCATCACCTTACGATATCGCCACTCTGCATTGTAGTTACTGTTGCGTATGTCATCTCTTAAGTCACAAAGAAGCCAAATAATTATTAAAGTTAAAATCATATCACAACTCCTTTTTTATTATAGTAGAAATTTAATTAAAATAAATTCAAGTCATTCAACTGCTGGTCATTGCCACGTGTAAAGTCACAAATTCAGTTGAAACATTTTACATGGTCAAACTTCAAGTTTTAATGCGGCAAGGATTGTAGGGCTGCGGCGGAAGATGCAGTATTCTTTTGCCTTTTATTTCTCGACTTCCAGTCGCAGACAAAGCCCTGCTCACCGAGTTTTGCATTGCAAAACTTGCCAGTCCCCTCCCACCGCTATCGATTTTGTACACGAGTTTGCAGTACAAACTCGATAGTGAACGAAGCGAACGTAAGCAACAAGCCGCCCACATTATAAAAATCTAAAACTCGACATTCGATCTACATTTTGATTTCCATCACAATTTCCCGTTCAGAAAGCTGGACAAGTCTTGCGGAAAATGCCATTGTTTTGGGCTTTGCTGTACGAATTATGTGTGCCGCTGTCGCCCGAATGTATCCTGTTTTCTCATAAACGGAATTTCCCGCGAGTTTTGCGTCAATGTTTTCAATCATCACGGCGATAGCATCTTTGTCCACTGGATTGTACGGTTCGGCTTGAAGTGCGACAGAAAGATTCGCATAAGAGTTGCGCTTTGCTTCATATATATTCTTGACTTGCGTTTCAAACTCATTGGGCGTTATATTCTGAAAAAGATTTTCAAAAACGTTAGAATACGGCGACCAGTGATAATGGTTTGTTCCTACGACAGGGAGCGTAAGGACGCACTTCTTTGCTTTGAAATAACGGACGAACGCTTGCTCCAGCGTTTCTTTTTCTGGATTAAAATCAAGTGATTTTTTTGCTTCGTCAAATATAAGTGGAATATCTTCCTCGGAAATAGCGTTGAGTTGTCCGTACACAAGAGCGAACAGGATTTCCGCAGCAAGTGGTTGCATAATAAATTGGGCAAGTCGTTCATATTTTTCAAATGATTTTCGTCGCCTCCAGTACAGCATTCCAGCAAGAAATGCGTTTTTGGCTTCCACCGCACAGAGCAATGCGCCTATATGGAGTAGAAACTCATACGAATCTTTATCCGAAATGTCAGTTTCAGAAGAAACAAAAAGAGATGGCGAACAATTCAGTTCGTCCTGCACGTAAAGGTATTGCCCCAACGAAAAATACGCGCTCGACTCGATTTTTTGGTAATCTGCAACATTCACGACTTCGCCATCCGCAACCTTTCCCACATAGTCAAGTTGCCCCGTTTGACTTTTTGAAAATTCAAACCAATTTTTTCCGCCCTTAATCAGAATCTGCTTGCTTCCCATAACAAAACCTCCAATCCTCGGATCTTACGGATTTTATTATAAAACACAAGAACGACATATAATGTCGGAGTGAAAAAATATTTTGCGATTTTGCAGGGGGGGAGGGGGCGGTTTTAAAATAGTATATAATTATATGACTGACGTATCTAAATTTTCTATTATAAAGAATCAAATTTTATGATATAATGGTTACCTACAAAAAGAACAAAGGGACAGTTTTTTTATGGAAAGCAAAAACATTCGAGAGCGGGCAGAACTGCAATCGCAGATTTGGAAGATAGCAAATGAGGTGAGAGGCGCGGTAGACGGCTGGGATTTTAAGCAGTTTGTTTTGGGCACGCTTTTTTATCGTTTTATAAGCGAGAATTTTTCCTCTTATTTTGAGGCGGATGACGACACCATCGTCTATGCGGAAATTCCTGATTCCCGCATTTATCCCGAACTGAAGGACGATGCCATAAAAACGAAAGGATATTTTATTTATCCGAGTCAGCTTTTTGTCAATGTCGCCAAGAACGCGAACAGCAATGAAAACCTGAACACGGATTTGGCGAAGATTTTTTCTGAAATCGAAGGCTCGGCGACGGGCTATCCGTCTGAACAGGACATAAAAGGACTTTTCGCAGACTTTGATACCACGAGCAACCGTCTTGGCAATACCGTCAAAGAAAAGAACGCGCGGCTCGCGGCAGTCATAAAGGGTGTTGCCGATTTGAATTTCGGTAACTTTCACGACAATCAAATTGACCTGTTCGGCGATGCATACGAATTTCTCATTTCAAATTACGCGGCGAATGCGGGAAAGTCTGGCGGAGAGTTTTTCACTCCGCAGCATGTTTCCAAGCTCATCGCGAAGCTTGCCATGCACGGGCAGAAATCGGTGAACAAAATCTATGACCCGGCATGTGGATCCGGCTCTCTTCTCTTGCAGGCGAAGAAACAGTTCGACAACCATGAAATAGAAGACGGATTTTTCGGGCAGGAAATCAACCATACGACCTACAACCTTGCCCGCATGAACATGTTCCTGCACAATATAAACTATGACAAATTCAACATCGCGCTCGGTGACACGCTTACGAATCCGCAGTTCTCGCAGGACAAGCCGTTTGACGCGATTGTGTCCAATCCGCCGTATTCAATAAACTGGATAGGCAGCGATGATCCAACTTTGATAAACGACGACCGTTTTGCGCCAGCCGGCGTGCTCGCTCCAAAGTCAAAGGCGGACTTTGCGTTCATCCTTCATTCTTTGAGCTATCTTTCAAGCAAAGGGCGCGCCGCTATCGTCTGTTTTCCTGGCATTTTTTACCGAGGCGGAGCGGAACAGAAAATCAGGAAATATCTTGTTGACAACAATTTCATAGAGACCGTCATTTCGCTTGCGCCGAATCTTTTCTTCGGAACTTCAATCGCGGTGAACATCCTTGTGCTTTCAAAACACAAGACGGACGGCAAAATTCAATTCATAGATGCGGGGGAGCTGTACCAAAAGGAAACGAACAACAACATCCTTACCGACGAGCATATCGAAAAAATTATGGAAGCGTTCGGCAAAAAAGCCGACATTCCGTATTTTTCAAAGTCGGTGGATTTTGAAGAAATCAACAAGAACGATTACAACCTTTCGGTTTCAAGTTATGTGGAGGCAAGGGACACAAGAGAGACAATCGACATCGTAAAACTGAACGCCGAGATTGCGGAAATCGTAAAAAAGGAAAACGCACTCCGCATTGAAATTGACAAGATTGTCAGGGAAATTGAGGGGTGATCGCCTCGACAGAATTATGGAAGACTGTATAAAAAAGACTGCCACGATCCCTGGCACTGCTAACGCAGGAGAAAGGATTACGTGGCTTGCAATAAAAATATATGCTATAATGCATAAAAAGTCAAGTTTATTATGAATGAAGAGACATACAAAAAACTAACAAACGCCATCTCGGAAGAACGCCTTGCAGTATACAAAGCTGATGGCGCAGATAATTATATCGCATTGGCACGATATATCTATAATATTGAACTTTGTAAAAGCTTTTATCCACTTATAAATATTTTTGAAGTCACGCTTCGCAACAGCATGGACAATGCCCTTATTTCTTTTTTTGAATGCAAAGATTGGAACAACATAATTCCTCTTCTATCAGCGGAATCGGCAATGCTTTCTGATGCAATGCTCAAAATAAAGTGAATAATTGAAAAAAAATGTGAGAATATGATAGAATGTAGGTGTGGAGGTAAAAAATGCTTACGGCAGCACAAGGTTATTACGATGGGAACACGGTGATTTTTGACGAAAAGCCGTCAGTCCTTTCGGGAAGGGTGATTGTAACTTTTTTGCAGGACAGGCCTCAGGAAAAAACAATGCAGAAGATTTCGGATTTTTTCGCAAGCGTTGGTGCGGACGATTCTGACAAAATGCTTTCGGCTTTGGAAGATTGCAGCAAAATTGAGGCGGCGAATGAGTGGTAAACTTTTGGACACCAATGTCGTAATAAACGGAATCAAGGGAATTGATTCGGCGCGAAAATTCCTTTTGAAATTTGAAAACGAGTATCGCGTCTCTTCGGTGACTTTAGGCGAGCTCCTTTTCGGCGCGGAAAAGTCCCGCCTTTCCGAAACGAATAAAAGCACATATCTTTCGTTCTGCAACTTTGTGGGCGTAATCGACATTGATTCCAAAATCGCGCAAAGTTATGGAAAAATAAAAAACAGCCTTTTCCAAAAAGGCAAGCCAATTCCCGAAAACGACATTTGGATTGCGGCGACGGCGATTGCAAAAGAGATGACGCTCGCTTCTTACGACAAGCATTTTGAAAATGTAGACGGTTTGGATTTTATTCATTTAGAAATTGAAAAATAAGCAAGTTCGATGAACCGCCTGGCAGACGGCGACGATTATGAGCTAATCGAAACAAAAAATATACCGATGGCATTGCGACACATTCCGCAAAACATACGTTGTGGAGTCGGACGGTATTTAAATATAAAACTAAACTTGTTTATAGACTTACGATAGGTGGACGCTATGAGTGAACTGGAAAAACTGATAAAAGAACATTGCCCGAACGGGGTGGAATATAAGCCGCTTGGGGAAGTTTGTGAAATTGGGAAAGGCATACAATTTAACAAAGAAAATATGCAAGATGAAGGTTCTTATCCCGTTATTAATGGAGGAGTCAATCCTTCAGGATATATTGAGCAATTCAACAATAACGAGAATACAATAACTATTTCTCAAGGTGGTGCTTCAGCAGGATATGTAAACTGGATTAAAACAAAATTTTGGGCTGGAGCACATTGTTATGTTGTAAAACCTTTGGAATGTGTTCTTAACCGATACTTATTCCATTTTGTAAAATCGCAGGAACATAGATTGCAAGAATGTCAATATGGAGCAGGCATTCCAGCTTTGTCAAAATCAACAGTTTCTGACCTTTTAATTCCTGTTCCGCCGCTTCCAGTGCAACATGAAATTGTCCGCATATTGGACAATTTTACAGAACTTACAAAAGAACTTACAAAAGAACTTACAGCCCGCAAAAAGCAGTACGAACACTACCGCGACATGCTGCTTTCGTTCGATGACATTCGTGCGGCAGATCAAGCGGATAATGTAGGGGGGGGGTATAACAATAATGTAATTTACAGGAAACTTGGGCAATTGTGTCTTGATATTACTTCTGGTAAAAACAATAGCAGAAGCAATGGTGGACAATATATTGTATATGGCTCAACAGGTGCAATTGGAAAATGTGATAAATACATATATAGCGGCGAACGATTGTTGGTCGCACGTGTAGGTGCAAATGCTGGATATGTATATGCGGTAGACGGTGAATACGATGTATCAGATAACACACTTATGGTAGCAAAAGTTAGTGGTTGTGATTTTAAATTTTTGTTCCACTGCTTAAGAAATGCAAATCTGAATCAATATGCAAAAGGCGGAGGACAGCCGTTGATAACAGCCACTCAATTAAAAAATATAGAAATCCCCGTTCCGCCGCTTGAGACGCAAAAACGCATAGTAAGCATTCTGGATAAGTTCGAAATGCTTGCTAACAGCCTTTCAGACGGACTTCCCGCCGAAATCGAGGCGCGCAAAAAGCAGTACGAATACTACCGTGACAAACTACTTGACTTCAAAGATGTGGGGGGGGGGTATTGTCTATTAGGGAAACTGGTTCAATGGCTACCGCTCGGTGAGATTGCGACTATAATACGTGGTGGCAATTTTCAAAAGAAAGATTTTACATCCGACGGGATACCATGCATTCATTATGGACAAATATATACAAAGTATGGCTTATATGCAAATGAAACATTTACTTTTATAAGCGAAGAGGTTGCAAAAAAATCGAAAAAAGCGACCACTAACGATATAATAATGGCGGTAACAAGCGAGAATATAGAAGATGTGTGCAAATGCGTGGCTTGGTTGGGTAAAGAAGATGTTGCGGTCAGCGGACATACGGCAATTATACATCACAATCAAAATGCGAAGTATTTAGCCTATTACTTTCATACGCAAATGTTTTTCGCCCAAAAAGAAAAATATGCGCACGGCACAAAGGTTATAGAGGTGACACCGAGCAAATTAGCGAACATTATAATTCCCCTGCCGCCGCTTGCAATACAAGGCTGGATAGCAGAAATCTTGGATAAATTCCACAGCCTTGCGACGGACATTTCCGAAGGCATCCCCGCCGAAATCGAAGCGCGCAAAAAACAGTACGAATACTACCGCGACAAGTTGCTGGCTTTCAAAAATTTGGAAAATGTGGTATAATAAAGAGCATGGATCAGACCGAAAAAGATAAGAATCTTCTCGTCGTAACCGCAGTTGAAGGATTCGCCGAAAGGCATCATCTTTCGGAAGAAGAAGTGTATGAAAAATTCAGCAAGCACCGAATAATCGACCTTGTGCGCGCGGAGTATGACGCATTGCACACTCAGCCGCTTGAAGAAACGGTGCGGTTTGTCGAAGATGTCATGTCCAGATACGAAGCGGGAGAAACAGAATGATTTTATATCACGGAACCGGTATCCGTTTTGCAGAAATTGATTTGTCCAAGTCAAAAGACAAGCGCGATTTTGGGAAAGGCTTTTACACGACAACCATTTTTGAGCAGGCGGAAAAATGGGCGCAAAATCAATATATTCGTTATGGAACAGAAAACAAAATTGTAAAAGAATATGCATATCATTCTGACGATGCACTGAAAATAAAAGTTTTTAAAGAAATGGACGAAGAATGGCTTGCATTCATAAAGAAATGCAGAATGGAAGGCGGCACGCCGCATGGGTATGATATAGTTCAAGGACCTGTCGCAAACGACAA
Source organism: Treponema sp. (assembly GCA_014803985.1). Classification (GTDB taxonomy): domain Bacteria; phylum Spirochaetota; class Spirochaetia; order Treponematales; family Treponemataceae; genus Treponema_D. The sequence continues at coordinate 36,844 of JAAVAO010000046.1, forward strand.
CACCATGCGCACCATTGCGCTTTATATTTCCGAAATCTACACGGCAAAACAGGCAATCGAGCAGCTGCGTTTTTTCAAGGTGAATGATCAAATTTCTTTTCATACTGAAAAATCATTGGGATGCTTGCGCTGGATTCAAGACCGGGATATTTAAAATTATCGCTGAAATATTGCGACAATTTTAACTTTGAGTTTCTTTCAGAAACTCAATTATTTATAGTCATTTCTCACTTCGTTGCGAAATGGCTTTTTCAACAACTCAAAAATTGAAATTTTTTTCGTTGTTGAAAAATAAGGGAGGTTTAAATGCCGCATTATTTTTACAACGGCAAAGACATAACGATTGACGTTCTTATGAAAATCGAAGAAGTCGTAAGCCTTCTTTCCGAGCGTTTTTCCGAACCATTTGACGAAATACTTTTTCGGTTTTATAAATCAAAAACATTCAGAGCATTGAAAAACACGGACAGCTGCATGTGGAGCGAAAGCTCGCCTTTCATTGCCGATGAATATGTGCGCGAAAAAGAAGCAGGTTGGTGAGCCAGTTGTTCGTCAAAACATTGACCATCGTCATTTTGAAGCAGTTGGTCGCCGAGCCTGTCGAGGCGACCGTATGACATGTTTTTGGGCTTTTAGAAAAGTGGAAACTGTGATATAATATTGTTTGCGGAGATGATTGTGATAAACAGAAAAAATTCGAAACTCATAACGGAATCCATTCTTTCTATAACAAGACCGACTTCTATTTTTTTGTTCGGTTCGCATGCAAAAAATTCAGAAACTCCCGATAGCGATATAGATATTTGTATTGTCACAGAAGAAGACAAGAATCCGTTTGATATAATGACATCTATAAGGCTATCACTTTTTGAAAAATTGAACAAAGCAGTTGACATAATTGTTTACAAAAAAAACATCTTTGATTCAAAAAAAGTAATCGCCAATTCCTTTGAATATGAGATAGCATCTACAGGAGTAAAATTATATGGATAGTTTTGCGGAATGGATTAGCTATGCGAAAAAAGATTTGGAAGCGGCAAAATTTTTACTTGCCATGCATCCAAAGCCATTGGAAATTATTTGTTATCATTGCCAACAGTCTGCCGAAAAAGCATTAAAGGCTTTGATTCTAAGAAATGGTCAATATATCAAAAAATCACATGATTTGCTGTTGCTTTTACAATGCATCGCAGGATTTGTCGATATCGATTCCATAAAATTAGATTGTGCGGAATTAACAAACTATTCTGTTGTCACAAGATATCCGTATTCTTTTGGTGACAGCATAGATGACACACGAACTGATAAAGCAATTGCTTCCGCAGAAAAAATCCTGAATTTTGTTTTAAATGCAATATCAGATAATAAATAAAACCAAACTACAGAGGGAGTATCTATGACCGACTACACCGCCGTTGCCGAATCCAAGAATTTTATTGTACTGGACAAATACACGAAGGAGCTGATGGTCTGCGACAGTTACCAGTCGGAAACGGACTTGGAGCGGGAATTTATCGGCGACTTGCGAAATCAGGGATATGAATATCTTCCGAATATAAAAAATTCTGCCGCGATGCTCGCCAATGTGCGCGCCCGGCTGGAAGAACTCAACAACGTGCGCTTTCTTGACAGCGAATGGAATCGCTACGTGGAAACATATTTGGACAAACCCGGCGACACAATCACGGACAAAACACGGAAAATCCACGACGACCATATTTTTGACTTTGTGTTTGACGACGGACACATTCAGAACATTTGCCTTGTGGACAAAAAGAATCTGCTGCGGAACAAAGTGCAGGTAATCAGGCAGTTCGAGCAGACGGGAACTCACGCAAACCGATACGACGTTACCATATTGGTGAATGGCTTGCCATTGGTCCACGTCGAGCTGAAAAAACGCGGTGTTGCAATCAAGGAAGCGTTCAATCAGATACACCGCTACAGCAAGGAAAGTTTCAATTCCGAACATTCACTGTACAAATACCTTCAGATTTTCGTCATCTCGAACGGCACGGACAGCCGCTATTTTGCGAACACGACAAAGCGCGACAAAAACAGCTTCGATTTTACGATGAACTGGGCAAAGTCGGACAATACGCTTTTGAAGGACTTGAAAGATTTTACGGCGACGTTCTTCCAGAAAAACACGCTCCTTAACGTGCTTTTTACGTACTCGGTGTTTGACACGACTGACACGCTCCTTGTGATGCGCCCGTATCAGATTGCGGCGACCGAGCGTCTACTATGGAAAATAAGAAGTTCGTATTGGTCAAAAAATTGGAGCAAAAGCGAAAGCGGCGGCTATATCTGGCATACTACTGGATCGGGCAAGACGCTCACCAGTTTTAAGGCGGCGCAACTTGTGACGCAGCTTGATTTTATAGACAAAGTGTTTTTTGTCGTTGACCGAAAAGACCTCGACTATCAGACAATGAAAGAGTATCGGCGTTTTTCTCCCGACAGCGTGAACGGTTCGACAAGCACCGCAGCACTGAAACGCAACATCGAAAAAGACGACGACAGGATTATCGTTACCACCATTCAAAAACTCAACAACCTTATCAAATCAGAAAGCAGCATGCCGATTTATCAGAAGCAGGTTGTCTTTATTTTTGACGAATGTCACCGCTCCCAGTTTGGCGAGGCGCAGAAAAACATAAAAAAGAAATTCAAGTTTTACTATCAGTTCGGATTTACGGGAACGCCCATATTTTCTAAAAATGCGCTTGGCTCGGAAACGACGGCTTCCGTATTCGGCAGGGAATTGCATTCGTATGTGATTACCGATGCCATCCGCGACGAAAAAGTCCTGAAATTCAAAGTCGATTACAACGATGTCCGCCCGCGCTTTAAGAAAATCGAATCGGAACAGGACGAGNAAAAACTTTCCGCCGCAGAAAACAAAGAGGCGTTNCTTCANCCCGAACGCATAAAAGAAATAACTCAATATATACTGGACAAATTCCACCAAAAAACGCATCGGCTTTTGGACAACAANCANGGCTTCAACGCTATGTTCGCCGTGAGCAGCGTGGAAGCCGCAAAACTGTATTATGANGAATTCAAGACGTTGCAAAAAAATTCCGAAAAGCCGCTGAAAGTCGCCACGATATTTTCNTTTNCCGCAAACGAAGAGCAGAACGCCGTCGGCGAAATTCAGGATGAAAGTTTTGAGACCGACGCGATGGAACTCAGCTCAAAAGAATTTTTGAANGCCGCCATTGACGACTACAACAAACTGTTCAAGACAAACTTCAGCACGGACTCAAAGGAATTTCAGAACTATTACACAGATTTGTCAAATCGCGTCAAAAATCANGAAATAGACCTTCTGATTGTNGTGGGNATGTTCCTCACNGGCTTTGACGCTCCAANGCTGAACACGCTGTTTGTTGACAAGAACTTGCGCTACCATGGACTGATTCANGCGTATTCNCGGACGAACCGCATTTACGACACGACAAAAACATTCGGAAACATCGTCACGTTCAGGGATTTGGAGCAAGCCACCGTTGATGCCATCACATTGTTCGGAGACAAAAACAAAGCCAATGTGATTCTTGAAAAAAGCTACAACGAATATATGAACGGCTTCACTGACAAAGCGACTGGCGCGTCCTGTCGCGGCTATCTTGAAGTCATCAAAGAACTGAAAGAAAAATTTCCCAATCCGTCCGAAATCACAAAGGAAAGCGATAAGCGNGATTTTGTGGGGCTTTTCGGCGAATACCTGCGGATAGAAAATATCCTTCAGAATTATGATGAATTTGCGGGGCTTCAGGCGTTGCAGAATATNGATATGTCGGATTCGCAGGCTGTGGAAGACGTTCAAGGCGAAATATTATCTTGANGACGAAGACATAGCNTCAATGCAAGGCATCACGATTCCGACCGTCCGAGAAATTCAGGACTACCGCTCAACGTATAACGACATACGCGAGTGGNTTCGCAGAGANAAAGCNGNGNACAAAAAAGATGCCCTGAAACTCAATTGGGACGACATTGTTTTTGAAGTTGACCTTCTCAAATCGCAGGAAATNAACCTTGACTACATCCTCGCATTGATTTTTGAAAACAACAAGAAAAAGCAGGACAAAAAAGCGTTGGTGGAAGACATCCGCCGCCTTATCCGCTCGAGCATTGACAACAGGGCGAAAGAGTCTTTGGTCATAGACTTCATCAATAAAACGAACCTCGATGAAATCGCCGACAACGCGAGCCTCATTGACGACTTTTTCAAATATGCGCAGAAAGAACTGCGGCACGAAGCAAGCGAACTGATTGCGGAAGAAAAATTAAACGAAGAAGCCGCAAAACGCTACATCGCAATTTCGTTGAAAAGAGAATACGCCAGCGAGAACGGCACGGAATTGAACGCAGTCCTCCCCAAGATGAGTCCTTTGAACCCGAATTATTTGACAAAAAAGCAGACCGTCTTTCAAAAAATAGTCGCGTTCGTTGAAAAATTCAAAGGCGTTGGCGGTGCTTTTGAAATATGATTCTTTTTGTTTTTGAGGGAAAAATCGTGAGTCTACATTATTCAAGATTATTGAATATGTATATTTCTCAAATAACACACAGATAAGAATCTGCTCTTATAAAAATAATAGGCTCTTGACTTGTATGGGTGCACAGATAAACTAAAGTTGTAACAAACGCAAAAAAGTTTTATTATTTTAAAAATGAAATAAATGTAAATGAAATTTTTTGATCAAGAATATTATGAAGAAACATATTATCATTGCAGGTGTGCCGAGGGCTGGGAAAAGCACACTTTCTCAAATCATATCAAAGCAATTTGGATACCAACATATCAGTATGGACTCAATAATTGCAGGGATTGAAAAAGTGTTTCCTGAAACGAACATAAATTCAGACGCAAGTACAAACCTACAAGAAAATATCCAATATATCAGTTCAAAAATGGCACTATTCATAAGGGCGATGATGGACAGCGGTGAATACAATGAATGTGACTATGGAATGGTAATCGATATATTTCAATTATTACCTCAACACTATATGCAATATATAGATTCTTCCCTTTGTGGTGTTTATTATCTTGGCACATCAGAAGTAACTCCTGAAGAAAGATATGAACTTTTGAAAAAGTATGATACGCCTAAGGACTATACTTATTATAAATCTGAAGAAGAAAATAAAGAGGATTGTGATAGCATTGTAACTATCAGCAAGTACCTAAAAGAACAATGCGCACTGTATAACTTGCCGTATTATGATACATCTTATAATAGAAAACAAATATATAAAATCATTTTGGACGTAATCGGCAGGCAATGAAAACAATACATTTCGATTTGTCATTGCTTTCAAAAAATCGGTTGAAAATTATTTATGGTGCAATCTAACGGCAATGCGCGAGAAATCAAGGAGACAAAAACGCCACAGTGCTGACATGGTGGGAAATTTGATTTCGCAATTTACCGTGGTGCGGTCGTTGTTTTTTCCGCTAGCGAAAGACAAATCAACTCAATGCCTTCTTCCTTGCCTAGATTTCTGCCGTACTGTTTCTGCACGGAATTGTTCCAATGTTCATGTACGCCGAGATTTGAAAGCCGCTTTTCGTTTCCGTCATAATAGACAATTCCAGACGGAGCGTTTTTTACAAGTCCTGCTTCGTGAAGATAGTTTTCCACATTCGGATTGTTGCGGAGCGTTGCATTCTGTTTTTGTAAAGTCGGTTCGTTGGCAAGGAAATCCGCGCCCACCGAATCAATGGCAACTGGGTCTTGCGACACAAAAATGCTTGAAGTGTAATTTCCATTGAACGGGGGCTGCTGCCAGGTGGAATTTTCTTTCGTGACGGATCTGCCTTCTGACGGAGCGCAAATGAGGGCATCCAACAGATACAGCACTGTCTTCTTGCCGATTTGCCAGTTGCCCATGAGGTCAACAAGCGGACTGTAAATCGCCATATCATTTTTTGTCAGCCATTGGTGCAGATTTGCGCCTTCGGGCGGATACATTGCGTTTCTATTGATAAACGAGCCAAAGTGATTTTTCCCGCACAAGGTGATTCCGTAACTGTGTCCTTTCAGATTTGCAAGGTTGATGATATATTTTGCTTCTGTTACGCATGTTGGAAGATAATTTATGTTGCCGCTGAATGTATGTGACCACTGTATCGGCGCATTTTTATCTGCCGTGCAATTGTCGCGACCAACAAAATGAATGCCCTGAAGATTGCCTTTTGTGCACAGTTCTACCATATAATTGGGGAATAGGCGGGACACATCGTAGACGGTGATGTCCTCGGGAGAAACGCCGGCTTCTTCTACGAGGGAAACAAGCAGTGCCTTGAGCAAAACCGCATTGGTATAACTCATGTGTGTTTTCCCGGAAGTGTCATTGTCAAAGACTGCCGAGCCGTTCATGTTTGCCTTGATCGCGATTTTTTCGCCCGCGCAATATTCGTTTTCGCCGTTGTGCGCGGTGAATAAGGCTTTCCAGCCGTCTTTTGCGTTTTCTTTTCCGCCAAGAGCGGCAATGCTTTCATTTATCATTTGGAGGATGCGCCTTTCGTCAAAATGGTTTGTCTCCCACCAATATCCGCTTCCGTCCCATGAAACGGCATTCGAGTCGTGCGCCCAGACCACTCGCCCTGGCATCGCACCAACACCTGTTCCATACGCTTTATGTGCTGGAAAGATGCCGTCATAGGCGATTTTTGTTTTTGCATTCATTGTGTTTCCCTCTGTGAATGTAGTCTTTTCCTCACAAGCTGCGAGGGAGACAATCATCAAAATGGTGCATAAGATAGCGGTAATTTTTTTCATCGATTTTCTTCCAATTCTATCATCTTTTATTATCATTCATTCCAACTCACGGTTGCATTCTCTGCCACAGCAACATACTGTCTTGAAATACAATTGCCAGCTTCTCATTGTCTTTCAGCCAAGAAAGGTAAGAGCGCACCGTACTGCCCACCAACACATATTGCTCAAAATTCATGGAAAGTCTGTAGTTCTTGAACACTTCTTGCAAAATCTTTTCAAAACATATCGGTTCTTTGCAGATAGATATAATTTTCTCCGCCACCTCATGCACTTTATCTCTGTTGTAGCGGACAAGTTCTTTTATATCAGTAGTCGCTTCTGCATGAGCGGGAACGAACATTGTGGCTTCCATTCTTTCCACCATATCCAGCGTTTCAAGATATGCACCTACATCATATATGAAAGATACAGCATACTTTTCCAGCGTTTCCCGGCTACTGATGCAGTCCGCAAGAAACACCACTCCGTCTGGCATTCGGAATCCAACCATATCGAAAAAATGCCCCGGCAATGGTATAATCTCAATTTCCTTCGGGAAACTCTCGTCCGAAAAATCCGTCACATTGCTTTCCTGCGCCAAAAGAAATTTGTGTCGCAAATCCTTACACGGATAACCGCCGTAAAGAAAGGACGGCTCCAAGACGGGGTGTTTTGTAAACGCCGCCTCTATGCCGGCGGAATAAACCTTGCACTCCGTCTGTCCTTGCAGGTAATGGTTACCGCCGATATGATCTGCATTGGAATGGGTATTCAATATGGCGGTCAAATGCCAGCCGTTCTTATCGAGAATTTGTCTTGCCTTTCGCCCCGCGTCCTTGTCGTTTCCGCTGTCAATCAGATAGACAGTATCCTTGTTTGCAACATAAATTCCTATCTTTGCCGGGCAGTTTATGTAATAGCATTTTTCACTGACTTGTATCAATTCATACATTTTTCAACGTCTCCCCAAATAGACTGGAAACTTGCTCCATAGTGTCTCCATTTATTTGTTGTTACATATAAAATAGAGCATAACATACAACTTGATGAAAGAAAAGAGACCGCATGAACTTGATATTTCCCACCTTTTTGAGAGGCTGCTTATTTTATTGTGAGGTAAAATAGTTTTCCTAAACTGCTTCTGTCCAGGTTGTGTTTGCGGTTTCGTATAAAAAACAGTGGCATCCTAATTCGAGATGTCTCCCCTCGTCTCAACTGATTCTCGCTTGATGACGCAAACGGGAAATTTTTTTACCTCGATGAAAAATAACAATCCATTACCGTTTTCTTTTTTTGGGGGCGCGTTATTGTATACATGCCGGACGCAGTTTCGGCGGAATTCAAAAATACGGAGGACGTGAATAGCGGTCTGAAATAGAATGTGGGAGGGGGAGGGGTAGAAAAATGCTGTTAGTCGATATTTCCAACATGATAAAGGGGGTGCAGAAAGCAGTGAATGAAGCGCAGAAGTTACTTGAAATGCACAGTTTCAAGTCGTTCTAAAATTTTTTTCTATTTCTGAAATTGTTTAATTGCATGTGGTGTGTATTTCTGACGGCAAAAATTTGCCTCCCGCAGGTTTTGTTAGTATATTTTAATCGAAATTGGAAATCATCCGATTTTATGGGGTTTTATAACGGCAACTGAAAATGCGTTGCTGTTCTTAACTGTCGTTTGCGTTGCAAACAGGTTTATCGATGTGTCCGCTTGGGTGGACAAATGCGCATCCTCGGAAGTTTCAACTTACTGCGATGTTGCATTTTTAAGGAGTGTTTATGAACCAGTCAAAAGAAAATCTTGGTGGGGAGCGTGTTCCCCTTGAGGCGGCTGCGGAGGAGTTTTGCGCGCAGACTGCGGTGCCGCCGCTGATTTTTGAGCTTACGCCAGAGGATGGGCGGAAGGCACTTGAGGGAGTGCAGAACTCTTCAGTGTTCATGCATCCTGCGTCCGTTTCATCTCAGGAATTCGATTGTGGCGAGTGGGGCAGGATTCCCGTGTACGTTGTTCGTCCGCAGAATGGCGCGCCCGCAAAGGACGTGATTTTTTATATTCACGGCGCGGGATGGGTGTACGGAAGTTTTCACACGCACGAAAAACTGGTGCGCGAGCTTGCCGCCCGTACCAATGCGGTTGTCGTGTTCCCCGAATATTCTCGTTCCCCGGAGGCGAAATTTCCAGTTGCCATTGAGCAGTGCTACCATGCGCTTTTGCAGGTGGCAAACATACTTGGCGAGGACGCAAAATCGCTCCGCATGGAGACGCTTACGGTCGCTGGTGACAGTGTGGGCGGAAACATGGCTGCGGTGATGGCGATCCTTGCCAAACGTCGTGGCGGTGTGGCAGTCCACAAGCAGTTGCTGTTCTACCCAGTGACGGATGCCTCGTTCGACACGGAATCTTACAAGGCGTTTTCGGAAAATTATTACCTAACACGTGACGGAATGAAATGGTTTTGGAATCAGTACATGGCAGACGATTCGGAACGCGCGCGCATTGAGGCTTCGCCGCTTCGTGCCGATGAAAGCGAACTTGCCGCTCTTCCTCCTGCGATGATTATCACGGCGCAGGCAGATGTGCTTCGCGACGAGGGCGAGGCGTTCGGCGAAAAACTGCGCCGTGCGGGAAACGATGTGTCCGCCATCCGTGTGCAGGGCGCGATCCACGACTTTGTGATGCTCAACGCGCTCGACCAGACGAACGCCTGTCGCACCGCCATGGATGCCGCCGTCGGCTGGATTGTCCGCAGGAACGGCAAATGATGCGGAGTGGCGAGTCATTGAAATCAAGGTATATGAGCCGCGTCACTTGATGCGCATGATTGAAGTCTAGAAGTCTTTGGCGAAGGCACGCGCAACGAATGGCTCAATCCAGTTACCGACAACGTGTACGCAAAAATTCGACTAACGTTTTTCGGGTGACACCGTGCAGGGTTGCCCCCAATGCAAAAGCGAGGAACAAATAAAATTTGTTCCTCGCCTTGATGCATTTTCCAGACGATGTGTTATACTTCAACAATAAATAATCGGTGCTACTGAATAAAGCAGCGTTATTAAGGAGAATGCTATGCCAAAAGACATCAAAGTTTACGATTTGTTGATTTCATGTCTTTCAGATGTTTCGGAATATATTGAAATGCTAGAAAGAAGGAATTCGTGAAGGNTGTGTTTTGCTAGAAGAAATTCGCAAAAATGACAAGGAAATTCCATTTATTATTTATGCTGGTTCAAAAAGAAAAGAACATGTTGACGAGGCGATAAAACGTGGGGCGCAGGGATGTACTAATGAGCCAGGAGAATTGATAGATTTAGTAATAAAGAATCTTCTTAAGAATTAAAACTATACTTGAATCGCATAGTTTTAAAAATAGGAAACGCTAAGACTATTTTTCTTTCATAGTTTTCCCCAAAACAAAAATATCTTAGATCCTATTGTGCGCCGGGAATTTTTGTCTAGAAGCGGTTTTCTTGCCAACTCTTGCAACACCCGTGCAAAATCCCTTGCGCAAAAAAACACGCTCGTACAAGGCAGCTTTTTCGATACGAAACAATGCGTAAATACGCAATTTTTCCGAAAATATATTGACGACAAATATTATTTGTTATATGCTGACGATATGGAAAATNTGCGTAAATACGCAATTTTTCCGAAAGGACTTTTGGCATGATAGAGAGAGCAAGATATCTTGATAAACTCATCCGCAAAAAAGAGAACGGACTCGTTAAGGTGATTACGGGCGTTCGTCGTTGTGGCAAATCTTATTTGCTGTTTGAATTGTATCATAGCTATTTGAATTCAATCGGCATTGATGACGGGCATATTATCGAGTTGGCGCTTGATCTTGATGCAAACAGCACGTATCGAGATCCTTTTGAACTCGGGAAATATATTCGTAGCAAGATTGTCGATAAAGACAAAATGTACTACGTGTTTTTGGATGAGATTCAGATGGTCGAAGAAGCCGTAAATCCCGAGGCTCATTCGGTGGAAATTAAAATAGGCTTTGTCGATGTCGTGCTCGGGCTAATGAAAATCAAGAACGTGGACTTGTATATCACGGGGAGCAATTCAAAAATGCTCTCGACTGATATCCTGACGCAGTTTCGTGGCAGGGGTGATGAAATCCATGTCAACCCGCTGTCTTTCGCCGAATTCTATTCTGCCTACAAAGGCGACAAGCACGATGCTTGGAAAGATTACTACACTTACGGCGGAATGCCACTTATTTTAAGTCAAACAACGCATGCCGATAAAAGCAATTATTTGCGAACGCTCATTCAGAAAATTTATTTGGACGATATTTTGGCGCGCAATAAAATCAACAGCGACAGGTCGGTTTTGGAAGATCTGCTGAATATAATAGCTTCTTCCGTCGGCTCGCTTACAAGTCCTTCCAATTTGTCAAGAACATTTTTGAGCGTAAAGAACAAAAAAATCAGCGAAGAAACTATTTCCAAATATCTTGACTTTTTCGTGGACGCTTTCATCGTGTACAAAGTAAGACGCTATGACGTGAAAGGCAGAAAATATATCGGCGCGCCGCTCAAATATTATTTTTCGGATATCGGCTTGCGCAATGTGTGGCTGAACTTCCGACAGACGGAAGAAACGCATATCATGGAAAACATCATCTACAACGAGCTTCTTGTTCGCGAGTTCGACGTGGACGTGGGCATTGTTGAATACAACTATCGCGGCGAAGACGGCAAGAGTAAGCGCAAACAACTTGAAGTGGATTTTGTGGTTAACCAAGCGGACAGACGATATTATATCCAATCGGCGTTATACGTTGGTACGACCGAAAAACGCCTGCAAGAAACAAATTCCCTTAACCGCATTGGCGATTCGTTCAAAAAGATAGTCGTAGTCAAAGACGATATTATTCCGTGGCACGATGAAAAAGGCGTTTTGTATGTGGGCATTGAACAATTCCTTCTCGACGAAAGCGCGATGGAATTGTAAAAAGTATACAAAACGCACTGTGCACGGCGCACTCTACGGAGCGGCCGCNTGGATTTGGGGAAGCNCGACGCNAAGGGNNNTNGGNAAAATNCGCCNNGGTGANGAAAATCTNNTNGGGCGGAAGCCGCTTTCGCGTTGGGGAAGCACCACCCAAACGGGTTTTTGCAGAAATCACATCAGGTCGAGCAACGGCATTCCGCCTGTCACGCACGTTCCATGAAAACACATTACCGATTTTGTGGTATAATGACTGCATGGCAAATAGCAATTCGGGCGGCAAGATGCAAGACAAATTCCTCACCGTTTTCGCCGTGTTTGACGAGGCGACGCAGAAGAAATTGAAAAGTTTTCAGGACAGCGTGTTGGGCTTGGGCTGCCCGGGAACACAGACGATGGACATTCCGTTCCACATTTCGCTCGGAAGTTTCAAGGTTGAGGACGAGCGCGAGCTGAAGGCAAGGATAACATCCGCCTGCTCGCACCAACGCGCGTTTGAAATACGNCTGCANAAAGTCGGACATTTTANCAATCGCGTGCTGTTCATCGAGCCNGAAGANAANGCGCCGCTCCGCCGCCTGCACGATTTGTTCGACGGAAACTTTGCCGACGGTTTTCCCTGGCACGCCCACGCCACGATTTTCTGCGGCGAGGAAGCGCAGGTGATAAAAGCAAAGTCGTGTTTGGACGAGATTTTCGCGCCCGTAAATGGCACAATAACGGGAATCCAAATGGGAGAATTTTTCCCGACAAGGATGATTACGGCGGAAATTTTTTGTGAATGACAGTTGATGTTTGTAAAATACTACTGTAGATTTCAATTTAATGGAGAAAGCAATGCTTGAACTAGACGATATTTGCGAATTATAAAACGAACAATCCATGTAAGAATTGTTAATGTTGATAAATACTTCACAGGGCAGGTAAATTATATGGGAAAATCTTTCAAAGAGAGTGTAAAGGAAGCTCTTCAGTATTACGTGTATGCACTCGTTGATCCAAGAGACAACAGAATATTTTATATAGGCAAAGGCAGCGGAGACAGAGTTTTTCAGCACGCCGAAGCATCATTTGACGAAAATAATGAGAGTCTTAAACTATCTACCATACGAGATATTCATCAAGCAGGTTTAGAAGTTGCGTATTATATCGTGCGCCATAATCTGACTGAGCAGGAAGCCTATCTGATCGAATCTACTGTGATAGACTTATTGACCTACAAAGCTTTTAATAAAAAGTGTTTTTTGACTAACATAGTAAGTGGACATCATCAATGGAACGAAGGAATAAAATCAGAGAATGAAATCAATCTTTTATATGATTGTGAAAAGATTGCTCCTCTTCCCGGAGAAAAAATGCTTTTGGTAAGTATGAATCGAACTTACAAGCAATCAAAGGCTTTCGGCGTTTATAAACGAGCCAACGACTATGAAAGTGCTAGAAAGTATTGGGCCATATCGTCAGACAAAGCAGCAAAAATCGATTACATTTTAGGTGTCTATCGTGGAATTGTTCGTATAGTAATTAAAGTCACCGGTTTTACCCCTACAAGTAAAGGAGAGGATGGAACAGAATTTAAAAAGCCTCGATTTGAATTTGAAGGAAACGTTATAACGGATTCTCCATATCTCAATAAAGATGTGTCAGACTACCCATTTGGTAGTGGCGGAGCAGTTACCTACATACCAAAGAGCAATTTATGGTAAAAACCATATCGTTCAGACTATGCTTATGCAAACTAAGAAGTGAATGATATAAAGCATACACATCGGAGCAAAGCGGCATCTCGCATTGCTCCCACACGGCTTGCTTTTCATATTTGACGAAAAGTGTGCGTGTTTCACACCGTGAAACACTATGATACGCGCTGATTGCTGAACGACTTAAAAACAGTTGACAAAAATAAAATAACAGTGTTATAATAACGATGTTATGAAAAAGAAAGACGAAATTGCAGTAGAAAAAATATTGGAGTGCGCAAAAGAGGAGTTTATGGAAAAAGGCTTCGCGGATGCTTCTTTGCGGACGATTGCCGAACGTGCAGGCTATACAACAGGTATGCTCTATGCGAGATTTGCGGATAAGAGCGGGCTATTTAAGGAACTTGTAGGAGAAGCGGCAGATAAACTTTTCAATTACTTTTCCAAAGTAGAGGACGATTTTGCGGAATTGCCGCCCGAACAGCAGCATAACGAAATGCACACTTACGTCGATTCCAAAGTGGACGTAATGATAGACATTATCTACGATAATTTTGATGCGTTCAAACTTATTGTCTGTAAGAGTGCAGGTAGCGGTTATGAATACTACATTGACAAGATGATAGATATTGAAACAAAGAATACTATACGCTTTATAGAACAATTAAACAATGCGGGCATTAAGTTAAATGAAGTCCGTGCGGATCTGAGTCATATGTTATCGAGTGCTATGTTCTACGGTATTTTTGAGGTTGTTGCACACGATTTGCCGAGAGAAGAAGCGAAAGGGTATGTTAAGCAGGTGCAGGACTTTTTCAATGCAGGGTGGGATAGGCTTCTCGGTTTGCCGTCCGATTGGCAAAGTTCACGCAAATAAGTTAAAACGGAGATTTATAATAATCTCTTTTTTTAACGGGTATGAGTTAGCCTATGCTAACTATAGCAATGTAATTCAAGGAGGTTTTCAAGTATGAAAATTCAAGTAGGAGGTAGTCTATGAAAAAGAAGAAAGGCAACTTGTCGGAACTTATGCAATTTGCAGGGAAGCATAAGTATCTGACATACTCATCGTGGGTGCTATCGGTCATAAGTGCGGCTCTTGCACTTGTGCCGCTCGTTTACATTTTCTTTATCATAAAGGAAGTAATAGAGGTTGCGCCCGATTTCTCGCAAGCCACAAACATTGTATTCAACGGTTGGATGGCGGTTGTGTTTGCGTTCGCTTCCATAATAATTTATATNGGCGCATTGATGTGTTCGCACTTGTCGGCGTTCAGAATAGCAGGCAATATGCGGAAAAAGACAATGAAGCATATATCGGAACTTCCGCTCGGATTTATCGGCGAAGCGGGTAGCGGTAAAGTGCGCCGTATCGTAAACGACAGCAGCAAGGCAACCGAAACGTACCTTGCTCATCAGTTGCCCGATATGGCAGGTGCAATCGCCACGCCTATCGGTATGATTATTATGCTGTTTATTTTCGATTGGCGATTCGGTTTGATTTGCTTGTTGCCTGTGATTTTGGGTTTTGCTTGTATGTTCAAAATGATAGGCCCGAAAATGGCAACGGATATGAAAAACTACAATGACGCGCTCGAAGAAATGAATAACCAAGCGGTAGAGTATGTTCGCGGTGTTCCCGTCGTAAAAACTTTCGGACAAACGGTACACTCGTTTAAGAAGTTCAAAGGCTCGATAGACAACTACTACAAATTCTCTACGGGTTATTGTAAGAGATGTCGTCCGCCGATGCTGTTCTATACTATGTTTATAAACAGCGCGTTTGCGTTCTTGATTGCGCTTGCACTTATCCTTGCAGGCGGCGAAGCGGTTACGCAAAACGTACTTTTGAATTTTATCTTCTACGTTATTTTTACGCCTGTCATTACCACGGCTATGACCAAAGTAATGTATATGAGCGAGAACGGTATGGTGGTTGCCGATGCCTTGCAACGTGTTCACTCTATACTCGATTTGAAGCCGTTGCCCGAAGCGCAGAACGGTCAAACGCCCGAAGATAACTCGGTTGAGTTTGATAACGTGTCGTTCCGCTATTCCAATGCGCAAACGGACGCGCTCTCGAAAGTGTCTTTCAAAGTAAATTCGGGTACTACGGTTGCGTTCGTGGGTCCGAGCGGCGGAGGAAAAACAACAGTTGCAGGACTTATATCACGGTTTTGGGACGTGCGTGAGGGCGCAGTTAAAATCGGCGGTGTCAACGTAAAAGATATTCGCCACGAAGAATTGATGAACACTATATCGTATGTATTCCAAGACAGCAAATTGTTAAAGATGTCTATATTAGAGAACGTGCGGCTCGGTAATCCGAGAGCAAGCGAACTTGAAGTATTGAACGCATTACATAAGGCGCAATGCGACGATATTATCGCAAAACTTCCCGACGGTATCAATACGGTAATCGGAACGAAAGGTGTATATCTTTCGGGCGGTGAACAGCAAAGAATAGCCATTGCTCGTGTAATGCTGAAAAATGCGCCGATTATTATATTGGACGAAGCGACGGCATTTGCAGACCCCGAAAATGAAGCACTCGTTCAAAAGGCATTTGCGGAACTCAGTAAAGATAAGACGGTTATTATGATAGCGCATAGACTGACTACCGTTAAAAATGCAGACAAGATATTTGTACTTAAAGACGGACAAATCGAAGATACGGGAACGCACGACGAACTCGTTAAAAACGGATCGATTTATGCGAAGATGTGGAAAGACTATCAGACTTCTATCAGTTGGAAAGTAGGAGGTGCAAAAAGATGAAAGCAATTATGAAAAAGTTTGCGCTTTCACGCGGAGGTGCAAAAGGTTTTGTTTGGGCGGTTGTCGCTTGCGTAGTACAAGACCTTATGTTAATGTTGCCTGTAAGTTTGCTGTATTCTCTTGTAAACGACTTCTTGAACGGCGCAGTACCGACTAATCATTACTACCTGTATGGCTTTGGAATACTCGGCACATTATTGCTCATATTCTTTTCGGAGTGGTGCAAATATAATGCAACTTACTTCACAACTTACAGGGAATCGGGAATAAAACGTGTACGCCTTGCCGAGAAGTTAAGAAAACTGCCGTTGTCGTTCTTCGGCAAGAGAGATTTGGCAGACCTTACGAATACCGTAATGGGCGACGTGCAGGTTACGGAACAGATGATGTCGCATTACGTTCCGCAGTTTTACGGCTCTATAATCTCTACATGTATTATTGCTGTGAGTTTGTTTGTATTCGATTGGCGTATGGCTCTTGCCGCATTGTGGGTATTGCCCGTTGCAATTATAATCGTTGTGGTATCGAAGAAAGCGCAGAACTATTTTACTCGAAAGCAAACCGAAGCGGATATTGCGGTAGAGGACGGAATACAGGAAAACTTGGAAACAATACGAGATTTGAAATCTAATAGTGCCGAGAAGAAATATCTTGAAGGTCTGAATAAGAAAATAGACAAGGCGGAAGTACGCCACATAAAGAGCGAACTCGGCACGGCAATGTTTGTTGTTCCGGCACAAATGTTACTCAAACTCGGTATTGCTACGGTTGCACTTGTCGGCGGTATGCTTTTAATAAACGGTACGTTATCACTTATTACGTTCTTTATGTTCTTACTTGTAGTATCTCGTATCTATGAGCCTATGTCGGGTTCATTGATAAATCTTGCGGCGATGAACTCAATGCAAGTAAATATAGATAGGATGAACGAGATGGAGAATACGGAGGAACTCGGCGGCGATAATGAGTTTAATCCCAACGGCTATGATATTGAGTTCAAGAACGTAGGATTTGCTTATAACACAGGCGAAACCGTTTTAGACGACGTATCGTTTACGGCAAAGCAGGGTGAGGTAACTGCTCTTATCGGAGAGAGCGGCGGCGGAAAATCTACTGCGGCTAAACTTGCGGCAAGATTTTGGGACGTTAATAAAGGCACGGTAACTGTCGGCGGGGTGGACGTAAAGACGGTAGATCCCGAAGAACTGTTAAAAGCCTA
>JAAVAO010000020.1 GCA_014803985.1 Treponema sp.
TTGTGCAGTTATGAACTCGCCGCAAGATACATGAAAGAAATCGGACTTGTGCCAAAGGAAATCGAGCAATTTTATAGAAGAATGACATTCAATTGCCTCGCCGCAAATCAAGACGATCACGTCAAGAACGTGTCGTTCCTGATGGACAGGACGGGAAGATGGACTCTCGCGCCAGCCTATGACATCACGTTCGCTTATGACAAGGATAACAAGTGGCTTCGCGGTCACAAAATGACAGTCAACGGCAAAACCACGGACATCGCTGCCACGGATATTGTGGCGGCAGGAACGGCGATGGGGCTGAGAGAAAGGCGCTGTAAGGACATCGCAGAAGAATGCGCGGAAGTCATCAGTCATTTTGCCGATTTCGCAAAAGAAGCGGGCTTGCGAAAAGAGACCGTGGATTATATCAACAGCATCATAAACTAGACTCTGGCATGTAATTGGTTTTTCGCCATCCGATTTTTCAGTCTTTGCAATCAAATCATCGACTATGAAATTTATGGGCTGCGCAGATTTATATATTCCTAAAAAGATTTGACAATTTCAAAAATAAAATATTAATTTTGGAATTCTCCCGAAAACTTTATAGATTTTTGACCAATCTATTATCAATAAAGGTTTTTGTCTTATTGATTTTTATCCCCCTGTATTGACATTCATTTTTTATCGCTATAATTGTTTTCTGTAAAAGTCATTCTGAAAATCTCCTATATGGTGTTGAAATCTGACTTTCAAAATTTTTCCTTATTTTTTTGCTCGAATTTCTTTCTCAAGCAAATTTCTCATTTCCTTTCCATGTTCAATTGCAACTTCCCATGTCCAGACATCATTATTTTCCTGAAGCTGTTCCACCATAAGAATCAACTTTGGACTCTGTAAAATGGTCTTCGGATTATCTGCAACTTTTGCTGTTGGAACCGAATTTGAAAACTTTGAATTGGATTTTACTGTAATCAAAGCAAGATTTCCAAAATCATTTAAATATTCATCATCCCATTTTTCCCATGACTGGCTGTGATCAGGATGCTGTGGATAGAAATGTTCGATAGAGTTTCTAAACTGGAAATGGAATTCTGAAAATAATCCGGATGTATCATCACGGACAAGGATATAATCCAAAAAACTGAACACAATTCTATCTATCCCGAAACCGCTAGCATTCATATAATCAGCTTCTTCAACTTTATCGCATGCATATCTTTCAAGAATTGCCAATAAATCACATTTCTCATTTTTAAATAAAGCGTTAATTGCATGAGAAATCCAATGCATAGTTTTTGGAGATGTATAAGTAATACGAAGACCTGACTGTANATGACGCAAGTTATCTTCCACANNATCTNCAAAAGTGTTCAAATAATTNGGNTTATTCTGTGTATATTTCTTNTTCNNNACATATNCNTAGCGTTCAAGTTTTTGTAANGACCACTTTCCNNCTTCTTTGTAATCTTTTGCATATTCTCTTTTTACAATATATGAATCAAAAAGATATCGCATTTTTAACATTGAAAAAATAAAAGTACGGGCTTTTTTATCTGCTTCATCCTCATTTGGATGATCCCAATATTTCTTCAACGATGAGATGAATTTTTTATCATCCAAAGAATCTTCAGTTTCAGAAAATGTTTCCAAAGCCTTATTTACAATAAGCAAAAAGTTAGGGAAAGAAACAATAGATTCAAATCGTTCATTCTCCTCTTCTTCGTTATCATATTCCTTTTCAACGATTCTCTTATCATTTAGCTTGCTAAACAAAGAAAACTTCTTTTCGCCTTCTTGGGTATTCAATTTAATTAATGAAAATAATTTTTCTGCACTTTCAGGTATAAACTTATTNCAATTAGTACCGAAAATTCTTTCTCTGTTTTTGGTGTCAAAATTCATTTGAACATATTTGTCCATTTGCGAACATGCATCCCAGATTATTGCCGCCTTTTCTTTATTTTCATTTCCTTTGATTACGCTAAGTAATCTTCCNTTTGCAATTTCATGGATTTCAAGCTGTTCTCCACGAGTATTCATTATTTCAAAGTAATGATTTAAATCTATTCTTTCTGGAACTTGGGTGCGAATTATTACGACATTTGATAACTTCTTTATAAAGACTTTACGATAAGTGGGGTCAAGTTTATCTTTTACGGAAAAGAATTTTTCAATAACCGTTCGTCCATTAAGGATTTCCGGAGAATATGAAGCTTTGTCATCGCCTACTTTTCCATAACGAAAATCATCTAATGTCTTGTTTGATTTATCTCGCGCTTCAAAGCGAAGATTTGTTGAAATATATTCGGGAGCTAAATAAGATAATAACAAAAATAAAGTAGTCAAACGCTGTTGACCGTCAATTACTGAAAATAAATGTGCATCTTCCTTATCTACTATCAGGCTTCCTAAATAATACTTCTCAGTATCTTTTGAATCATAGATGTCNGTAATTAATTGTTCAATCTGATCTTTTTCCCAAGCGTAACTACGCTGNTATATTGGAATAATATAATCATTTTCAGTAAATATTTTAGTTAAGTTTAATTCTTCNGGATCAATAAACCGAGACATTATTTTTCTCCTCCAAAAATGCAGTTCCAAATATCTTTTGATGATTCTGACTTATAAGTTTTTAAACTTTCCTCTGCTACAGTATCAAGAATTATAAAGTCTAATTCTTCTGGAGAATGAATGNTCGCAATCTTCTTAAACAGGTTCAAACCATGATTTACTCTTTCACTTTGNCCCAAAGCATATTTNTTGACTGTTTCTAGATANACAGAATGCATCACGACACGCAATGAATAAGTCCATTTGTAGAAAAAGTTAATTCTTTCTTGTGTTAATGACCTAAAATTAAATTTGTCTACAAAGAAAATAAGAATATTTCTGAAAAGGTTTAATACATATAAATTACCCGACCCAGAACGTGGAATTATNAATTCTTTTGAATACTCCTGAACAATTNAATCNANNTTTTGNNCCATATTGAANTAATATAANGTATATTGGAAAAATCTTTTACCTGCNATGATTGGTTGTGTTANCTGAAATTGATTTATCTTTTCCCCAGAACTTGGCTCATNTNAGCCTTCAGTATTAAAATGCTCAATATATAAATTTGCTGCTCTATGATATACCGAAAAATTATAAGAGTTTTTAGGATTNATACCTTTAAANNTNCTGATTTTCTTTGCAGAATAATACAAACCGTCTTCACCATTGTAATAACGAACCAACGGATATAAACANTTTTCAAAGAAAGTTGCCAATTNTTTTTGATTNACATTTTCCCAATCAGAAACAATTTTCACTTTATCCTCTTTTGATTCTTCGGCCATTTCTCGTAAATGAAATGACTTCAACAAATCATGCGGATCAAGCGCCTTTCCTCGGGAATTTTGTGAATCAAAGAACTGAAATGCTTCCTGTTCGCTTTCNGTAACNATTTTTACAAAGGTACAGTTATCCAATACATAAGATATAAAATCTTCTTTTTCAGAATCAGGAACTGCNCGGAATTTTTTATTCAGCAACTCAAAATTATTAACAATTGCCTTGCTTGAAAGATCNGNAAAAGCNTTGTCTGCTTTCATCAATGACGAAAGATAGTCTTCGTTCTTTGTNTCCAAATAAAAACAGTAAGCTAAAATTGATAAACTGGTTAATCTTTGCTGACCATCGACAATGTTATAAACATTCTTTGACGCTTCATAATGAAGAACAACNGTCCCTATCCTATATTCTGTATTTTTTTGCTTAAAACTTGAATAAATATCATTAAACAGGATTCCAACCGATTCCAGACCCCACTTATAAGGACGCTGATATGATGGGACTGTCATATTGGTATGCATCAATTCCCTGACTTGCACGATTTTAGGTTTTACATTTATGTTATTCATGGTTCTTTTACCATATATATCTTTTCTACATTCAACTAATAATTTTCTGACGGGAACACCAACTTCTTCGTCAAACTTTTTTAGGTCNGAAAGAACTTCATCGGCATAATNTCCATTTNCAAGTCTGTAATATTTTTTAACCCTTATACTGATTACAGGTTTTTCATGAAANTTTAGCCATCTAAATAATTCATAGGATTCAGTACATAAACTTGAAATAAGCGGAAGAAACCTTGAACGATACACTTTGTACAAATCGTAATCATTGTTTTCAAACTCAAAATGAAGTTCCAGAAAAAAAATATCCCATTCCATGATTTGTTTTACAACACTTTATTCCGTCTACAGTTANTTCATTATGCGGAACACGTTTNTAATTTCCTTTAATTACTTCATAATGACAAAATCCGTCTCCTCCGCCAATAATATAATCCTTATCGGCAATGAAGAAATAATTTCCATTTTCTTGAGGAACTCCATTAATAGTCCCAATATGAAATNCGTATTTANTNAGTNTTTCTTTAANATCCCTTAGTAATTTAGGAAATCCCATTTATGTCTCCAANTTAGGTTATGGTATTTGATTGTTCTNTTGAAGAAATCTGCCAAAAATATAACACGGTAATAATTTTCCTAAACATCGTAACAAAACAATTAAATCTACTATNTCTTGGGAGAAATCTTCAATGTTCAAGGTCAGCGATATATCATTGAAAATTGAAATGNGGGTGCAATTTCTTTCCAAGTNTATATGCTTGTTTNAAAAGAATGTATAATATGAATCTCTGTATACTTTGTCGATATAATTTGATTCTGAAAAAATGACGAAAGGATAAGAGATAAGTTCAAAAATTCTCTTCAAACGAGACGCATCATTTTTAGTGCAGTGAGGATTGTTGAATATAAACTCAACATCAGACTTCGACCTAACTTTAGTAATCGAGAAAGTCTGTGGAAATCTTGTAACCATAAATGTTATGCTACGACCTAATTTACAAATAAATTCATTTGTATAGTATATCCGTATTTCCAAGAGGAGTCAATTATCTGTCCGTTCCAAATACATTTAGGACAGTCTGGATCCTGCGGCAGAAAGCAAATTAAAATCAGCAGAAAATTTATCTAACATCGAAAAATACAAGGATTCATGCACGGCTTATACACGAAAAATAGACTCCCCCAAGAAAATTAGTACAAGGAACAAAATCTTCGCCCATTCTCTCCATATCTGAGCAAGTTTTATACAAGATTTCGCATCTTTCGACTGACTTTCTGTAGAAGTTTATTTTGTTCACCAGATCTGTGCAACTTTCATATATCACCATTTCTCGTACTGAAGCATTGACAGTTATGTTGATTAAATTGTTTTGATATGATAAATTAGGGGCTTGGGTACACTTGCATTTTTTCAACGGAATTTTACACATCAGCAAATAGGATTGGAATGTTCACATGTCACAAGTTTTATATAATTTGATAATTTATCCGCTCACTCAAATTATTGAGTTTGCGTTCAAGTTGTTTGACAAAATGTTCAAAAACGAAGGAATTGCAGTTATTGGTGTGAGTCTCGCAGTCTCCATTCTATGCCTTCCACTTTACATAGTTGCCGAGCGTTGGCAGCAGGTGCAGCGTGATATTGAACGGAGTTTGGACTCAGGAGTCCGTCGCATCAAGGAAACGTTTTCAGGTGACGAGCAATATATGATTCTCTCGACATTTTATCGCCAAAATCATTACCATCCGATCATGGCACTACGATCCTCATTTGGGCTTTTGATACAGATTCCCTTTTTTATAGCGGCGTACAATTTTCTTTCAAATCTGTCAGTATTGAAAGGAGAGTCGTTCCTCTTTATCAGAGACATGGGTGCACCGGACGCGCTGTTCTCCATTGGCTCGTTTCCAATAAACGTTCTGCCGATTGCAATGACGCTTATAAATATCATTGCAGGAGCCGTCTATACGAAAGGTTTGAAGGCTAAGGACAAGATTCAAATCTACGGTATGGCGGCTGTATTCCTCGTAATTCTCTACAATTCGCCGTCAGGTCTTGTTCTATATTGGACAATGAACAATGTGTTCTCACTTGCGAAGAACATTTTTTATAAAATCAAGAATCCTGCGCGCGTGCTGTACATCATTTTCGCAGTTGTAATCATTGCATTTGACTGCTTCCTCATCTTTGTGAACAAAGGCTTCTTGTACAAGCGGTTCTTGCTTTTATTTATTTTTACGGCATCGCTTACAATTCCGTTTGCGGCTACTGGATTCAGAAAACTGCTAGATACAACTTTTAAGCCGCTCGTTGAAAATAAAAAGCAGCGTCTCGCACTTTTTTTGTGTTCTTCACTTGCGTTGTGTCTGCTTGCGGGATTTGTGATTCCTTCCTATGTCATCAATTCTTCTGTCATTGAATTCGCCGACATAGATGGCTATGGAAATCCGCTTTTCTTTTTATATAATTCAACGCTTCAAGTGTTCGGACTTACCGTATTTTGGACATTGTGCATTTATTTTCTTTTCAATGAACGAATACAGACTGGAATCGCTATTTTTATGCCCGTCATTCTGTTTGCAGGTCTTGTTGACGCATTTTTGTTTTCGGGAGACTATGGCTTTTTGTCGCGACTTATCACTTTTTCCAATGCTATCTCTATGCCAAGCATAAAAACACAGTTTGCAAATGGTATAGCCCTGCTTGTGGTTGTTGCAATTCCCTTTTTACTTATACACTTCAAACGACTGAAAGCATTCAATGCAATAGTTTCCATTATCCTAATCGCAGAATTTGCAATATGTATTGTTCAAACTTCGCAAATCAATATTGCGTACGGAAAATATAAAAAAGACATTGTTGACCAAGTAGCACAAGAAACAACTATCGAGCCAGTTTATCATCTGTCGAAAACAGGCAGAAATGTAGTTGTCTTTATGTTTGACAGAGCTGAAAGCGCATATCTTGAACCTATATTTGAAACATTCCCTGAACTGCATACCATTTATGATGGATTCGTTTTTTATAAGAACACAGCGTCCTTTAACCAACGAACGATGCTTGCCTCGGCTGCTTTGTTTGGGGGATATGAATATACTCCACTTGAAATAAATCGAAACACCTCAAAAAAAATTATTGACAAGCAAAACGAAGCATTGCTCGTTATGCCAAGAATATTCACAGAAACAGCTGGCTTTGACGCGACTGCCACAGATTCAAGCTATGCAAACCAAAGTCTCATTTCAGATATGTCCATCTGCGATCCCTATCCAAAAATCAATGGATTCAATGCACAACGCAGATATACAAACCTTTGGATAAAAGAGAACCCCGACAAAGTAAAACCAAATGTTACGAGCAATGCTCTAAAACGCAATCTTGCATGGTACAGTCTGTTCAGAATGTCTCCTCCCATTATGAGATACAGCGTGTATGACGATGGCTCATGGTGGTCATCCGATGAAGATAGCGATGACATCATGGAATTTCTTGACGTCTATTCCTCATTGACTTTTATGACAAGACTTACTGACTTTTCTGCCCAAAATGATGCGTTTTTCTCAATTGTAAATGAGACAACTCATTCTGGTCAAAAATTGCAGGCTCCGAACTATGAGCCGGCAATTAAAGTCACTGATACAGGTCCTGAATCGATAGGCAGTATCAGCAGCATTCACGGCAACATCGCTATGTATAAGTTGATTGGAGAGTGGATTGAGTATCTGAAGGCAAACGACTGTTACGACAACACACGCATCATAATGGTGGCAGATCATGGCATCGGATCAAGGGAAGGCATGGATTTTGACTTTCCTAAGGACTGGCCGATTAACTACAATCCCGACCATGTGCATCCATTGCTATTCGTGAAGGATTTTAATGCACACGGAGATCTTGTTGTCAATTATGATTTTATGACAAATGCCGATACTCCGTCAATTGCGCTTGATGGCATTGTAGAGCATCCTGTAAATCCCTTTACGGGAAAGGAGATTCGTGCAATTCCGCCAGAAGAGAAAAAAGCAGTTGGCGTTGTGTTGGGAAGCCGAGGGCTGTCAGCAGATGGACGAACATTTCGAGTTTCGGATGCTGACTGGTACACTATTGAAAAAAACATCTTTGACGCTGCAAACTGGAAGCCACTCGACATAAAAGGGAACTAAAGAAAAGGAAAAGGGATGATACATCGATATACTAGCATCGTCATGGCATTGATAAAATTGCACATAAAAGTAAATTTGGTTACAAACGAGGAATAAAATGGGAACTGCCCTCTTTGCGGTGATAATTGCACCTCTTGTCAACATTTTGGAATTTTTCTATGTCCTGTTTGAAAAAATCACGGGTAGCAGGGGTATTGCGGTCGTAGGATTGAGTTTTGTCGTAACAATCTGTACGCTCCCGCTGTATATGGTNGCNGAAAAGTGGCAGGAAGAAGAACGGCGAAAACAGGACTTGCTCCGCCCCGGCGTAAAGCGTATCAAGGCGGCGTTTAAGGGCGATGAGCAGTACATGATTTTAACGACATTCTATCGACAAAACCATTACCACCCGCTGATGGCGTTGCGCTCGTCGTTCAGTTTGCTGATTCAGATTCCGTTTTTCATTGCGGCGTACACGTTTCTTTCNCACCTTGAGCCGCTCCGTGGGTATCATTTTCTTTTCATCAACGATTTCGGAANTCCTGATGGCGCGCTGAAAATCGGCTCTCTTACGGTGAATGTGCTTCCAATTTTGATGACGGTCATCAATTGTGTTTCGGGTGCGATTTATTCAAAAGGACACGGCGTAGGCGAAAAAGTCCANATTTTTGGATGCGCGGCGGTATTCCTCATTCTTCTATATANTTCTCCGGCAGGGCTTGTCGTGTANTGGACAATGAACAATGTCCTTTCACTTATAAAGAATATTTTCTACAAACTGAAAAATCCAAAACGAGTGATTTTTGCACTNGTATGTGCGTTTTCTGCGTTCTGTTTGATTGCAGTATTTACGATTTTTTCCCGACAAAAGTTCGCATACCGTGCNCTCGTCGTGGCAATCGCAATTGTTCTGCCCNCCCTGCCGTTTTTCGCGCGGAAAGTTTCAGCATTCCTTGAAAAAAGTTTTACTGTCCTTGACGGAAACAAGCGGNTGCGCTTTGCGGCGTTCATGCTTTCTGCCGTGACGCTNGTGCTGCTTGCGGGACTGGTAATCCCGTCAATGCTGATGGAAAGCGAGCCNGAAAATTACTGTTATGTGGAAAATTACGCGTCGCCGTTCGTGTTTTTGCGCTACACGTTCTATCANGCNNTTGGTTGCTTTNTNCTATGGCCGCTGTGCTTTTACGCACTTTTTTCTGCAAAAGTAAAGAAAGCATTTGCACTTGTCTTTCCGCTTGTGGCAATGGGTGCGCTTTTGAACACATTCGCCTTTTCGGGAAACTACGGTCCGATTTTGCCAGAATGCATTTTTATGGAATCCCAGTATTTTATGCCAACTTTGCTAGAGTTCATTGCAAATATCGCACTGCTCGCCACAATTTTTGTCGTTGTCATTCTATTGATGAAACTGCGACCGTCGGTGGTCGTTTCAGTGTGTGCTATTGCGTCATTCGCTTTGCTTATGGTCGGCATACGAAATTCTGCGAGTATTTCAGGAGCATTCGCAAAGATGACACCGCCGCAAATTCAGACNGAAATAGTCCCCACATATCATCTTTCAAAGGATGGCAAGAACGTCATAGTTTTTATGATGGACAAGTTCTTTCAGCCGTTCATAGAGCGATGCTTTGAAGAAGAGCCTGAACTAAAAGAAAAATTCGATGGATTTGTTTTTTACAAGAATACGGTTTCGCTTGCGCCNCGAACGATGACGGGAAGCGTTGGAATTTTCGGCGGCTACAGNTTTACACCNTGGGAAATCAATGTGCGGACAAATCANACGCTTCAAGAAAAACACAATCAGGCGTTGCTCACGATGCCTGTACTTTTCCATGAGGCGGGGTTCGANGTAACAATTTCGGGACTTCCGTATGAGAANTATCTTGAATATCCTGTCGAACAAATGTATGATGGCTACGAGTATATAAATCGTGTTCAAACGCGCGGCGCGTATTCCGACCTGTGGTATCGCGAGCATAACATGGAAAAGCCACTATACATTGCAAAAACAATCAAACGGAATTTCATTTGGTTCAGTCTGTTTAAGATGNTTTCGCCNGTATTTAGGCGTGTGGTCTATACTGCGAATTATTGGGCATCGTCTACTCCGTCTGATAACGGGGTAATTCCTTTTATCAACAACTATTCCGAACTTGACTATCTTCCGACCATGACCGATGCGACCGCGCAGCATGATAGTTTTATTATAATTGATAACGAAATTATCCATGATCCATATCTGATGAACGCGCCAGATTATGTTCCTTCTAACAATCCCNTCACGGTTTTTGGCAAGAGTGAATTCGCGCGAAATGCAAGTTTTAGTTCAATGATGGCGGCAGTCAGAATGCTCTCTCGTTTTTTTGACAGACTCAAGGAACTTGGTGTTTACGATAACACACGGATTGTCATCGTNAGCGACCACGGAGCAGGAATNAAAGTGCCGGAATTGGTAAATAATGTTCATGGGTTAACAAAAGAGAGTATGGTTGCTTCATTGCTTATGAAAGATTTTGACAAACGNGGGGGGGTATTAACAAATATGGAATTTATGACAAACGCAGACACCCCTGCGCTTGCACTTGAGGGAATTATTCCAAACGCAAAAAATCCTTTTACGGGCGTTCCGCTCAAGCCTACTGATAAATTCCAGTATGTGAAAATTATGACTGCGCCTCCGCAGAGTACGCGCATACGCAAGCAGACGCGATTTGACATTGCAAAAGACGAATGGTTTACCGTAAAAGATGACATCTATGTGCCTGAAAACTGGAAGCCATATACCGATATAGAATAGGAGAATAGTAAAATGGAACTTTTATACATCGACCCGGGCACGGGAAGCATGCTTTTTTCTGTCTTGATTGGGGCAACGGCAACGCTGTATTTTCTTGCGCGGGCAGTTATCTTGAAACTGAAATTCATTTTGGGCGGAAAAAAAGGCGCGGCGCAAGTGGACGCGTCCTATCGCCCCTATGTCATCTACAGCGAGGGCGGACAGTATTGGAATGTCTTTAAGCCGGTAGTCGATGAGTTTGAACGGCGAAAGATTTCACTGTCTTATCTGACATCCTCGAAAGATGACCCTGTGTTTTCCCAACAGTATGCGTATGTCAAGCCTGAATTCATCGGCGAGGGGAACGCAGCATTCGCGCGTCTCAATATGCTTTCGGCGGGCTTCGTGCTCGCGACCACTCCAGGGCTTGGCGTGTATCAGTGGAAGCGCAGCAAGAACGTGAAGCACTATTCGCATGTTCTTCACATGCCGAATGATGCCACTACATATCGCCTGTTCGGTTTGGACTATTTCGACTCCGTTCTTCTAACTGGCGACTACCAAAAAGAAGACTTACGAACGTTGGAGACACAGCGAGGGCTTCCGCCGAAAGCCCTTGAGACAGTCGGTTGCACCTATCTTGATGTCCTTTCCGAGAAAATCAAATCGTTGCCTGCGGAAGAAAGTCATACATTCACCGTGCTCGTTTCGCCGTCATGGGGCGATGTCGGCGTTCTTAAGCGTTACGGCGAACGCCTGCTCGACCCGCTGGCAGAAACAGGATGGCACATCATTATCCGTCCTCACCCGCAATCGAAAAAGTCTGAAGCGGATATGCTGGCGCGACTTGAACAACGCTATGCGGACAAATCAAATGTGGAATGGGACTACAACCGCGACAACATTCATTCTATGAAACGTGCGGACATCATGATTTCGGATTTTTCGGGCATTATCTTCGACTATACATTCCTCTGCGACAAGCCAGTTATGTACGTGAATGCCGATATGGATTTGCGCCCGTATGATGCCTACGACTTGCACAAGCAGTTGTGGCAGTTCTCCGTCCTTGAGAAGATGGGAATAAAACTGAACGAGGCGGATTTTGCGGACATCAAGACAGTCATTCAAAATGCGAACGATAGCCCGGTGCTTGCCGCGGAAAGGAAGGACGCAAAACGGACGGCATGGATGCACGAAGGCGAGGCAGGACGGCGGATTGCGGACTTTATGCTGCGCACCGTCGAAGAGAAAACGCAACAGATGAACACTACTGGTTCAAGCAAATAATAAGGAGTTATGATAAAAGCACCGCACAAATAGCGCGGCACTTTTATCATGACAAGTTTCCGTTGGAAACTTGCATATTTAATGCACATTCCGCTTGAAACTTCGCGCGATGCGCTCGTTGCGAAGCACTGCGTTGCGAATGTGCGTAAAA
>JAAVAO010000002.1 GCA_014803985.1 Treponema sp.
TATAAAAAAATATAAAAAAATATAAAAAAATATAAAAAAATATAAAAAAATATAAAAAAATATAAAAAAATATAAAAAAATATAACGTCGAAGTTTCTTTTCAAAAGAAACTTCGACGTTATACTGCGTTGACCGTGATATGATTGCGTTGCTCTGTATAAAATCATGCATTTTTTCNCTGTTTTATACGGACTTTTTGACGTTTTCCATAAAAAATTGATAATTTCTCAAAACTTGGCATAGAATTTGCTTTTATAAAATCAGTGTGCTGCAAGTGCACGGTGATTTTTTATTTGGAGGAATTATGAAAAACAGAGATTTTATTAAAGAGATTCCCGCTCTTTTGGAAGCAGGAAATATTTCAAAAGAAGAGGCNATAAGAATTATTGCGGAAGATGTTATGCTGCATCCACGTGCGTATGGGATTCCAGAGCAGGCGGACGATTTGCGCAGTGAGTTGAACGTNAGGATTTTACAAAACGCTGAAACCTTGCTTGATAAATATGAAAAAAGATACTGTGAATTTTCAATCTATTTATATTCATTTGTGCATTATCAACTACTTAGCATTTTGAGAATATGGAAAAACAATTCCATTTGCGACAGAACATTTTTTCGTGANTCTCATAGTGAATTNGAAAACCTGCTCTGCAATTATGAACAGGACGAATATGAATATAAAATCTTGCACTTTACGCCGCATACGCCTTCTCAAACGGAAAAAGCCCCCTATAANCAGAAAGGAAAGAGTTCAGAAGAACAATTCGAGGCGGCAGAAAGATTGCTTCGGGCAAACGCGGATTTAACTGATTATTTTAAATCTATAAAATCATCAAAAGAAAAAATGCTGCTGATTCTTGCATTAAAATCAAGNTATTTTATTGACGAGGAGCAAATTAAAAATGTTAGTGAATATTGCAATGTTCCCGTTTCAAAATTAAGCAATAGTATTTCGGATATGAACGACANANNNAANAAAAANACAAAGGAAATCAAAGAAATGGAGGACAAGCGCGACAAAGAATTCTTTTTACATAGAAGATACAGGGAAGAAATGCAGGATTTTGATGACTACAATATAAATACAGAGCGGGCAAAACACGTTGGACATCTGTATGAATATCATACAACAAAGTGGAAGTCCCAAAATGAACGTATAAAGCGAAGAAAATTAAAGAATTGCCCTTCAAACAAGTCTATAGCGGATGTCCTCGGAATATGCGAGCGACAAGTTGGATATTATATAAAAAATGCTGAAAAGATTGCCGCAGAGTTAAAAGGAGAAGCGAACGAAGAAAAAAAGCATACGAACGAAAAAGACGAACAAGAAAAAGACAAGTAGACCACACGCATAATTTTTGATATTATTTTCTCTATGAAAATTTATTTAGCAACTGGAAACAAAAATAAAAAGCGTGAAATGTCTGAAATTCTTTGCGAACACACAATAGTTATTCCAAGTGATGAGGGCATTGATTTTTCCCCTGTTGAAAGNGGAAGCACATTTTNCGAAAACAGCATGATAAAAGCAAAGGCTTTGCAAGAAATAGTGCATTGTCCTGTCATTGCCGATGATTCAGGTATTTGTGTTGACGCTTTAGNTGGNGCGCCAGGTATTTTTTCGTCTAGNTATGCAGGTCCTGCTTTTATGAANGGTCGCCCCGATGATAAAAAAATTTCTCAAGATGAGCAAAACCNGCTTTTAATTGAACAGTTGAATGAANCGATTAAAAGCGACAACGTGGATTTTTCATCATTTNAAAACGGCTCTCGCTCCGCACACTACACGTGTTCAATGGTTTTGTATTTGGAAAAAGATCGTTTTTTCATTGTTCAAGAGACAATGGAGGGGGCAATTGTAGAAAATATCGAAAAAGCGTCTGGAACGGGNGGTTTTGGCTATGACCCCATTTTCTTTTTGCCTCAATATGGAAAAACTGCCGCAGATCTTTCTTCTTCGGAAAAAAATGCGATTTCACACAGAGGAAAAGCCGCCAGAATAATTGCAAGGATTTTACAGTCGATTGAATAAAGCNAACCGCAANTACACNCCCCATCTTTTTTATTGAGCATTTGTAATTGTGGATTTTGCTTGCTCNCAATGGTCGCAAGACAACGCCCTGCTTAACGCATAACACACTGNGTTTGCTTTGAAACTGTCAAATTCNTCAGCCAGTTTNAGCCTCTTGACTTGAGAATTTCCCGCGCCCTTTTGCAGAGGCTTTTACGACTTGGGCTCTGGCAATTTGTTATAAACGGATGCCACAAACCATTTCGGGACACTCCTTGAAATAATGCGGCACGATCCACCTATGACTTCTGCAAAATTATTGTAGGTTAAGTCCGACTTTGACTCGGAGTTATCAAACAGGAACGTCTTGTCGCATAAACAGATTGCATCATACAGATTGTCAAGACATCAATAATAGCGCGAGACAATTTTATCGACAGGAACATCATGCCCGCCTGATTTCACCCGGTTTTCAATTCTCCCCTGATTGATTAACGGATCACGCGTTGCAAGAAAATAGAGGTACACCTTGAAGCCATTTTCTTTCGCTTTTTTTATGAAGTCAATCTTTGAAGGGTGCGAAAACACGGTCTCGCATGCAAAAGACGATAAAGAGCAAACAAAAGCATTCCGCATATAGTCGGCAATACAAGCCGATATATAGGTCAACCCTTTATCCCCACCGTTCCAAGTGAACACGGAATTCGTTATAACAAGATTTGCTTTCAATTCATCCAGNTTTATCAACCCTGAAAACGAGGACTGCTCCGCATACGAAAAAAAATCCGAGTCNCAAANCACGACCNGNCAGTTTGCGAAACTATNTCCAGCAGCAAGCCCTTTCGCTATCTCGTCGGCATTTATGTAAAAATACTGATGNAAGAAGTGNTGNGAAAGCAGNTAATNNTACAACACCGATTTTCCAGACCCGTTCGGACCGGCAAAAATGCGCAATCGCTTCGTNCCCATTNNNTGTCAACATCCAATTGAAAACTTTTTAGGCAGAGCNGGCATNGGCGCGTTTTCAATCGTTCCAAGCACTTCAATCGTGCCGTCGGGGTATTCTCGGACAATGCGATCTNCCGNNGCATAGGTAATGGGCAGCCCNTTGTTCCNGGCATCCGCAACGGCAATCATTCCTGCCTGAGAAAACAGTCTCTGCTTCCCTTTCCGAGANTTGGACGACTCGCGTATTGTACTCATATTATATATGGTATAACGATTGCCATTGAAAGTCAAGACAAGCAAAAAGGACGCAGGGATTTCCCNNGCCCCTAGTCCGCTTGCACCATACCGCTGTTTTCTGCGCATGCAAAAAAAAACACAATACAAATTACTTGACATCCTCTCAAANAGACTATACAATAATAGTGCGTCCGTTGGTTGGCGGCTGTCTCCCGAACTCTACAGGCTTTGCCTGAATAAATGATGAAAGGAGGCTCGATATGGTAGAAACAATTATCAACGTGGTGCTTTGTATCGCCACTATAATTGAAACTATTATGTCGGTGCTCATTTTCCTAAAAGAAAGAAAAGAGTAGAAAAAAGCCGCCTGTGCTGGATACACTTTGGCGGCTTTTTAAGTTAACAAAGTGGAGACAGCCCGTATACCAACGGACGCTCTTTATTTAAGATACATCTTTTTTCATTTTTTTGCAAGCAAAAAATCGCNGNNAACACAAAACTGTATTTCTGTCCGACTTTACGGGCAGNGCATCTTGGTTAAGGCTGATCGTAAACATCATTAGGCGTGTTGCCGCTGACCGTGCCGCCGTTTTGTGTGAATTTGCCTNTTTGATCANAAACGCCGCCGCCGTTCCCGCTCGCAGTGTTGCCGCTGATTGTGCCAGCATCCATAACGAAATAGNTTGCACCTGAGCCATCGTTATAAAAACCGCCGCCATCACCATCAGTGGCTTCGTTGCCGCTAATACTGCCGCTATGCATTATGAACTGGGAAAAGTTGTAAATTCCGCCGCCGTTTGCCGCAGTGTTTTTGCTGATTATGCAATCGTNCATAATTAATCTGCCGTCAGAGTAAATTCCGCCGCCCGCGCTTTTATAACTGTAGCTCCTCGCGGCACTGTTTTCGCTAATTATGCAACCATCTATTGTGAGTTGAGATCCATCCCAATAAATTCCACCACCCCTAGCCNCAGAAGAGGGCGTATAAATCCTGCCTTTCGTAATTACGAGGTTTTTCATTGTAAGGATGAGACTCCCGCCTTTAGGTTTCGCGTATATGACGCGGGACTTTTGGTTCGCATCGAGCGTGGCTTTAGTAGTTTCGGAAAGCGCCGTTATCGTGAGCGTGATGCGCTGGTTGAACGCATAGAAGTCCGCCATGCCGTTTGTGGGTGTATCATTGAGCGTCAGCGTTCCGTCAACGTAGATTGTGTATTCGCCTGAGGAGCCGTCTTTTTGGGCGATTACTTCGCTTTGGGCGGTTACTTCGTCGATTGCTTTTTGAATCGTGGCGAATGGTTTTGTTTTCGAGCCTTTGCCCGTCGTGTCGCTTCCTGCCGAGGCTGTGAAAGCGGGATTTTCCGCGTACCAACCCGCGCCGCTGCCGCGCACATAAAATGAAGGTCTAATGAGCATGCCTGCTTTGTAGCTCGCGTCGGGCGCGATGCTCCAGTCCGCGCCGTCGGAATCGGGTGTCACCGCGAACTTGTTGCAGCCAGAGTTATATAACATCACGCCGTCCGCGCTCAGAACCTGTCTGCCCGCCGTGTATGCGGAGGGCGTTATCGTTGCGACAGGGCTTGCGGCGGTGAGGCTACCCGCCACGGTGATTGTGGGAATGGTCGAATTATCGTAGGCATAAAGGTACACGTCGTCGTCTTTCGCAAATTGCGCTTTGCCGCTCATATTCAACGCGCAATCGGGGCAGACGAACGCGCCGTTTCCTTGGGTGTTTTGCGCCGTGTTTCCGCTCACTGTGCCGCCTTCCATCGTGAACGTGTTACCACTAGCACTACTGCCAGCAAGGTAAACTCCACCACCAGATCCACTCGCAGTGTTTTTGCTGATTATTGTGTCATCTTTCATCGTAAAAGTGGCATTGTAGTACAAACCGACACCGCCGCCGTCCTTTGCCGTGCATTCAGAAATAGTTACGCCTGCTACAGTGCACTGCGAACCATTCAAGAACAATCCGCCACCTTTGCTCTGTTTCGCAGAGCATTTGTAGATAGTTCCGCCCGTGACAGTGAGGAGTGTTCCACAGGAATAGATTCCTCCTCCGCCCATATTGTCAGAATCTCCTTTCGCTTCGCATAATTCGATGGTGCAGCCGTTGATTACCGCCGTGCCTCTTTCATTGTCGATTCCTCCCCCCCAACTGCCGCTCTCGCATCCAGAAATTTTTGTTCCGCTCTCAATGGTAAGTGTGCCGTTAGAACTATTGTAAATGCCGCCACCTTGTGTAGCCGTGCAGTCGCTGATTGTTCCGCCTGCCATCTCAAACTTGCCACTATTAACATAAACACCGCCACCTTTAGTCGCATTGCCTCCGCTGATTGTGCCGTTGCTCATTGTGAACGTGTTACCACTAGCACTACTACCATCAACGTAAACTCCACCGCCATTTTGTGCGGTGTTTTTGTTGATTGTGCCATCGTTCATTGTAAGCGTGCTTTCACTGCCAGTAACGTAAACGCCACCGCCGTCTTGGTTTGCGGTGTTGCCACTGATTGTGCCGCCGCTCATCGTGAATTTGCCTTTATCCTTGACATACACGCCGCCGCCATTTTTGCTTGCGGTATTGCCGCTCACTGTGCCGCCTTCCATTATGAACGTGCCGCCGGAAGGCACATAAACTCCGCCGCCATAGTAGCCTACATTGTTATTGCTGATTTCGCCGTCTTCCATGATGAACGTGCTGCCATTAGCCACATAAACTCCGCCGCCGTAGCTCGCCTTGTTGCCGGTGATTGTGCAGTTTTTCATCGTGAGCTTTGCGCCGCCAGTCACAAACACGCCGCCACCACTGCTACCAGTGTTTCCTCCTGTGAGGATGAGGTTTTCGAGCGTGAGATCGCGCACGCCGCTGTTGGAAGATATGTATATGACACTGCCGGACTTTTGGTTCGCGTCGAGCGTCGCCGTGCCGGAAAGGGCTTTTATCGTGAGGTTGAGATTTGGGGAAAGTGTGGAAAATTCCGCCTTGGCTTGCGTGAGCGTTCCGTCAACGTAGATCGTGTATGCGCTTGAGCCGTCGTTTATGGCGATGATTTTGTCGATTGCCTTTTGAATTGTGGAGAGCGGAGAAAGAAAGCTTCCCGTGTTGTTGTCGTCCGCCATGGCGGTATCTTTGTAATGCTCGGGTTTGTCGTACCAGCCGCCCGTGCCGCGCACGTACACTGTTTTGGACATGCTCTGTGAGACATCTTTCACCTCGCTAGACACATCGCCATTCCACCACGTATCGGTGCATAATCCATTGATGACGTTTATGTATTCAGAAAATATGTAGATGATTTCTTCGTCTTTCTTCACGGTGAAAGTCACTTGATATGCGCCAGCGAGAATTCCGTTTTCATCGTTTTGCTTGATAGTGAAATTTGGCGAAGCACCAGTGATGGCGAAATGCGAATCGCCTTCGGTTGTGCCATCAATTTTTAGTTCTTTGAGTTCAAGCGTGCAACCATCGGGCACTTTTATTTTAAGATTAACAGTTCCTGACTCGTTGGATGACAGCGCAATGGGGTCGGTCACAACGATTGCATCGCCGACAATTGCAAGCCTTTCTTTATATCCAGAAAACAACGCACTATTTCTTGAAAAATTAGCCGTGCCATCTTCCGCCACAACATCCGTTTTCACGAATGCGAATATCTCAAGCGTGAATGTTCCGCTTGTGTCATCGGGTCTTTGAAATGAAAAAATTAGCTTGCCGTCTTCCGCCGCTGTTCCTTGAACGAAGTCTTTTGATTTAGGATTTTTGGGGATTTCACCATCCTCATAAAGCAACGCAGCGTAGACGAGTTCGGGGATTGAAGGCATCGCATATCGCGAAGCACCGGTTGAAACACGGGCGGTTACGGTAAGAGTGCCGCCTTCGGAATTTTCAAATTGACCGTACCCCCCCCCCATTCATAGGCTCTTCCGTCTTTTCGGGGAGCGCGTCCGTGCACGAGCAAAGGAGTGTAACCACTGCAAGCGCAAGGGGGATGATCCTGTATCTTACTGAAATCGTCTTTCTTTTTTGCATTGTGCTTCCTCCGCTGCCGCGCATTTTCATATTAAACTGTGCGCGCGTTTTTTCAAAATTCGCTCATTCACTGCCGTTTTTCACTTCATGCGCGGTGTTTTGTCTCTATAATTTATATTATTTTACGATAAAAATTCATTTTTGCAAAGGGGTATTTCTTGTGAGGCACGGAAATCAACTTTTACATTTTTATATAATCTTGCCCATTTCTGCCAAAAACTAATTTTTTTTTCCAAAACCATTGCCGATTTTTCCTCCTCCCGCGCGAATATATATACGGGAGGAAAAAATGACAGAAGAAAAAATCATTCCGTGGGAGAAACTTCCAATCACAAACACGTTCATGTTCAACAAGGTGATGA
>JAAVAO010000021.1 GCA_014803985.1 Treponema sp.
TGACAAAACTTCAAAAACAACTTGCGGAAAACATTCGTTTTTACAGAAAGAAAAAAGGAATGACTCAAGAAAATTTNGCAGAAAAAGNNGGAACTGCCACAAACTATATTGGAAGGTTTAAAAACAGCAACAAAATTGGTGTTGCTGTTTTTAATGCGAGTTTTTTCAAAACTCGCTTATCAACCGCTATTTTCGCTTGAAACTGCGCGCTATGCGCTTGTTGCGAAAGCACTTCGTTGCGAAATAGCATTTTCAGCAATTCAAAAGTTGAAACTTTTTTCATTGCTGAAAATTAAGGAACGATTGAAATAGGCAAAAAATTCCCNTCGCCCNAAATGATTGAGAGAATTGCTTNTGCCCTTNANGNCGAAGAAGAGTGACAAGCCATACATAACAGTATACTGTCAAACTCCTATATTATATATCAGTTTATTGTAAAATACAAGCACAAGATGACAGTATTTTGATATTTTGAAATGATATGAATTTTCGTTCACGATTAAGAGAGGAAATCGCATTTTCAGGTCTGTCGAACAAGGAAGTGGCGGCAAAGGCGGAAATCACAAAACGNGCCTTAGACAGTTATGTCAGCAGCCAGTCGTGCATGCCGTCCGCAGATGTTGCCGTCCGTCTTNCAAAAGTCTTGCACACGAGCGTTGAATACCTCGTCACTGGCGAATCTGATTCTGCCCAGTCCGTCAAAACAAGGGCAAACGAACGGCAGTTGTTGCGTATCTATTCCTTGTTACCAGACTCTCAGCGGAATCTGCTGCTTTCCATTGCCACTGATATTCAGCGATGTTTAGGAGCAACACCGTATACTGCAGAAACTGACTGACACTTGCTTTTCCTANCNCTTTGTTACCAGTGAAAACAAAGCGATTATTTCATAAGGAATCATTGTTACAAAAACGTTGGAGATATGTACTATCNTNNGTGGAAATCCTACTGTATATCGACTTTCACCAGCCTTTCGCCTGTTGCCGAATAAACGTTCGACAATATCCAAACAAAAAACTCGCGTGAGGGATTGGAGCGGGCGCGAAGCGAAACCGGTCGCTTGCGAACGGGTCGTAGGCGAAAGCCGGAGCCGCATAAAGCCCGACCTCCGATTTTTGTATTTTGAAAAATCTCCAGCCTTACAATAAAATGAAATATCCTTAATTAATTGCAAGTTTGAAAGAGGAGGACACGCCCAAAGATGACTTTTGAAATCCTGATCTTTTTAAATAGGTGAAACGAACAACAATCTTGCAAACAACCGTAATTTTATGGCATAATGTAATTATAACTGCACACAAATTGACAGAGGAATGCATGAAATCAATCATTGAAAATAAAACNTTTGATGAAGAAAGAGCACTTTATTTTACACAGGATGCAGACATAAAAAACTGCACTTTTGCNGGACCTGCCGATGGGGAATCCGTCCTAAAGGAGTCGCGCNATGTACGCTTGTTCGACTGCACATTNTCCTTGCGATACCCCCTTTGGCATGTCAAGAAATTTGAAATGACAAACTGTTCAATGGATGATCTGACACGCGCAGCCATCTGGTATTCCACTGACGGAAAAATTTCCACTAGCAATCTTTTTGGAATAAAGGCTGTTCGCGAATGCAGCAGAATTCAAATCAAAAATTCAAAAATCATCTCTCCTGAATTTGGCTGGAAAAGTTCTTTTATTTCTCTTGTCAATTCTGAAGTAGATTCTGAATATATTTTTATGGACAGCAGCAATGTTTCATTAAAAAACGTCCAAATGAAAGGAAAATATTCATTTCAATATATGAAAAATCTCCTCATTGAAGATTCCACCTTGGACACAAAAGATGCCTTTTGGCACAGTCAAAATGTAACCGTAAAAAACAGCGTTCTTAAAGGTGAATACCTTGCATGGTTTTCAGACGGACTCACGCTGATTAACTGCAAAATAAGTGGAACTCAACCGCTTTGCTACTGCAAAAATTTGCGGCTTGAAAATTGCACGATGGAAAGCTGCGACTTATCATTTGAATATTCTGACGTGCAGGCAGAAATTTGCGGTCATATAGATTCAGTAAAGAATCCTAAAAGTGGCATTATTATTTGCGACAGCGTCGGAGAAATTATTCGTGGTGATGAAGTTATGGAGTGTACTGGACAGGTGAAAATCCGCAATTGCTGCAAGTGTGCATAAATTGTATTATGTAGACACAATTACACATTTATTTCACTGCAAGCGAATAACTTTTATCAATACGTGNACAAATTTCATCAGTTGAAACAGAACCGTCAAGAACTATTGTNAGCCACCTTTTTTTATTCATGTGGTAGCCAGGAAAATATTTTTTTCCATCAACTAATTCTTTCAATTCTTCAGGTGCAATTCGCANNTCCACAACTTCAACGGTCTCTTCCAATTGAAAGCCTAGTTTTTTTCTAGAAACGGTAAGCACTGCACCATACCATTTTTTTGTGTCCTTTCTGCGCCATACGGCATTAGACGGAGATTTCTTCCACAAAAATTCAAGTTCATCATTATATGTTTNTCTAACAAACTCAATCAATTCGCACGTCTGACTCGATTTAAAAACATCCACATCAAAGCAATTTTCTGCAATGTNNGAAAGCACGTTTTTATAATCCTGCCGAATANCGCCAACAAAACTACCTGAAGCATTCTCTAAAAGATGCAATGTATAAGGCTCATCGGTCGTAGGGTCTAAAACTTCGGTGAACACTTCTCCNTGCTCGGAAATTTTCACGTGCATCAAAAAACCACTTTCTGGCAACAAAGCGGTATATGTATATGCATCCCNATATATTTCAAATCCAAATGCAAGAAGTTTTTTAAAATTAACTTTTCTTAAACACACTATGTCTTTCACTGCATGCATAATTTTTCCTGACGGTATTATAAGTTTTTTATTGTGCGAGCAATGTTTAAAACAGGCAACTAAAATGGCGTTGCCTGTTTTAATGGCGAGTTTTTTTCAAAACTCGCTTATTGTACTGCGATTTTTCGCTTCGCTATAAAATCGCTTTTTCAGCAACTCCCGAATTTGAAAATTCGCTCGTTGCTGAAAATTAAGGAAGGTTTAAAACAGGCAACTAAAATGGCGTTGCCTGTTTTAATGGCGAGTTTTCTTTGAAAATATAAAAAACATTCGCGAAGGCGCAGTGAAAAAGGCAAAATCGCACTGATTGTGGTCATTGCGATAGCAGCGAAAAAATCCCTGCCACAATCAGTGCGGAATGCGCAAGCGCATGTTGCGAATGCATTTAGCCAGTTTTGCGTAAAGTACGCAAAACTGGAGGCGAAAGTCGAGGAGTTAAAAATAAAAAAACAATGTATCTTTCGCAACTGCAACTGCAATTGATAAGCGAATTTGCAACGCACATTCAAAATAAAAAAACCGCAACACAATTTTAACTGCATTGCGGCCTTTTACACGTCCTTATTTTTCAATAGCATCGATATAAGAAAGATTTAGGCGACCCATCTTGTCAACTTCAAGAAGTTTTACAGGAATAGTCTGTCCTTCCTTCAACACATCGGAAACTTTTTCAACTCTCTCGTGAGAAAGCTTTGAAATATGACAAAGTCCCTCTTTTCCTGGAAGGATTTCTACAAAGGCACCAAAGTCCATAATTCGCTTTACCGTTCCCTTATAAATAACTCCAACCTCGGGGTCTTCTGTCATTCCCTTTATAGCCTTTTTAGCCGCCTCTGCATCCATTCCGTTTTTAGAATAGATTGTAACAGTGCCATCGTCATCTGTGTTAATTGTGCAGTTGTATTGAGCGCACAAAGCCTTCACATTCTTTCCACCAGGTCCGATCAATGCACCAATCTTATCAACTGGAATCTTCATAGAAAGAATTTGAGGGGCGGTCTTCGCAAGCGGAGCAGGCTTATCAATGCACTTTTCCATTATAGAAAGAATATGAAGTCTGCCTACTCGTGCCTGCTCCAATGCCTTCTGCATAATTTCAGTTGTAACGCCAGGAATCTTTATATCCATCTGAAAGCCAGTAATTCCATCTTTTGTTCCCGCAACTTTAAAGTCCATATCGCCCAAGTGATCTTCCTCACCCAAAATGTCGGAAAGAATCTTGTAACGCTCATAATGCTCCCCTTCTGTAATCAAGCCCATAGCAATTCCTGCAACCATTTTTTTCATTGGAACGCCAGCAGCCAACATACAAAGAGTGCCGCCACAAGTAGAAGCCTGACTTGAAGAGCCGTTCGACTCCATAATTTCAGAAACAACACGAACTGTATACGGAAATTCCTCACGGCTTGGAACCATAGGAGCAAGAGAACGGCGCGCAAGATTTCCGTGACCAATTTCACGGCGACCGGTAGTCAACTTTCCTGTCTCTCCAACAGAATATGGCGGAAAATTATAGTGCAAAATAAAGTGATCACTTCTTTCGCCGTCAATGTCATCATAAGACTGCTCGTCCAACGCAGTGCCAAGAGTACAAACTGCAAGACTTTGAGTTTCACCGCGAGTGAACAACGCACTTCCATGCGGAGAAGGCAACACATTGACTTCACAAGTAATTGGACGAATCTCATCGGTTTTTCGCCCGTCAATGCGAACGCCATCATCAAGAATAGATTTTCTCAAAAGCGTGTACTGAATATCATCCATAAGAGTGGCAAACAATTTTGCTTGCACAGGATCTTCCAACTGTTCAGCATATTTTGCAGCCAATTCCTTTTGAACTTTAGCAATTGCAATGCCACGATTGATTTTTCCGTCCTGAAAGCATGCTTTTTTAAGCAGCGGAGTGGCATCCGCCTCTATAGCCGCTGCATTCAAAAGCGTAACATCCAGTGGATTCAACGGAAGTTTTTCCTTTCCTGCCTTTTTCTGCAACTCTTCCTGCAAAACGCACATTTCCTTTATAAATTTTTCTGCTTCCGCAAGCGCACCAAGCATAACCTCTTCGGAAACTTCGTTTGCACCGCCTTCAACCATTGTAAATCCGTCCTTTGTGCCGGCAACAACGATTTCCATATCGGCTTCCTCAATTTCCTTGAAAGTCGGGTTAATAACATATTTTCCATTTAAAAAGCCAACACGACACGCCGCAACAGGTCCATGGAAAGGAATGTCTGAAATAGTAGTCGCTGCACTGGCTGCTAAAACCGCAAGAATATCCTGCGTGTGAACGCCATCAGCACTCACGCATGTTGGAACAATCTGAAGTTCATGACCAAAAGAGGGTTCAAAAAGAGGGCGCATAGGGCGATCAATAAGGCGGCTAACCAAAATTTCCTTGTCCTTTGGTCGTCCCTCTCGCTTTACAAATCCTCCAGGAATTTTGCCCGCCGCATAAAATTTTTCATTGTATTCAACAGTAACAGGAACAAAATCCTGCCCTTCAGTAACCGAACTAGAGGCGCAAATTGTTGCAACAACAGCCGCTCCACCCCACTGCGCATAAACACAACCGTTCGCCTGCTTTCCAATTTTACCCGTCTCAAGAATAAGATCGGCATCTCCAAGTCTGTAAGTAACTCTTTCTACTGACATAAAAACCTCGTATCATTATATTCAGAACCAAAAAGATGCACACAATTAATAATTAACAGCTGTTCCCTAATCAATTAGGAGGAAAAATCCACAAAGCACCCTTCAATTCGCAGAAAGTGCAAGTCCATCAATCCATCGACCAATCAACACCTGTTAATTATTAATCTTCCATACAATCTTTTTGGCATCCGTTGCAAAAACAAAAAGCCCTGCCCTTCACATAGAAAGTACAAGGCTATTAAAACAAAACTACTTTCGCAGTCCTAATTCCTTGATAAAGGCTCGATACCCTTCAAGGTCAGTACGCTCAAAATACTTGAGCATCTTTCGCCTTTGTCCAACAACTTTCAACAAAGAACGCTTTGCACACGCATCCTTTGGAAACGTCTTTGAATGTTCGGTCAACTGTTTGATCCTTTCTGTAAGAAGTGCAATTTGAACCTTTACAGACCCCGTGTCCTTTTCCTTCGCACCATATTTTGAAATGATAGCAGAAGTCGTTTCTTTTGTAAGTGCCATATACTTACCCCTTAAAAATTTTAAAGTGCTTTAGAACGCGTTCACAGCAAACACACTCCTTGTGCAGATGCCGCCACGTTGCTTTCAAAGCCGTTAATTTTCGTCTTCAATTTTACGATTGCATAAAAGTGGCGCTTTGTACCCAATGCAAAATCAAACCAACAACTGAAACAGCATTGCTGTTTTTATAACAAGTTTTTTTGCAAAAACTCGCTGTTGAAAATTAAGGAACGAATTTATCTATTATTTTATCGAAAATCCTATAGCGTGTAAAGAGTTGCGAACAAAGTCAATAACGCTCAAAAATAAGAACCAACGAATCTTCCGCCAGCCCTGCGACCAGAAGTCAAGAAATTAAATGTGGAAAAACAATGTATCTTCCGCCACTTCAATATACGCTCGGTCAGTTTTGCGTAAAGTACGCAATTCCTACGGAATTGCTACCAAGTTTTTTCTTGCTCACAACGTTCGCATGTTTGTTCGCTTCGCTACCAAAAACCGCAAAAACTCGCAATGTCAAAACTGGATAAGCAGGGCTTTGCCCTGCGACCGGAAGTCAAGAAATTAAACGTGGAAAAGCAATATATCTTCCGCCACTTATCCGCCGATCTTTGTCCCTGTAAAATCTTTTCCGTCAAGAATGCTCCTTATGTTCGCAATGTTTTTTCCAGACGCACAGATTACCGTCATTCCACACTCGCTTGCTTTTTTTGAAGCAATTGGGTCAAATGGACAGTTTTTTCCTGGAGTCCACTCATCTCCAACCATCTTGCGAAAATCCGTCCATGAAATTTCATCGATCGGTTTTGCGTTAGGATTTTTACGCGGATCATCCGTATACACCTTTTCAATATTTGAAAGATTCACAATAGTCTTCGCTCCATGTTTTTCAGCAAGTAAAACCGCATCATTATCCGTAGAAAATCCAGGATGCCAACCTGCCGCAACAAGAACGCGCCCTTTACATTCTACAGGCACAGTCGGGTCATAAATAACGTCATTTTGGCACAGTTCGCCCAAAGCCGCTTTCACAAGTTGTGCGTTTAATCTTGTCGCCATAATTCCAATCCAATCGGCAGCATCTCCATCTGAAACAACGCCAGTTTTTTCAGCAACGACAGTGTATGCATTTTGATACACACGGGCAGGAGCGCCTCCACCGATCACTAAAATCAAGCGGCTGTCATCGTTAGATTCAAGCCACTCTTTTATCATTAATATAAAATCCGAAATAAATTGTGTGTCAGGCGCGTCAGGAACAACAATCGACCCGCCAACAGATAACACTTTTGTCATACTATATTCCTCCATAGTTATAAAAAATCTTTGGTCAAAATTCGAGTTTTATCCATTTATATAATTTGGGTGGCTTGTTGTTACGCACCAATTTTTGAGAGTTTCACAAACAATCTTTGCCGTGAAACCTTTTCGGGGTTCCGTCTTTCGCCTCCAGCCACTTTTCTCACTCGTAAATTCGTTCAGTCCAGTGACAGCCTACGCCTCCCCTACAATCCTTGCCGCAGTAAAACGTGACATTCCACCGCTTTATTTTCGCTTCATATTGACAGCCTCTCTCCAAACCTAAAGCGAAACCGTAAACCGACACAATTTTCGCAG
Source organism: Treponema sp. (assembly GCA_014803985.1). GTDB lineage: Bacteria > Spirochaetota > Spirochaetia > Treponematales > Treponemataceae > Treponema_D. The sequence continues at coordinate 7,667 of JAAVAO010000021.1, forward strand.
AAAACCACATCAATACACACCAACGACCATAGGATCCGCCCAAAACGAACTATATTTTATATTTTTGCCCGATGCCTCCTCCCAAATTGTTTGAAGCGAGTAACTACGAAAACGTTGAACAGTTTGACTATTTGAAGAGCTAGGCTTTATTTGATTCATACCGCGGCTAAATAAAATATGCTGTGAGTCAAGGTTTCCAAAATAAAATGTCCGTGCGTCTGTATTCTTAATCCATAAAGAATGCTGCAAGCCCGCGCCCAAACTCACATCCACAGGAAACCAGCCAAAACCGGGCAAATAAATCTCACTCCACCAATGAGGTTTTGTCCGCAAGTCAGTTCCGATCAAAATACCACCGTCAACATACGAAGGAATCCCGGATGCACGCATAAGAGTTGTAAAAATCACTGCAAAATCATAAGGATCTCCTTTTTTTTCGCTTAGCAGATCAAGTGGAGAGATTTTTCCTGTGCGCACATTCTCCAAAACCGTATATTGCGCTGTCATATAGTTATACACAAGGGCGGCAATATTGTATGGATTCGTTTCCTTTCCAATTATTTTGAATAGCAATTCCTTTATATCGGGATCAGAAGCAGGCGTAAAATCATCAGCAGCAGTTGCATCGGACAGAATCGCTTTATTGATACTGCTTATTGCATTTAAGCGAGACGCTGTCACATTTGTTCTCACTTCATACACGACAACTGCAAAGTTTTGAGTGAACGTTTGTTTTTTTGGAATTTTATCGCATTGCATTTGATGAATAACTGTATGCTGATAGTCAGAAATAATAGGCTCTGCGTTAAATTCAATCAATTTTACCGAAGGCTGAGCTGCCGTTTCAAATGGACGAGGAACTCTAATCACAACCGAAGAACCTTTATCCAATGAACCATCCTCTATATCCACGCTCAATTGGATCACATAGTTTTTTGGAGAGATAAAATTTTTTGTTCCAGCACGTCGGTCAATTTCGATATTGTGCTGTGCAGATTTTCCACGCGCAGTTTCAACAAACACAACGCCAGAAATCGAACCATCGGGAATATGAACTCTAATTTCAGAGTCACTCCAATATACATAGTCAAAATCCCCATCCGAAGCAAAAATATACTCAAGAGAATCATTAGAAGCGTTGTCCTCCCCCTGAAATCTTTCACGTGCAGATGAAAACCCCACCTTTGACTTTTCCCGCATATTTCCAAAATTTCTACCTGTTATTTTCACAAGACTTCCTGGATATATTTTTTGAGGCTCAACGCTATAAATAATCGGGAGAATAGACTGAACTGAAGCATTCACCGCAACAGGAACAGTTGTTGCATTCGCAAAAAAAGAAGGCTTTGAACGAACTGTTTTGTTTCCCACGTAAACAAGACCATCTTGAACATTAGGAGGAAGGACCACTTGAATTTCATCATTTTTCCATGAGAGATATGCGCTTGAAGTGAGCCGTGTTCCTCCGAATTCAACATAACTAGTATCCCTCACCTTTCCAAATCCATTGCCACGAATAACAATTACATCGCCTGAAGAGCCAACAGGCGGATTGAGTTCAAAAATTTCAGGCACTTGTTGAATTTTTATGTTCAAAACGGCGGAAACAACAATAAACGCAATCGCCGCAACAACCCAAATTAAAGCGCGAGCAACCGGCGATTTTCTAAAAAAATAACTAATTGAAGATGTTTTATTCACGTTGATAATCCTGCATTTCGTTTACAGGGAATGGAAACCAGCCTTGCAGAGAGGCAGATGATTTGGGAGTAATGTTTCCGCCTCTGAAGTAATCCAACTCGGAAGCGTCAATCGCCCCGTAAAGAGGAAGCCTCACGTCAAAATGAGGACGAAACACATCAACATCTGCAAAATGCACATTTCCAAAATCCCCAAAGTTTACACTATATGCAAGATTATCGTTTATATTTTCATTTATGACAATATTTTTATGAGAAATTGGTGTATTTTGTGGTCGTTCAATAGGTTGAATTTTGGAAACAGCAGTTTGAGAAGTAAAAGAAGTCTTTTTTGCCTTTAATCCAACGGGCAAAACAACGGCAAGAGCAAACGCAGCAGCCATAGACGCTATATATGCTATTGTATGAGGCGATGCATTTTTTCGGGAAGCACCGGTATTTTTGGCATAGCGCAATTTTGTTTTAAGACGGTCATAACTTTGCTGCATATACACAGAGTCCATCGTTATAGAATTTGAGTCCGCCTTGAAAAATCCACACACGTTTCTCAAATGCTCAAGTTTTTGTTGGCAACGTGAGCAAGTAGAAACGTGAGATTCATATTGTGTAATGAACTCGGCTGGAAGCTCCTCGTCAAAATAAATTGAATGAATGTCGTCAGTTGGGCATGAAAACATTTTCTTCTCCTACTATTTCCTCAAGAATTCTTCGTGCACGGAATATTCTGACCTTTACATTGCCTTCAGAAATCCCAAGCACCTTGCCTATTTCCTTGTAATTCAAGTCACTGTATTCTTTCAAAATAACGGTTTCCCTTAATTTTGGAGGAAGCTTTTGGAGCGCATTACGAGCGATTTTTATGGATTCAGACGCCAAAAGCTCCGTTTCGCCGGAAGGGGCGGTTTTCCTCTCTTCATGAAAAGCCTTTTCGTAGGCTCTCTTTTCACGAGCCTTTCGCTTTACATAGTTCAGGGAAGCATTTTTCACCACACGGATCAGCCAATATTTCGCATCATTTATACTGGGAAATTGAATTTTCTTCTCGTTGGCCTTAATCAGCGAATCGTGCGATAAATCCTCGGCCGCCTCCTCATCATTTACAATACGATAAGAAATACGGAAAAGCATTTGCATAGTTGCATCGTAAATAACTTTAAAATCTGCAGGAGAGGCTGCATTAAGAGGATGTAAATTTTCCACCCGACCTTCCATATCAATTATAACCCAAGATAAAACAAAACGTTACAAATTTATGCATTTAAATTTGCACCGTTCAAAATGAGCAACTAAAATTGCGTTGCTCATTTTAATGGCGGTTTTCTTCAAAAACTCGCTTATTGTACCGCAATTTTTCGCTTCGCTACAACATTGCGTTTTCAGCAACTCTCGAATTTGAAAATTCGCTCGTTGCTGAAAATTAAGGAAGGTTTAAAAACAGCAACTAAAATAGCGTTGCTGTTTTTAATGCGAGTTTTTTCAAAACTCGCTTATCAACCGCGATTTCTCACTTCGTTGCGAAATAGCGTTTTCAGCAATTCAAAAGTTGAAACTTTTTTCATTGCTGAAAATTAAGGAACGTGTAAGAATCCAACTGTCGCTTCGCAAGAAAAACCGCACTTACACCATCAAAACACTTCAAAGAATTGTTTTGAGCCGCTCTATTATTTTTGCAAATTCATCGCAAGCCGCTTGAACAGGCTCCGCTTTTTCCATGTCAACTCCTGCAACCCGCAAGGCTTCTATCGGATAACGAGAGCCGCCGCTCTTAAGGAATTGAAAGTAGTCGTCCCTTTCGCTCTTTCCACCATTCAAAACTCTTCGTGAAAGTGCAAGCGCAGCGGAAATGCCCGTTGCATACTTATAGACATAGAATGGAGTGTAAAAATGCGGAATACGCAACCCTTCCATATCACTGTTTTTTTCAAAAACCATTTCATCACCAAAATAAAGGCATAAAAGCTCCTTATAGGTGTTTCTTAAAAAAGATGCCGTTAGCGGAATGCCCTTTTCAACTGCTTCATGTGCCTTGAGTTCAAATTCTGCAAACATCGTCTGGCGATACAAGGTTGCCACAATGTCAGACGCTCTCATTGAAAACAAAAATTTTTTCATTTCATCAGTGCTTGCATTTTTTAAAAGATGTTCAAAAACCAATGACTCATTGAACGTTGACGCAACCTCCGCCTCAAAAATCGTATAGTCATAGCTCATAAACGGATTGTTGTGAACTGAATACCATGAATGCATGCTGTGCCCACCCTCGTGAGCCATTGTAAACACATCGCGAATAACATCATCCTTGTAATTCAAAAGAATATACGGATTTCCGATATATGCGCCGCTTGAAAATGCCCCACCTCGTTTTCCGACATTCTCATAGCGGTCAACCCATCCGTTCTTCAGTCCGGAACACAAAAGATCCGTATACTCACTACCAAGAGGAGAAAGCGCAGTTCGGCAAATCTCAACCGCCTCGTCATAACTCGTCTTTGTTTTTACGGATTTTACCAGTGGAACATACACATCGTAATGGCGCAATTCTGCCACTCCCAGCATTTTTTTTCTGAGGGAATAATACTCGTGCAGACTTTTTAGATTTTTATGTACACAATCAATCAAATTGTAGTAGACGGAGAGCGGAACTTTATTTCCGTAAAGAGCCATTTCAAGCGAAGAGGAGTATCCGCGCGCCCTCATTGTAAACACATTTTGATTTACTGCCCCTGCATATAGAGCGGCGATTGTGTTTTGATGTTCCTCAAATTTATTATAGAATTTTTTATATGCCTCTTCCCTCACCTTTCGGTCTTGATTTTCCATAAAAACCGACCAAGTGGTTTCTGTTAAAGGCTTTTCCTCTCCATCCACGCAAACCGTTCCAAACAGTTTGTTCAAATCAACATTTGTCAAAACGCTAAACACGGAATACGGCGTTTGGGACGGTTGCATTTGGAGAGAAAGAATTCTCTCTTCCTTTTCACTCAAAATATACGGTTTAAAGTGCAAAAGTTTTTCTATGTACACTTTATAATCTGAAAATTCAGGGCGCAAAATCCATTCGTGAAGAATATGTTCATCGATTCCTTGTATTTCAGGCTCAAAGAAACTCAAATCGCTTGTCATTTGAGTGTAAGCCATCATCGCTCGCCCCTCCCGGCTTTTTGCGCTGTCATCATCTTCATCCGCTTCATACTGCAAGGAGGCGTAATGGTAAACCGTTTCCATCTCACGTTCTGCATTTTCCAAAGCGTTCAAAGCCTCAAGAAAAATTGCAGGACTTTCGGAAAGTCGCCCTTTAAAAGAAAGTGCTTTTTCGGTTAAAGTGGGAATACGTAAAAGAGACGCTTCCCAGTCATCATTGTTTTTGAAAATTGAGGACAAATCCCACTTGTCGCTGTCTGGAACGTCCTTTCGCATTGGAATTGTATTTGTAGCCATACAGAGATTATAACGCAAAACTATCGATTTTGGGAATAAATAGCGCGGTATTCATAGCAAAAAATATTTAAACTGCTCGACCGCTCTTTGTCATTCTTTCAAGCAATTTCATAGCCGCATTGTAGTCGCGCTTGCAGTGTAAAAGTCACAGAATGTTTTTTGGTGCATTTTTTACTATTTTAAAAGCAAAAGAAGCTCGTCGTTTAATTTTCTAACTTCTTCATCATTCGGATTTAACGCGACAATTTGCTTTAAATAGTATTGCGCTTTCCTGTAGTCGTTCTTTGAAAAATATATTTGATACAGCCTAAAAAGCGAATCTGTGTTTCGTGGATTTGAAATAAGGCTTGAACGCAAATCAGAAAGCGCATCCTCCTCTCGTGTTTGAAGCAAACTTCTTCGATAATGGAGAAAACTTTTTAGACGGCTTGAAGCGTCGGGCAAAAGCTTATTTATTAAGGTTAAAGCCTGCTGATCACGGTCTGTTTCATCAAGTGTAATTATATAGGTTTGAATTACATTTTCATCGGCACTGTTTGTGCGATAAACAGGAGAGATTAAATTCCACGCCTCATCGTTTTTTTTAAGCGCAAGGCAAATTCTCACATGCAAAAATAAATTTTCATCATCAGAACCGATTTTTAAAAGTTTGCTGCTTAATTCATACGCCTTTTGAAAGTCCTTTTTTTCCATAAGCCCCACAACGGCATATCGCAATGCCGTTTGATTTGTTTCATCAACAGCAAGCACGGCATTCGCATAATCTTCAGCGGATTTTCCCGCAATTTTTGTTCCTGTAACGGCACAGATTTTTGCAGCAAAAAGCTGCACTTCTTTATCGTCTGGGTACAGCCTTAAAGCGTTTTCTATAGTTGCAATTGTAGCATTTAAATTTTTGCTCCAGTCGTATTGAAGCTCCGCACGAAGCAGCAAGTAGTCTTTTGATGCAGAATCTTGCCTGGAGTATACATCTAACAGGGAGGCGGCCCGTATGTAGTCTTTTTTTATAACGAGAATCTTTGTGCGAAAAAGCAATGCCTCAAGGTCGTTTGGATTTTGCTGGAGAATGCGTAAAATATAGTCTTCCGCCTCATTATATTTTTTTGCGTCAAAAGCAATTTGCGCGGCAATTCGTAAAACTTCAGGATTTGCAGGATATTTTTCAAGCAAAGGGTGAATTTCATAATTCGCCTCACTTACCCTTCCCAGTAGATACAAGTTTTCTGCGTACGCATAAAGCGTTTCAAAGCAATCTGGTGCACCTTCTTTTGCCGCAAGGAAATAAGGAGTTGCCTCTGTATGTTTTCCCGCCTTTTTATAAAGCGTTCCCATAAGATAATTTGCCAAAACAGAAGTGTTGTTTAATGAAAGAGCCTTCTCCAAGTCTGTCTTTGACAAATCAAAAAAATAGGAAACATCGTCAACCCTCGTTATCACAAGAGACGGCAATACAAAACTTAAAAAATCCATAAAGCCCGTGCTTGTGTCGTAAATGCCTGTTTTTGCCGATTTTATCGCGCCAATATATGGGTTGGCTTCAGAATAGGCGGGAGTTTCCCATCCAACGCGTTCTGATGGGTAGACCATCTGCATAATTTCCGAGGCAACTTCCAGCAAGACTTTTTCGCTTGTCGTATATTCTACGGTTGTTTTTCTGAGTGCGGACGCGGCGCGTCTTAATGAAGAAGGAGAGCCGTTTTCAATGTCCAACATCGTTTCCGCAGAAATCGATGAAAAATATGAAGGCGTATTGGTTTTGGCAGGTGTTTCTCGTGGTGATATAGCAGTTTTTTCTTGGGGTGCAGTTTTCTTTCTCTTGGATGCCGCATATAAAATGCTAGAAAGAGAGATAAAACTAATAACGAGAAAAATACATTTTACAAACCAACTATGGTTTTTTATCACAAAATTTCACCTGAAATTTAATTATTACTTATATCGGCAAAATCACTGTTCTCCGAAAGTCCATCTGAAATTTCATCAGGTAAAATTTCAAGCAAAGCTTTTCTTTTGAGAAATAAAATCACAAGGAAAATTCCCGCCACGATCAAAATAACAGGGCATGCAACGAGAGATATAACTGAAAATGAAGCGGTTATAATGTCGAATGAAAACAGCAAGAAAATTATCCCCAATATGACAAGAAAGACAGCGGGCAAATCATAGTATAAAACGATGTGTTGTTTTTTTGTTCTTCCTGTAACAAAAAGGCATACCCCTGTTATAATCATAAGAAAGGGCCACAGTTGTTCTGGACTGGCAGGAATAATATTTCGTTTTATGATGAACCAAAAAAGTCCGCACGCAGTAAAGTCAAGTCCGATGAAAAAATAAAATGGAATTCGTGAAAAACCTATGTATATGTAGAGAAACGAAAGACCTGCAAGACAGATTAAAATTAAGAAAATGCTTGTAGAAAATTTGCCGGAAGTGCCTGTAAGACAAACTAAAATCAAAACCCCAATAAATATACATAAAAGTCCAAACGCCAAAATCAAGTTTAGAATTTTTCCATTGCGCGATTTCATAGACACAACCTCTCGTTTTTCTGCTCTTTATAGAATACAGCATTATAGGGCGTTGATTCAAGTAGGAAATGAGACGAACACTCTATTGTTCCCCACTTTATTTTGCACTGTTTTACTAACTTCTCCACGCAGTTTATTCTTGAGTCAAAGACGTGGCGTTTTGATATAAAAAAATATAAAAAAATATAAAAAAATATAAAAAAATATAAAAAAATATAAAAAAATAT
>JAAVAO010000022.1 GCA_014803985.1 Treponema sp.
CAAATGGCGCGATACTTTTATCATGACAAGTTTCCGTTGGAAACTTGCATATCAAATGCCACTTCTCATTTCATTACGAAGTGGCATAAAAAGTCAAGAATGAAAGTTGCAACTTTCTTCTTGACTTTTTATGGGAGGACATAATGGTTTCTTTAATGCTTGGAATTATTTTGATTGCATTTGCAGTGTTTTCGCTGCTTCCGATGATGCCGCTTTCATGGGGAAGTGAGGTTATTGCGTTTTTGAAAGGATGCGCTCCAGTTCTTGCGGCGTTTGTTGGTCTTATNTGCCTGTTTATTGGCGCTGCCGATATAAAGGACAAGCGGGAGGCAAAAAAAGAGGAAATGGAAGCAAAGTCTACGGAAAATTCCGCCGAGTAATTGGTGGAAAAANGNGATTGCTTTATTGACGCNTATTAAAAAAAATGCTATAGTTTAATCCCCGTTATACTAATGGAATCTGACTGCTCATCAGGTTCTAGCGAAAATTGTTGGATGCAAGGCGGTTTTCGCAAAAAAAAATTATTTTTTTAAGGTATATACATGAAAACTATTTTCGTAAATGAAAAAGACCAGAAGCGTGAGTGGTGGCTCGTTGACGCAGAAGGAAAAACATTAGGTCGTGTTGCCGCTAAAGTAGCCGCTATTTTACGAGGCAAGACAAAACGAACATTTACTCCTAACCAAGAGATGGGCGATTATGTTGTAATTGTCAACGCTGACAAAATTGCTGTTACTGGTGGGAAAGAACAGAAGAAAATTTATTATCACTATACAACTGGTTATGTAGGTTCTTTAAAAGCACATACATTTGAAAAATTGATTGTAAGACATCCTACAGATCCGCTTCGNCTTGCTATAAAAGGCATGCTTCCTCATGGAAGACTTGGTCGCGTCCTTATGGGTAATGTGAAAATTTACGCAGGCGCGGAACATCCGCATGTGGCGCAGAGCCCAAAGCCGATTGAGCTGTAAGTAAGGAGTTTTTAGTATGGTTAAAAATATTGCTATTGGAACAGGCAGAAGAAAGACNGCTGTTGCCCGCGTTTTTGTTCGAGAAGGCAATGGAAAAATTGTTGTGAATGGAAAGGATTTAAAGGAGTACTTTGCAACTGAAACACAGGTGAAAATGGTTTTGCAGCCTCTTTTGGTAACTTCAAATGAATCAAAGTATGACATAATTATTACCGTTGTTGGTGGCGGACTTAACGGACAGGCTGGTGCTTGTCTTCACGGTGTTTCACGAGCGTTACTTCAGGTTGATCCTGACTGTCGCACTTCATTGAAGGCAAATCACTATCTTACTCGAGATCCTCGAATGGTTGAAAGAAAGAAGTTCGGTCAGCGTGGCGCACGCCGCAGATTCCAGTTCTCTAAACGCTAGTTTTTTATCGAGCGAGTTTAGTAACTGGTGGTCATACACAGCATAGAGCAAGTTTCTTCGGAGGTTATGAAAATTTCCTCCGATAAGGGACTTGCTTTTTTTATTAGAACGATATATCTCAATCGTGTGAACAGCGACTTGATTTTTGAAGGCGCGGAATTTTTCTCCGAAGACGAGGAGGATATTGTCAATGCAGGAATGGCTTATAGCGTTGAAATAAAAGCCCTTGACTATTTGAGTCGGGCGGAACAGTGCAGAAGTCGACTGACCCAAAAACTACTCGCAAAAAATTATGAAAGAACCTCTATTGATGCCGCGCTTGACTATTTGACCGAAAGGGGATATTTGAGCGACTATCGATTTGCCTGCGCATGGCTTTCATCTCGAAAAATAAATCATTTTGAGGGAAGAACGCGATTGCTTGCGGAGTTGCTTTCGCGCGGGGTTGAAAAAACTGCCGCAATGCAGGGGCTTGATGAATTTTTTGAGGAAAATGCGGAAAGTGATTTGTGTGCAAAAGCGGCGGAAAAATTAGTGCGATGCGGCAAAACGGACGAGAAACTCGTTCGCGCACTTATAGGGGCGGGGTTTTCCTATTCTCTGATTCGCAAAACACTTGAAGAAAAGCAAGGATTTTAGTGAGTGTGGCGGAAGATGCATGAGGAAACCTCTAAAAACGGAAGTTTTTCGAGATGCTCATTCTCTTCCACCCGTGATTCCTCGACTTCCAGTCGCCCCTTTTTAGAATCTATTCGTATAAAAACGCAGGATAACGCATTGTTGTCTTGGAAATTATAGTATCAATTGGCGTTCGTATGCCTTTTCCAAATAAACGATCCCCTATAATTCCCTGAAGAAAAGTTGAATTCTCGTATTTAAAGTCAATAACTTCAAGCGATTTCCCTTCAAAAAAAGTGTCTTCCATTTCAGAAATCATATTTTCCCACGAGTCAATTGCGTCAATCAATCCGTTTGAAAGAGCCTGTTTTGCCGTGTAAATGCGTCCGTCTGCAATTTGCTTTACCTTGTCAATCGGAATATTTCTGCACGAGGAAACAATGCCCGTAAACTGCTCGTAGCATTCATCAGAAATGCTTTGCATAATTTCACGCTGTTCATTTGTCAATGGCTCGTTGTAGTTCAACATCGTTTTGTTTCGTCCAGAATGAAATGTATTGGACTTTATGCCGATTGTCTCCATAAGCCCTGTTATATCTATCGATGTTCCACAGATAATGCCGATCGAACCGGTAAGAGTGTTGCGATTTGCATAAATTTTATTTGCTGCACAAGAAATGTAATAACCGCCGCTTGCCGCTATTGCCGCTTGATAGGCATAAACGGGTCTGTCCGTGGTTTTATAGTCTTGCAATGCAAGGTACACTTCATCGGTTTCATAAACCGCTCCTCCCGGCGTGTCCAAAAAGAGCGCGATTCCCTTGTTCCTTTTGTCTTTTTTGAGTCGTGCGATTGTGTTCAAAATCCAGTCCTGATTATAGGTTGAATTTGCCTCCGAAATTACGCCTTCAATGTATAGAGCCGCAATGTATCCGTTTTTTCTTGTTTGTACAATTGTTTCTTTTGAATCATTTGAACGCGGATTTGTGCAGTTGTTTGACGCTCTGGCTATGTGTAGAATGCCAGAGAGAATTGTTATTGCAATAATAACAATGAGAACAATTAAACCTGATTTTTTGTTTTTATCCATACGTTTCCTCTTTCTTTATATATTTTTAGTCGGTTTTAACAGTAAAATGCCTGCCGCTCTAACGTAAACTTTGCGCAAGCGACTGTGCGGTGCACACAATTTTTAGACTGACGGTTGTAAAAGAGCAGGCGTTCTTTAAGAATGCAGGGGAACGCTAGTCTTTAAAATCCTCTGCTTTTAGTTTTCCAAGATCAATTGCCTCTTTGAGAAGAGCATGGTATGCGTTTGTCTTTGACATAAGTATATAGGGAATAAGCCACAGCCATCCGATAAACGCTGGAATTGAAGCGAGAATTGCCCAGCCCAAAAAACTTAAGTCCATTATAAAGAGATCTCCTTTGTGACCGTTTGTGATTTCCTTGCTTATTTTCATTGATTTTGTTACTGAAAGGTTAGGGAATTCTGCAAGCAACCAAAACATCTGTGAATATGCATAGTACTTTACAATTCCTGGAATGATAAAAAGAAGACTCCACAAAAAAGTCCAAAGCAACTGCCATAGTCCACCGAGTGCGGCTCTTCCCCAATTTGAAAGTCCTTCCATAAAAGTGCCTAATTGGACAGGTTCAGGTCCGCGAGACATTTTTAAGAAAACTGTTATATTTGCGAAAATGAGTATGAATTCAATCAAGATTGCAAGCCAGTCAAAAAGCGATGAAAACAGAGAAAGATGCGGCTCTTTCGCAATAAAAAAGATTGAACTCATTCCCAGTGAAACTCCAGAGGCAGTAAAAGTGCGAAACATATTAAAAAAGTCGTTGGATTGCAAAAGCATAATAATAGAGGATGTTATAAGAGTCATCACGACAGGAATAGTCCATCTGTTTTTTAACTGCATTCTTGCAAATTTCTTATATTTTTTTCTGTCAAACATTTTTTTATTTGTGTGCAACCACACAAGACCTCCTGGTATTTAAAAATTGTATGTATATGGTATCAGTTGCCATTGTTGCTTTCTGCCAAAAGTTCGCTATAATAGCGATGTTCTATATCCGTTTCTGGAATTCCACATTTTGCAAGAAGATTCTTCAATTCCGCTTGTATGCGTGAAACCGTCTTTTCGTCATTGCTTTCAGAAAGAATTTCAATTTCAAGAAAATCCCCTAGTCTTGCAACTTCGCATAGTTCTAAAGTTGCTTTTCCGCAAGGGGTGTTTNCGATGTAGTCTTCAACAGATTTTTGCTTTGTGAGATAGGGTGTGAATCCTGCGTCTTGAAAAAAAGATTCAAGGGCATCAAAAGAGGATAGTTCACATTCCTTTTCATCATTGAATTCTGTTTCAATTCCGTTNTCGCTCACTTTTTTTTCTTTGCGTTTATAGGTGAAAATATGTTTTTGCTTTGTATGTGTATCGGTGATTTCAACTTCCGTGCGCAAACGCACGCAGACATCCTTTTCTNCCGTTGCGTTTTCTTTGGGGAGATGATAATAGGTGTCATTTTTCAAGAGNTTTTGCGAAAACGTGGCAAATGTNTTTATTTTTTGAACAAGCGCGTTTCTGTCGTAAACATGGGCCTTCAGTTCAATCTCGAACATTTTTCTATTATAAGTGATTTTATGGAGATTGACAAGGGTTTGGGCAAGACTCTGACCGACTTTAGGGGGATATGTCATATTCGTATCCCTTTTTATTGNGGATNCGTACGGATAATTGACGGATTGATTTTGCTGTGTCGGTTTTGCTTATATTTTCAATNCAATCTGTGCAAGGAAATCGGCAGCGACGAGCCAAAAATTTGCTCTAGGCATTGAAGATGAAGCGACGAGGGGAATTTGTTGCAATGTGTGACCTTGTATGCTGTAGGTGATTGAGCCATGCACGTCGCCTGCGTTTATGTGGGCATACAGTTTTTCGGGAAGATCTAGGGAGATTTTCACTTCGGACGAAGCGTCTTCTGGAAAAAGGGCGGCGGTTTTTGGAACGCACAGAGCCTTTGGTGAATAGGCAGGGATGAGAGTGATACGCCTGTATTTTTTCCCGTAAAGCAGGGGAATTGAGTATTCCCGTAAGACAAGCGGGTTTTCATAATTTTCAAATGTTGAAAANGCCCACTCGATTATTTCTGTTCCGTCATGGATTCTACCCTCGTTTCCTTCTCGAACAGAAGAACCCGGTCCTCCCATCGTTACGGAAAGAATTCTCATATTTTTGCGAACGGCAGTAAGNGCAAGGTTGTATCCACTTTCTTCGATGTAGCCCGTCTTTAATCCATCGCAACCTTCAAGTGTTCCAAGTAGAGGGTTTGTGTTCTTTTGATAGATTCCCATGGTAATGTGTTCTGGAAGNCCGTGCGAAAAATCTTGCGATGTGCTTTTTTCTCTGTCNTCGGGAGCAAGATTGTGTTTNTCAGGATACTTGAACGAAAGGCGAGAATGAAATAATGGCAGGGCTTCGGGGTGTGCGTCAACATAATGACGGGCAAACGCCGCCATCTCTCGCGCTGTGGTGGTGTTTTTTTCGCTGTACCCGCTTGATTCAACAAAATGTGTGTTCACGAGACCCATTGCCCTGCATGTTTCGTTCATTCTTGCAATGAATGCTTCCATTCCGCCTGAAATATAATAGGCGATTGCAAATGCGGCGTCATTTCCAGAGCAAACGGCAAGACCAATCATCAATTCATTCAAGGTGACAATTTGATTTTTTCCAAGAAACATAAGNGATGAGTGTGGCATCATATTGCACGCCCAACTTTCAGGGGGAAGNGGAACAATGTCATCTAGAGAAATTGTGCCTTTGTTTATTTCATTAAAAACTTCGTTCATTACGAAAATTTTTGTCATTGATGCAGGCGGGATTATCNTNTCTGCGTTTTTTTCATACAGGATACAACCAGTTTTTGTTTCAACGGCGATTGCCGATTCTGCAAGAACATCAAGCGAAGCGGGCGTTGCATTGTAGGGGAGCGGATTTAAAAGATTTTTTCTTTCTGGATATATGCTGTCAAGATATTCTGAAATGGTATTCCTATCGTCAATGGAAAGAGGCGGAGCAATGTTGTTTTTTTTCAATGTCAGTGCGCGGACTGCGACCGTTGTAAAATACGAGAAAAGAAGAATTATGGCGAGGAGGAGGAGCGTCCTTTTTACGTTTTTTTTGTTGACAATTTGTTTGAAATTATATTTTTGCACAGCGATTCCTCAAAANCATATCGGCAAGGACAATGTTCGTCATCGCNTCCACAACGGGAACTATTCTCGGACACAGGCAAATGTCGTGCCGTCCTTTTATTTGAAGATCCGTTGTTTCAAATTGTTCAGATTTTTCAAGCGTTTTTTGAAAGTTNNNTTTTGTTGNNCNTNCAGATNTTGTTNCTNCTNCNTTTTCTGTTTGATTTGCAGATTTTTCGTCCAAATTGTTTTCTTTGTGTTCGTGAACTTTGCACACGGTTTTTTGCACGGTAAAAATGCTTGGAACNGGCTTTACTGCCACTCGAAACACAATGTCGTTGCCGTTTGAAATCCCTCCNAGAATTCCGCCTGCATTGTTTGTGTCAAAAACTACGCTTCCATTTTCAGAATGCATTGNGTCATTGTTTTTGCTTCCTGTGCTGTCGGCGGCGAGAAAGCCTGAGCCGAATTCTATCCCTTTTATTGCGCCGATTGAAAGCATTGCCTTTGCAATTTCTGCGTCAAGTTTGTCAAAAATCGGCTCTCCAAGTCCGACTGGCGCATTTTTCACAACGCATTCAATGATTCCACCNGCGCTATCACCGCTTTTTCGTAAAATTTCTATTGCGTTTTCCATTTTTGCCGCTGCGGTTAAGTCGGGGGCGCGCATAGAATTTTTTTCTATTTCTGAAAAGTCGATTTTTTCGCATTTTATGCCCGCCGCTTTGAGCGTATATGCCACAACAGAAATGTTTTGCTCGTCTAAAATCATTTGAGCGATTGCTCCAGCGGCNACTCGNGCGGCGGTTTCTCTGCCTGAAGAGCGNCCGCCCCCTCTATAGTCGCGCACANTATATTTTTCGCTGTAAGTGAAGTCNGCGTGTCCCGGTCTAAATGTGTTTTCAAGATTTTTGTAATCAGAGGAATGATGCGATGTGTTTTGTATTTCCATTGCNATTGGCGTGCCTTCCGCTTTTCCCTCAAAAACGCCGGAAAGAATTTCCACTGTATCAGCTTCATTTCGCATAGTTGCGGCGGAAGATTTTATTCCGTTTATAACGCCGCCAGGTCGTCTTCTGTTTAGAGCCTCTTGAATTTTCNATTTGTCAATAGAAAGTCCCGCAGGACACCCGTCAATTATCACGCCCAAGGATTGCCCATGACTTTCCCCGAATGTCGTCACTTTAAAAACAGTACCAAAAGTATTTCCAGCCATACTGACATACTATCATAAAAAAGAGGGGGTTTCAATAAAGGATTTTATATAATGTGGGCGNCTTGTTGCTTGCGTTCNCTTCGCTCACTACCGAGTTTGCAATGCAAACTCGTGTACAAAACNGATAGNGGTGGNGGANTGGCNNGTTTTGCAACGCAAAACTGGGTAAGCAGGGCTTTGCCTGCGACAGGAAGTCGAGGAGTAAAAAATGGAAGAACAATGAATCTTCCGCCACGACAGCCCCTACAATCCTTNCCGCAATTAAACTCGACATTCGACAAACGCGTTTATGCTTTCATATACAGATGTCCTTCATTGAGTAACATCCACTATTATTTTCCCCATAAAATCTTTGCAACTTTTGAATCTTCGGATTCGGGAGGCTTTTCATATACAGTTTCGCCAAAATATGTTATAATGCTATAATATGGAAAAACAAAAGCGTGGTAATTTTACAGGGTCGGTTGGATTTGTGCTGGCGGCAGCGGGAAGTGCGGTTGGACTGGGGAATATTTGGCGGTTTCCGTATCTTGCGGCAAAGAATGGCGGCGGTCTTTTTTTGCTTTGCTATGTAATTTTAGTTTTTACATTTGGATTTGCACTTTTAANNTCTGAGATTGCGATCGGACGAAAGACTCAATGCGGTCCGCTGAGTGCGTATAAAACGTTGCATCCAAAGGCGGCNTGGATAGGAATTTTGGCATGTGCTGTTCCTGTTATCATTTTGCCGTATTATTGTGTTATTGGTGGCTGGATTTTGAAATTCCTTGTTGTTTTTATTACCGGCAATGGAGCGGCTGCGGCTNAAGATGGGTTTTTCACCNATTTTATAGGTCATATATTTTCTCCAATTAGTATTTATGGCACTGTTCTTGCTTTCGTGTTCAGCGGTGGCATTTTTTGGCGTTGANAAGGGAATTGAAAAGTCCTCGCGGTTTTTGATGCCAGCCCTGTTCGTGCTTGTTATTGTGATGGCGTTTTTCAGCCTGACAATTAAAATTACTGGTGAAGATGGACANGTGAGAACAGGTCTTCAGGGATTGAAAATCTATCTTATCCCCAACTTTACAGGGCTTACCCCCAAGAAACTGTTTACAGTCATTATGGATGCAACATCGCAGCTTTTTTATTCAATTAGCGTGGCTATGGGGATTATGATCGCGTATGGTTCTTATATGCGAAAAGAAGTGGATATGCCAAAGGCAATAAATAGAATTGAATTTTTTGACACTCTTGTTGCGCTTCTTGCAGGTATGATGATAATCCCTGCGGTGTATGCTTTTTCTGATATAAACGGAATGAAGGCAGGACCTGGCTTGATTTTTATTTCTCTTCCTAAAATTTTTATNCAGATGAAATCAATTGGACCGGTGGTTGCGATTTTGTTTTTTCTGCTGGTCNCGTTTGCAGCGCAGACATCCGCTGTTTCTGTTATGGAGGCGATAATCTCTAGTTTGTGCGATAGATTTCGTTNTAAAAGAAAACTTGCGTGTATTGTTGTGACTGTGTATGCCTTTGTTTTTGGAGTTATCGTATGTCTTGGCTACAATATGTTCTACTTTGAATTGACGCTCCCAAACGGCACGAAAGGGCAAATTTTAGATTTGTTTGACTATATGAGCAATACTGTTTTGATGCCGATTGTTGCGATTGCCACTTGTGTGCTGATTGGATGGGTTTTAAAATGTTCCACTATTACTGACGAAGTGAAAATCGGTGCTGAAAAATTCGGACGGGAGCNTTTGTATATCGTTATGACAAAATACATAGTTCCATTNATTTTGATTGTTCTTTTTGTGCAGGCATTTATACAATTCTAATCTTGTAGCGATTAGTAGTAGGGTGGCGGAAGATGCATCGGTTTTTTGTTTNTATTTCTTGATGGGAACGAAGCAACAAGCTGCCCAAATAAAATGGGTAACACTTGTCATTTGATTTTCTAGATATATTCTAACGTTGCGTTTTGTCTTTTTCAATAATCGCCGTTATGCTTGGTTTTATTACCGTGTNTGGACTTCGATTGATAAGCCGTATGATAATGGCTACGATTAAAAAAAACACTGTTGTGATACAGAATTTCATTTCTTCTGTACATTTAATTTTGAATATTCCTAAAATGTGAGGGGCAAAAAACATTCCTGCAAGTCCAAAAAGAATTGGAAAAAGAAGGGAAAGAATTCCTTGTATAAGTTCATATTTTTTAGGAAATCCAATGCAGACTATGCTCCCCTTTTCTATTTTAAAATTGCTTCTGTTTGTAACTTCTATGTTAAGAGCATGCTGATCACTCTGTCNTTCTGTTTTGCATGAGGAAACGGTTATTTTTCCACACTTTATCTCTGTAACGATAAAGTGTTCGGGCAACGTTTTTATTCTGTTTATCATATCAGTTAGTATTCTATCTCTTTTCTAGATTTTTCATTTTTCTTTCAATTTCTATAGCACCGTTTTTATTTCCCAATTCAATATAAGTGTCCCTGAGGTTAAAAAGCGCATCATAATAGTATGGATTTATGGTGATTGCAATTTCAAATGCTTCTGCGGCATCTGTATATTTCTCCTGATTGAAGTGTATAGCCCCTATTGTATTCCACAGATGCGGATTTTCAGGAAAAAAGGTAAGTCCGTTATAACAACACTCTATGGCTGTTTCCAACTTTCCTAATTCAAAGTANATTATTGCCAGCGTTTCAATAACGTCAGTGTCATAAGGGTTCAAGTGATANGATTGTTCAAGGGCGTGCTCTGCTTCCCGTAGATTTCCAGCATTTCGAAATGTCACCCCTAAATTAAACCAAAAGAGATGATTTTCGCTGTTAAGCGTTATGGCTCTTTTAAAGCAAAGAATGGCCTCGTTTACAGAGCCGTTGTGNGCAAGTTTTATCGCTTGATTATTTAATTTTTCTGCATTCTCAGTCATAAATACCCTTAAAATTGTAAATGAACATATCTAAATATATGGTCAAATGTTGAGTTTGATCACGGCAAGGATTGTAGGGATTGCGGCGGAAGATACATTATTCTTTCACCGTTTATTCCTCGACTTCTGGTCTCAGNCAAAGCCCTGCTTGCCCAGTTTTGTGTGCTTTGCNTACAAAACTGGCGAGCGAATTGCCATCGACNTTTGTCAGCACTTTTGTATGCACGTTTGCGTTGCAAAACTCAGTGAGAGCAAACGAAGTGAGCGTTGTGAACGAAACAACAAGNCGCCCAAATAATATAAAAGTATAAAACTCTCAATTTAACCCCTTACATTTTAGTTGTCATTTCAGAAAAAAGCAATTGGATTAACTCCGCTTTCTTTTTGCTCTCTTCATCACGGGCNAGAAGTGAAAAAATAGTTTTTGTGCTTTCTTCTATTCGGCTTCTGCCTANTTCCCTTGCCTTTTTGATTGCTCCCTTTGACTCCAAAAGTTCAATGCATTCTTCCACCGCAGGAGAGGACATTCCCTCTTTTTTTGCGCGTTCAAACAACTGTGCGATTTTTTGCTTGTCNTGCGGGCTGTTTTCTGTGTGCAATAACACAGGCAGGCTTTTTTTGCCTTCAACTATATCATCTCCGCGTTTTTTGCCGGGATTTCCTGTGCTTAAATTTTGTGTGTCATCTAAAATTTGGAATCCCTCTCCNAGCATTTCGGCAATTTTTCCAGCCTCCTCGATTTCTTTTTCAGTCGCGCCCCCTGCCATAAATCCAACTTGCACAGCAAGTCGTGACAGTGTTCCTGTTTTGCATCTCACCATTTGAGTGTATTCAAGTACACTNGGAAAAATTTCAGGATTTCTATGCCAATAAATATCCATTGCCTGTCCAAAATGAAGGCGACGGAGCAGAGTCATATACAATTTATAAAGGCGATTTTTAAATGCTTCATCGGCGTTTAGGTTTTCTATAGCANTTGTCGCCTCAAAATAAAGCCATGATGCGGAATTTAAGGCGGTGTCAAGACCATACGCAATGTGGGAGGCAGGTTTTCCTCTTCTTGTATCCGCTCCATCCTCAATGTCATCGTGAATAAGACTTGCGGTGTGGGCAAATTCCACAAGNGGTGAAAGAGCGTAGATTTCATCTTCCGAGAGTGGGGCGATNTTTCCGCTTTTGCACACTGCTTCCGCACAGAGAATGAGTAAAAGAGGTCTCCATCGTTTTCCGCCGAGGTTTACGAGCGAAAGGCAGGGAGAAATNAGATTTGTGAAGTGCGTTTCAGGCGTGCAGTCGGAAAGAGGGAAAAAACTCATTTCTCGCCATTTTTGTGAAGTTGTTTCTGGCAAATACGAATGCAAAATGTCATCGATTTTTTTTAGATAGGGCAAAAAAATATCATTCATACAGCAATCATAGCATAAGTCTTGCTATTTTTGAATGACAAATCGAAAAAAAAAATATAAACTTACTATAAATGGTTGTAAAAATGGGAAAAAAAATAATTGTTTCTCTCTGTTTGCTTTTTTCACTTGAAACGGCGTTTGCCTTTAGCGATGCAAGCGTGCTAATGAATTTTTTTATGTCGCGCACTGACTATAGTGACATAAACGATGCATTGCACAGGGAAAAAATTTCTCCGTTGATGAATCTTGATTTTTCAAATTACAATTTACTTTTCTTAAAAAAGCACATTGGTTTTTTTGAGCATATAAATCTCCATTTTGCAGATGATTTCTTTATGGAATTCTTGGTAGGTCCTGCCATTGGCGTGTCGCTTTCTCCTCGTCTTTCAATACAAGGAGGGCTTGCGTTTCACTTTATTGTAGGCTGTTCTGATGACGATGTGAACGCCGTTTCTTCATGGGGACGAAGCTTTAAAAAGGCGGTGAATTTTCAAATGGGGTTTTCCAATGACTTTCAGTTGAAGATACACATAGTGAAATTTTTTAATGTGCTGGCGGGTTTTTATTTTTCAATTGATTTTTTGAGGGTGGAGAATCTACAGTTGGAAGACAAATGGAACTCTCTATATACAAAGGATTTCAAGTCATTTTCGTTATCCCCCTATTTTGGTGTGTGCTTTTCGTTTTAGGTGTGGNGGAAGACACATTCGTTTCTCTCTTTTTATTTTTCCTTGATTTTTAACAGCGAGCGAATTTTCAGATTCGGGAGTTGTTGAAAACGCAGTTTCGTAGCGAAGTGCTTTTGCAACAGGTGCATAGCGCGAAGTTTCAAGCGAAAACGGCATTTANTAGGCGAGTGTGCAACNCACTTTTAGTTGCGGATGCTGCCTATTTAACTTCCACTCGCAGGACTTTGCCCTGATTATCCAGTTTTGCGTAACATAACAANAAGCCGCCCAAAGTATATAACGCTGTAAAGCCCAAATTGTGACGGAATAACATCCTTACCCATATACGAATAGAGGTTTTNGGCTAAAATNTTATGTGNNTGNTTCTGTATTNTTTGCGAAAGATTCAACTATATTGCAAGACTTGACAAAATAACGAAAATAATGCAAACTTTATCAATAAATGCAGGGCTATCTGCACGGATATATTTTTATCAAGAACTTGTCATGAGGAGAATTTTTTATGGAAGACGATATTCTTACCATTGAAGAAGTTGCAAAGTATTTGCGGGTTTCAGATAGAACTGTTTATGATTGGGCGCAAAAAGGCGAGATTCCTGCGGGTAAAATTGGAACTGTNTGGCGATTCAAAAAATCTGAAGTTGAAAGTTGGGTGAATGAGCGTCTTTCATCAAACTCTTCNGCTCGCAAACAAGATTTAGAAGTGCATGTGAAGAATATTCTTTCAAAGGATCGTGTTGTGTTTATCAATCANTCTTCAAAGCGCGATGCCCTTACAGAACTTGCAAATGTTCTTGCGGAGGCGCCTCAAGTAAAAAGAAAAGACGAGTTGGTTTCTGAAATTTTAAAGCGTGAGGAGCTTATGTCCACTGCGGTGGGGCGGGGCATTGCTATTCCACATGTGCGCATTTCATCTGTAACGGATTTGGTTATGGCGGTTGGTNTTTGTCATCCGCCGATTACAGACTTTCAAACGGTTGACGAAATTCCTGTTGATCTTTTGATAATGATTGCAGCNGCATACAATCAACACAATTATTATCTTCACACGATTTCATATTTCAGCGCAAAATTAAAGGACAAAATCCTTCGGGAAAAGATTTCTCACAGTTCATCAGAAGAAGAAGTGTATGACTTGCTGTGCCTTGAATAAAACATATTCGGACGCTTTTAGAGAGGGAGGAAGGGGGGCATATTCTTTAAATGGGACTAATTTTTTGATATTGTTTTGCTCGAAGATATTTGTCTAGAATCAAAATCATTTGTGTGAATTAAACGGTAGCCGTCCTTATATTTTATAATTTTTGCATTGTTGTCTGATTTTTTTAATTCGTTTCGGATTTTTGATATGGCGCATTTTATCGTTGTGTCGGACGGTACTTTTTTGTTTTTTTTGATCGTATTCTTTATTTCTCTGATTGAAAGGTACTTGCTTTGCGATGATATAAGGGTTTCATAGATTATATATGCGCTTGCGGTTAAATGAAGCGGAAGCGTAAAGTTAAATTCGGTTTTGTCGATTTGTGCGTTGTCTTGAGAGCAATAGTCTTGAAGTGCATTGTCAATCAAAATGAGCGTTTTTTTGTAGCGAGAAAAATTTTCGATTTTATTTCCGTAAACGACTTCAATTATGTTTTTCCAGTATGCAACTCGTGCTTCCATATCCTCTTGCGGGTCGTTTATAAAAATTGTTGGAATATAGCAAAAATAGTCGTTCATAAGATATTTGTATACATTTAAAATTAAGTGGTTGAAGTGATTGTAGTCTATAATCAACAAATCTGCATTAAATTCTCTTGTAAAAATTAAATGAAAAAAATCCGCTTGATTTTCTACGGTAAGACACTCTTCTTTGTAATGGGAAAGATAATCGCTAATGTACTTGCATTGCTGAATATTCTGAGGAAGAGATAGAACTAGGATTTTCATAGTTTTGAGCTTTAGTTTGTAAAAATCCTCACCGGCACGATTTCAAATCCAGAATCTAAAATTGCATTTATCAATANATCCATGTTGTCATATAGGTAGCCGGAACGTGTTCCTCTTGAAATTCCCACAGATATTGGGATTATGCAGGTTTTTGACTTTGTTGCATTTGCCATATACAAATCTATTAACTCTGCTGGCGTGTAGTATGTTCCCCGTGATGCCGCNGCATCTTCAAGTGTTGTTGAATCAAAAGAATTAAGTGATGGCTCTATATATGTGTATCCTGCTGATTTTGCGGCCGTCACCATTCTTTCAGATTTTTGATAGTAAGGTGCATGCCATAAAAGTGAAAGTTCCTTGCCCGTTGCCTTGAAGAATTCATCTTCGTTTCGAGCAAGTCCGCGCNTCACAAAGTCTTCATCAATAATAAAATCTTTGTTTTGAAGGGGGGTGGCTGTAAAGAACAGGGAAGCGCATTCATTATTGGAAATTGCGATTTGTCGTGTTTCATTTGGATAGCGACGGATAAATTCTCCGTTCAAGAAAAAAGTTCCAGAAACTTTGTGCATCCCCAATGCATAGAGAATTTGCGCAAGTCCGTCTGCATTTTCATANGCATCAAATATAAGCGCAACTTGGTTTTTTGCTTTATGCGTTTTAATGCTTTCCTGAATCATCGGCTTTGTTACTGGATTTTCTTTGAGNGTTCTGATATAAAGCGCGTTTTCATAGTTTGANTTCANNGCATCTCCACAAAACAAGCGGTATTCAAGGTTTTGTGTTGTGTTTTTCCGTATTTTGTTGGAAATGAATTCCTTCCANTGGCGATCGTCACCAAATGAATATTTTTTGCCATTGTCACAATATGCCTCGATGGAATTTGCGCCGGTCCATTGTGCGTTGTCGGCTTGCGAGAGCATTAAAATGGAAANNTCATTTTTTTCAACAAGCCACCTGCGGATTGTATTGTCNCCACCGAGAATAAGAGAGTCATTGTTTTCCCAAACTGCTGAAATTGTTTGTTCTCCTGAAGCCTTTCCAATATTTTCCCATGTTGCTGTATCGTATACATAAACGGTTGTATCGTGAAAAAAAGCGCATTTTGAGCCGTCAGGAGAAAGAACNGGTGCTTTTGAACTTTCTGTTTCAATTATTTTGTTGGATTTTTCGTTGATATGAAACACTGATGAGTATGGAATAGTGTTGTTGTAGGGGAGAGTGCAAAGCCACACCACAGGAAGATTTTTATCGGCATCGGCAATAGAAGGGAAGAGCGAGTTTTTTTTTGTCCATAAAATCATTGACTCCAAAAATGAACCTTGAATTCCTGAATATGGACGGGAAATAGCGGCGTCAAGATATTCTCCCGTATTGCCTTTTAATGNAAAAAGTGAAAAATGCTTTCCGCTTTGNATTAAAACCAGTGCAGTCATATCAGAATTTACGCTGAAAGAATCTTTTTCCTGATTAAAATTGAATGGAATGCGACCAATTGCAGTTCCTTTTCCAATTATTTCCGCGTAAAGTCCTCGTGTATATAATTCCTTTGTTCCAATTTTGTAAACAACATCATTGTCGATATAGATAATGTTTTTTTCACCCGCCAAGTTCACAGAAGAAATTGAGCCGTTTCCTATTTTTCTATAGTTTTCGGCGACTTCAACCCCTTTAAATANTGCGTCTGGGTTGCAAAAATAAATTGCTCCNTTTTTTTCATAAAGAAAAATAGAGCTGTCGTTTTGCCATTTGACAGGAACCGTTTTATAGCTAAACGCTGCGTTTTCAGANAGCACAAGGGATTTCCCATTCAATGCATTTTTTAAAGTGAGTTTTCCGCTTGCATAATTTTGTTTGTCAACAAAGCACATCCATTTTCCATTTGGACTGACAGAGTAGGGTGGTGTTCTGCAAATTGTTTCTGGAATATGAACGGATCTCTCCTTCCATTCAAAANTGTTTTTTTCTGTGTCAAACCACACTATGCCGTACCGATTTCTAATTTGAAGGATCTTTCCGCCGTCAAGGAGTTCCATTTGTTCTGGATAGCACGTTAAAATTTCAGGACGCGTTAAAGGCTCTCCGTTTTTTATTGTTGCTTTAAATACNGTGGAATAGGTGTTTAATCCTGTCGTTTCGTGTTTAATAGTAAAAAGGACTTCGTTTAAATTGTTGATNTCTCCCTTGTTGAATTGTATGCCAGCATCAGCGTTTGCNGTAAGAACACAAAATGGTATGGCGATGAGTAGCTTCCTAAAAAAGCGTTTTTTTTTATACATGCTTTTTATATACCTCCCTTAATTTTCAACAACGAGCAAATCTTTAGATTCGGGACTTGTTGAAAACGCGATTTCATAANGAAGTGCTTTCGCAACAAGCGCATAGCGCGAAGTTTCAAGCGGAAATCGCAAGTGAATAAAAAATAAACAACGCAATGTTAGTTGCTTATTTTAATTGTCTATAAAAAGCAGACGCTCTTTTCGGCTGCTTTTTATCAACTTTATTTTTTTATAACAGAAAGAGGGTCTATAGGACTCCCGTTTTTGTATACGGTGAAATGCAGATGAGGACCGGTGGAATATCCAGTAGATCCAACAAGACCGATTCGTGTTCCTTGACTTACCCACTGCCCTTTCTTTACAAGGAGTTTAGACATGTGACCGTAAAGCGTTTGATAGCCGTTTACATGTTTTATAACAACATAGTTTCCATAGAGATTTGAATAGCCCGCAATTGCAACAGTTCCAGAACATGAAGAAAGTACAGGAGTCCCCGTCGGACATGCCATATCCACCCCTTTGTGATTGGATTTTGCACCAGTTATTGGATCACGGCGCGCACCAAACATTGATGTATAGCGGAATTTTGCAGCCAAAGGCATTTTGAAGAGTTCTCCCAGAGCGTTTTGAAGAGCATCCCTATCAAGTTTTGCGCCAGGGATAAAAATTTTNTCTCCAATTTTCAAATTTGAATTCTCAAGGTCATTTATATCGAGAATTTGCTCCATAGAAACATTGTATTTTGAAGCAATTTCAGCAAGGCAGTCTCCTTTTTGAACCGTGATAAACANTCCGTCAGTTGAAGGAATCTTTAAATTCTGTCCTGCAACAAGTTGACGAACATTATCTATATTGTTTAATGCAATTACAGTTGAAATATTATTCAAATTGAATTTTTTTGTTATCCCAATAATTGTGTCGCCTTGTTTTACTTTATATGTCTGAATGGTCAACGGCTGCATATAGACATTTTTTAAATCCACACTCTTTGCGCCGTCAATAGTTCCATCTGAATTGTAACCTAGATTTTCTGAAAGCGCAAACGCAGACATACGGCTGTTCAAATTTTTCAANTCTATTGCATCAGACGTTTCAAGCGAAACTGGAAAATAAAGAGAATGTGAAAAATGAAAGTTATTAGAGATAAACGCCCCTGAAAACATCAGCAGAATCATTGCTGCAAATGAAATGGAAATTATGTTGATATTTTCAGTTATAAAATTCATCGGAATTGAAAGACTTTGCAGAATTCTNCGTGGCAGCGGCGATTTGTAATTTGCATTGAATTGTGCAATCCGTTCTTCAGTGTTTTCAGTCGTATTTTCATTGGAAAGTTGTGCTTTTTTGTTACTATGAAACTGCCTGTTCTCATCGAATGTTTTATGAGCATGANCGCCATTNCTTTTTTTCTTGAAAAAAGCGGTGAAGTTTGGAGAATTGTTTCTAGAGTTCTTTTGTGAACATGTCGAGCCCACATAACTGATTATTTCCATATATACTCTATCGGGGAAAATCAAAGCCGATATTAGGAAAAAATAAAAAATCTGCTATGCAATTAAAATCAANATCCGCAAGATGATTTTACTGGNAGTAACGCTTCCANCTGCCTGTCGAAACCATTGGTAACAAAGAAAAAAAGAAATGCACATTCCGTCATTCGCCAATGGCAATCTTAAAAACACTATATAAANCAGTAGTNAATCTCCAACGAATTCCATAAAAAAATTNATTTTTTTACCAAAAACACTTGACAAAGTGAAATGGGGGGGGGGTATAGTTAGAAAAAGACTATGATCTTTTAGGAGGCACTATGAAAAGTGTAGTTTTTAAGTGGACAGTGCTTTGTGCTGTTATTTTTGGATTGGTTTTTGCCGGTTGCGATTCCGTGTCCGAAGAAAGCGATGACATAGGCAATGTGGGAAATTCTGATGGCTCGCAAACATCTGGCAACTATCTTTCCGAANGCGTATGGACNGATGGAAAGATTTCTAAAGANGGACANACAAANGAGTATCNCATAGCGGTCAGCGAAGGCTCGCGGTATTTTATATATATGAACAATGCNNNTGANGGAGACNNNANAAAGTCTGCNCAGACAGGTTTAAAAATTACTCATAGCGANGGTACAAAAATCAATGGNGATTATAACAATGCAACCAAGCTTTTCTCCGCCCCATATACGTTTGTTGCGTCAAGTACTGGCACAGTTACCATAACAGTGGCAGCATCTTCTGGTTTTCTGTGGGGAAAGGGTTCAGGCACTTATGCCATAAAATACACTTCACGACCAGGATATGACACGCTTTCTGAAGATGAATGGAAGGAAGACAAGATAATTGCAGGCGGACAGACAAACGAGTATCGCATAGCGGTCAGCGAGGGAGCGCGGTATTTTATATATATGAACAATGCCCGTGACGGAGACGGTATAAAGTCTGCGCAGACAGGTTTAAAAATTACTCATAGCGATGGTACAAAAATCAATGGTGATTATAACAATGCAACCAAGCTTTTCTCCGCCCCATATAC
>JAAVAO010000023.1 GCA_014803985.1 Treponema sp.
TGGAGAAATTCTAGCCGGAGGAAGCACCATGGCAAAGGAAATAACATTTACCAAGCTTGGCGGCAAGGCCCCGTTCGCGGACGGCGGACTGAAACTCTCGAAATCAATCCTGATAGACAAAATCGAGCCGCACGAGGACTTCAAGTCCTTGTTCAGGATCGGGGACGAGCTTTTGGAGCGCATCACGAATTCAATCAGGGAAAATTCCTTCGACGCGTCCCAGCCCCTGCACATATGGGCGAAAGCCGAGGACGACGGCACTGTCCACAACTACCTGATTGACGGCTACACGCGGCTGGAGGCTGCGAGGAACGCCGGGCTTGATACCGTCCCGTACTTCGAGCACAAGTTCGGGACCTTCGACGAGGCGTACAGGTACGCATTGAGTCTGCAAGTGAACCGCCGCAACCTTGAGGGCGGGGAACTCCTGCGCAACGTTTCGAGGCTTTTGGGAACGGACTTCATCCAAAACGCGGAGGGCAAGAAGTCCGAGGCGATCGCGGAAGTGCTGGGAGTCTCGCCGAGGACGGTGGAGGAGGCGATTTCCGTCGCCAAAAACGCGGACGAGGAGACACTCGCGGAAATCGACTCGGGCGAGAAGTCAGTCCACAAGGCCTACAAGGAGACAAAGAAAAAGCGGGAAAAGCGCGGCCGGCGCCTTTTCGGTGAGCAAGTTTGAAAGTGCCGAAGGAAACATCAGGTACAAAAAAACTTCGCACACGTGGAAAAACGAAAAATGCATACACTGCGGTGCGAGCCAATCGGAATACGAGCGCGGCGATGAACTGGAAACGCACGCTTACGAATTCATCCACACCAGCGATTTGGAGAAGTTATTTAATATGAAATTTGATGTTATAATCAGCAATCCGCCGTATCAATTAAGGGACGGTGGAAACAGTGCGAGTGCAATACCTATTTATCACTATTTTGTGAACACGGCTAAAAAATTAAATCCGCGTTATTTAGTTATGATTATTCCCTCGCGCTGGTTTGCGGGCGGGAAAGGCTTGGACGATTTCAGAGATAGTATGCTGAATGATGACAGCCTAATAGAATTACATGATTATTTTAAATCTTCCGATTGTTTTCCTGGCGTTGAAATTAAAGGCGGTGTTTGCTATTTCCTTTGGAATAGAGATAATAAAGGTCTTTGTAAAGTATATACACATACCGCAGAAAAAATTTTATCGTATAGCAAAAGACCACTAAAAGAAAAAGGTGTAAAAACTTTTATTCGTTATAATGAATCAATCCCAATTCTTCACAAAGTTGTAAAACTTAATGATCCGAGTTTTAATGCTCTTGTCAGTTCAAGAAAGCCGTTTGGGTTACCTACAAACTTTGAAGATTACGATAGAGAACAAACACCGAACAGTCATAAAATTTATGCAAACAAAGAGTATGGTTATTTAAAAAATTATATTATTCAACAAAATGCACAATGGATAGACAAATGGAAGATTTTTATTAGCAAGGCATACGGAGCTGGTGAAGATTTTCCACACCAAATTTTAAACAGACCTTTTATAGGCGAGCCGAACTCGGCATGTACAGAAACATATTTATTGATAGGACCTTTTGATACAAAAGATGAAGCACAAAATGTATTGTCTTATATTCATACAAAGTTTTTTAGATTTTTGGTATTGCTTATAAAAAATACACAAGACGCAACTAAACAAGTTTATCAATTCGTCCCCATGCAGGACTTTTCCAAACCGTGGACAGACGAAGAATTATACGTCAAATACAACCTAACTCAAGAAGAAATCGACTTTATTGAGTCAATGATTCGCCCGATGGAGTAGGCTGGCTTATGCGCAATCAAACATCACTTCCCGAACAAGTCAGCGTGAGTTCCCGTGCGTGTCAATTCCAAAACGAGCATATCTTCTTTAATTTGGTAAATCAAAAGCCAGTCGGGACGGACATGACACTCGCGGTGACCTTTCCACTTTCCTTCCAAAGCATGGTCTTCGTATTTTTCGGGAAGTCGCGCCGTTCGCGAGAAGTTTTACAATGGGATAAAGTTCTTTTATATCCAACCCTCTTTTCTTTGCGAGTCTGATTTCCTTTTTGAATTTAGAGGTTCCGCGGACTGTATANTTTGCGTTTTCAAACNCTACCATTTTTTCATATCCTCAAAAAGTTCTTCCACGTTGTTGTACAAACCGTATTTCTTGGGATTTTTCTTGTATTTTTCGGGATTCTTCGCGTATTTCGCAAGAAACCTGTCGCCCTCTTTCATCGCGCGGATTGTTGCCCGATTGGGCTTTTCTTCGGGATATTCGATTTTGAATGGAACACCGCGATGCAAAATCGACTGCCGCAAAAAAACGTTCACCGCGTCGCTCAAGGTGAGTCCCAGTCCTTCAAAAAGTTTTGAGGCTTCCGCCTTTACGTTTTCGTCAATGCGAATGTTTGTGCTTACTGTTGCCATGTCATTCTCCCATAAAAAGTCAAGAAGAAAGTTGCAACTTTCTTTTTGACTTTTTATGCCACTTCGCAATGAAATGAGAAGTGGCATTTGATATGCAAGTTTCCAACGGAAACTTGTCATGATAAAAGTGCCGCGCCATTTGTGCGGTGCTTTTATCATAATTCCTTATACAAGCCATAGTGCGCTATGAATGTGCCACATCTTACATCCCTGTTGCTTCATAGTGTTTCAATCCTTGCTGCCAAATAAGGCGCGAGAACAAGAACAGAACGACTGCACAAGCAATCTGTCCTACCATCAACAAAGGAGTCGCTCGCCGTTCCAAAATTTGAAGCGGAACATAAAAAATATATTGGTACGGCAAAAAAGTACATAGTTTTTGCATTCCAGAAGGGGCAAGTTCTATCGGAAAAAGACGACCTCCAAAAACATCCAGCAAAACTGAATTTACCATTGAAATTCCCCAGACCGTGTTTGTCCAAAACGCAAGAATTCCAATCAAATAAGACATCTCAAAATTTATTATTAGAGAAAAGAACACAGAAATGGCAAACGCTGCGGAATATGCAGGAAAAAAGCGCAATGCAATGGCGCAAACAACAAGGAACACAACGATACATAATTTCATTGCAAAATAGGAGGTAAAATTTAAGAATGAATATGAAATAGGCTTTAAAAGATCTACAGACAGATTTCCCTGATAAATTGCCGTTGAAACCTTTTCCGTTATGTCAGTTTCTACAAAAAAACCTATCAACATCACTACAAAAAAATAAATCACCATCTGCATCTTGGAATACGAAAGGGAATTTGAAGCACCCATCGCAGAAAGCCAAAACAACACGGTGAACGAGAATTTCAAAACCACGGTGAACCATTGCATTAAGAAATTTATGCGGAACACAAAGTTTCTCTGAAAAAACAACTGTATCAGTCTAAAAAAACGCATCTTATATAAATATCCCCCACTTTTAATCAACTCTCAGCCCTTTCTGTAAAAACATTCACCAGCGCGTCCTCAAGAGTTCCGTTGTCATCAGAATATTTTTTTATCGCCGACTGGACATCTCCGTCATAGAACAACGAGCCATGCGTAATTATCATAAGACGGTCGCACATTTTCTCAATGTCGCCGACATTATGGCTTGTGACAATCGCCGTAATTCCAAATTCCTTGAAAATTTTTTTTAGATAGTCGCGAAGCGAAACGCGGGCAACAATGTCCAGTCCGTTTGTTGGCTCATCAAGAAACAAAATCTTTGGGCGATGAACAAGCGAGGCGATTATGTCCATCTTCATTTTTTGACCAAGAGAGAGATTTCGCACTGGAATGTTCACCAAGTCCTCCACTCCAAGCGTTTTTATAAGCCTGTCTATCCATGAGTCAAAATCCTTTTTGGGGATGTCATAAATAATTTGGTTTAGCGAAAATGTTTCAAGTGCAGGAAGCTCCCATAGCAGCTGCGACTTTCCTCCCATAATAAATCCAATTTGTCTTTTGAATGCGTTGCTTTTTTTATAGGGAACAAATGAACACACATCCACGCTACCAGAAGTCGGTTTTATGAGTCCACTCAAAATTTTCAGCAAGGTAGTTTTTCCTGCGCCGTTCGGTCCTGCCACTCCGACAATCTCGTTTTCTTCAATTTTAAAACTTACATTTTTCAGCGCATTCTTGTAAATGTACTGTCTGCTA
This sequence comes from Treponema sp., assembly GCA_014803985.1. Taxonomy (GTDB): domain Bacteria; phylum Spirochaetota; class Spirochaetia; order Treponematales; family Treponemataceae; genus Treponema_D. Next base: position 4,140 of record JAAVAO010000023.1, read on the forward strand.
AACAAATCCTTTATCGAATTTTTAAGCCCTTGCTTGCGCTCGAATGTCCGATAGGTGTGATTCACGTTTTCAACGGTTATAGCACTCATTTTTATTCTCCCCCATATAAGATGAATTTATAAAATAAAAATCTCGACTATTTTTAATGCTGCCATAATAAAATTGTTTTTCTAGAAATAATAAATATTTTTTATATATGTTTATGTCTCTTTGTTTCATATAGTTGCAATATTTTACACCGTATATTTTTAACATTTTTAAACATTTTGAACAATTATTTTTAACTTCACAAAGTTGACACCCATATTTTTTTGCATTTTTTGCTTTTAAATATTTATATTTCTTTAAAATAGTTTTTGCTGAATCCTTTTTTGTCCCTAGTAACACACCATTTTTACAAGAGAATTTGCACTGTTTATAATGTGGTTATTCAGTATTTGCATCTGTGTTATGCATTGAATAAACACATCCGCAATACTGCTGTCGATACAGTCCGTATTCTGCGCTCAACTCAAGGCTTCGTTTAAATCCGTTGCGTTTTTTAAAGTCCGATGGAAGAAAGTGCGTTCCCAAATGACCAGAAATGTTTTGGAGCGTTTTTCCAATGTCATTTATTTTTTCTGCATCCTTGAATGGACTGATTGAAAGTGTTGTTGTAAACCAATCGAATTTGTGTTCATACGCATAGGTATATGCACGTTTCATTCGGAACATATAGCAGCGTTTGCATCGTTCCCCTTTTTCTGCCTCTTTTGCAAGGAGCGGCTCTGTTTCAATTCCAATTTTTTCGTAAAATTCTTGAGGCGTGTAATCCAGAACAACAAGCGTTATGTGCGAGGCAATGGCAATTGGAAACCTTGCAAGAAACTGTTTTAATTCAGACAGGCGGCGTTCATACTCTTCTTGTGGATAAATGTTCGGGTTGTAATACAATAGAGTGATGTCGAAATAGGCGGAAAGGTATTCAATCACATAAGACGAGCAGGGTGCGCAACACGCATGCAAGAGAAGAGAGGGCTTTTTCGCGGAGGAATTGTTTGTTTCTTCAAGATTTTTTAGTATTTTATCCAATTCAATTTGGTGATTGATTTTTTCGTTCATACAACCATTATAAAATGTATGAAGGGTGTTTACAAGATAGAAACGGGAAAGAGAAAAGGATGGTAAAAATCCGCACAAAAATGCTGTGTGGATTTTTACTTCAAGTTTTCTGCGAAAACTCGCTATTTACTGTTGTTTCTCATTTCATTGCGAAACAACCTTTTTCAGCAATTAAAAAGTTGAAACTTTTGAATAGCTGAAAAAAACAATGCTTAAAAGGGAAAGAGGATAACCGAAGCGGTTTCCGCTTGCCCTTTCCCCTCATATATGGACGTTTGCTTATTTTTCGTTTTTTTGGTATACTCTTGACAGTATTTTAGATGGCAAGGGGATTTTTTATGGCAGACGCAGTTAAACTTTGGGAAAAAGGCGTGTTTTTTGAAAACGGAAAGCTTATTGAAAATTGCAAGAGCGCAACGTGTGATGAAGCGCGAAAAAATACAATGGCGTATTCAATTTTGCAAGGACACAATGTTTCAGGGGATGCAAAAAAACTGAAAATACGATTTGATAAAATCACAAGCCACGACATAACGTATGTTGGTATAATTCAAACAGCGAGGGCATCTGGACTTGAAAAATTTCCAATTCCCTATATTTTGACAAATTGTCACAACTCTCTCTGTGCAGTTGGAGGCACAATAAATGAAGACGACCACGTTTTTGGACTAACATGTGCGCAAAAGTATGGCGGAGTGTATGTTCCCCCTCATCAAGCGGTAATTCATCAGTATGCGCGGGAAATGCTTTCAAAATGCGGCGATATGATTTTAGGCTCTGACAGCCACACACGATACGGCGCACTGGGAACTATGGCGATAGGAGAAGGGGGCGGAGAGCTTGCAAAACAACTTCTAAAAAAAACGTATGACATAAATGCTCCTGAAGTTGTTGCTGTTTATTTGACGGGTGCGCCTGCTGCTGGGGTTGGACCACAGGACGTTGCGCTTGCGATTATAAAAGCGGTTTTTGATAATGGATATGTAAAAAACAAGGTGATGGAATTTGTTGGTCCTGGAGTTGCAAACCTTTCCGCTGATTTTAGAATCGGAATAGATGTTATGACGACCGAAACAACGTGCCTTTCTTCTATTTGGACAACCGATGAAAAAATTCGTGAGTATTATGCGATTCACGGACGGGAGGGCGACTATAAAATGCTTTCACCGAACGGAACGGCATATTATGACGGTGCAATTGCAGTTGACTTGGATAAAATTCGCCCGATGATTGCAATGCCGTTTCACCCATCTTGCGCCTACGAAATTGACGAAGTGAACAAAAACCTTGACGATATTCTTTCAGAAACTGAAAAACGTGCAAAGGTGAGTTTTGGAGATGCCGTTCAATTTGACTTGCATTCAAAAATCATTGGGGGAAAACTGTATGTTGATCAGGGGATAATTGCTGGTTGTGCAGGCGGTGGATTTGAAAACATTACGGCGGCGGCTGATATTCTCAAAGGAAAGGACACGGGCAACGGAAAATTTGTGTTGAGCGTGTATCCTGCATCAATGCCAATTTATATGGAGCTTGTAAAAAATGGCGCGATTGCTTCGTTGTTGGAAACTGGCGCAGTCGTGAAAACTGCATTTTGCGGTCCGTGCTTTGGTGCGGGTGATACACCTGCAAACGGTGCATTTTCAATCAGACATTCGACTCGAAATTTCCCGAACCGCGAAGGCAGCAAAATCCAATCAGGGCAACTTTCTTCTGTCGCGCTTATGGACGCTCGTTCAGTTGCTGCAACAGCCGCAAACAAAGGATTTCTCACGCCTGCCACTCATTTTGATGCAGAATTTTCAGGCAAAAAATATTTCTTTGACAAAACTATTTATGAAAAGCGCGTTTATGACTCAAAAGGAGTTGCGCATCCGGAAGTTGCAATTCAGTTTGGACCGA
>JAAVAO010000024.1 GCA_014803985.1 Treponema sp.
CGCATGCTGGAGAGCGTTGTTTCAGACATTTTCAATGCGGCGGCAAGTTGTCTGTATGTGAATCCCTGCACACGTCTTATATTTTCTACATTGTCCCAAAACATACGTTACCCCATAAAATGGTTTTGCCGTTGACTTTATGCTGCCTACGAAACCTTAAACTAAATTTGTACATTAAATTTCGTATAATATATTTTCGCAATAACCATATACTATTTTTTTTTTTTGTAAACACTATACAAAAGATTTTTACACTTTTATTGGGGGAAAGTTAGAAGTCGGGAACACGCGCGCACTCTCATTTTGCAAAAACAAACTGAAATGCTCTCAAAAATTTCATTTTATTTTTATGTGGTTTATGTTAATATGTTATATGAGGTTGGATTTCATGACAAAACTTCAAAAACAACTTGCGGAAAACATTCGTTTTTACAGAAAGAAAAAAGGAATGACTCAAGAAAATTTGGCAGAAAAAGTGGGAACTGCCACAAACTATATTGGAACGATTGAAATAGGCAAAAAATTCCCTTCGCCCAAAATGATTGAGAGAATTGCTTGTGCCCTTGAAGTCGATGAATTGTCACTTTTTTCAGAAAACATATATAATCTCACGAATGAGGATGTAAAAAAAATAGAAAGCAATTTAATTGAAAAACTTGCACAAACAATAGAAGATACATTCAAGGACATTATAAAGATGTAATTTTGCCGTCATACAAAGTAAATTGCCACAAACTTTTTGCCTTGTTTTGAAATGACGTTTTATGCTGCAATGAACGCCCTATCAGGTTTTGAGAGGATGGAGAGATTTGCTGTGGATACAGAGACCGCGGAAGGGCTGTAGGGGCTGGCGAAGCCAGTTCCGTAGGAATGGAGCGATAGCGTAACCCCGAAAGACCAGTGGGTGCACCAACTCCGCCCCTATTTTAATATTATAGAAAAAAAACAAATTTGCGTAAATTTTGAATAATTTGATTGAACAACATTCTGAAAACGGTTAAACTAAAACTAGATATAAAAGCATTTTATTTTATAGGAGTTTTATATGAGTATGACACTTGACGACATTAAGCATCCCAAAATTAAGGCTTGGGTTGAAGAATGCATTAAAATGTGCGAGCCAGACAATGTAGTTGTTGTTGACGGTTCAAATGAAGAATACGACCGTTTGATGAAACAATGTGTTGACGCTGGTCTTGCAACTCCACTTGCAAAAAAGCCAAACAGCTTCCTCTTCCGTTCGCTTCCGTCTGATGTTGCACGTGTTGAAGGTCGCACTTTTATCTCTTCTGTTAAAGAAGAAGATGCGGGTCCTACAAACAACTGGATTAACCCCGTTGAACTCAAAGCCACAATGAAAGGACTTTACACGGGCTGTATGCACGGACGCACTATGTATGTCATTCCATTCTGCATGGGACCACTTGGTTCTCCAATCTCTAAAAATGGCATTGAAGTTACAGACTCTGAATATGTTGTGTTAAATATGGATATTATGACTCGAGCCGGCAAAAAAGTTCTTGATGTTCTTGGCACTGACGGCGAGTTTGTTCCTTGTTTGCACTCTGTGGGAAAACCTCTTAACAATGGTGAAAAAGACAATGGCATTTGGCCATGCGCTGATGTTGAACACAAATATATCAGCCACTTCCCAGAGGAGCACTTGATTTGGTCTTATGGCTCTGGTTACGGTGGAAATGCTCTTCTCGGCAAAAAATGCTTTGCACTTCGCATTGCTTCTGTTTTGGCTCATGAAGAGGGCTGGCTTGCTGAGCACATGTTGATTTTGAAGCTCACAAATCCTGAGGGAGAAGTAAAATATGTGACAGGCGCATTCCCGTCTGCTTGCGGAAAAACAAACCTTGCAATGCTTATTCCTACAATTCCTGGTTGGAAAGTTGAAACTGTTGGAGATGACATTGCATGGATGAAATTCGGCGAGGACGGACGATTGTACGCAATCAATCCTGAAGCGGGATTCTTCGGCGTTGCACCGGGAACAAGTGAAGAGTCTAACAAAAATGCTTTGATTTCTGCTTCAAAGAACACCATTTTCACAAACTGCGCGCTCACAGAAGACGGAGATGTGTGGTGGGAAGGCATTGGTTATCCTGCAAAAGGCAACTTGGTTGACTGGAAAGGCAACACACGACCTGCTTTTGAAAAAGATAAGGCTCCAAAAGGTGAAGAAATGGCTCACCCGAACGCTCGATTCACTGCTCCAGCCGCTCAATGCCCGTGCATTGCATCTGACTGGGAAGATCCAAAAGGCGTTCCCATTTCAGCGATTTTATTCGGCGGACGCAGACCTTCTACCGTTCCGCTTGTTCACCAGGCACGCAACTGGAATCACGGCGTATTCCTCGGTTCAATTGTAGGTTCTGAAATCACAGCGGCTTCGACAATCGATGCTTCTCAAGTTGGAAAAATTCGCCGCGACCCATTCGCAATTCTTCCATTCTGCGGATACAACATGGGCGACTACTTCCAGCACTGGATCAATGTTGGTGCTTCTGCAAAGGATCAGGACAAGCTTCCAAAGATTTTCTATGTAAACTGGTTCAGAAAAGACGATGACAACAAGGATTTGCCAGGCGGATTTATGTGGCCGGGATATGGCGACAACAGTCGCGTTCTTGCATGGATTTTTGATCGCTGCGATGGAAAAGACAATTATGTTGACACACCAATCGGATATATGCCAAAAGAAGGCGCGCTCAACTTGGATGGTCTAAACGAAGTGTATAAGCAGCAAATTCCTGTAATCACAAAAGTTGACAAGGAAGGCTGGCTCAAAGAGTGCAAAGACATTCGTGAAAACCACTATCCAAAATTCGGAACGCACTTACCAAAAGAATTGACAGAATGTCTTGACGACTTGGAAAAACGACTTAATGCATAGAAATGTGTATATGAGTTTTGGCTGCACAGCGGTTAAAACTCATAACGCAAGCCGAAAGGTTTAGAACATGACTTTTTAGAAACTTGTATGCGTAGAAATATGCATGCAAGTTTTTTTATGTCAAAAAAATCAAGTAAAAACAGTAACAGCCTGACATATACAAAATGCATAAGCCAGAAGGAAAAACGGCTTTCCTTTTCCAACAACGATTTCCCCTCAACAACTTCAATCTTCTATGCAGGATTCATACGTATCTTGATTATACGGAAGCCCCAGCCCTTCATAACAATAAAGACTTGTTTCTTTTGGCGAGGCACTATACTATTTTTTATACGCTTCCAATTATAACTGCCCGCCGCTGACCGCTTGTCGAAGCAAATCATTCACGCGCGTTTGCCATCCTTTTCCGCTTTTGCGGAGCGCATCCAAAACGTCGGCATCAAGACGAATGCTTAAGACTTTTTTCTGCGGCTTCCATTTTTAGAAGAAAAACCCGATAATTTTTCCTTGTCTGTGGACATTTCAACAGTCTTTGATTCTGCATTTACTTCGGTTTCTTTTACCCAAATCAAACTTCCTTTTTTATTGGTATAAAAATCAGAAGACAAATATTTAAAATATCCTTTTCTTAGATGTGGACGAACCTTTCCGCGTAAATTGTTTTCAGTTGAATCAAAGAGTTTTTCCGAAAATCCGAGCATAACACTGTTTTTCGAAGGCTCATATTTTTTGCTGTTATTTACTTTTGGCACACCTTGTCTGACGCACTCTGGAAAGCAAGCCATATAAGTTATTAGATTGACTGCAAATCTGAAATTACGCTCCGCACTAATTGCATCGTCATCTTTGCTGTTCTTGGCCAATTCGTATTCATTTTCAGGAATGCTTCCAGCTCCATCCTTGTCAACAAAATCGACTATCAAATTGCCATAGGGATTCCAAAGCATAAATGAAAAAGCGCATCCGTGTTTTTCATGAGGAACGTGAACGCCTATGTCATATTTTATGAATTCATTTCCATTCAAATCTTTCTGTCTTTTGCCATTGTCGGAAATATATTTTTTTATTCCTTGTAAATCTTTCAACAACATTTTTTCTTTTATAAAATCCGATAATTCTTTTTCCTCAAGATAAACATGTAGCAATTCCCTTTTATAATCTGCATACCATAAATTCAAAATTGTTTCGCCAGACATTTGAATAATTTCATTTGGGCGACTCTTGAAAAATACATAAGTTTCATGATAAAAATCTTCACCAATTTTACTGCCACTAGCTCGACACCATGTATGATATCTATTCCAAATGTCTAAAAGAGGTGCGCTGTATTTTATTCTGTGTGACATAACTATTCTCGCTTGCGTGTTTATAATTTGTAGGAAATTGTTCGCTCAATCCCATTTCTTACAATGATTAAATTGACAACTTGTCCTTTTTGAAGATTTTCATAAACAGAAAAGTAATCGTCTTTGTCAATAATGTTTGTATCGTTAATTTTTATTATAACATCATCTTTTATTATGTTTGCGTAAAACGCGCTTGATTCTGCATAAACAACATCTACAACAACGCCGGCATTGCGTTGGAGTCGTCTCCTGCTGCTTGTGTCTAATGATTGTATTTCAAAACCTGTCTTTTGATTTTGAATATAATCTTTTGACATAGAAATAAACAAAACTATATCATAATCATATCGTTTTATATCATAAGAGCCTATATAATTCCCTACGCTATAGATTCCTTGTCTTGTGTCTGTGTATTTGTATGAATACAATCCTACCAATGCTCGTTTTTCCTTGCAGAAATTGATGGTATATTCTTCTATGTCGTCCTCCACTGGTCCATTGTAAGAACTCCATCCCAAAATCATATAATAATTAGATTTCAAAAAGTCAATGTCATCATTCAATTTTGAAGAATAATATACTTTTGGCTCTTGTTCAGATTCCAAAATGCATTCTTCAGAACAATTGGCTAAAACTTCATTTGGAATGAAAGGCTTATAATAATCACCAAGTGCGCCTGTAGATACGCATCCAACAAAAAAGCAAACAGATGAAAACAAAAGTAAAACATAGAATTTCATTTTCATATTTTCCTCCAAAGTTTTTAATCTTGGAATGCGCAATCCGTTCCCACAACTATTCACCATTCACTGTCAATTATTAACTGCGAAACCTCGCTTCGCAGTTACATCTTTTCCATGAACGACACAAGCACCAAGTCCATTGCGGTTTTCATCACGGTGAGCGTGCTTTCCGCAGCTGTTAGTTCAGACAAATCAAATGTAATTACACGTTTTCATTCAATGAGTTTTGAAATGACTGGTTTTTACACCACCTCCCACTCCATAAAAACACACATGAAAAAGAACTTCAGATAACACTAACAAACTACAGCAACGCTTCAACGGTAGCGGCAGCCTTGTCTAAATACGGCAAATCCAGTCCTTCTATATCTCCTGCATCAACGGCGGCAGAAGTGGATTCTTCTGTGGGAATTCGAGCGAGAACAGGAAGTGAAAAATTCTCCGCAATTTTTTCAATGTTGCTCTTTCCAAAAACCGTTATTTCTTTTCCGCAATCAGGACATTTCACATAGCTCATATTTTCAACAAGACCAAGAATCGGAATGTTCATAAGATTTGCCATTTTCACAGCCTTTTCCACTATCACTCGAACAAGTTGCTGGGGAGATGACACAACAATTATGCCATCGATAGGAAGTGATTGAAACACCGTAAGAGGAACGTCTCCCGTTCCAGGGGGCATATCCACAAACATAAAATCCACATCCTTCCAAACAACGTCCGTCCAAAACTGCTGAACTGCACCGCTTATGACAGGTCCTCGCCAAACAACGGGGTCATTTTCATTTTCAAGTAAAAAATTCATGGACATAAGTTGGATTCCTGAATCAGTGAGTACAGGAGAAAGGGATGTGCCGTCCCCCGTCGCTCTCGTCTCCCTAAGTCCAAAACTTTCTGGAATTGAAGGTCCGGTTATATCGGCATCAAGAATAGCGACTTTAAATCCATCTTTATGGACTTTGCAGGCAAGGAGACTTGTAACCAATGACTTTCCCACGCCTCCTTTGCCGCTCACAATAGCAATAACCTTTTTAACGGAACTTCCCTCATGCAGTTTTACATGCAAGTCGCGACTTTTACACTCCTTGCCGCAAGACGAACAATCATGTGAACAATTTTCTGCCATTTTAAAACTCCCTTATCAGTCAAAATTCAAGTTTTACCCGCCAAAACTAAAAACACCCCCAAATCAACAGCACTGATGAAAGAATACAGGGGGCATTAGCCTCTTCAAAATCCTCTAGCCAGTTTTGGTAGCAAAGTACGCAATTCCTGCGGAATTGCTACCGAGTTTGAGTTGCAAACTCGCGTACAAAACTGGAAACGCACCCACGTCCAATAATAACTGGTGAATAAAATATTGGGGTGCATTAGCGTTACCTTGCCGATTTTTTTGCGCAAATGTGATTTTCATGAAAATCAAAGAAATTTGTTTCATCAATTTTCACATCCATTTGAAGACGCTCTATAAGACGGCGAATTTCATCCATTGTCAAAATATTTTCCTGTATAAAATATGACTGCATGGTATGCGCCAAATCCTTCAAATCCGCAGGATTAGAGCGGAGCATCCTACCCAAACTATACTGTAAAAGTTTTCGATTTCGATATTCTTCAATCCCCATATTTGTCGTTCGCTCATAATCATGCGCAATTTCTTTCCACGATGCTCCGCACAACGCTGCAAAAATTGCACACGTTACGCCTGTTCGATCGCTTCCAAGTCTACAGTGAATAAAATAAGGTCCTTCCCGCTCAATTATAAACAGCGCAATTTTTCGAAGCGCAACTGAGTAATCCACCGCATCAGGATGAAAATAAACAAGATTATAGTCAATATTGAGACAAAGTCTATTTCCCGCTGCATCGATTTTCCTAATTACGTCCGGCATTTCCTCTCCGCTCGCAACTGATGCTCCTTCAAAGCCATTTAATGTTATGTCGCAATTGACATCATAGACTGTGTATGCTTTTTGAGCGAGTTCTATGCGAGTGCTTTCTGTATCGAACTCATTTTTTGAACGTTTAAAAGGATTGTATCCCCGAAAAAGGCATTTCGTTCCCGGCACAATACGCACGTTTGAAATATCAGAGCGACAGGCAGGGCAATTCAAGTCAAAATCTGAAAGGGATTTTTTATGGTCGGAACGACTTATAATCTCTTGAATCAAGTCAAAATCTTCTTTTGTTTGGAAAATCAACTTGTTTGTTGCAAAAGTCGTTGTGCTAGAATCGAAATTTTCCGTCAAAAGATGACATGATGTGTTTGAAAGTGCAAAAAATTTAAACTCCGGAAATCCCGTATTCCCTGGAATCATAACAGAAGAAATCGGTTTTTTTAGAGAAAAATAAACCTTGTTTTTTAAAACTTTTTTCTTAAGCTTCCATGACGAGTCCGCAGTATTTAACCACGCATTAAAAGTGCCTGAAACAAAGATGCTTTCTTTATCTTCAAGATCCGAAAAACCATCAGGCTCACAATAGAACTCAAGTTCATCTCCATCAAAGCGAAACCCTGTTTTTCTAAAATCGGTTTCCATAGTATCCCCCAAATTTAAAAAACCTCTCTATTACATAATAATAATACCCTACTTCAACAGTATTTGCCACAAAAAAAATATTTTTCTTCTAAAAATTCTATTTTCCTTATATAATAACTATTATGAAAACAATACAAATAAAAAAATTCATTTTTAGTATAGTTGTGATCGCTTTTTGTAATCTTGCTTTTGCTCAAACACGCGAGTCAACAAAGAACGGGGCGATTTTGCATTGTTGGTGCTGGTCATTCAAAACCGTTGAAAAAAACATGGCTGACATAGCCTCAAGCGGATTTACTGCGCTGCAAGTTTCTCCTATAAACACGTGTCTTGAAGGAGATTACGGCGGACTAGATCTGTTGGGGGCAGATTTAACGGGCAAATGGTACTATCACTATCAGCCAACAGACTGGAAAATTGGAAACTATCAACTGGGAAATCGCGATGAGTTTATCAGTATGTGCAAGGCGGCTGAAGAATATGGAATAGCAGTCATTGTGGATGTGCTTCCAAATCACACAACGCCTCGAAAAGAAAAGATCTTGCCTGAATTTATAGAGGCAGTTGGCGGAATGGAAAAACTCTATCACAAAAACGCCGATCGTGGCATTTCAAATTATGGCGACAGATTGCAGTGCACAAGCTATTCAATGGGAGGACTTCCTGACGTCAACACAGAAAACCCTCTGTTTCAAGCATATTTTATGGCGTATATGAATGATGTGATCGATTGCGGCGGAGATGGATTTAGATTTGACACTGCAAAACACATTGCGCTTCCCGATGACCCACTTGATCCATACGCAAAGCAAAACGACTTTTGGCCTATTTTTACTGGACGAAAGGCAATTGACGGTGTGATGCTTAAAAACGCAGACAATCTTTTTATTTATGGAGAAGTTTTACAAGGCGGAGCATCGCGAGAAGACGCATACAGTGAATACATTCCTGTTGTGGCAAGCAATTACGGCGCAACAATTCGCTCCGCCTTGAAAAACAGAAAATTTTCTGCAAAAGGCTTGATAGACTGGAGAAACGATGCCGGTCCTGAAAAAATTGTCACCTGGGTTGAAAGCCACGACACTTATGCAAACGAAGGAGAATCCGCAAAACTCACCAATTTTGAACTCCGCGCAGGCTGGGCATTGATCGCCGCGCGAAATGGTGGCACTCCCCTTTTCTTTAATCGCCCGCAAGGACCTGAAGCAACACAATTCCCTGGCGTTTCGCAAATTGGTGACAAGGGGAACGATGAATTTATGAACCCAGAAGTCGTTGCAGTAAATAAATTCCGCGCGGCGATGTCTGGTCTTGACGAGGAACTGGTGAACGGAGAAAGCGCAGAGTTGCTGGCAATAAAGCGAGGCGAAAAAGGCATTGTGCTTATAAACCTAAAAAAATCCGCATCGAAAGTTGAAATTCCAGTTTCATTGCCCGAAGGTGAATACAAGGACAAAGCGCATGGCTACAAATTCATCGTAAAAAACGGCACTTTAACAGGAAAGTTAAAAAAAGAAAGCATTGCAGTGATTTACTAGGGCAAATGGTGAGTTTTATACTTTTATATAATTTGGGCGGCTTGTTGCTCCGTTACACTGCGCAACAACCAGGCTTTTCGGGGTTCCGCTATCGTACGCAATTCCTTCGGAATTGCTACCGAGTTTGCAATGCAAACTCGCATACAAAGTCGATGGCAACCCACTAGCCAGTTTTGGTAGCGCAGCGGACAAAACTGGTGGCGGAAGTCGAGGAATTAAAGGTGGAAGAGTAATGAATCTTCCGCCACAGCCCCTACAATCCTTGCCGCATTAAAACTTGATATTCGACTTGCTTATGAGTGTTAAAAAACGCCCGGCTACACTGCGCTATGCAATGTAGCCGGGCAACATCTGGAGGTTTGCCAAAGCCTTTCTAAATAATAAGCGAGTTTACAATGCAAACTCACTGTAAAATCCGCACGCAAATTGTGTGGATTTTTTTTACTCAAGTACTAATTCGTATATACATTTTCAGAATCTGTTTGATACGAATAGAGCGAACTATACACATTGTCCTCTGGAACTGTTGCACAAATCGTGTAGGTTCCGTCTTCAGCAACTGTCAGTGTTGCTTTATAATAAGAATCTGTAACTTTTGTCCAAGTCAAAGTCGCAGTCTTAACCTCTCCATCGTCTTTAAAATAGGTTACCTCAATTACCTTATCAAAGTTGTAACCAGAAACAGAAATGGTGATATCCCTTTTTGAAGAGTCCTCTTGGTTTGCTCTTATAGAAGTAAGTGACGTATATGTTGTGAGAGATCGAGACACGGAATGGTTTTCGTTGTACTCATAAACATATTTATCCCCAGCGTAACATTTTACATAGAAGTTCACAGAAACTGCTTTGTTCAAGTCTGTAATCTCCGATGCATTTAATACTTTCCTATAATGCTTATCGTTATCTTTTGTGAATGCAAATTCTGTCCTTTTACTCTCATTTCCCTTGTTATCAACGGTTGTCCAATAACCCTTGTATGTTAAATTTTTGTCATCATTATCAAACGAAAGAAGGATTTCGTCCGTTTCTTTTGAAATAGAACTATAAAGATTACCGTTCACAGACACAGCAAGAGAAATATCTGTATCTAATCCTTGACCAGATATATAGTAAGGATCAGAATTGGAATCTGTCGTTATTACTTCATATTTATAGGATGCTCCAACCTCAGAGGTTTCATCAATCGCAGTCCAATAATATCTGCCGTCATACAATTCTTCAGGCGTAAGTGTAATCTTGAGAACTTCAGCCTTTGAAGATGGTTTTGAAGGATCTTTAGTCCTTAGAACTTTAAATTCGCTTGACTCTATCTTTTCGCTTGTAGTCCAAGTGAGAACAACGACTTCACCTTTCCGTGTTGCCGTAAGATTTGAAATAATAATGCGTTCTTCAACGGCAATATTTTCAATGTTTTCGATTGTCACTACGTCAGAATCTGCATAATAGTCGTCAAAATCCACATTTTTAATTTCCACATTCACTTTCTGTGCGGAAATATTGAAACTTTCAGAAGATCCCCATAATGTATCGCCACCCATCTTCTTGCCTGTTTCTGCATCTCTTACCACAACAGCGCGATATCCGATACGGTCTTCATCGTTCAAATAGATACGGAGAGTGTCGTTTTTAAAAGAAGTCTTCACATTGTCCTTATTGATCGCTTCAAGTTTTTCACCTTGCTTCTTCAGGCTTCCTGCCTGCAATGTGATTTTTCTTTCCGCATACGAGGTTTTGACCACGCAGTTATCGCCATAGTAAAAAGTATCTTTTGTTGTAATCTCGTCGTCATAATCATAGTGTGTTTTATCGCCTAAATTATACACGCGATATGTGTACTCAACGCCCTCTTTGAGTTCATTGTAAAAGTTAACTTTATCAAAGTAGCGATTGCCCTCGACTTCATAAAGAAATTTTTCCTCGCCGCCTTTCTCCTGTCGTGTAATTCGGAAGTAGTTGGCATCTTGTGTGATACCCCAGGTAAGCAAAACGCCGTAGCCAAGATTCTTCGGCTCGTCTAGTGACGGTCGGTCGGTTGAAACGGTAACATTGAGATCGATGCTTGCATCGTTGTTACAGCCAGTAAACAATCCACACGCAAAAACGGTTAGGATTGCGAAATTTTTTAAGAGTTTTTTCATACGAAACCCCTATTCAATAAAATTTGGATCTGCCACGCAGAAACAACTACATACTATAGTCAACTAACTATACCCCCCCCCCGTTCCACTTTGTCAAGTAGGTTTCGCAAAAAAAATGAAATTTGTCAAAAATTTTTTAGATTTTTACTAGTGCTTCGTTTAGTACTTTAGATTTTGAAAGGGGAAATTGATTTTGTTGACACAGAAAAAATGCAAGCAAAAGATGGCATTGAGATAACTTTAGTACTGGTGCCACCCATTCAAGCCCAAAGGACAAGCGTTTCATCGACACTCTTCAGGCAAAGTGTTTGACCTACCTCTTCGAGTCTATGAAGGGAGGCGCAAAGACACAGGAGATAATCAACGAGCGGATTTTCAAGTGCAAAATCGCTCACACGAAGGTTTTAATTTTTAATAACGAGCCAGGTTTCGGATAGATTTTATTCGACAGAACATTCTTTGTGTTCTTTTTTGCTTCGCTGCTAGTACAAACATCCAGTTTATATTTAAAAACGAACAAATTCCTTTCCATACAAAACAAAAGCGCGCCTATTGCGTGAAGTTATAAAAAGTTATAAAATAATTTTGAAGTTATAAAAAGTTATAAAATAATTTTGAAGTTATAAAAAGTTATAAAACTTTAGAGAGGGATGAAAATATGAACAATCCTTTTAATCCCAGTTTTGGGAAAATTCCTCCGATTTATATTGATCGCAGCAGGCAAATCAAGGAATTGGTGTCTGAAATCAAAAATCCAGACAGTCCTTATCAAACTACATTAGTGTATGGTCAAAGAGGAAGCGGCAAGACCGCCTTTATGTCTGCTCTCTGCCAAGAATTTGAAAAGCAAAAAGACTTTATCATACTGAACATCCCTTCTTCTGGGGATATTCTTCTGTCTTATACACAAGGAATATATAACAGAGCATCAAAAGTCGTGCAAAAAACGTTGGACTCTTTGGACGGTATATCGCTTTCCGCATTTGGCTTTCAAGTTGCGTATAATAAAAAAGAGAAAGGGCAAGTAAATTATCAGCTTCTTTTGGAAAAAATCCTTAAAAAACTTTCTGAAAAAAAGATTACGGTGCTTGCCGTCATTGACGAGGTTAAGGCTTCAACTGAACTCAAGTATTTTATTTCAGTTTATCAGATTCTTCTTCAGCAAAATTTTCCTGTCCGATTGCTTTTGGCTGGACTTCCGCAAAATGTGTCGGAGATTCAAAATGACAATCACCTCACCTTTCTCCTCCGCGCTCCACGAGTAACGCTTGAACCGTTGGACAGTTCGAATGTGCGTTATAATTATAAAAAAGCATTTGAAAGAGGAGGTAAAGTTCTTAATGAAAAGGCTTTGGACAAAATGACGAAAGGGGCTGGCGGTTATGCGTATGCTTTTCAACTCATGGGCTGGCTAGTATGGAAAAATACAGCAAATAAGATTACGGAAAAGGAGGTGAATTCTATTCTTGATGAATACAAAATGCTTTTGTTCCGCAATGTGTATATAAAAATCTCAGAAAATTTTTCGCAAATGGACAAACGCTTTGTGATAAGCATGGCAAAAAATGCAGGCGCAACTTCCATGAAAAACCTAGTCGAAGAAACAGGAAAGTCAAATGCATATCTTTCAAATTACAGGGAGCGGCTTTTGGATTCACAGATTATAAAGCGAACTTCCTATGGGCATGTCGGGTTTGTTCTGCCGTATTTCCGAGAGTTCGTGAATGAAAGGCTTGTAGCGGAATTTGAATAAAACCGCAATTTGTCATTTTCGCTTTTGGACTTCAGATCAAACTGGCTAGTAGGTGGTAATTGCGAGTTTTTTGTTGCTCGCAACGAAAGCAAACAAAACTCGATAGGGGGCGTTGCGGGGGATCTTCCCCCCGCTAGAGAGGGTAGTCCGCAACGAAGTGCGGACGAGGGAGAGACTTCTCCCCTTTGTAAATATAGAAAAAAACTTTAAAAACGTTCCGAAAAACTTCAGAAATTTGCCTGTAAAAGTATATATATATAGTATGAGTAACTTTAAACCAAATGTAAGGGAACTTACTATGAAACACGGTTTGTCGTATCCGTCAGATACAGAGCTGGTTATGATGATTTTGGGAAGCGGCACAAAGGATATTTCCGTGGCGCAACTTTCTAAAAGCGTTGTGAATAAAATTTATGAATCAAACAACGATGATATTATTCAAAACTTGCTTTCTATACGAGGGATGGGAAAAGGAAAGGCTTTGGCAATTGCCGCGGCGATTGAATTTGGTAGACGAAGAAATTGCCACCACAATGCTAAAATTATAAATCCATGCGATGTTATTCCTTTTGTCAGAAGTTATTCGCTCAACTCGCAAGAGCATTTTATTTGCATCACGCTGAATGGCGGGCATGAAATTATGCAAGTCCGTGTTGTTTCCGTTGGCACGATAGACAAGACGATTGTGCATCCACGCGAACTTTTTTCAGAGGCGTTAAAGGAAAACGCCGCCGCCATTATTGTTTGTCATAATCACCCGTCGGGGGATTGTCGCCCCAGTGAAGAGGACATTGTCACCACGGAAACACTGATTGAAGCGTCACACATTTTGGGAATTGCGCTGCTGGATCATATCATTTTTGACAAAACAAATTATTTTAGTTTTGTAGAACACGGTCTTTTGTTTGCTTAATAATTTTGATACAATGAAACTATGAAAAAAAATCTTGTTTTTATATGTGCAACGATATGTGCCGTTGTATGTATGTACGGTCAGTCGTCATCAGCTTCATTTATCGAGGAAGATGTGGCTTATGAAGATAAAAATGTAAAAACCTCGTCCACGTCTTTTTTGCAAGCCACAAATGACGTTGTAATACAAAAGCAAAATCCGTCTATCACAGCAGACATTCAAACAAAAGAACATACAGACGTTTATAAAAACACTATGAGTGCGCCAATCACTGGCGGAAAAACTGCATCGGATAACAGACACCACAACGGAGAGAATATGCCGGGCGGTGGAAATGTTTCAGGTCATCGCCCTCCTCATTCAGGGGGATTTACGCAAGACGGGCGGCCGCCTGCTGAAGAATTGCAAAATACGCTCATCATAAAGTCAAATGTAAACGGCGCGCAAGTTTATTTGGATGGAAAATATTATGGACTTACTCCGCTCACCTTGCAAAACATTATGCCAGGCACATACGATATTCAACTTTTCATGGACGGTTACGAAATGTTTCCGCAAAGAATTAGAGTTTTCAATGGACATGAAACATCGTATTTTGTGCAAATGGAAAAACGTACAGGCTTCTTGCAAGTTATGGGAATTGACGGGGAATTCTTTGTCTATTCAGACGGAAAACTGCTCCGTGAAGTTATAAATCGCCTTGACGAGGGCTATCATACTATCAAAATACGAAAATTCGGCTACAAAGACTTTTATGCAAAGATTTTTATACAGGCACACACATTGAAAAAAATCACCGTGTCATTGGAAAAGGCGGAATTTGAAATAACGTCATTTTCTGCAAGCAAAAAATCGTTTAACCCAACGTATGAAGGCGCTGTTGGCTCTTGCGTTTTTGAAGCGGAAGTGACCGCGCCTGGAAGTGGAATGCTTTCTATAAGCGACTCCAACGGCACTGTTGTTTTTGAACGCACATTTGCACGATTTTCAAGTTGGTCTCAGCGCATTTCTTGGCAGGGAACAGACGAAAACGGAGATTTCGTGCCTCAAGGCATGTATACGGCAGTTTTTTCTGCAAGGGGAGAGGATTCTGCGTCCAATGAAAAGGAATACACTGCACGAGCACGCACTTCCATTGACTATACGCTCGTCTATCATCTTTCTGACATAACTGAAAGCGGGCTTGGATTTGGAAGCACTCCTGCTGCGTTGATTATGCCCAAAGGGGCGGTAAACGTACAAATACATATCAGTCCGCATTTCAACTTGAACAACAAAAAAAGTCAATTTCCTATTGGAATAGGGTTTTATGTCGCACCACTGGAATGTATGGATCTTTCAGGAACGTTTTCGTATAACATAGAACAAGGCAATTACTCCCTCATCGCCTCTGCTGATATGCGCTTTCTATTTTCAAAGGCACTTGCAAAAAATCACTTGAACTATGGATTTTCCATTGAATACGGCTGGTCAAACAACGATGCATTTCTGCCGTATGGAGTTGCAACAGGAGCGGGAATAAATCCTGCCCTTATGATTGGACTAGACACAGACAAAGTGTTTTTCGGGTTTACAACGCAATGCGCATTCGGCTGTCTTTCATCAAATCCTTTGGGAAACGACAATGTTTGGAAAAATTCGCTTGAACTATCATTCAAACCAAATCCGCGCCTTTCCGTGGATATGGTGGCATCCTTGCACAGCTCGTTTGGCGACTTTGAATTATATGGTGGAGATGGATTTGAATGCAATTGGACGCGCGCCATAGAATTATTCGCAGGATCATCGGTAATGCTTTCAGGAGTTCCCTTGATATGTAAATTGGGCTTGAAATCATTCATCTTTCCATCTAACGGAGCGTCTTTTGGATTTTCTGCGGGAATGAATTATCTTTTTTTAAAGTAAACGCATTTATTTTCTTTTAATCTAGCAAATTTCGTGTATAATAGTTATATGTTTACACGGAAGACAAAAATCGTATGTTCAATCGGTCCTGCCTGCGATAATGACGGCACAATCCGAAGTATGATCAAAGCGGGTATGAACATTGCTCGCTTTAATTTTTCACATGGCTCTTACGAATGGCACGCTCAGGCAATGCAAAGGGTTAGGCGTATTTCTGATGAATTAAATATGCCTGTTGGTATTTTGCTAGACACCAAAGGCCCTGAAATTCGCACTGGCATTGTCGAAAATGATGGAAAAATCAGCATAAAGGAAAATGAAAAAATTGAAGTTATCTCGGACTCATCGCCTTGCACACAAGGAACAGAGAGCAAAATGTGCCACATTTCAATTTCATGGAAGGAAGCGGCTCAAAAACTACAGCCTGGAATGAAAATTTTGATTGCGGACGGACTCATCGCACTGTTAGTCGATGAAATTTCTGGTGAAACGATTTTATGCACGGCGCAAAATTCAGGTGAAATCGGAAGCAGAAAGAACGTGAACTTAATCGGTGTTCATGCGGGTCTTCCAATTATGGCGCAAAAAGACAAGGATGACTTGAAATTTGGCGCGGAAATGGACATTGATTTTGTCGCCGCAAGTTTTGTGAGTTTTCCAGAAGAAGTTGTTGAAATAAAGGCGTATTTAAAGGAAGTTGGAGCAAATGCCCGTGTAATCGCAAAAATTGAAAACGAAGAGGGCTTAAACAATATACATAACATTGTGAAAGAGGCTGATGGTATAATGGTTGCACGCGGCGATTTGGGGGTTCAACTCCCAACGGAGAGGATTCCCCTTGCGCAAAAGGCAATTATTCGCGCCTGCCGCGATGCAGGAAAACCCGTCATCACAGCCACACAAATGCTTGACTCAATGATTATAAACCCTCGCCCCACGCGCGCTGAACTAACGGATGTTTCAAACGCAGTTTTTGACGGAACAGACGCGGTTATGTTGAGTGGAGAAACTGCCAGCGGAAAATATCCTGTTGAGGCGGTTTCCACAATGGCTCTCATCACGCGGACAACAGAAGAGTCCGATGAATATTTAAGCCGGATGAAATATCTTGACAACGACTATAAGCCTGACAATGAAGTTGGTCATACCGTTGCACACAGTGCGTATAGACTTTCTAGAAACCTCGGCGCAAAAGCAATAATCATTCCAACATTGCATGGAAACACCGCCCGCATAATCGGAAGTTATCGCCCTGAACAAATTGTCATAGCCGCAACGCCTGAAAAAAAGGTGTGCCGACAACTTATGATTCAATGGGGAATAAGCCCTATCCTCTGCAAAGTGGCAGACGACTCTGAAACAATGATACAAAACGCTGTAAAGCATGCATTGGATTCGGGGGCAATTAAGCTTTCAGATAAAGTCGTAATGTGCGCGGGAATTCCACTTTCAAGCCCCCTTATGATAAACACAATTCGAGTAATGCTTGTTGGAAATGTAATCGCACGTGGCACGCTGTTTGGATTTGCAAACGAAGAAAAGAAAAAAGCAAGCGGACGTGTAATATATGAAGAAGACGCACGGCAAATACGTGAAAAATTGAAATCTCATAGTCATTTGATTTTAGTGTGCAGTCGAATAACAGAAGACTTAATTCCAGTAATACGCATTGTAGATGGCGTTGCCTCAGAAAGCGGAAGTGACATTCCCCCTGAAGTGTTAAAACTAGTAAACCATGATTTGGTTTGGGCATTAAACGTTCCAAACGCGGAAAAAGTTTTGGAAAACGATCTTTCCGTCACAATCGATGGGGAACAAGGAGTAATCTACGAAGGCATTGTCTAAATGAAAATGACGATACTTGGTTCCGGAACAAGCCACGGCATTCCTTGCATCGCTTGTTCTTGCTCTGTTTGCCAGTCAAAAGACGCGCGCGACAAGCGAACGAGATGCAGTGCCTTTGTGGAAAATAAAAATGCAGACGGTACAACATCGCATATTTTAATTGACATCGGCCCTGATTTCCGAATGCAAGCATTAAAAAACAACATCACAGCACTTGACGCAATTCTTTTGACGCATAGCCATGCAGACCACTTGCACGGACTTGACGACATACGGGTTTTTAGCCACACCGTTTCGCGCGATCATATCAAAAATCCATCAGCAGAAAACGCTACGAGCGAAGGAATTGCACTGTATGCAAACAATCGCACAGTGAAAGACGTGGAGCATCGGTTTGACTATATTTTCAAAAAAACGCAAATTGGAGGCGGAAAGCCAAAAATTCGTCTTGAACGGCAAACTCTATTTGAAAGAAAAATGCCACCTGAATTTGGAGATATAATTGTTACTCCCATTCCAATGATGCATGGTTCTCTTGAAACGACAGGCTATCTTTTGACGGTAAACAATGGCGCAAGTAAAAGACATTCGATTGCTTATTTGACGGATTGCAGTTTTATAAGCGACAAAAGCATACAAAAGATCCGTGAATGCGGGGGAATTATTGACCACTGTGTGATTGACGGACTTCGCGAAAAGCCACATGCAACGCACTTTTCCTACTTGCAGGCGATGGATGTTGCAGAAAAAATAAAAAGCCGGCATACATGGTTCACGCATATATGTCATTTAAAAAGTCATATTCAAATTCAAGAATATATAGCGGATCATTTAAAGAACTTCCCTACTCTTTCAAAAATGGTGAATGAGGGGGGCAGCGTTGATGCAGCGTATGACGGACTCACCCTGGAAATATAGGGCAAAAAAAAACTGCCTATAGAACTTACAGATAGTCCATAAGGCAGTCGCTTTTTTTCAAAAAATATTAGTTAGTAGCAACTTGCTCTACATTCTTTGGAACACGCACCTTTTTCACAACCCAATCACTTCTATAGCATTGTGTGCAAATTTTAATTGTTCGTGTTTCTCCTCCATCAAGTATCGCCTTGACCTTCAAAAGATTTGGTTTCCACGTGCGTTTTGTATGGTTATATGATTTGCTCACCTTGCATCCATGACCAACGGTTTTTCCGCAAATATCACACATTCTCATAATATTACCTACCTCAATGAATTACAAATTAGTTTTAAAACTATATACAATTTATAGTTTTGTGTCAATATATTTTACGAAATATGAGACATCAAAAAGAAAGTCAATTCAAAAAGCAACAGCATAACACCATACACTTTTATGCACAGTTTTGTGTTTTGGTCTTGCGGCAATATATTTTTAAATGAAAATTCATCTTCTTCACGCAAACACACAAAAATAATTATACAGAAAAAGAGTTGCATAATAATAGACTGCGAAAGAAGAAACTGCTCCTCCACTTGCGCACCGCCCATAATGCGGCACGATGTATAAATCGAAAGCAAAACAAGCGCGTACACAGCGCAATTCCAAACAGATTGGGTAAAACCGTTTTTTCCACCGAAAAGCGCCGCCGTGCCAGTTGCAAAAATCGCAAACAAAAACGCCGTTGTATAAATCAATGAAATAATGCATTGATACACTGTTAAGGCGCGATCTTCTCCATTGATAATAAATTCAAACGCCGAAATACCTGTGTCAAGAACTTGCACAACCCACATCAATGAAACGATAAAAAAAATAATCCCTGTCACTCTAAAAATGGTTGCCGTTGTCCTTTTCATTAGAAATTTCCCATATTACTCTTTATCTTTTTCTATTAAAAATTCTATAGTTCATCCATGGAAAAAGCTGGTGTTGATTTTCAAGATTGGTAAGCCATTCCGTACTCACAGTGTTAGAGCCTAACGCATCAAAAACCGCAGTGAAGTCATTTATGCTCTGTGTGAAGCGCATAGAGGCGTATTTTGGAGAATCATTGTTGTGGATCATCTTTGCCCATCCACAAGACTGCGCCATCATCAATTCTTTTGCGCCAAGATTCAAAAGTCGTGCCTTTAATCCCGTATCCGTTGGGAAACGCTCTGACAAGTCCACCATCCGTTTGCTTGCCTTTCTCACATAACGAATCATCCAATTGTTCTTGCTCGAAAGCAAATTCTCGCCATACCCCACACCGCCAGCAGAACCAAAATACGGGTTGATTTTCTGCAATTCTTGTGGTTTTCCAACAATATTTTTAGCAAGATCAAATGAAACTCCGTATTTTGACGCAGAACGAAGCATACATTCAATCCAATAAACACCTTCAAACCAATTTTCACACAGTTGATTTAAACTCACTGAAATCAGCAGGGAAACCGTTTGCAATCCACCATCGGGATTCTTATTTAAAATTTTATCGGCGTTATTTAAAAGAGCAGATTTTTTTGCAAGAAAATCCGCAGCATCCTTTTCACATTGCGATACCGCTTCTTCATAATTATATATGCCGTCATCAGACTGCGAGCGTTTTTTCCAATATTTAAATCCCATGGAATAGCGCGGCGTACCTTCAGAAACAAGGGGGGCTAAATACTCAAGAGGCGCATTCCCTCCCACATCCTTGTTTTTATCAAGATACACAGGATTTGCCGCATATCCCCCCTCTTCAAAAATTTCAGAGTCGGTGCGAAAGTCGCGGGCAAAAACGGGAAGCGCATTTGAAAATCGCGCAGGTGAAAAAATACCATTTTTCGGCTCAATATCAGAAAACAAAAAATTTCGCGCGTCAATAACAGTATAATTCATATCATACGCACGAATAATTTTTTCAACACGAGGATAATAGCCAAGCTCTGGAATCCAAAATCCATCTGGCAACTCTCCAAAACTAGCACGATACGCATTTATTCCTGTTTCAACCTGTGCGCTTATAACCTCTGGAATGTCATTATAATGCGGGAAAAAAATATCAGTTCCGCACGTTGCAAGAAGCTCTATAAACCCTTTCTTTTTGAACTCGTATATTTTTTTTACAATCTTTTGGTTGTATTTTAAAAAGCGCAATTTTGCCTCTTGAAATTTTTCAAGACAGAATTTCGCCGCCGATAAAAGATGAGGATTGTTCTCGCATCGTGCAATTTCCTTTTGACCAAGCGCAATATGCTCGTCAAGCCACACAATATATTGATTTTGAATGACTGGATCTTCAAGAAGATTGCATAAAACGGGAGAAAGCACAAGGCATAATTTAAAATCAACACCATCTTCTATGAGCGACTCAATCATTTTTAAAAGTGGAATGTACACTTCTGTCAGTGCTTCAAAAAGCCTGTTTGTTTGAGCGGCAAATTTTCTTTCATCGTCTCCTGTATGCCTTATGTATTCTTGACTCGCATTCAGAAGCAATACAATCTTTTTATCAGCCATATTCACACCATACTATTTTCTAAACTCAAGAAAAAGATTCTCTATGATTTTTATACTGTTGCAAAAGCAACTCTTCCATACCTGACAGTTTCATTATTTCAGAAAGATTATCATCTTTTCCAGGATGCGACTCAACAAGAAGAGATGTTCCCATTGGCATTTCAATAACGGCGGAAGAATCAAGAATGTCTATTATTCCATCGATATTAAAAAGCAAGTCTACACGAAAAAACTTTCTTCCCTGTGGCAAAAGAACATATTGTCCTGTATCCTTTTTTGAAATCGATATATCAAAAAACTCATCAGGCTTACCTTGCTCTCTTTCGGAAAAAGAATTAACACGAATATGCATATCGCTTATAAATGCATCATCAAGAGAATGACGATCTGCATCGCTTATATTCCAATAAATATACGCCCATGCAGGATTTCTCAAAATTATTTCAACTTCTGTGGAATCGTAGGAACGGATAGGCACATCATCAGTTTTTTTTGGATACAACGCTTCATCAACAAAAATCATTTCAGAAGAATCGTCTTCATTCTCCGCCTCTTCAGCGCATTCCAAAATTTCGCCAATCAGGAAATTTCTATTAAAACTTTCAGGCACATCTATGCCATATTCATCCGCTATGTCTTTTAACTCGTTGTATGAAAAACGTTCAAGCTGCACTCGGTTAATATCCCTTTTTTCCATAAATGTTATATTCTCAAAAAAACACTTGTTAATCAAGAGCGATACCAATTATTTAGTCTAAATTTATATTTTTAGGAAGGTTTAAAACAGGCAACTAAAATTGAGTTGCCTGTTTTAATGACGAGTTTCTTCCGAAACTCGCTTATTTACTGCCGTTTTTCATTTCATTGCAAAACGGCTTTTTCAGCAACTCCCGAATCTGAAGATTCGGGAGTTGCTGAAAATTAAGGAAGGTTTAAAACAGGCAACTAAAATTGAGTTGCCCGTTTTAATGCGAGTTTTCTTTGAAAATATAAAAAACACTCGCAAAGGCGCAGGGAAAAAGGCAAAATCGCTCTGATTGTGGTCGCTGCGGTAGCAGTGAAAAAAATCCTTGCCACAATGAGCGCGAAATGCGCAAGCGCATGGTTTTGCTTTTTTCAAATGCAATGACAATCCGCTAGGTCAGTTTTGATAGCGAGGCATACAAAACTGGGTAAGCAGGGCTTTGCCCTGCGACCGTAAGCCGAGGAATTAAAAGTAGAAGAACAATGTATCTTTCGCCACTGCAACTAGAAGAGTGTTTTTTCTATCTTTTCAAAACGCGCTCATTGCGAATGCATTTCATTGCAAAACGGCGTTTTCAACGCGTGAAATCGAGGTTATGAGCGAATGTCTTTTTAAATCGTTATGGTAAAACCGCATCAAGATTAACGCATATAAAACCACTTCGGGCAGTCTTAAAAAACGAAGTTTCTTCCCAAGAGGCATAAAGACGAGACGCTGATATTGTAAATCCTGAGTAAACAAAACCCGCAGGCAGTTTTGGAAGTCGAATTGCAATATTTTTCCCTGCGTTCACAACTTTTCCTCCTGGAATCGCGCCATTAAAAAACATAGTGCCGTCTTCAAAAAGCGCACCACACCACACATCGGAAAGAATTGCCTTTGCAGAAAGAGAATGCGTTTCATGTATGTTTGCGCTAGAAATATACGTGCGCGGAGAATGCCCGCCTGCTGTATAACACACAACCATATAATCAGTGTTATGCGGAATAGACTTCAGGAGATGCAAAAGCCTGTCAGGGGCATTTTTTATCGGCATCGGAGATTGCGCCCTTCTAAACTGTTCCATACTTGACGAAGTGATAAAAAGCGAAGATTCTGCTGTTTCAGGAGAAATAGAGACAAGTGGCTTTTTTGCCTGAAACGAAACATAAGAAAAATCAACTTTTTGTGCATCATCAGTCTTAACGCTGCACGTCCATACATCTCCATCCCAAACAAAATCTGTTATTTCGCTTGAACTATCGAATCCAAAATTTTCAACAGTCAAAATAGGATATAAAATTTTTTGTTCAGAATTAAACTGAATTAAAAACGGATGAATTGCATTTACGCGCGTTGAGGCATTGTTAAAGAATGCACTTCTATATACTGAAAAAAGAGGAACATTATCTTCAAAAACAATATTTCCCGCTGTTCTGCGGTCAAAAAGCATTGAATCTCCACAAAGCTCAATGTTCTCGCCATCAAACACAAGCACGCCAAGCCGATTGACAATTGCAAATCCCCGTGCGGTTTTTTCATTATTGCCAGCCTCACAAGAAATTGAAGAAATACGAACCGCCTCTGTCCACGGATACTCCGGCATCGCCATTGACAAAGCAAGACGTTCTATTTCCTTGAAAGAGCCATCAAAAAAATAATACCACTTAAACGAAGATTCAATTACAGGAATATCATCCTGCACAACAACAGGCTTTTTTTTGCATGAAACAAAAAAAGCGGAAAACACACATAAACCGATAAAAAGACAAAATATTTTTTTCATTATTCTGCAAGTTTATAACGGTATGGAATTTATGGCAAGTACAATTCTCTTTTCTTTTTTCAAAAATGTAACAAAAATTTCATACACAAACCCATTGCAAATGGAAATAAATTCACGCTGTTCATTATAAGGCAAAACGAAACTTTCTCCAGCGAAATTTTCAGGAACATAAGAGCCTAACATTGACGTGCAAGACGAAAGCTCCTGTTTATTTGACGATACTTTCAAGTCAGAAAGAGTTATAGACGTTACATTTGATTTTGCCTGATTTACATATGACGTGCTGAAAGACCCGTTTTGTATTCCTGAAAAAATTGTATCATGATTGCAATTCCACGGGTTATAGTATTGTTTATCTTCAGGATTTTTCTCTGCCTCCTCGTATTTTGCTTCAACAGTTTGCGTAAATTTTTGCCAGTTGAATTGTTTGGCAAGGGCGGAAATTTCATCTAGCGCGTAGTTTGCATTGCACGCATACAATTCCCACAAAATTTCTGAAGAAAACCCCTGCAAGTAAGAAATCGTTTCCTGATATGGATAAATGCACCCCGCAGGTTTAAAGAAAGGTGCATTATGGTTTGCATCAATACTTGTAATGGGATAGGCAAGAATTGCAGTCACCCGATCAAAATCAACTTCTAGCGTTACCGTGCGGCTTACATTCCCAGCAAGAACAGATTGTTCACCACGTCCGTCAGATGTTTTTACAAGCCAATATTCAAGTCCAACACCCAAAGAGTCATCCCATTCAGGCAGAGAAAACGCAACGCTCTTTTCGCCAAAAACAGATTTGCACCCGAAAAATGTAAATGCCGCCACAAAAAATGCAGCAAAATAAAAATACTTTTTCTTCATACTATATATATAGTAGCGGAAGGGGAAAAAACGGCAATTTTTTTCAAAAAAATGCTGTTTTTTATCTACAAAAAATATGATTCACCCTTTTGCAACAAGAGCGTTGTTTCACGGCGTATCACCAGTATATAGCAGGTCAAAATTTGAGTTTTACACTTTATGTTATGAGGGGCGTATTGATACGTAAGCGAAGCAGTCAAAACTGGGTAAGCAGGATAGTATCCCGCAAGTGAAAGCTGAAGAATTAAGACTGAAAAACAACGAATCTTCCGTCAGCCCTGCAATTGGAAGTCAAGAAATAAAAATGCCCCTCCCTGCACTTTCCGCCACGAAACTGCATATTTGACTTTAAAACCTGTCAATTTTCCAAAATCAATTTCTTTTAAAATGAAAAAAGGCTCTAGAAAAATCTAGAGCCTTTCGGCTGCTGCAGGTTTTGAACCTGCGACACATGGATTAACAGTCCATTGCTCTACCAGCTGAGCTAAGCAACCTTATTCCGTGCAAGGAATGTATGAATTATATTCAACTTAACAAAAATAGTCAATAGTGTTTATGAATATTTTCCTTAATTTTCAGCAACGAGTAAATCTTCAGATAGAAAAAACACTCTTCCAGTTGCAGTGGCGAAAGATACATTGTTCTTCTACTTTTAATTCCTCGGCTTTCGCCTCCAGTTTTGTACGCTTCGCTATCAAAACTGGCTAAATGCATTCGCAACATGCGCTTGCGCATTTCGCGCTCATTGTGGCAAGGATTTTTTTCGCTGCTATCGCAGCGACCACAATTAGAGCGATTTTGCCTTTTTCCCTGCGCCTTTGCGAGTGTTTTTTATATTTTCAAAGAAAACTCGCATTAAAAACAGCAACACCAATTTTGTTGCTGTTTTTAAACCTTCCATTTCTTGCAGTAAGTTCTTTCCATTAATTTTTATTCAAAATAAACTCAACGCGTCGGTTTTTCCAGTTATTGTCCTTGTCCTTATAGTCAACCACCAGTTCCGTGCCGCCCTTGCCTTCCGTAGAAAGCCTTGAATCACTCACACCCTTTCCAACAAGATATTGCTTCACGTATTCGGCGCGGCGAGCAGAAAGCGGAATAAGAGCAGGTCCCCAAAGACGCATGTTGTCTTCCGTTTCTTCAGCCTCATTGTCAGTAACGCGATTTGCATGTCCTTGAATGGTTACCTTATAATCCTTGAATTTATTCAAAATCTCTGCAATTCTCTTCAAAACACGCTCGTTATTATCTGCCTGTTCCTTTGTAATACCAGACTTAATGACCTTCCCTGATGAATCGAGCTCTTGCACTTTGAAATCCGCACTGTCACTTCTGAAAATGATAGACGGAACCGCCATTTTCAAAAGATCGCCATCACGAATAACAAGCACATCTATTGCTACAACACCCTTCACAACGCTTGTCATTCCAAGTGCATCTGTCACCGTGAAAGTATACGGATAATCCATTGCAGACTGTACCCTTTCCGCCTTGCCTTTTGCATTTTTTTGGATATTAGACAGACCGTCCCAAATGATTCTCTCTGTAATTGAAGTGTTTCCCTTTGTCGTCCAGAAAGGTTTTCCGTTCGGATCATTTATCACGAAATTCCAGTTTTTGATTGAAGACGTAGTTTCCCCTGAAAGACGGATAAACAAATCATCGTTTTCACCGTCATTGTCAGGACTAAAGTATTCGGGCGCAGTTTTCACGGAAAGAACAGGCGGTTTTACAGAGCATACAAACGGAGACGAAAGGGCTGAAACCCTGTTTCCCTTTTTGTAGACCACACGCAAATCACCAGCAAATATTCCCTCGGCAGTTTTTCCCTCTCCATCAAGTCCGTCCCATGTTATGCTCGCAGGTAAGTTTGCACTATCTTTATCAGACCAAGAACGAACAGTGCCTCCATCTGCATTTTTTATATCGAAATTCCAAGAAACAATGCCGTCCTTTACAGACGCTTGAATATTGAAAACCTGAGTATCAAGAAATGCATCGGCATTTGGAGAAAAACCTTCGTATTCCGCAGTCACATAAACCTTTGTTTCCCTCGTATCAAGATGTATATTCGCAATTTTTGTACTAAATTCATTTCCCGCTTCATCTTGAGAAGAAATTGTTATTGCATACATACCGTCAGGAGCCCTGTTTCCTGTTGCGTCAGAGCCGTTCCACTCAAATTCATCCTTTCCATTTGTAGCAATTTTATCTTTCCAACTGTATGATTTTACAACCTTTCCCGATGAATCGGTAACATCTGCCTTCCACAACGCTTCTTTTGTGCAATCAGAAACTGAAACTGGTATTGTATCTTGGTATGAATCTCCGTCAGGTGAAAAATCAAGCCAGGGAACAGAAGCCAAAACGCTTGGAGGAACGGTGTCTATAGCAAATGGAGAAGTAGAAGCCTCGGCGACAGAGCCGTTGTCAGATACAACAGAAAGTCTTGCTGTATAATTTCCATCAACACATACTATTCCGTTTTCATCTTTACCATCCCAAGAAAGAGATGAAGGCAACGCCCCTTTCCCCTCAAACGTTTTTACAGCGGTGTCGTTTTGTCCAATGATAGAAAAAGAATAGTTAACAATAGTATCTGCATCCTTTACAATGGGGCTGAACGCTATACTTCCCTTTGATTTTGCAGAAGTCGGATTAAACGCCGCTGTATCCGCAGAAAGAAGCACTTTTGCAGACTTTGTATTCAATTCAAAAGCATTCGCCGTTGAAATCACGCCAACATTTCCCGCAAGATCAACTGCACGAAGCTCAAATTTATATTTTCCATCGGGAGCAAGACTTCCGTTTGACGAAAATCCGTTCCAAGTGATAAAGTCCGGTGGAAATTCGCCAAAATCATATTCGCGAACAGAAACATCAGGATTTTTCTCGTCATATATACGTCCATACCAGGCAGGAACTGCGGCATATTTCCCCGCGGCATCAGGAAGCATTGAGATTTTCACTTCTGTTTTAGCCCCTGCGCCAAAAACCTTGTCCGAAACAGAAAGAATTGCAGAAGGCTTTATTGTGTCAAGAATAAATTCAGGAGACTTTACGACCGCCGGCACATATCCATTTAAATATGCCGCTTCCACCACCGCATAGTATTTTCCTTGTGGTAAAATGCGCCCATTATCGTCAAGCCCATCAAATTCAATTTCTTCTGGCGGAAGGCTGTAATCATTTTCAATGGCGGAAGGATCAGAAAGAGCGTTGTATGTGTTTTGATTGTACGTTTTGCAAACCGCTCCCTTTTCATTTTGAATTTTCACAGACCAAGAGGTTAAACGATTAACACTCCCTTCTTCTGGAACAGGAATGAGAACAGAAAGTTTTATTGTAGAAAGACGGCTCTCCGTCTTTGGAGAAAAATATTGAGAGCCAACTAAAAAAATGTTTGTGGCAGGTTTTTCCCCTGAATAAATAATATTGGTGACCGCCGCAGGCTCTGAAACATTTCCCGCCCTGTCCGTTGCTGAAACAGTGTATGAATACACGCCGTCAGGAACAGTCTGTCCGTTAGAATCCGTTCCATCCCACGTTAAAGTCAACGGCTCGGAATTGTTCCATTCAAATGTCTTCACCACATCTCCTGAAATATTTTTGAAGCTGCCCACCCATTTGTCCTCTGGAGAGCCCGTTTGAGAAATGCGCAGGGAAGATTTTACACCCTCTCCAAAAATTTTGTCCGCGGGCTGTTTAAGAGCAACCATCGGAGGAACAGTGTCAATAACGACAGGATAAGAATCTGTTCTCCCCTCGTTTCCGTTGTCATCAACAGCCACAAAGTAGTAAAAATAGGTTCCGTCGGGGGCAGTTTCACCATTGTCCATTGCTCCGTTCCAAGAAACAGACGAGGGAACATCAACACCCGCCTTTATCGCTCCCAGTTGCTTAAAGAATCCTTTGAAACTCAACTTTGACGGAAGGGCGACTTTATTTCCAATTGTACGAACAACATTCCCCCCCTCATCAGTGATAATCAATTGCCACGATGTGACGTATCTTTTATCAGAAATCTTGAGCGGGATTACAAATTCGTCTAAAACTCCATCATTATTTGGAGAAAAATATCGTTCCTTTTTTTTTGTCTTTTCGTCACCTTTTTGGGCAAAAAGAATTGACGACAGAAACAATAAAACAAAAGCAAAAATTCCAAAAAACCTGTATGTATAGTGCATACTTTTCCTCCCATAAAAAGTCAAGAAAGAAAGTTGCAACTTTCTTTCTTGACTTTTTATGCCACTTCGTAATGAAATGAGAAGTGGCATTTGATATACAAGTTTCCAACGGAAACTTGTCATGATAAAAGTATCGCGCCATTTGTGCGGTGCTTTTATCATGTCTTTAAAAAATACATTAGTCCTCATCTGTCCACAGTTGAATGACAGGGGCTTGCACATCTTGCTGCCCCAAATAAATACGCGCACCCGCAGAAATTGCCTGTATATGCTCATATTTTTGTTGCCAAGCGGCAGACACAAGCATTTCACTTGAATCCCAACTGTGACTCCGTAAATATTCGCTATTTTTCGCATTAAGATTAAATTTCACGCCAAGACTAACAGCAGGAATCACGTCCAAACAAGAATTTTTAATCTCCATAACGTCAATTGTTTCTGCAATACTTAAGAAAAACGTGTCTTTAACAGAAAATTGCAATCCCATATCAAACGCAATATCTCTAAAACAAGGCAGTGAAATGTCAAAAGAAAAGCCAAGAGTAAACTGATTGGTATCCACAAGAAGAGAGGCAACGCCTGTCCGAACCGTCACAAACGAAGGAAACATATCAGCCTTTTTGCCTTTATCAATAGGTACAACGTCAACTTTATAGTATTTTCCAAGATTCAACAGCGATCCCCCAAGACGAAAGTCCTTTAGAAATCCCAGTGATTCTCTGCGATACAGCACTCCAACATCCGCGCCTAAACTCCAATCCTTATCGTTGTCGCCATGAGCCCCCCACAAAACACCTCCGTTCAATCCAAGTCCAATGCTAAAATGTTCTGAAATCTCTTTTGAAAGCGCGGCATGAATGGCAAGGCTGTCTGCAAGATCCATATTTACAGAATCACAAAAGACACCGTTTAAAAATCCGCTTGCCACAAAACGCTTTGTAGGAATTAAAATTCCCGTTTGAAATGCGGCGTTGAATGCATGAGAATCGCGCGCGTCAGTTGAAATCAACGCAGTAAAATCTGCATCAAGTTGACTTCGCTGCTCAAGGGCGGTAAGGGCAGGATTACATGCGATAGCGTCAGGACCAGGCATAAAAAGCCCGCCTCCAGCACTCGATGCCGCCGACGCCAACTGTGTGGGAGAAGAAAGTTTAAAAATATTCATTCCTCCCGCAGGCGGATTATACGCAAAAACAGATGCGGCGGCAAAAGCAACAACCGCCCATAAAATCTTTTCTTTCATTTTAGGCTCTCCAAGCATCTCCAAGAGGAGTTATAATTTATAAAAAGTCCTTATGATAAATATACAGCGAATTTGCGAAAAATGCTAGCAAAATAGGAAACGTAAAAGAAGAAAGAAAAACATTCTTCCAGTTGCAGGGGCGAAAAGTACAGTGTTCTTTTTCTTTTAATTTCTCGCCTTACGGTCGCAGGGCAAAACCATGCGCTCGCGCATTTCGCGCTCATTGTGGCAAGGATTGTCTTTTCGCTGCTATCGCAGCGACCACAATCAGAGCGATTTTGCTTTTTTCACCGCGCCTTTGCGAATATTTTTTATATATAAACAAGGGGTTTGTACTGGTAGCGGAGTTTCCAGCCGTTTGTCATCACGAGGACGGCACTCCCAAAGATACACAGTGCAATGACATCCGCCTTGTCCGCAGCGGTTTTGATTCCTTACTCCGCCCTAATTGAAGTATTCTTTACAACAACATCGTGCGCACCACCCTCTCGAATTGAGGCTGGGCTTACCAAAGTTATTTTTGCCTTTTGCTGCAACTCAGGGATTGAAAGAGCGCCACAATTGCACATTGTATGCACAATTTTGCTTGTCGTCATTTGCACATTGTCATGAAGGCTTCCGGCATAAGGAACATAAGAATCAACTCCCTCTTCAAACGCCATTTTCTTTTGACCGCCCAAATCATATCGCTGCCAGTTTCTAGCGCGGTTAGACCCCTCACCCCAATATTCCTTCACATAGTTTCCATTAACAATCAATTTATTTGTAGGAGATTCGTCAAAACGCGCAAAATAGCGACCAAGCATTACAAAGTCCGCCCCCATAGCAAGCGCAAGAGTGATATGATAGTCGTGAACAATCCCTCCGTCAGAACAAATCGGCACATAAATTCCCGTTTCCTTGAAATATTCATCCCGCGCCCGAGCCACTTCAATAGTCGCAGTAGCTTGACCGCGCCCTATGCCTTTTTGCTCGCGTGTAATACAAATTGAACCGCCACCTATTCCAATTTTCACAAAGTCCGCGCCTGCTTCCGCCAAAAATCGAAATCCTTCAGCATCAACAACATTTCCAGCCCCAACCTTCACGTCCTTTCCAAAATTCTCGTGAATATCACGGAGAGCGCGACGCTGCCATTCAGTAAATCCCTCGCTCGAATCAAGACAGAGAATATCCGCACCTGCCTCTAAAAGCAGAGGAACTCGCTCCATATAATCACGAGTGTTTATTCCCGCGCCGACAATATATCGCTTTTTATCATCAAGCAATTCCAATGGATGTACTTCATGATTGGCATAGTCCTTTCTAAAAACCAAATATTGAAGATTGCCAGAGTTGTCAATGATAGGGAGCTGATTTATTTTATGCTTCCATATCAATTCATTTGCCTCTTCAAGAGTAATGCCAACGTTCGCCATAACCAAGTCTTTTAAAGGTGTCATATAGTCGCATACCTTTGCATTGGCAGGGCAATGGCTCAAGCGGAAATCACGTTCCGTTATAATTCCAACGAGCTTTCCATTATGCTCGCCGTTTTCGGTAACAGCAACAGTAGAATGCCCCGTAATGTTGATTTTTTCAACAAGTTCCGTCAACGTTTGATTTGGCCGTATATTTGTGTCGGACGAAACAAAGCCCGCCTTATACATTTTCACATGGGCAATCATAGCGGCTTGATCAACAATAGATTGTGAACCGTATATAAATGAAATACCTCCCTCTTCTGCAAGGGCAATGGCAAGTTTGTCGTTTGAAACAGACTGCATAATCGCGCTAACCATAGGAATATTCATAGAAAGAGGGCATTTTTCACCGGCTTTTTTATTGTATCGAACAATGTCAGTTTTTAGAGAAACGTTAGAAGGAATGCAATTCTCGCTGGTATATCCAGGAACCAAAAGATATTCGTCAAATGTATGTGACGGTTCATCAAAAAAATACGCCATTTTTCACCCCAAAAAAGTAAATATTCAGAATAGTATAATGCAGACACCTTATATTTTCAAGTGCTTAACAGCCTTTGAAAAACATTCTTCCAGTTGCAGTGGCAAAAGATACAGGGCGGAAGATTCAATGTTCTTTCAGTTTTACACTTCGACTTCCAGTCGCAGGACAAAACTGGCTAAATGCATTCACAACACGCGCTCGCGCATTTCGCACTGATTCTGGCATAGATTTTTTTCGTGCTACTGCAGCGACCACAATTAGAGCGATTTTGCCTTTTTCACTGCGCCTTCTCGAATGTTTTTTTATTTTCAAAATCGCATTAAAAAAAGTAACGCTTTCACACCCCTCCTCTCAAAACACCTCGTCATCGAAAACCTTTTCTCACGCAAGGAATTGGAAGGGCGGCGAAGCCGTTCCGAAGCGTAGCGAAGGAATGCAGGCGAAAGCCGGAACCCTGGAAAGTCCGGTTTTGCCCGTCAGGGCAAAATGCGCCCGAAAAAAAGGGGAAAAGATCATCTATCGCTCCTCACTCACACAGATCTTTTATTGCATCTCCCTCAAAGCCACACACCTTTACAAACAATTCCAACAAATTGTATTATTCTAAAAAATCTGCTAGAATCACTTTCTATGGCTATTGATTTGAACACTTTGAAAGCAGAGCTCAATCCTGAACAATACCGCGCAGTCACAACGATTGACGGGGCTAT
This sequence comes from Treponema sp., assembly GCA_014803985.1. GTDB lineage: Bacteria > Spirochaetota > Spirochaetia > Treponematales > Treponemataceae > Treponema_D. Next base: position 32,521 of record JAAVAO010000024.1, read on the forward strand.
TTTGATTATTGCAGGGGCAGGCAGCGGAAAAACACGCGTCATCACCTATAGAATTGCGCACATGCTGGAATCGGGCATTCCGCAAAGCCAAATCCTCGCCCTCACATTCACAAACAAAGCGGCAAAAGAAATGTCAGAACGCATAAAAGACTTGACGCAGCGCAAAATGCAAAATCTAACGGTGTCAACATTCCATGCATTCGGCGTTCGGATTTTACGGCAGGACATACACCTATTGGGCTGGCGCGACAATTTTTCGATCTACGATGAGTCCGACAAAAGCGCGCTCATAAAAGAATGCGGACGCGAACTACAATTCACTCAAGATGCGCTTGATGTATATAAAATCTCGCAGCTTTTCTCAAACATTAAAACAGGTAGAAAAAACTGGGAGACCTCAAATGATATGTATCAAGAACTGTATAACTCCTATCAAGAAGGACTAAAACTATACAACGCAGTTGACTTTGACGACTTGATTGTGCTTCCCATAAAACTGTTTCGAGAAAATCCAGATGTTCTCGCCCGATACAAAGAACGCTACAAATACATTATGGTCGATGAATTTCAAGACACCAGCCATCAGCAGTATGAACTTATGCATCTTTTGGCGGATAAGAATGTGGCAGTCGTTGGAGACGATGATCAATCCATTTATTCATGGCGTGGTGCAGACTATCAAAACATAATCAACTTTGAAAAGGACTTTGCCGTCACAGAAATTCGACTGGAGCAAAACTATCGTTCGACAGAAACAATTCTTGAAGCGGCAAACGGAGTTATCAGTCATAACACAAATCGAAAGGACAAAAAACTGTGGAGCGGAAACGGAGGCGGAAAGCCTATTGAAATCTTTATGCCAGAAAATGAAACAGAAGAAGCAAATTTCATCGCAGAAAGCATACTCGGAATCGCAATGGAAGAAAAACGAAAATACGATGATTTTGGAATTTTAATTCGCGCAAACACCCAAAGCCGTTTTATTGAAGAGGCGCTCCTCGAAAACAACATCCCATACACAATGAGCGGCGGAACGAGCTTTTTTGAAAGAATGGAAATAAAGGATATAATCAGCTATCTGCGGGTGATTGCAAACCACGATGACGACATTAATCTTTTGAGAATCATAAACACTCCACGCAGAGGAATTGGCAGGGCGGCAATAAAAGTGATAAATGACGAAGCATCCCGCCTTGAAAGCACGCTTTGGACCGCAATCCAATCGCTCATCCAGTCAGAAGACAGTGCGGCAAGCGCCTCTCTCAAAGAAGACCTTGAAGCGTTTTCCACTCTAATAGAAACACACCGTCAAAAACTGCTTGGCGGACACGGACTTGCAAAAAAAACACGAGATTTAATCGATGAAATAGACTACAAGGCTCACCTTGCAACAGAATTTGCAAAAAGTGAAAAGGCAGTCCGTTTTAAATTGAAAAATATTGAATTCCTCCTATCTTCAATGGATGCATGGGAAAACAACCCCGATAACTACACGCCAAATCTTTTCAATTATTTGAATCGCATAACGCTTTTGAGCCGAGATGATATGGAAGATGGAAACGAAAAAGGCAAAGTCAATCTTATGACAATACACGCATCAAAGGGGCTGGAATTTCCCGTGGTGTTTATTGCAGGTGCAGAGGAAGGACTGATTCCGCATGCAAGGGCGGTTGAAGAATCAAGTGGAAATGTGGAGGAGGAGCGCAGGCTCTTTTATGTTGCAATCACTCGTGCGCGCGACAAACTGTTAATTTCATCCTGCCAGCGTCGTCGCCGTCTTCAGTCTGTCACAGAGTGCGAGCCAAGCCGATTTTTAGATGAAATCCCCGAAAATCTCGTTGAGTACCACACCCCAAAAGAGCCGTTGAGCGATGAAAAGGCGGCGGAAATGCTTTCAAACATTTTGAAAAACCTCAATAAAAATCAGCCGTAAAAAGACACATCTGTTTGTGAGTAAGTAAAAACTCGTGAAAACAATACATTGGCGAGTTTTGCAACGCAAAACTCGGTGAGCAGGGCTTGCCCTGCGACCTTTTCATGGTTTCGGCATTCGCCTCCAGTCTCCGCATGCGGAGACCGCTCACGCGCCATTCCAATCCTTGCGCAGCCGCTGTATCTGAAGCAAATGCCTTCACCTGCAAAAAAGCGCGTTGGTTGTTCCATTTTACCCACAAAAATATCTTCCACCGACATTGCAAAACAATTGTAAGCAGAGCAATCGTTGCAGAACAGCCTCCCTCCCAGAGACACTTGCATAGTATAGGGAATTAAAAGCGAAAGATATTTTTTAATCTGGATAGAAAAAAAGAGGAGACATGACAAAAAGACAGAGTTAAAATAAAAACGAGCAGCCTGTTTTCTGCCGCCCGTTCCCTTTAGCCAACTTCCGGACTTGAACCGAATACCTGCGCGTTACGAGGGCGCTGCTCTACCAGGTGAGCTAAGTTGGCAAGATAATAGTGCTATGCCTGCGATCCATTTCATTTCTGAAAGATTGCAAAACTAGCAAATTGTTATATACCTTTACTTTATGCTTTTCCACGAATTTTGTCAATCTCATCTTGCATATTTTCTTTAGAAAGTCCTGTCTTTCGCACACTATCATCTCACTATATGTTAACTCGCGCTTTTTTTGATGCTTGCTATTTCTTGCAATTTCTATTATATTCTTTGCTATGATAGACTTACATGTCCATTCAAACGCATCAGATGGACAATACTCCCCTGCTGAACTTGTTCAAATGGCTAAAAAAAAAGAATTTTCAGCAATTGCAATCACCGACCATGACACCGTTGCAGGACTTGAAGAAGGCAGAACGGAAGCGGAAAAACTCGGCATTATCTTTGTGCCTGGAATTGAAATAGAAATTGATCGTCCCCATTGTGAATTTCATCTTCTCGGATTGGGCTTTCAGGAAATTGCAAGCGAATTACACACGTTAATACAATCACTTCAAGAAAAACGTCTTGAGCGAAATGAGCAAATCGTACAAAAAATGAACGAAGCAGGAGTAAGCGCAACCGTAGAAGAAATTCAAGCGGAATTTCCAAACCAAGTATTGGGGCGCCCCCATTTTGCCTTATGGCTTGAAAAGCATAAAATCGTAAAGCACAAATATGATGCATTTAAAAAGTATTTAGGGCGCGGCTGTCCGTGGTACGTGGAAAAAGAGGGGGCAAATCTTGACGAAGCAATTTCCGCAATAAAAAAAAGCGGCGGTCTTCCCGTTTTAGCGCATCCATTTTCACTGTATCTTTCATGGAAAAACCTTGACACGGAGTTAGCACATCTCAAAGAATGCGGACTTGCAGGGGTTGAAGCCTATCATTCAGGCTCAAAGCCTTCCGCTTGCTCCAGACTTGAAGAGCTTGCAAAAAAGCACGGATTCTTTGTAACAGCAGGGAGCGATTTTCACGGAGAAAAAGTGCAGCCAACGAGATTTCTCGGACGAACCTGCGCCAACCGAAAAATAGACAACCGATTTTATTTTGAAGAACTCCTTCCTGCGCTAACTAAAGCATAACGCCAACAGCAAAAAAATTATTTGGCAAATTTCACAACTCTAGAGTATAATATAGTCAGGAGGTGCAGGAAAATATGGGTGGTGTCTTAACTCTTGATATTCTTTTTAATAATGGTTTTTGCCAATATGTAAAAAACAACAATAGGTTTTTCACTGTTGTATTCAATGATTTAATTGCCTTGTCAAGAAAAGCAGGAAGTGATGAAAATCTTATTGACTCCCGCCAGTGTGGTCACATTTTTTATGACAAAGAACCTCTTTACGACTATGATTTGGTTACAGTATGTCTCTATGGAATTAGATACAGTGAATTTATCGGATATTTAAAAGGCTGCGATGAAAACGACGTAAAAGACTATCTAAAAAATTTACGAAAGGAAGCGTTAGAAGCCATATCTGTTGTGGAGCTTGAATACTACACAATGCACAACAGAAAATACAAGGCAAAATTTTTCTACCACCTTCGCCCAAACCAAAACAAATACTCTCTAGATGATATAAAGGAATTGGAATCCTATGGCGTTCAAACCACCGATCGCATACGAGAGGTTGTGTAATTTTTTGATACAAACACCTCTTCAAGGAAATCTCTAAAAACTTCAGCTTTTAGAGATTTCCTTGAAGCATTATTTTTTTGCCACAGCCACCATTGTCTTTGCATGCTGATTATAGGGATTAAAATCAAAATCTCCATAAATTTTAACGGCTGTAAATCCAACTTTTTTCAAAAGGAAAACAAAATCAGTCGCAGAATAAAGGCGTTGTGTAAATTCATGATTATAGACAAATCCCGTTTTGTCAGTTAACGACCATTTTGAAACCAAGCCTTCCCATGCCCCTGAAACTGAAAACTCAGTCTTTACAAAAGATCCGTTCCGTTCAAACTCTTCGCCCTCTGTAAAATGCATAATGGCTATTTCACGACTAGTACATTCAATTATAAACGTTCCGCCTTTTTTTATTGAAGCGGCGATGTTTTTCAAAATCAAAAAATCCTCGTCCACACTATCGCAATATCCAAACGAAGTAAAAAGATTCACGGCGGCATCAAATTTCCTTTTGCTTTTAAAATGACGCAAATCACACTGTATGAATTCCGCCTTCACCCCTTCGGCTTTTACGCTGTCAATTGCCGCATCAAGTTCACTTTGAATTATATCAACGCCAGTAACAGCAAGCCCGCGAGCGGCAAGTTCCACAGCAATGCGTCCAGTTCCGCAGCCAGCATCTAGAATCGAGCAGTTTTTTTCTAACTCTGCAATATGCACTATGCGGTCGGCAATAATCGGGGCTTCCGCCCAACGAGACGTATCAAACATAATCGGAGCAAAGCGAATCCAAAATTCCTCATTTTCAAACCATTGCTTTCTGCCTTTATTTTTTACATTTTTCATGCTTTTAATAGTTGGTAATGTTATATGTTGCTATGTTTTCCTTTCCTAAAATATCTGACACATAATACTGCAATGAATTTTTTCCATGTGCAAAGGTCACTTCCCCCATTAAAATCAACTCATCGTTCGGATATAGCACGCTCTTCGGATAATTCTTTTTTCCTACAGCGCAAATAAGATTGCCATCCTGCCTCAACATATCAAATGAAATCTCATCGACTACATTTCCATTCAAAGACATATATGTTTTATAGGGGGTTGCCGTAGGCTGTCGTCTATAATATGCGCGATAAAAACCAGCAGGAATTGTGCTTTGTTCAGGAATTTTATATGAACGTCCGTTTCTGCCTTGAAGCACAATGCCAGAAATATACAGCGGCAATTCCTTTCCCGAAATGCGCGGCATTAAAATACGCGGATTCATAGCAGTATTGTTTTTTATATCTATAACTTGAAATTCAAGGGCGTTGCCTTTCTCGCTCCATGCAGAAGAGCCGCTTTTTCCAAGCTCCGTACCTCCTGAAATTTCTGAAGCATCCCGTATGGTGTCTGGAAGCGTTTGTCCATCGATATTTCCATACACAGTCAAAAGACTGTCTTGATGTGCAATTACAACTGCATTCCCAAGCGTTGACGGAAAAAAACACGAATCATCTTCATATTCAACGATTACAACGGTTAAAAAACCTGAATCGGCAGCGTAAATATCTGTACTTCCTGAAAAAATCAAGGAACTGTTTATCGTTTCTCCACGCAGTTGCCCAAAATACAACGAAAAAGACTCCGCACTAACCTGCCCTGTTTGCGGCCAGTTAAATGAAAACGCTTGTATTGATGAAAACGCTTGTATTGATAAAAACGCTAGAATAAAGCCACTTATTTTTTTCTTAAACATACAGTCCTCTACACAAAAATTCTATTTTTTAGTTATATGTATTTTTGAAATCGTATTGTCTTTTCCAATATACAAATTGTTTCCGCTCGTTCTGATAAATGCATTGTCCGCCTCAAATGTAAACGAACCAGAAAGCGTTGCAAAATGCTCAATGATATGCACCGTATACATTTTCTTCTCTTTCAAAAGAACAAAAATCAAGTTGCCAGCTTCCTGCATATCAATTGCCTGCCCCTTAATGTGTATATGTCTCGACTTTCCACCCTCCGTGCTTACAATTCCAAGCATATTGCCCGAACTATACACAACCTTTCTGTCTCCGTCATAAAATCGAACCATTCTTTGAAAAGAATCTGAATCCTCAAGAAATTCATGAAAGATAATCTTTGAACTAACCCCGTCATTTCTCACTAGAACAAACCTTTGTCGCATTTGCCCGGAAACCACCGCAACCAAAGATGCGTCCTCCGAAATAGCCGCCCCCAAAATAACAGGATAATTGCTTCCTCCAGGAGAAAACCGCTGCACCACATTTCCGTTTGGATCAAACGCATATACAGAGCCATCTACAAAACCTGCAACACAGCCGCCAGATGATGAATCAAATGCCGTAATAGGCACCGTTCCGCTATACTCCCACAGTTTTTTGCCCGTATTATCGCATTGAACAAAAGCAGAGCCTCCAGGCAGGAACACAAAAATTCTATCATCAGAAATCATTGGAAAACCAGACGCTCTAATTGTGCCAGCCCTTGTACCATCAGCAGTAAAAAAATCAGAGTTCACGTTATTTTCATTATAGCAGGTATAGTAATTTTGAGAAATTGAACCCTTGTATGAAAAAGAAGAAAAATGAGTGACGCGCCCATCCTCTGTAAAATATCCCAACGTTTTTCCCAGCTTAAAATAAAGGGGCGTATCATCGGGCAGTTTTTCTGAAACAGTTGGATTTGAAACAGTTATTTTCCAATCGGGTTCAAACTGGTATTCCGTTCCGAGAGGGCGAGCGGCAAAAATCACGTATAAAACGCACAGAATCAAAATAATAAAAAAAATAGGCAAAAATTGTTTTTTCGACTTCATAAATCAATGGTATAATATTGACACATTACAGTCAAGAATTAAAAAGACATTTTACAAAAAGTATAATAGGTTACATGTTGAGTTTTACACTCGTAAACTCGTTCAGTCCAGTGGCAGCCTGCCCCCAATCCTTGCCACATTAGAACTCAAAGTTTGACCTCATAAATTGCATTTCTAGTCACTCAAAACATAAGTTTTCAGCAACTCCCGAATCTGAAAATTCAGTTGCTGTTGAAAAATAAAAAGCATTTTTTAGGCTGTTCAATTTACAGCGAATTCAAAAAGGCGGCAAAGGAAGAAGAAACAGTTGTTTGTATTTTTGAATCAATGGCTCTATAGGCACGATTAATGGCATCATCACTATCTATAGAAGCCTCTCTTCCCTGTATACTTATGGGCAATAGATTTTCTTCCAGCAGGGTATCCTTCAATTGACCGTCAAACGCATATAAGCAGTGCACTGTCTTTCCGCTCTTCATCGTGCGTTCTGAAAGTGAAATAGTTCCTGTTATGCAGTAACGCTCGCTTTCAAGATCAGACGTTTTAAATCCATTGGAAGAAAGCATTTTTGAAAGCGATCGCCTCACTTGATTGCTAGATGAATCGCCCTCAATTTTAATGCAAATAGGTATTTGCTTTGAAATCTCTGTCATTTTCTTTTTTATTTCAATTTCACTTTTGCAGTTCGGGCGCAACTCCGCCGCTTTCTGCGAATTCACCACATCCAATCGCTTCAAAAGGGCTTCATTTAGTGCGGCAGTTTCACGCGCAATGTCAAGCTGTGCATACGTTGAAAACGAATACTCATCATCACTGTCATAACTTAAAAGAGATGCAATTTGCGCGTTATTGCTTTTTATCGTAGAAACGAGCATCGTGCCCGCCTCCTGCTTATTCATAACCGCTAAAGCATAATATTTTTTTCCGTCAAACCATCGCTCTGCAATTCTTACTCCAATTAAATCTTCAATTGAAACTGTGCGTCGAATTTTTTCCGAAAAACGTGCATCAAAATCCGTCATAGCCTTAACAGTTCCCTGCACTTGTGCTATATGCCTTGTAGCAGTGGACAAGGACTGTATGTTTTGACCAAAGACACTTGCAAGGTTTTCAATTGCAGAAATTTCAGCCTGCTCCTCAGATTGTCCGTATCCAAGCCCAGTGATATATTCTGAAGTGGGATACACTTTAGACGGCATTGAAACCCATGCTGGTTCCGCCGAGAAAATTCCGTAAATGCACAAAAAAAACAGTGTGCAACATAAAAACACATTTTTTTTAACTACTTGCATATACTCTCCACTAAAATAGATTTTCCTGATTGTACAATCACATTATCAATTGTTTCGATAGAGCCGTTGTCATATTCAACTGTAACAGAATACACACCTGGAGCAACGGTAAATCCCGTGCAATACGCCTTGCTCGGAATAGCCATACTTTGTCTTATATCCGCTTTTGGATCTATATCAGCAAGAGCAGACACAAATCCCTTTATAGCGGCCACTAAAAAAATATCCATTATCGGATTGCCAGATAGTTGTTTAGCAGTTGCCATATATATGGCAGTTTGCGTTATAAATAACGGAGTCTTTGCCAAAAGGTCAATGGCAAGATTTCGCTTTATCGTTTTACGTGCAGTCATATTCACATCTTGTAGAACAGCAAGGTCAAAGTCTTCTAGCAAAACAGGAGTTTTTGAAGTGCCGTCGTTCAAAGAGACCCTTTTTGCAACAGGACTTGCAGGGTATTGCCTCACATATTTTGGATAGTGAATAGTATATCCCATTTGCCCATCGGTGGCAGTCAAAAGTCTTGTAATTACAAAAGCCTCCACATTTTGTGTCGCCGCATACACTTCAGCAATTGCACGAACAAGGCTTTCAGCATCAATAAAAATCGCGGCATCCTGCCTTTGATTTATGCTTCCAGAAAGCGCAAGAACTTCAATCCGTCCGTTTGATGAATTTGAAATATCAACAAAATCTGTTTCCACATCTGCGGCAAGTTGCTTTAGGATTTTTTCAACATTTTCATCTCTCTCACTCTCGTTAATGGCGGTGATAAGCATACGAATATATGCCGCAAATGCAGAACCTTTATAAATATCGTTTTCCGATGGGGCTTTTGGCAAATGTATATTTTGAAACTGTGCAATAAATTGTAATGCCGTTGCTCCAGGAATTCCAATTGCTGCAAGCGACTGAACAAAGGAATCGCTTGTATCTTCTGAAATCAACGCATCTTCTGGCTCTGAAATTTCCTGACGAATTTCACTAACATTGTATGCATTCAACTTATTATACGCACGTGTCGTTCTTGACATTGCAGAATCAAGATCGCCATTTTTGTAGTATGTTAAAGCGTCAAATGTATCGGCAATCAAACTTTCATAGAATGTCGGAATATAGAAAGAAGAAGCGCTTCCCACTTTACTTTCTATTTCATTTTGACTGATTAAAGCGTCATCAATGCGCTGCAATGTCATCTTAAACGTTTCGTTCGCAGCATCATATTCGCCAAGATAGTACTCTAACAACGCCTTGTCAATTTGCTGTGCAATTGTAATCTTTTTGGGATTGACACTGTTCAACATTGCATACGCCACCGCATAATCATTTTCCATCACCGCTTGACGATACGCACTATCGTTATACTTTATATTCTTTCCTACAGAATTAGTTGAAACACATGAAGTAAAAAATCCACATGCTATCGCAATAACAAAAAGAATTTCAATAATTCTAGTATCTTTCATTTTTTGCTCAATTTATCGCTTTTTTTTAGACTTTATATATTTTCGCACCGTTGCCTGTTCCTGCCAAACAAGTCGATTTGTCTCTATATTTGTCAAAGTCAACGTAACGTCATAGGTTTTAAAACTTTCTTTTCCCGCAGTTTCAACAATTGCTTTCACAGACCCCTGCATTATAAAGTCAGCCCCTTCCTCATTGTCAATCGCTTTTGCAGTTTCCATAGATGCATGCTCTGCCTGATCAAATTTTTCCTCACGAATTTCAGTACGTTCATTTGACGAAGCAACAAATTCAAGAACTCCGCTATTCAAAATTGCCGTTTGAAGTCGTTTTGCGACAATCGATGTATCAAGAAGCTCATCGCTTTCGTTTTTTATTCGACCGATAATAACAACTGGCGCACGTCCATTTTCACTTTCAAATCGAGCAATTCTTGGAGACGAAATGCATTTTTCTATCAATTCATTGCAAACAATCTGCACATCGTTATCATTCCACTTTCCACTCAAATCCTTAGATTCTTCTGCACCAACACGCTTAACTTTCACCTCTTTTGCAAAAAGCATGCTTGTCAGTGAAAGCAGGGAAACCAAAACAATCAGCCCTTTTTTCATATTTTCTCCCATGTCTATTTACAATGTAGCACACAAATGGTAAAAAAACAAGCACAGACAGCACAACGCATTTTTTCACGAGCGATGAAATTTTCCAAACAAATTTGGCGAACAGTATAGTGCGGTAATCTGTATCCGTATGGGTCGTTCATACACAGAAATGCAAGTGCGTAGCTTTAAAATGATATGCGGATTTTGACTACTCAAACTGCATTAAAAATACCGCGCACTTCTGTACATTCTTTTTTATTGCTACATCGAATGGTGTTTCATTTTTATTGTTTTTGATGTGCGGATTTGCGCCGAGTTCAATCAGTCTCTTTACGCTTTCAAGGCGGAAATCGTTGTCAAATTCCCAACTGTAAAAATCATTGCTAATCATGTAATGGAGGGATGTGTTTCCTTCGGAATCCTGATGATTAAGGTCGTTTATGCCGAGCTCGATGATTCTGTTCATAAACCACTCCATATTGCATCGTATAGAAAGTTGCAGCATATTCATATTAGAGACATTTTGGTATGTCACAATTTTGTCAAGTTTTTCTCCGAGTGAAATATAATAATCAAAAACTTCTCTTTCATTGTTCAAAATCATACGCCATTGTAAACTTTTTGCTTCTGTTAGAGAAAAGCCCCGTCGGACAAGCTCTTTGAGCCACGAGACATTCATCTTAACGAATGTGGGTGAAAAGTCATTGTAAAAATATTCGATGCAGGTTAGTCCGAAATTACTTTTGTAGTGTATGTCTGCACCATTGTTTAAAAGATATAAGAACATTCTGTCATAAACGTCTTTTTTCAGTTCATTGCGATAATTCCATTCTATGTCTGTTCTGGAATTAATTTCAGGACGGATAGAGCATAAGTAGCAGAGTGGGGTTATTTCATCTCGTCGTTCAGAAAGAGTGCGGTCTCTGCTGAAATGCATTGTCATATCCACTTTATGCGTAGTATTTATACCGACTTGCTTTTTTTCAATGTAATACGTAAAAAGTTCGTAATTTGCGTCTTTTATCGCATTAAAAAGGACACGCATATCTTCTTCGGACTGAGAGAATGCGAAGACTGCCGTAAAGAAAACAAAGGTTATGCATATAAAATGTTTCATAAATCTATTTCCAGATGCTTTCATTAAGCTGAAGTTGATGGATTAGGCTGTCTATTTTGGCAAAAACGTGCAGGCATTCTATAATACGCTCTTTGGACAACAAATCCTCGTCAAACACGTTTTCCATTGATTTAAGGTAGAACCAAGAAAACGTACCTGTGCAGTATATGAACATCGTGTTATCTGAAAAATACAGTGTTGAAACGCAAGCTCCAAGCAGCCGTTCCATGAAATCTTGAGAGAGAATAAAATGTGCATCGGTACTATCCTGCGAAAACACGTGGTATTTTTTATTAAAGTCGGGATTGTCCATTTGTATTTCTTTTAACTCCGTGTTTTCGGATTTGTTAAAGGATTTCAACTCTTTTTGTGAGATTTTTTCTTTTGAGACGACAGTTACCGATTGAAAATCCCTGACAAACGGAACGCCGATTGTCAGTTTATTCGTGTTGCATTCTTCACAGATTGCTTCCAGCCCATTTTCAAAATAACAGCGATAAGCGTCTTCGTCCTTTTTCACGCCGATTTCTGTGTAGATTCTGTCGGCTGCATTTGCTTCAAAATCGCTCCTGATTTTTTCAAACGTATTTTTCTTTATGAAATCAGCCTTGAGAATTGTGCGGTATAAACATATTACTTTTTCAATGTAGCGTGCAATAATATTGAGATGCAGAAGTCCTATAGATATAAGGAGGACAAAGAATCCTACTGGAACGATAACAAACAGCGCCGCGGACAAAAGCAGTGCCACCGCCGTCCTGTAGATGTACAGGTTTCTCCGTGCCTTTTTTCTGTATGATTCAATGGGCGCGATAGTGTCTTGGTATATTTTATCCCAGCAATTGTCTATCACGCTTGAAATGCTTTTCCCGTTATAATTGTCGTTTTTCTGATTATAGTTCATAAGTCTATCTTTATGTCTCCATTTTGTGCGCTTTCGTCCGCGGTAAAGAATTGCGAGACTTCTTTTTTCGGTTTGATTGGCGAATAGCCAAGCGAACCTGCGAAAAGGCATCCCGGAAAACTTTGAACCGCGGTGTTGTATTCGGCAATGCTTGTTCCAAGTGCCCTTCGCGATGCCGCAAGTTTTGCCTCTAAATTTGTTGTTGTTTTCTGAAGATTCATGAAATTCTCGTTTGAGCCGAGCTCCGGGTATGATTCTGCTAGGATAGTTATATCTTCCATTTTTACCCGTGCAGATGTTATCTTTTCAAGGATGCTTTCGTCCCTGACTTTTGCCTTGCTGCACATTTTCGTGATTTTTTCAAGGCAGTCCTTGCGTTCTTGTAATGTCGTTTCTATTGTGTTCTGTACTTGGTCGATAGAATTCTTGATGGCGATAAGATTGTTCCGCCCTTTGATAAAAAAGACAACCAACGATAGTGCCGCAATGCCGGCAATGGCAATGTAGAACATAATTCACTCCTAAATAATAAAATTGATACTTTTTGGATGCTCGAAAAACACTTGTTGTCTTGTGTTCATTCGCTCGTACTGATGATGCCTTTCATCACGGAAATCTACCGTCGAAAAAAAATTGCGCATTTTTTTGACGGTAGATAAAAATTACTCACAATTTTGTTTATACGTATCTCTGTCTACTTTGCCATAGATATTTTCACACATTTTTTCCTTTTGTTCTGCTGCCGCACAATTTGCACATTTTGAACTTGATTTGTTAGTTATACTTGCACCGCTTGTGGAACCTACAGCTTCCGTATGTCCACAAGTATATTCGATATACCTTGTTCCTGCCATCGCCATTCCTGCGCATGCAACCAGCGCAAACATTCCAACCAATACCTTCTTCATACTGAACTCCTTCGGAAGCGTCTGCTTCCATTTCTTTTTTAGTCCGTTGAGCGAACCACTCTTTTATTTTCAAGGACACCACGCAACGCGCGGCTTTGTGTCCTATGTCCAATAATAAATACTGCTACAACGATACGGAAATCATCGCATATTCTGCTTGTGATGTACCGCTTGAAAAAGGCATGACAAAGAAATAGTATGTCTTTCCTGCTGTCAGTCCGGTTTTTTTTACGTCTGGAATGCTTCCGTTTTCAGGGTATGCGGTAGCAAAATATTGTGCTGAATTGAAATTGGAAGTCGTTCCATAATATACACCGTAAGATGCTGCTCCTTTCACTGGTGTAATGATTAATGTTACGGTTGTACTGCCTGATTTTATTGCTTGAACAACCGGTTTTCCAATCCATGTTCTTGCAGATTTAGAGGAACTCCATTCGCTGGTATTGGAACGACCTACTGTCCGCACTTGAAAAGAATAATTTGTATATGGATACAGATCGGAAACCGTACACTCATTTGTATATGCAGGGCTACCTTCCGATGTCCAACTGTATCCATCATTGTACTGGATATTGTAACATGACGCACCTTCTACAGGATTCCACCTCAATCTTACAGATGTAGATGACTTTGCTGATGCACTTAAACCCGTTGGTGCGGAAACTTGCTGAGAACCGCTGTCTCCGCCGTCAGAGCATCCGCCAAGAAATCCCATGGCAATTGCTGCCAAAAGAATTGTAAAAATCTTTTTCATAATAAAACCTCCATAGTTTTGAGTCATCTCGGACTATTTTATTTGCAAAATCCATATTAGGATTCTGTGACATGTTTCTAAAATGCCTGCCCTGATCCATAGCAGCGGCGGCACTGTCCGTTGCCCATACAGTATGCACAGTTGCCGTCATACATTTCCCTGCCTAGATAATCATCAGGGCCTGCCACGCCGCTTCCGTTGCAGTATGAACAGCATCCTCTTCCTCCGCAGTCATGGCATTGTGCAATTTGGTTATACCGCTCTACGGATTGTTCTCCATACTGGTTGCGGATTTGTTCTCGTGTTTGTTCGCGTTGTTGTGCTGCCATATCAGAAAACATCTGATCTAAAATTTCATCTACAGATGGAGGTTGTTGCCAGGCATCATCATGGATAAGCCCGTCTTCATCGAACCATATTTCCGCTGATACTATGCCGCAGACCGCAAATAAAAATAGCATTCCTATAACCACTGTTCTTTTCATAATAACCTCTCGATACTAAGATTTTTCTATTCTTCAAAATATCCCACGCCGTTGCAACTACGACAGTCGGTTCGCCCTGATCCGCCGCATTTGTGGCATGCTTTTGTGCCGCTTCCTCCGCAGGAAATGCAAGTTTCCCGTTCGCCATTAATAATGTTGGTAAATGTCCAACCTCGTCCGATGCAAGCCGTGCAACCAGACTTTCCCATCCCATAGCCACTGTTTCTGCACTGGACGCATTCCACATTTCCCCGTCCATTGCAAGTCGCGCAGTTTTTTCGTTCCTTGCGGTGCGGTTCAGGCGATGGCATATTCCTCCATCCCTGTCCTGCACAACTTTCACAGACGAGCAGTTTCTGTCCAGCACATCCTTTGCAAACAGTGCGCTGTGTTTTACCATTCCGAAGTCTTATGGTGGTGATTCCCGTTCCGCTGCAACGTCCGCACACAGTCTTTCCCTGTCCATCACACCATGCACACAATTCGCGCCCTGGTGCAGCAGAAAGGGCAAAGCACAGGACGAATGCAATTGTGCAGGCAGCGAATGTTCTTTTTATGATCATATTCATTTCACGGAGAGTATCCGTATCTCCTGATGGCATTGATTTTACACACAGTTATTTGCTATAAACAAATAAATTGTACTATAGATTTGCATTTTAATGTGCTTAAAGCGTATTGTCAATAGATTTTATATGCCGATAACATATTTTTTATGAATTTACGGACTATCTTTATCACAAACCTCAAATGCTATCGCAAAGAACTAAAAATATCCCAAATGCGCCTTGCAGAACTCTGCGAAACCTCGACAAGCTATATCGGTGAAATTGAAATCGCAAAGAAATTTCCTTCGATTGAAATGATTGAAAAAATCGCCCGTGCCCTCGACATCCGCCCATTCCAACTATTCCAGGACGAATCAGACATCATTCTCAACAACGACCGCGAAAAAAAGCGTGCGATTGTGAAAAAAATTCAAAAATCCGTGGAAGAAATCATTTTAGGTGAAAATGATTGAGACTAGGCAAGTGGCGCATTCTGCCCGATGATTCGAAGGAGAGAGATTTCAGCACGAGAAATTATTATATAATATGAAAGTTGCAAAGATTCTGTGGACAAAATAAGAAGTACAATCCTATAGAAAGGCAATCGAAAAGTGCGAAAATCTTGTACAAAACTTACTCAGGCGAGTTTTTTTTATATGAAAATTTTATTTGTTCTACTAATTTTCTTACGAATGCTATTTTTCATGCTAAAGCATTGATATTAAAATCATGTCTTATAAAAAGAAAAAAAATGAAAAACCATCATCTACCATTACCCCTCAAGCAGCTTTTCGCACAGGTCATACACGCCGCTTACTCCTGAAACCAGTGCCGCCCCCATTCCCATTTCTAGCGGAATCGCCAAATCCATATCAAAGCGATCTCCTATGCTCAGTATATTTTGAAAAGGAACATTCATCATTTGTGCGGCGAGAATAAAAACATCTTTGTTCGGCTTTGACTTTTTGCAAGTGTCAAGACCGATTATGTCTGGAATCAACTCTGCAATCCCCAGGGCGGAAAGCGTTTTTCTCGCAGGTAAAACGGGATTATTTGTAACGCATATTAACGAATATTTTTCACGCAAACGCGCTATCAATTGAATAAGTCTATTATCAATGGAAAGAAACTGTTCAGGGAAAAGAAGATTCTCCCTCATCTTTATGCTTTCTTCTATCGTCACTCCAAAATGAACAAGCGTATTTCCAAGACTTATTTTCTTCCCTCCGTTTTTGCGCGACCAATCCCTTCTCCACTCGCTTATTTTGTTTCGAGCATCTCGATCGCTTAATCCGCTTTTTTGAGCAAAATGCCGTATCTGCACATCCACCTGTTCAAATGCATAGGCAGAATTGGTGTAAAGCGTTGAGTCTATGTCAAAAATTATCGCAGAAAGATTTTCAGGCATTTTGTATATTTTCACATCTGTCGCTCGCTTTTTATTGTGCCTGTATGTGTGCACTCGTTTTACTAACGACTGCGCTCCTTCCTGTATACTCTTGAAATTTCCCAAAGAAACATTTGCAATCACTGCATTTCCCAAAAGTTCTCCGTCCGCACAGTCCAAAACTGCAATGTCAATTCCTGTGCGCAAAGCCTTTTCAGAAAGCCACCGTTCATTTTTAGCCTGCCCGCCACACGATGTCATATAGTCGTCAAATGGCAAATCATTTTCCAAAGCAATTTTTTTGAGCAGATTTATTCCGTTTTTCACATTGTCTGAAATCTCTGAAAGCAGTCGAAATCCTTCGCTATTTTTATCGTTGTATGAATAATCTATTATTTCATCGTAGGAATTCTTCTTTTTTTCAATATCATTTATTTCGTTTTTAAATTCACGGATCAAACTTCCGCTTTTTGGAATCAAAACGCTCAAATTCCAAAGACCGGGAATAACGGATGGAAGCGTTCTCACCCCCTCTTCAAAAACGGCCTTTTCGCAACAAAGATTTATCCCTTCGCTCGAACCTGCTCGATCGCAAATTTTACCAGGAAAAAGCGTTGCCGTTCCTATCAATGCAGAAATAAAGTCAGGTCCGCCACAAAAAACAGGAATTTTTCGTCCAAAAAAATCTGTTTCTCCTGCGCAAAATCCCAAAGGAACGAATGGCGGCATTTTTTCTTCATCAAGTCCATTTTCTTTCAGTGATGCCTCATCCCAATACGCCGCTCTAAACCGTTCCTCTGGCAAAACAGAAACAGCGACTCCCGTTAATGTAAAAACAAGAAATTCAGGACAGGCAAAAAGATACCGAGAAGCAGTATAGTCATCAGGAAAAAGAAATTGAAATGCTTTTAAGCGCGGAATAAAAAGAGACTGTGAAACAGGAATGGACTTGCACACCGAAGTTTTTTTTGAAACAGATGTATTGTCACCTTTTTCAAAATCAGTTTTAGTATCCGTTTGAACGGAATGAGACCACAAGAGCGTGCGTCCATTTTCAGAAACAACAGTCGGACCGTTCCCACTTATGCAAATCGCATCAGGATACGCATCACTTCCTTGCGATAAACGAAATTCATCTAAACATGCTCGTGCGCACGTCCAAAATGCATTGACCCACTCCAGCGCGAGAAAAGATGTTGTTTTTCGGGGAAGAACGTTCACTGAATACGCAAGAACTTTTCCCTCTCCGTCAATAATTGCAGCCTTTAGAGAAGTAGTCCCTATGTCAACAGAAAAAATCTTTGCATTCAAAATTCGCTTTTCCTAGTCGTGAAAAAGCTCGCCTTGTTCCGTCGACCTCAGTTCTTGCTGTCGTTTTATAATTTTTTCAATCAACGTGCGGTTATCAAGCAAATCGCCAATAGACTGGTTATGATGAATGCGTGTAATAATATTTGCAAAAAGCCCCGAAACATCAGTGCTAATATACCATTCACGATTTAAAAGCTCTTCATGATACACAGCATTCGTTCCAATTATTCTATAAAAAAGCCCCTGCTTATACCCTTCATCAAAAAGTTCAATCGCATTTCCCGTGAAAAATGGCAGGCTAACTGCGGCTATTACTTTTGTTGCACCATTTTCCTTTAAAAAACTCATCGCCTTTAAAAGCGTGCCGCCCGTTCCAAGCATATCATCGGCAAGGAATGCAATCTTTCCCTGCACATCACCCAAAAGCTTCACTGACTTTATATTCGTGTCCTTTGCATTTTGAGTGACAACAGAATAATCCCGCTCTTTATAAATCATTGCCAAAGGAAGTTTCAAGCCGGATGCATAGAATTTATTCCTGTCAATTGCGCCAGTATCAGGACTCACAACAACCATCTCTTCTTTTTGACCTGTTAAATCAACAATTCCCCCAAGCTCTCGAATAATCTGGTAACTTGCATGTAAATTTTCTAGATTGATAGAGGAAAATGCGTTCACAATTTCCCGCGAGTGAATATCAAGGGTTATTATTCTGGAAACGCCGAGCATTTCATAAATATGCCCAAGCATACTTGCAGTAAGACCTTCGCGCCCCTTTTTTTTGTGCTGACGACTATATGGATATGCGGGAACTACCAATGTAATTTTGCCGGCTCCTGCCTGTCTAATCGCATCGATTGTAACCAAAAGGCACATCACATGATCATTCACAGAAAGCGAAATTTTGTTCTTTCCGCCGTTTAAAGAAAGTATTTCGTGGTTTTCAACGTCTTGAAAGATAAACACATCCTTTCCGCGGATTGACTCGTTTATTTCTGTTTTGAATTCACCGTTTGCAAAGTAAGTGAACGTTGTATCAACTTTAAAGACAGGGGGACGAAACTTATCCACCGCTCCTCGAACAACAAGTGAAGAAGTTGAAATATCGTTGTTAAAATTGATTTTCTTTATCAACTCATCTTTGTCAATGCTATAACGCTTCAAAATGGCATCGTTCTTTAAAGTAAAACGGTGCTTATACATATTCTTTAAATGTTTGATTACAGCATTCGCAAAGGACTCTCCACCTGGACATGCTATAACCGCTAAATCAGTTGGCTCGGAATACGGCATTATAAAAAACCCCTTTTCTAAAAAGCACAGTTATTCTAGCATTTTTTATCATTCAGCACAAGAGTTCATTCTCACTTTTCCAAAAGGACACACAAAAAAGTATGCCACAAAGAAATACATCGTCTCTCCCATTTTCAAGCAGTACTTAAAACGCCCCCTTTCCCGCATCTCTTGCACCACGATTAAACGCTTCCTTTTATAAATTGTCTGCATTAGGTTTGTGGCACTGTTCATTTTAAAAACCTTTTGGTATACTTCTCTTATGATTAAAAATTATATGTGGATATTTTTTATTTCGATGGTTCCGCTTATTGAACTTCGAGGGGCAATTCCTGTTTCGCAGGGACTGAAAATGCCCGTCATCCCCTCTTACATCGTCTGCATACTTGGAAATATGATTCCCGTGCCAATAATTTATCTATTTGCCAGGAAATTTCTTGAATGGGGAAGCGGAAAAAAAATCATTGGAAAAATCTGCGACTTCTTTTTAATCAAGGGAAAATCCGCAGGTGAAAAATTGCAGTCAAAAGCGGGACGCGGTATTTTTGTAGCATTGCTGCTCTTTGTGGGAATACCGCTTCCTGGTACGGGAGCGTGGACAGGAACTCTGGCGGCAAGCCTTCTTGACATGAGCTTTAAGAAAACTATCATTGCTGTAATGCTCGGCGTTCTTCTTGCAGGCATTATAATGATGGCAGGAAGCCTTGGTCTTTTTACCGCACTATTTTCCATAGCAAAATAAAAATCAATGGACACCCCGTTCAGACGGCTTGCAATGCTCCACCCCAATGAAGTCCGCTTGCCAATACAGAGCATTTACGACCTGTTCTTTAATACATAAAATCCACCGGAAATGAGCCCAACGCCCAAAAGAGTTAGGGCGGAATTACCTTCAATTTTTTTTAACACTGATAACACAACAACGCACACTCCCATCGCCAATTCCACAGCGATTAAAGCAGTGTTTATAATCTCATCGATCTTTTTATTTGAATTCACCTTCCTTTTTTGCGCATTAAACAGCTCATCAACGGAAATTCCAAACATCTCTGCAAGTTTTGGAATTGTATTGACATCAGGACAAGACAAATTCCTTTCCCACTTTGACACAGCCTTATCTGTAACATTCATTTTCTCTGCCAACTCACTCTGTGTCATACCTTTCTCTTTTCTCAAAGAACTGATCATTTCTCCAAGCGTTTTATTGTTCATCATACCCTCTCTTTTTTTTCATTCATCATTTTTGTGCGGATTTTTTAACATCTCTATATACATTGAATATACAGCCACATCCCACATATCGCAACCGACTGACAGTTTCATTGTCTCAACTACTAGTTTAATTTTGAATACAAGACAGAAAATGACGGAAAACGGCAGAAAGAGCATTTTCACACACTTTTTTTACATCTTT
Organism: Treponema sp.; assembly: GCA_014803985.1. Taxonomy (GTDB): domain Bacteria; phylum Spirochaetota; class Spirochaetia; order Treponematales; family Treponemataceae; genus Treponema_D. The sequence continues at coordinate 52,899 of JAAVAO010000024.1, forward strand.
GCACATTCCATTATGCATATCTCTGCGGTGCGAATGTCTCCCAGCCGGCGGTAGGACTCGGCCATCTTACGGAGAAAAAAGGCATTGTCCTTTTGAGAAAAGCCCATATCAAGCGCACGCTCCCAAACGTCTATGCTCAACTCATCGCTTAAAACGCCATCCACATTACGCTTTAAAATATTCAGGGTAAAATCCATAACTTCAGGAAAAAACAAGCGAAAATAATTATATCGCTTCTCTAGCCCTATAATTTGTTCAAGAAGAATAATCGCATCGTAGTATTCACCGCGCAAAACCAGCTCCTCGGCAAGGATATATCCATAGTCCATAAAGTCTTCGCGCGAAAACCACTGTTTTAGTGAAAAATCTGCATGGTTCATATTCATACGCTTGAATTCTTGAACTGCTTCATCCTCGCGATTATGCATCAAGTCAAAAACAATCAACTTTGCGCGGCTCTCATAGTCTGTCCGTGCAATAAGCCATTCGTGATAATCAAATGAATTCTTGTTCTTTTTGCCCGAGTGAAAGCGGGTGTAGAATGAGACGTCAAAAATGGAGCGTTGCTTTTTGTCAGAAAGAATTTTATATGCTTTGACCAAGAGTCGAAATTTTTCTGAATTGTGAGAATGTGTAGCGTCAGGATGAAACAACTTCGCCTTTGCCCTATATGCCCGTTTTATTTCGCTGGCAGTTGCATTCTGTCTTACGCCGAGTATTTTATAGCAATCTATCACAGGACTTTAAAAAGCGCCTCCATATTAGGCTTATTAACCACAAGGACAGGACAATGCGCATAATTAACAATGTTGCTGCGAGCATGGGCAAGCACGCTTTTTCTTTCTTGATCAGCATCGATATATGACGAGGGGTTTTCTTTTCCGCCGACCAAAATCAAGTCCGCCTTAAAACTGTCAGCAGCACGGATAATCTCTGTGCCGACCGCCCCTTCAACCAGTTCAGTTTCAATTACAACGCCTTTGCTTTTTGCAAGACCATCTATATATTCAAGACAGTGTTTTCCCTCATTAGAAAGAGAAGTTTTGTATTCGTCTCTTTCATCGGAAGAAAGGAATTTTGCCGCCGAAAGGTACTTTAAAGTTGCTGTGTCAACAACATACACGGCTTTCATTTTTATTTTCAGTTTTTTTGCAAGAGCAATGCCATACATAGCGGCAATAACTGAACTATGCGCTCCGCTAACTGCAACCACAATATTTTTTAAGATAGAATTCATACGTCTTAAACTCCCCTGTCGTTAAGAATTTCGTTTTTTTAAGGCTTTTAGGACAAAGATGTTTTCCCTTTCCTTTTCTTCAAGCACATTTTCTATATAGTTCTTCGTTTCAAGAGTCTGCGGAATCACATGCTTGCTCAGAGCGTTTACCCTTCTCTGCGTTTTTTTCACTTCTCCTGCCAGTCGCCACACAATGGTTCTAATTGAAGCCATTTGAGTTAAAAGGGAAAGAAGTTCAAAAAACTGCCCGATCATATCATCGGTATTGGCATACGTTCCAATCATTGAATAAAACAACTGTTTGCTTGGGATAGTCATATCAAGCGATGAAAAAGACATACCGGCAATAGTCACTTGTTTTTCATGCATTTCAAATTCATAGTGAACATCATGCGAAATTCTCTTGAGTTGATCACTTCCATCAGCCATCAATGTTCTTTTAAAAGCAGGGTATGCACGCTCCGTTGCAGTGGCTATGTCGTCTTCAAGCAACTTAACTTTGGCAACCATCCGCATAAGCTCTTGCACAAGGATTTCACGCTTTTGCTCAAGAAGATCATATCCGTTTTGAGAGATAGAAAGCTGCTCCTTCATTGCAAGAAGATTTGATTTTGTCGGCGCAATATTCAATCTTGCCATATTAACCTCACATAATAAACAAAATCCCACACTCTTTTGCATACACAAAACGCAGTGTACAACAAGCCCACTCTATATGGCAAAATCATCCCCGCCATACTTTTCTATGAATTCAGACTTTATTCGGAACAATTCTTCCTTTGGCAGCTCCTTTAAAACCGACCAGCCAATTTCAAGAGTCCTCTCTATAGCCCTGTCCTCGTATTCGCCCTGTGAAAGAAATTCATTTTCAAAACGCTCGCCAAATTTCAAATAGTGCTTGTCAAGCGTTGAAAGTTCTTCTTCGCCAATAATAGACGCAAGATTTCTGATGGACTTAACCTTTGAATAGGCGGCAAAAAGCTGGGACGAAACATTAGCGTGGTCTTCACGAGTCATTTTATCGCCAACCCCATCTTTCATAAGTCTCGAAAGACTTGGCAACCCCGCAACAGGCGGATAAACGCCTTTTGAATCCAATTCACGATCAAGAACAATTTGACCTTCGGTGATATACCCCGTCAAATCAGGAATAGGATGCGAAATATCATCGTTAGGCATCGTGAGAATAGGAATTTGAGTGATAGATCCCTCTGAAACCGTTATTTTTCCAGCCCGTTCATACAGTTCGGCAAGATCAGAATACAGATAGCCAGGATAGCCTTTTCTGCCAGGAACTTCACCGCGCGTAGTTGAAATCTCCCGCAACGCCTCACAATAGTTTGTCATATCAGTCATCACCACAAGAACATGCATTCCCTTTTCAAACGCAAGATATTCAGCGGCAGTAAGCGCACATCGAGGGGTCATAATTCGTTCAATAGAGGGAGCATCCGCAAGAGACTGAAACATCACTACCTTTGAAAGAACTCCCGACTCCTCAAAAGCATTCACAAAAAATTTCGCAACGTCATACTTTATTCCCATTCCCGCAAAAACCATAACAAATTGTTCGTTGGAATTGCGAAGTTTTGCCTGTCGAATAATTTGCGCTGCAAGCCTGTTATGAGGAAGTCCGTTCCCTGAAAAAATCGGAAGTTTCTGTCCTCTCACAAGACTGTTCATACCATCAATCGCAGAAATTCCCGTCTGAATAAAATCACGAGGATATGAACGCGCATACGGATTTATCGGGTTGCCATTCACATTCATCATTTCTGAAGAAATAATATCCGGATACCCATCCATCGGCTCTCCCAATCCATTGAAAACCCGCCCCAAAAGTCCCTCTCCAACTCGAAGTTCAAGCGGTCTTTCAAGGAATTCAACCGAACTTTCAACAAGGTCAATGCCGTTTGTGCTTCCAAAAATCTGCACAACACAAAGCGATTCGGAAAGGTCAATCACTCTGCCAAGTCTTTTTTCACCATTTCTATCTCGAACGCAGACAGTTTCATTGTAAAACACATTTTCAGTCCTTTGCACAACAACAATTGGACCGTCAACAGAAGTCACTGCGCGATATTCAATTCCTCTCATAATGCACCTGCCTTGCTATACACAGATTCAAGTTCTCTAAACTGCTCGTCAAGATGCACTTGAACGTCATTGATTTTTTCAATTTCATCGTTTGGAATGTCCATCTTTATACGCACAATTTCATTAGCAACTGAAAGAGAATTGATTTTCGTGAGCTGACAGCCATTTTTTATCACGTTCAGGGCGCGATTATAAAAATCCATCATCAACTGAAGTATTTTTATTTGCTTTTCAGATGAACAATACATATCAATGTCATCAAACGCATTTTGCTGCAAAAACCCATTTTTTATCATTTCAGCAACCTTTAAAACCAATCTGTCAACATTGGGAAGCGCGTCTGGACCGATAAGATGCACAATCTGTTCAAGTCGCTGCTCCTTTTTTAAAAGCTCCAACGCCTCAAGTCTCACCTTCCACCACAACGGATTGTGATTTTCCCACCATTCACGCACTTCAGCGGCATATTCTGAATACGAATCAATCCAACCAATTGCAGGATAATGACGCGCATTTGCCAACTCCCTGTCCAACGCCCAAAAGCAGCGGATAAATCTCTTTGTGTGCTGCGTTACCGGTTCGGAAAAGTCGCCTCCAGGAGGCGAAACCGCGCCAATTACTGAAACGGATCCTTTTTCACCATTTAAAGCAACCACACGCCCCGCCCTCTCATAAAAGGATGCAAGGCGCGTTGGAAGATACGCTGGAAATCCTTCCTCCGCTGGCATCTCTTCCATACGACCAGAGAGTTCGCGCAACGCCTCCGCCCAGCGGCTCGTTGAATCCGCCATAATTGCAACGTGCATTCCCATATCACGAAAATACTCGGCAAGCGTAATTCCAGAATAAAGAGACACTTCACGCGCTGCAACAGGCATATTCGATGTGTTCGCGATTAAAATCGTTCTTTCCATAATCGAGCGACCGGTTCGCGGATCAATCAATCCAGGAAATTCCGAAAGCACTTCCGTCATTTCATTTCCACGCTCGCCGCACCCTATATACACAATTAAGTCCGCATCACACCATTTTGCAACAGCATGCTGCGTCATCGTTTTTCCAGTTCCAAAACCACCAGGAATGGCAGCCGTTCCACCTTTTGAAAGCGGAAAGAAAATGTCTATAACCCTCTGTCCTGTCACAAGAGGCTCGGAAACCTCCAGTTTTTCAGAATACGGACGAGGAACTCGAACAGGCCAGAACTGCGAAAGTTTTATCTCTTCATCAAATTCTGTTTTTCCGATAACGTCATCCACCGTATAATCGCCCGTTCCATAAAACGCTGCAAGAACGCGTCCGCGCACCGCAGGAGAAACCATAATTTTTTGTGTAACCGACTCTGTTTCTTTTACAGTGCCAAGCACAAAGCCAGGCTTTATTGCGCACCCTTTTTCGATCCCATCCAATGCTTCAAAATGCCACATTTTTTTTACATCAAGGGGTTCAGTTCTTTCTCCTGGAAGCAAAAATGCTCCCGATCGTTCGTACAAAGACTTTAAAGGTCTTTGAATTCCATCGTAAATTGAGCCTACCAGTCCCGGTCCCAAACGCAATGAAAGAGGACGCTCCTGACAAACAATCTTTTCGCCGATGTGCATGCCGGTATCTTCCTCGTAAACCTGAACAGTCGCATTTCCCTTATTCTGTCTTATAATTTCACCGATAAGTTTCTTTTCGCCAACGTCAACAACATCGTAAAGTCCGCAATTATCAAGTCCCTCTGCATACACAATAGGTCCTGAAATTCGCGTAATCTTTCCTTCAATCATTTTTCACTTCCTCCGTCAAAAAGTGCATCGAAAAGCTCCTCTCGATATGTATTCATAACCTGCCCCAAAACTTCAGAAAGTGTTAGGCGACATCTAATTGATTTATCCTCAGTTTCAAGGATTATTCCTCTTTTGTTTTCAATGCCGCAGTTATTTTCAACCACAATTTTATTAAATTCTGTCTTTTGCAAGGAAGCAAGAGCAATTTGCTTTTCAAGCATCTTCTTTACAGTGCCCGTTTCAAATCCATAAATATATGCATTCACTTTTTTTGACTGCAATTTGTCTTCATATTTTGTAAGCGGCTTTAAAACTAACTCCAGCAACTCCTCTTCAGAAAGCGATTCAATATAATCGTTGACCGCCTTTTCAAGAGACACTTGCGCGTAGGTTACAAAAAAACGCTGCTTTTCAAGGGGAATACTCGCCTCCTCGTCCTTTTCAAACGCGGCGATTTTTTCCTCATATTTTAAAGCGCGCTCCTTTTTTGCCTGTTCAATACGCTCTGAAACAGATTTCAGTATTGCGTCTCTCTGTTCTTTTGAGGAGTTAATTATTTTTTCCGCTTTTTTTCGAGCGTCAGCCTGAATTTCCTTGTCAAGGATTTCAGTAGAGCGTAATTCATTCATAAAAACCCCTAAATCTGAACTCCAATAGCCTCGCGGATTGCATCAGTCAGAGTCTTTTTTCCTTCTATATGCCCGCCGAGACCTGGAATTTCAACGATAAGTGGAAATTTTCCTTGCATTTGCCATTCACGTTCTTCCTCTTCGATTTGAGCAGCAGCCGACTCGGTAAGAATCAAAACTTTTGGCACTTCGTCAACAGGGAGAGCCAATTCACCGCCCTTTCCTGTAATCCGATTAAACGCATCCAAAATCTCACGGCGAGTTTCAGCAACTGTTCCCGAAATGCCAGTGAGTCTGAACGCCAAGACCATTTCCCTGTCACCTATAATGTAAAATTCCAACTTTTCAAGCCCCTTTTACAGGACAACAATAAGCAGTCCTACAAGGAATCCCCAAAGACATATACCTTCCGCAAGACCAACAAACGGCAATGCCTTTCCAGAAAGTTCTGCATTCTCGCTCATTGCACCCATAGCGGCAGAACCGATTTTTCCAACGGCCATACCACCACCAATACACGCAATACCCACTGCAAGAGCCGCCGCGATATACTTAATCGCAGAAGAATAAGAGGAAGCGTTCTGCTCCTGCTCCACAACAACAGTTTCATCCACTGCTTCATTCTCGCTTTGAGCAGAAGCAAAACAAACAGAAAAACAAAGCAAAATTGCCGACACAACAAAGATTTTTTTAGTCATACCATTTCTCCTCGTGGGCAACGCCCCACATGTTATTTATTTTCCATAGCGAAATTGAAGCGGTCTAAATTCACTTCCTGTTTCGCTAAAGAATTTACTAAAGAATTCATAATACTGGAGACGAATCACTTGAATTGCCACAATCATACCTTCAAGCACTATGACAATTGCGTTTCCAGCAATCAACACAAAAATTCCTCCGATCATCCCGCATTTTTCCGCCATCATTGAGATAATAAACCCCAAAACAGCATGGGCAAGAGCAAACGCACCAACACGCACAAAACTAATTGAATTGGAAAGATATGTTGAAACAACTTCTATCAACTCGACAATGCCGCCAATAACCATCGCCCCCACTCCGTTTTCAAGGATCGGACGTTTTCCGTCAAGCAATCGCTCAAACGGCTCTCCAAATGCAGCAAAAAACAAAGTCCCTCCAATTACAATCCAGTCACACAGTGTCGGAGAATGTTTGAACGCCGCTATTCTAATCGCAAACGCAACCACATACCAAAAGAACAACGCCCCTGCAAGTCCTATTTTTCCAAATAATGCGCTGCCCCATTTTTTTTGCAAAATTTTATTTATTATGTTTATGATGAGCCCGACTGTATTTATTATAAAGCCAAGTGCAATGGTAACCCCAAATATGCCAAAAACAATCTTAATTGAATTTGGACTTGCAGAAGGCATAACCTTTAAAATCGGAGCGCGGGGAGTGCCAAAAAGACCGGTAACCCACAAGGCGAATGGTTTAAGCAACGTTTCATTCGTAAAGAATTCGCCTGTTATAAGCCCCATGACAGCACTTGAACACCCAATCGCCATAAAAATCGGAGCGAATTTATTCCAGCCACCAACTTTTATTTTTTTTGCTGCCATAAGGATTCCCACCAAAAGGAAAACCAGCCCCTGTCCGCAATCGCCGAACATTATTCCAAACAAAACGGTGAAAAACACCGCAACAAACGGAGTTGGATCAATTGTTCCGTAAAATGGCGAGCCATAACTAAAAATCAACCTTTCAAAACTGGAAACGAATTTTCCGTGCTTTAATTTAACAGGAACTTGCTCCTTGCCTGAAATAACCGACGGCACTTCCATAGGCAAATACTCTCGAATCGCAATGCGCCCCTCTGTCATTTGGTCAAGTTCGCTCATAAACACAGAAACTTCATCGCTCGGTATCCAACCGACAAGCCGATACACAAGAGCAGTTGATTCAAGACTATTCTTTATGTCAAAAACTTGATAGGCAACGGAAAACGATGCCAATAGTCTTTTTAGGCTCGCCTCATGCGTTTCAGCAAAATTGCGTTTTTCTTCTTCAAGAACAGCAAGCGTCCTTTGCGCCTCGTCCCTTTTCAAACGCAAACTAGTCAATGCATCTTCAGGAATGCCCTTAAAGTCATGAGGAATTTCCATATTAACAAAGCCGAATCTCTTTAATTCCGTATCGAGAGAAAAACGTCCTTTTTTTGATGACACCGCCATAATACGCGACGTATCGTTTCCAAGAGAAATGATTACCGCTTCGCTTCCCAATGATTCTTTTAATGCATTGATATTTTCCGCAGGGATTTTTCCAATCCGTATAGATAAAAATGAAAGATGTTCTAGTTCTGAATAAGACACCTTTAAATTTGAAAACGCCATCGCCTCGTTGTAGGCGCTCTCAATTCTAGACACCTCTGTATTTTGCGTTTCAAATCTCTCGAAAAGATCGCTCACCGCTCCAATAATTTTTGTCGCTTCATTTCTTTCATCGTCTCCTGCGCGTGGACAGTCAAGAACGTCATTTTCCAAATCGCTTATATTCAAAAACAGACGAGCCTTCTGCAAATTGTCAAATATTTCCCTGTCAATATTTACAGCCTCTTCTTTTTTTTCAGCAACTGCATCGTGTTTTTTAGACTGAAACTGGAAACACCCCTTTTTTCCAAGGTATTCAATCACATTGGAAACATCCTGTGACATCGCCATAATTTCAATCAAACTCATCTGTGTAGTTCTCGCCATTTAAAATCTCCCATAAAAAATGAAAAGCGATTTGGCAAAACCACGCTTGCCCTTTATGCACATTCGCAATGAAATACCCTGCAACAAGTGCACACCAGGAAATTTCAAACGAACTGCGCGCTTGATACGGACACCTCGAAAAACTTGGCTTTAGCAATTTTTTCGAATGTGCCAACGAGTTCTATCGTTGCTATACTAGCGCGACAATAGAACATTACATTTTCAAAGTTACCTCTAAAAACTGAAGTGTTTAGAAGTAACCATAAACAGGTTCACGCAAAAGTGCAAACCTGTCAAGATAAAAAAAGTGCACCATATATGCGATGCCCTTATCCTCACTATAAAAAAAGGAAACGCCGCCACTCTTTCTAAATAGTATCATCCATTTCTTTTTTTATACCAGCAACATACATAGCCTCAGAAACACTTGCCCCAAGACGAAGTTTTTCTGTAGCCGCCCTTATGCAATTTAATTCCTGCTGTTTTAAAAAGAAGAACATCACCATAGAAATATCTGTCATCGGATACAGATGAAACATTTTTCTTGCCTTGCTCTTCTCTAAAAATTTAAAGCAGTGTTCAATTCTTCGTGGATTTACGCTCCACACGTCACCTTCAGTATGCGCGTTTAAAAACTTCGCAAATCGCCAGTTTTTCCAGTCCTCATAGGAATCCACTTCCTTGTCAAGAATTTCAAACGCATAACCGCAAATCTTGTCTGAAGGAGACGGTTTATCCCCAAGACAAAACAGATTTTCAATTATTTTTTCGCGTGAAAATTTATAGTAAACTTTCAAGCGTAACGCCCACTGCATATTTTTAACAGAATATTCCTCAATAAAAAAATTCTTTAAAATGCTTTTAGTGCCATCGGAAATCTTGTCAAGGGATGCCCAAAGCGTTTTTATTTCAAGGGCATCAAGCTGATAGTCAAGCTGCATCCTTTTTTCAACGGCAGAAGCCTCGCTGTACCATTCATAACGAGTGCCCCTTGTAATCGCAGAAAGATTCGGCCATTCGTTATAATGCAACAAGGCATAATCGCCTATGTCAACAGTTCTCGGCTTTTTTTCCTCTCCAAGGCTCAAGGAAGCGGCTATAACCTTTAGATTTTCGATTTCATATCGCCGAAGCAACTCAATCAAATAGGAATCGGGTTTATCGTAAACATCTAGAAGATGGGTGTATTGCGAGATAAAGCGTTTCATCGCTTCATTTTCGATTGTATTTGCAAAAATGACTTCTGGAACTGACGGCACGCTTGTGCGAAAAATCAATTCCCACAATTCGGAAAGAGATTTCGCATGAAAAAGCGGAATTGCATTATCACCTACATAAGATTTCACTAACATTCCGCTCGCCTTTGCATACGCATAAGCCGAGGCACTAGACATATTCATAAAGCACCCTACAACTCAGAAAGCGTTTTTTTTAGCAAAGCGGTAAACGCCTGTGTGTTTTTTCCAGTTTTTTCCAAGTCCACTTGATAATCGTTTATAATTTTTTTATATTTTTTTGAAATTTCGTCAACACGATTGTTATAGTCTGTTTCAAGCCGGGCGGAAATCTTTTGAAATTCTTCTGTGTATTCCGCATCAGCCTTTGCCCGCGCTTCAGACAAAATTTCATTGGCATCATTTTGAGCATCTTTTATAAGCAGTGATGCATTTTGTTCGACTTCCAAAAGATGGGCGATAACATTTACTTCCTCTGATTCCATTCCACACCTCTTCAAACTGACAGAAAAATAGCGGCGCATAGCAACGGAAGCACATTAGAGTTTTCATTTTTTTCTCTTCGACTTCCAGTCTCAGGACAAAGCCCTCTGCGTTCGCTTCGCTCACCATCAAGTTTTGCGTTACAAAACTCACCAGTAAAATCCACAACGCATAGTTTTCTGCAAAACTGGTTCGCACACAGTATATATAAAGCAAATGCACCGCATAAAAGCATTACAGCTCTTTTTCCATCGTCTTTATAGCATCAATGAGTTCTTTCGCAGAAGATGCTGTTAACGCTGTTTGATAAAATGTATCAAAGCGCAACAATTGAGCCAACTCTGCAAGAATTTTTAAATGAAGTTCAGCATTCCCTGGTTCAAACAGGATCAAAATAACAAGGTGAACACGAGAATTTCCATCGGTTGCAAAATCATTGCTAACCTCGTAGTCAATTCCCTCTTTACTCACTCCAATTGAAACCACTGGAGATTTTACGGTAACGCAAGACGCATGAGGCACTGCAACACCTGCCATAATGCAAGTATTTTGCTTTTGCTCACGACTTTCTATCGCAGAAATAGCCTCTTTCCTATCAATGACAGGATTCTCTCTGACAAGGTTTTCAACCATTTCTGCAAAAAGCACATCCTTGCTGTCACTTTCAAGATTTAAAATTACATTTTCCAGCTTCACAAAATCGCTCAACATACTATCACCACAAAAAAAGATTGTTTTTTATTCGGAAGTTTCCCCTTCGGACACTTCACTCGTTTCTGCACTCACTTCATTGGATTGCGAATCACTAGCCCCCGCATCGTTAGAAACCCACCAATCTCCATTTCCTGAAGATTCAGCATTTTCCTCCGCCCCGAGTTCTGCTTCAATCCCTGCAGCAGGTGCAAGATCTTCAACAAACTTTGGCTTTTTGTTCACAAGGGCAAGTCCAAAAGCAATCGCAAAAAACAAAAACACAAGAACAACGGTTGCTTTCGTAAGCACATTTGCCGAATGAGAGCCAAACGCCGCAGTCCCTCGACCGCCCAAAAGTCCGCCCATTCCGTTTTGCCCATCATCTTGCACAAGAACAAGAAGAACTATAAGAACACAAACAATTATAAAAGAAACAAGGAGAATTACTCCGATAGCACTGTTCATAAAAACTCCAAAAAAATCATCGCAGTAAAAGCGACATTCTATATCGTTTTTTAATTTTAATGAAATAAAACTTTTTGGTCAACGGCGCACGTAAAATTTTTATCCACTAATTTTCAGCAATGAACTGTTTTCGCAACAAGCGCATAGCGCGACGTCTCTAGCAAAAAAGGCAGTGAATAAGCAAGTTTTGAAAATGCAATCACAATCCACTAGGTCAGTTTTGCGTAAAAAAGCCATGCCGTGCGAGGTAGCAAACCTGGAGGCGAAAGTCGGGAAATAGAAATGAAAAATCAATGCATCTTTCGCCCTTTTGCACCGCCGCCTGTTTACCCGAAACGCTAATTTCGTTTTCTGCCAAAAATGCGAAGAAGAGCAAGAAATATATTTATAAAATCAAGATACAGTTCCAACGCCCCAATAATTGAAGCCTTTTTGAACACATCCGTATCCTGCATGCCCTCTGCCGCCTGACTTGCTCGAAGCAGTTTTTGAGTGTCATAAGCGGTGAGCCCCGTAAAAAGCAACACAGTGACAATTGAAAGAAACCATGCAACCGTGCCAGAGCGCAAAAAGATATTCACAAGGGATGCAATTATCACGCCAACAAGTCCCATAAAAAAATAACGCCCAAACGAATTCAAATCCGATTTTGTAACCATTCCATAAATTGACATCACTGCAAATAAAGCGGCGGAAACGAAAAATATAACCGCAATTGACTCTCCACTATACACAAAAAATATAGACGAAAGCGTTAGTCCGTTTAAAACCGAATACACAATGTATGCCACAGTAGCAGCCGCCGCACTTATTTTTCGTATAGACGCAGAAAGCCACCACACAAGGGCAAGTTCTGCAATCGAAAGAAAAAGAAAGCCAAACCTGTTGCCAAACAGAAAAGAGAACAACAGCGTCGGCTCTCCGCTGGGAGAAACCATCATCATTGCCGAAGCAAACGCAACCACTCCGCTTAGACAAAGCGCAAGCGTCATCCACCCATACACACGCGCAAGAAATGTATTCTGCGCCTTTACCACTGAAATTTCCGTCTTCATTTTATACCTCTCTTTCTTTATTTTCAGATTTTAATGCAGTTTTAAATCAAAATTCTCGTTTTACCTATTTATATAATTTGGACACCTTGTTACTCCGCCACCAAAACTGGGCAAGCAGGTCAAAGCCCTGCGACCAAACGTCAAGAAATAAAAACGGAAAACCTATGTCTCATCCGCCATTATTCCAGAAAGCACTGGAAGCTGCTTATGCGCTGTTTTAAACAAAATGGACAAAGTCTCCTTTAACGCCTTTCGCATTTCACCGTCAAGGCTGCCAATAGCCTTAATTATTTTCACCGAATTCCGCAACAAGTTTTTTTCAATCTCGGAATTAGTTCTTGCATCTGTTGCTTGAATCAACGTAAAAAGCGCCTCTATAAATTTGCTTCTCTGTTCATCGCTAATATGGGAAATCCACGCGTTAAACGTTTCATGAAAAAAAACAGAGCCCGAATCAAACCCATCAAGCGTTGTATATGTTGTGCCATTCAAATGCCAAGAAAATGGATCGTGCTGCATAATGCCCGTTTCATCGCTTTCAACAACACAGTATTCTCCTGCGTGACCAAACAGCATTCCCACAATAGAAAAATGTGGATAATATGAACGAATTTTTGGAATCGCCTCATAAAAGTTGTTTGAAGAAAGGGTCTTTTCGGAAAAGCCCGGCCCGTCAAGATTATAAATGACTCTCACCCTTTTTTTCACAGACGCAGATGCCATCGCTCCTGCATACACGGCAAGATTTCCTCCTTTAGAATGACCACCCACAATAAAACTGCCTTTCAAAGAAGAGGCAGCCGTCTCCAAATATCTAACCGCATCCGTTTGGGCGGGCACTTCGTCCATAATCGCAAGATTAAAATCCTCTTTCCAGCCAACAATAGTGTCATCAGTTCCTCGATATGCCACAAAATTCATTTTTCCAGGAAGCAAAAACGTCATTGCGGAAAACTGCTCCTCTATTGCAGGTTCAATAATTGAGGAATAGCCTGTAACTTTCAAACTTCCAAAACGAACGGAAGACGCTGCCGCAAAAAGCAAGTCAACGCTTTTTTTATTTATCAACATCCCCAAATCAGAACGCCTTTCTAAATCGGGGGATTTTTTAAATAAATCACCCAAAGCGGAAAGCGTTATGGAGGCAGAAAAATTCTCGACTGGCAAAAGTCCATCAAAATCAATATAGGAAATTTGACACAGCACGAGCGCATCAATATCATTGAACGGAGAAGCGGAAAACGAAAGATCCCCCCTCCACGAAATATAATCCAAAATATTTGCCATACTCTTTTATATTACTATTAACTTTCATAAGTTTCTACAAAAAACATATCTATAGCGCGTTTTTTCTGTACCGTTTTATTTTTTTAACAAGACATTCGGAAAAAAACATGAACAGCACGAACAGTCAGCAGAAAACAACAAAAATTCTAAAAAAAAGCCTACAAAATAGCACGTCTTTCATATTTTTTTATGAATTTGCATAAAATTTGCACATTACCTATAGACATACCCCCCCCCCATTTCGATTATAATGACATATCTTGTTTCATAGATTAAGGAGGAAACACTATGAAAAAATTATTGTTCGCTTTTACTGCGCTTATCGCAGCATTTGCTATTACAGGTTGCTTGTCAACACCTCATTACCAAACTTCGTTAGGTCAAGACACAGACGACAGACTTTTCAGCAATGAAACTTTTTACGGCACATCACTGAACGACACTCGTCTTGTAAACCCAAAGGATTATGCAGTTCTCGGTCCCATAATCATCTACGAAAAAGATGGGAACGGAATTAAAGGCTATGCTGATATCCTCTCGGCTGCAATAGCAAAATATCCTGAAACAGACGCAGTGATAAACATCGTAATGGACGCTGAAGCGACAGATGATGCAAGTTCAAACACAGGAAGACAAACTGCGTGGTCTGGAATCGCAATAAAAATCACTGATACAATTGTCGGAAACGAAACAGTTCAAACAACAAAGACCACAGACTCAAACGGCAAGGAAGTTTTGACGGAAACACGCACAACAACATACAAAAAGTTATAATGAAAAATTCTGCACGAAACAGAGTGAGCAGGGTTGCTTCGTCACCCCTGCTTTTGCACGCGCCGTTCGTGCATTGATTTCCCATTCACGTTTTCAAAGTCGAAAACGTGTTATATACAATGCATCCTCATTTTTCCCTGAGGATGTGCATAAAAAGTCAATTAAAGGTTTCACCTTACTTTTGACTTTTTACGGAGGAAAATAATAGATGAAAAAAAATGTATGCAAACTTGCGGTTTTCTTGTGCTGTTTTGTTTTTTCCATTTCAAGCATATATGCACGATCTCAAAACGCCACTAAAAGAATTGAAGAACAGCGTAATAGAAGTGGCTTTACTTCACGACAAGGCACATCAAATGCAAAGGGTAAAAAACAACAGACAAAAGCATCATCTACAGAGCAAACAGAGCCTAGATACAGAGGGGACTTTCAATTCGCACTAGGCTATGCAGCAGGAGAGGCAAGCTATTACGAAGATTATTACTATAGCTACTACTCTAAAGAATTAGAAAAGAAAGTCAGAGACATTGGGGCGTTCACAATTGGCCTTGAAAATCACAATATGTTTAGAGTCACTCCTTTTAGAAAAGTAAACTTTTACGTGGGCTTCATGGAAACATTCTTTTTTAGCGTAGGCAACACAGGAATTCTTGACTTTACCATTGGCGGCGCACTCGGAGTGCAATTCTCAAAAGTGGCGTTTGTTCAAGCAGGGCTTGGACTTGACATAGGGACTGTAATGCATCCATCAAATTTCGTTGCACCCGCCTTTTTCTTTGAACTTCAGGCAAAATTCTTCCCGAACGCAGTATTCAGTCCATTGATTGGAATGAAATTCACCAAATTCACTGGAGAAGAAGAAGTCTACACCTCCAATGGAGGCTACACAACAAATCCCGCCTCTGTTTCATTAAACTCGTTTTTTATAGGCGGAAGCTGGAATTTCAGAAAAAGAAAATAAGCCGTTTTAATGCGTATATGCAACGAAAACGACTGTCATTGCCGGGCGCAAAGTCCGACAATGACACACGCCGTTGTTTTTAATACAGCACAGAGAACCACCTCTTTTTCGCTGGATTTGCTATCATTCATCTTGTCCCCCTCTTCTCCATGTACACCCCGTTTTTGACAAAACGCTTGTGAACTTGTATAATCGCTTTTGAAAATTAAAAGCAATTATAACAGGAAAAAAATATGCAATGTATATTCCAAGATTTAAAAACAGCAACTGAAATAGCGTTGCTGTTTTTAATGGCGATTTTTTTTCAAAAACTCGCTTATCGTACTGCGATTTTTCGCTTCGCTACAAAATCGCGTTTTCAGCAACTCCCGAATTTGACAATTCACTCGTTGCTGAAAATTAAGGAAGATTTAAAAACAGCAACAAAATTAGCGTTGCTGTTTTTAATGGCGATTTTTTTCAAAACGCGCTTATTCACTGCCGTTTCTCATTTCATTGCGAACTGGAGTTTTAAGCAGGAAAGCAAGTTAAAACCTTCCTTTTTGCTTAAAAATAAAGAACAAAAGAAGCTCGCCTCTTTCTTTTTTATCGCACTTTTTGCGCAAACTGTATTTGCAAAATCGGGAACGCCCATTCCACTCTGGAAAAATGTGCCTGAAATGAAGAATGTTAAGTCAACTATGTATGTGCATTTTCCGTCTAGTGAAAGTGAAAAAAAGGATCTTGCAATTATCATTTGTCCAGGAGGAAGCTATCATCATCTGGGACTGTATAACGAAGGATACAAAAGCGCAGAGTGGTTTTCAAAGAAAGGCGTTGTTGCGTTCACGCTGAAATACCGAACGGCTAGTGGCGGAAATCACTACCCGGCAATGCTGGAGGACTTGCAACGAGCAATTCAGTTAGTGCGAGAAAATGCAGAACGCTATCATATCAGCGGAAAACACATTGGAATCATTGGGTATTCGGCAGGCGGTCATTTGGTAACTATGGGCGGTGCTTTTTACAAAAGTCGCAATGAACTTCATAAATTCGGAATTGCAGAGAACACTGACTTGCGTCCAACATTTTGCGTTCCTGTCTATCCTGTTGTGAGCATGCAAGACACCATAGCGCATCGCTGGTCACGAAAAAGTTTGCTTGGCAAAGAACAAACTCCCGAAAGAAAGGACGCATTCTCAATGGAAATGCAAATTCCGCCTGACATGCCGCCAACATATATAGTTGTATGCAAGGATGACCCTGTCGTTTTGTGGCAAAACAGCATTGAACTAGACAACGCGCTTACACAGGCTGAAATTCTCCACCACACAGAAATATATGAATGGGGCGGACATGGTTTTGGAATGCTGGACAACAAATTTATGAAAACCTTTCACTGGAATGAAACGCTCTGGCACTGGCTTTTAGAAAATAAAATCATACCGTAAATACAATTTCACGGTAAAAAAATGCACGCAACGAAAAATAAAACAAACTGCAACTTTTGCCCTCTTTACAATTATAAATTGAAGTTTTATAATAAGTATTATGACAGAGATTTTGAACGATGCGAACTTTGATAAATTTCGCAACATTATTTACAAGGAATGTGGCATAACTTTTTCTTCGACAAACAGACCTATTCTAGATAGTAGAATCAAGGAAATCTTACGCGAAAAAAAGATGGACTCCCTGGATGACTACTACAAACTTATTCTGTCTGATCACGAAGAAATGAAGCGAATGCTAGACAGTGTAACAACAAACTTGACGCGTTTTTTCCGAAACCAGCCTCATTTTGACGCGCTTATCAATTATGTAATCCCACATGTTCTTGAGGAAAAGAAAAAAACAAACGATCGAACGGTGCGTATTTGGAGCGCAGGATGTTCAACAGGTGAAGAGCCCTATACAATCGCTATGATTTTGAAGAAAATTCTTCCATTTGGCTACAACTTTCAAGTTACTGCATCCGACATTTCTTTAAAGTCGCTGATGGTTGGTCAAAAGGGATTTTATGCTGGAACAAAAATGGATGGCGTTCCCCCTGACTATCTTGCAACCTCTTTTACAAAAGTGGAAGGCGGTTATCAAATAAACAAGGACATTATGGACTGTGTAAAATTCGACTACCACAACTTGCAGCACACACCAGGCTTCAGCAGACTAGATGTTGTGTTTTGCCGTAATGTAATGATTTATTTTGATGAAAACGCACAAACAACCGTTTTAAATAACTTTTGGAACGCAATGGCAGCACATTCATATCTATTTATTGGTCACTCAGAATCTCTCTTTGGGTTAAAAACAAAATTTGAGTTCCTAAAGACTAACTGGGCTTGTCTTTATCAGAAAAACGCTTAAAGCGAGGCACTTTTTATGGACATAAATGATGGAATTCACGACAACCTTGAAGTCGTAATATGCGATGACTCTGCTCTTATGCGCAACCTCATTTCCCGAATGGTAGATGAAACTCCAGGAATGAATGTAATCGCAAAGGCTACAAACGGACAAAACCTGTTGAATGTTCTTGAAACGAATAATCCCGACATTATAATCCTCGACATAGAAATGCCAGTTATGACGGGAGTTGAATTTCTCCGTGAACGAAAAAACAAGAAGTTAAAGATTCCTGTAATAATCCTTTCAAGCATAGCAAAACAAGGCGCAGCAGTGACTATGGAATGCCTTGAGCTTGGCGCAAGCGACTTTATTACCAAACCGGGCGGCTCAATTTCAATGAACATTGCAGACGTAACGGAAGAACTTGTTGAAAAAATAGTTTCTTACGGAGGAATTTATGCGCGCAGGAAAGGAAAGTTAATTCCATTTGCGGGGCATATCTTAAATCTGATAGAACCAAAGATAAAAGAAACTGCCACGCATACAACAAGCAAACAAGCAAATGAAAAAACGCCTTCTGTACAAACAAAAACGAATGAAAGAAGTGCGCCTCCCCTGCAAACATTCAACAGTAAAAATGGGCCTGCCGTTATTACTCCGCTTCGCGAACATGGAGTGATCAAAATTATTGCAATTGGTATTTCAACGGGAGGACCAAACGCCCTGCGAGATGTGTTTAAAATGATTGACCCTCATTTAACCCAACCAATTCTTGTGGTGCAACACATGCCAGCGGGATTCACAACCGAATTTGCACGCAGCCTTGACAAAATATGCCCCCTAAAAGTTATGGAGGCAATGGACAATATGCCGGTTGAAAACGGACACATATACATTGCGCCTGGAGGATACCACATCACTG
This sequence comes from Treponema sp., assembly GCA_014803985.1. Lineage (GTDB taxonomy): Bacteria > Spirochaetota > Spirochaetia > Treponematales > Treponemataceae > Treponema_D. The sequence goes on from JAAVAO010000024.1 coordinate 71,554, forward strand.
TTGAACTAAAATATGGCGGTCCGATTATTCATACAAATCAAAATCCGCATAGGAATGGACACAGACCATCCGCAGACGTGCTTTTTGAATCTGTTGCAAAAGAATATAAGAATAATGCACTTGGCGTAATTATGACGGGAATGGGAGGAGACGGCGCCGCCCAACTTGCCGAACTGCGAAGACAAGGTTCTTGGACATTAGGACAAGACGAGGAATCATCTGTCGTATATGGAATGCCTAAGGTTGCTATGGAAATGGGCGGAGTTCAAAAGCAAGTTTCACTTATGCAAATGGCAGATGAAATCAGCATGCTTGCACGAGAACACAAATAACTTTAAAATAAGCGAATGAGTTTTCTTTTTACGGCAAGATCATTTTCCTCTAAAGCGACGACTTTATTTTCTATGGTTCTGCTTTTTTCATCTTGCTCGCTTAAATATGGAATGACTCTTTACGATGAAAACTCATCGCCCGAGTTTGTGTTTAGCGATGTAAATTTCGATAGATACGAAGACAATAAAAAAACGCTCTCTCTTTCCGCAGAGCGTCTTGAACAATATAAAGACGGAAAATCAATATTTGCAAAAAAGCCCGCATTCAAAACGTATGACAATAACGGGGAACTTGCAACAGAAGGCACATGCGAACTTCTTTCAGCCGATACAGACGAAGAAAAATATGTTTTGTATGACAACATAGAAATAAACAATATAAGCGATGATATAATTGTTTCTGCCGCAAACCTCAAATGGAACGGCAAAACAGAGCAGCTCACAAGCGGACGAACTGACAATGTTTCAATAAAAAGGGGAAAAACCGTTATGAGCGGCTCGGGATTTTCTGCAAGCGGAGTTTCAAAACAGTTTTCATTTACGGGAGTTGTAACAGGAGAAACTGAAACTGGGGATGGGGAAACAGCAGAGGAAAACACAACCGACACGTTCCTCATAACAGACGGATCTAACACAACAGAATCTGAAAACGCTGCAAATGCAACGGAAGTCGTCCAAATACTAAATGAATGGGAAAACGATTAACAGATGAACAGAAAATCTTTTGCAATGGCAGCGTTTATTTTTCTCCTATCATTGACGTATGCAGGAGCTGAAAAAATTGTCTTCTCCGCAGACAGCATGACTGGCACCGTTGGAGATAAATCGGACTCCACCACGCTTGAGGGAGAGGCGTATGTCCTCACCGAATCGATGGAAATTTCAGCAGACAAAATAACTATGTACGGAGATGATTTTAGATATATCGAAGCGACTGGTTCTGTTGATGGAAAGAATATGGAGTCCGAACTGGAATTCACCTGTGGCAAAATAAAATATGACAGAGAAACAAAAATCGCACTTTTAAGCGAGGATGTCAATTTAAAGGACATAAAAAACGATGTGACGGTAAAAGGGCATCTCATTGAATACAATCAAAACACCGACATTGCAGTTATGCAAATCGACATAGAACTTCTTCAAAAAGATAATGTTTGCACAGGAGTGTATGCAATATATAGAAAAAATGAACAGATGCTTGAACTTTCAGGAAATGCGCAAATAAAGCAAGGGTCGGACACGTTTCGGGCGCAACATATAACGATGAATTTGGATTCACAGGAAATTATACTCGACGGACGCGTAAAGGGATCTGTTGTTGATGAAAGAAAATCTGAAAATACAGATGCAGAAACCTCCGAGGATGCAGAGAATACAGAAAGCATAGAAAATGCCGAAAACACAGAAAACATGGAAGAAGAAAACGACAGCGCAAGCGAAAATGCAGAAACCAGCGAGAATTCAAAAACCAACGAAAATGCAGATGAAAACGCACTCAATGATACAAATGAAAGCGAGACTGAAAGTAAAAATGACAACAGCGAGGAAGAAACCGATAACGACATACATAAAGACAAAAAATCTTCAAACAAAGTCAAAAAAAGGTCGAGGAGCAAGTCTTGAAATTTTTTAAATGTAAAAAATCAAAAGAAAACATAAATGAACACACCATATCAGAAGAAACAACGCAAGACAACACAACAGACGAGCCGGTCGAAATAAATGAGTTTAACGGCAACGCAAACACAGAAGAACAAAATGAACACACAAACAAAAGTGCAAGCGCAAAAACAAATCCTGAAATAGATGAAAACGGACGGGCAATTCACAAACTCCGCGTATCAAGCCTGTATAAAACGTTTGGACGAAAAACCGTTGTCAAGGGAATTGACTTTAGCATGGCAACAGGCGAAATTTTGGGGCTTTTAGGGCCTAATGGAGCGGGAAAAACCACAACATTCTATATGATTGTTGGATTTTACCAGCCAAGCGCAGGAGACATATTCCTTAATGAAGAACAAATTACCGGTCTTCCGATGTTCAAGCGCGCCCGTCTCGGCATTTCATACCTGCCGCAAGAGCCGAGTGTATTTAAAAAACTCACAGTGGAAGAAAATATATGGTCTATTTTGGAAACGCGCAACGATCTTTCCAAACACGAAAAAAAACAACGGCTTGAAGAATTGATCGATGAGTTTGCAATCGCTCGCATACGAAAACAACCGGCGTTCACCCTTTCAGGAGGAGAAAGACGAAGAACAGAAATCGCCCGCTCCCTTGCGATCGAACCAAAATTCCTTTTGCTCGATGAACCATTTGCAGGAATTGACCCAATCGCCGTTGCGGACATCAAGGGAATGATAGGTCTTTTAGCAAAAAGAGGCATTGGCATTTTGATTACAGATCACAATGTTCGAGACACCCTTGAAATCACCGACCGCGCCATCATAGTCAGCACAGGGCAAATTGCCATTCAAGGCACAAAACAAGAAATTCTAGACTCGGAGTTAGCACGAGAAGTATATTTGGGCAAGGATTTTTCAATGTAGACAAAATAAAAGCAACGCACGAAAAAGTGCATACAAAAACAGAAGGTTTAAAAACAGCAACTGAAATAGTACGCAGGGTTGCTCCGCCACCCTGCTATCGAGTTTTTGATTGCTCACAAGTCTGGCAAACAAAAACTCTCGTTGCTGATTTTAATGCGGGTTTTTCTTTGAAAATATAAAAACCATTCGCGAAGGCGCAGGGAAAAAGGCAAAATTGCTCTCATTGTGGTCGCTGCGATAGCAGCAAAAAAATCCTTGCCACAATGAGCGCGAAATGCACAAGCGCATGTTGTGAATGCATTTAGCCAGTTTTGATAGCGAAGCGTACAAAACTGGAGGCGAAAGTCGAGGAATTAAAATTAGAAGAACAATGTATCTTTCGCCACTGCAACGGGAAGAATGTTCTTTCTATTTTCCCAAAATTCGCTTGTTTACTGTCATTTTCGCTTGAAACTTCGCGCTATGCGCTTGTTGCGAAAACACTTCATTGCAAAACGGCGTTTTCAGCAACTCCCGAATTTGAAAATTCGCTCGTTGCTGAAAATTAAAGAAGGTTTAAAACAGGCAACTAAAATTGAGTTGCCTGTTTTAATGCGAGTTTTTCTTTGAAAATATAAAAACCATTCGCGAAGGCACAGGGAAAAAGGCAAAATCGCTTTCATTGTGGTCGCTGCGATAGCAGCGAAAAAAAAATCCTTGCCACAATGAACGCGAAATGCGCAAGCGCATGTTGTGAATGCATTTAGCCAGTTTTGATAGCGAAGCGTACAAAACTGGAGGCGAAAGTCGAGGAATTAAAATTAGAAGAACAATGTATCTTTCGCCACTGCAACTGGAAGAATGTTCTTTCTATTTTTCAAAAATTCGCTTGTTTACTGTCATTTTTATTTGTAAAAACTGCGGCTAACCTTGCATCAATAACTGAAATAAAAACTCATAGCCGTGCGTGAGCAAACGAAACAATCACCGCGAGGCAGGAATTTGTTTCTTCAAGTGCAAGACATTGCAACTCAACGACTTTTTCGCTATGATATAATCTATAAAAATTAGTATTTTAACCGTTTAAATTCTCATAAAACGTGGAGTTACAAAATGAGCAAATATCCGTTTGAATCTATTGAACCAAAATGGCAGAAATTTTGGGAGGAAAACAAGACTTTCAAAGTTTCTGAAGATCCCTCCATCCCAAAAGAAAAAAGAATGTATGTCCTTGATATGTTCCCCTACCCATCCGCGGCAGGTCTTCATGTGGGGCATCCAGAAGGATATACAGCCACTGACATTTACTGTAGATATTTGCGAATGAATGGCTACACCGTTTTGCATCCGATGGGCTTTGACGCATTTGGTCTCCCCGCTGAAAATTACGCAATTAAAACCGGCACTCATCCTGCCACCACCACAAATGCAAATATTGCACACTTTATACAACAGATAAAATCACTTGGCTTTAGCTATGACTGGGATAGATGCGTTTCAACCTGCGACCCCGACTATTATAAATGGACTCAGTGGATTTTCCTCAAACTATTTGAAAAAGGACTCGCTTATGAAAGCAACACGCCAATAAACTGGTGTCCTTCTTGCAAAACAGGTTTGGCAAATGAAGAGGTAAAAGAAGGAAAGTGCGAAAGATGCGGAAGCGATGTGACGCACAAAACAATACGACAGTGGGTTTTAAAAATAACTGACTATGCAGACAAACTGCTTGAAGACTTGGACAGCCTTGACTGGCCGGAAAGCGTAAAGGCAATGCAAAGAAACTGGATCGGAAAATCTTTTGGAGCAGAAGTTGACTTTGAAATCGCTGCAAACGACAATGAAAATCCGACTGCATCCCCCGAAAAACCACAGGGCACAGGAAAATTCTTAAAAGTCTTTACAACACGGGCAGACACGCTTTTTGGCTGCACCTATATGGTCATTTCGCCCGAACACCCAATGCTTTCTGAATTAACTACGGCTGAACACAAGGCGGAAGTTGAAAAATATGTTGAAGAGGCGTCAAAAAAATCCGACCTTGAACGAACAGACTTAAACAAAAACAAAACAGGAGTCTTCACAGGAAGTTATGGAATTGATCCAGTAAATGGGAAAAAAGTTCCCATTTGGATTTCAGACTATGTTTTGATTTCTTACGGCACTGGCGCAATTATGGCAGTTCCCGCTCACGATGAACGCGACTGGGATTTTGCAAAGAAATTCAATCTGCCAATCATAAAGGTAGTTGCAACGAAAGAGGAAATTGCAGCGTTAGGGAACGGAGATGAGAGTGCGGGGGTTGAACTGCTCAAAAATGCATCTAAAAATCCTGATGAATATAAAAAACTTGCCGCCGAACACCCCGCTCTTTTTGAGGTTGCAACAGAATGCACATCCGCAAAAGACGGATACTCAATCAATTCCGGCTTTATAACAGGCAGAAAAACAAACGATGCTATTAGCGAAATGATAGCATTCCTTGAAAAGCAAAAATGCGGTAAAAAAACAGTGAACTACAAACTTCGCGATTGGATTTTCAGTCGCCAACGCTATTGGGGAGAGCCTATCCCGTTAGTGCATTGTGAAAAATGCGGCATTGTTCCCGTTCCGGAGAACGAACTTCCTCTAAAGCTGCCAGAAGTGCGGTCCTACCAGCCGACAGGAACAGGAGAAAGCCCGCTTGCGGCAATTGAGTCATGGGTGAATTGCAACTGTCCAAAATGCGGTGGAAATGCAAAGCGAGAGACAAACACAATGCCTCAATGGGGAGGTTCTTGCTGGTATTACCTGCGCTATCTTGATCCGAAAAATGAAAATCAATTTTGCGCTCCCGAAAAAGAGAACTATTGGATGCCCGTTGATTTATATGTGGGCGGCGCAGAACACGCAGTACTCCACTTGCTTTACGCCCGATTCTGGCACAAAGTGCTGTATGATATTGGAGCAGTTTCAACAAAAGAGCCATTTCAGCGTCTTATAAATCAAGGAATGATCACTTCATTCGCATATCAAAGGAGCAACAAAACGCTTGTTCCCGCAGATGAAGTTGGGCAAAGGGAAGATGGTTCTTTCTACGAAAAGGCAACAGGTGAAAAGCTCGAACAAGTTATCGCAAAAATGTCAAAGTCATTGAAAAATGTGGTGAATCCTGACGATGAAATAAAATCTTATGGTGCAGATTCCGTTAGAATGTATGAAATGTTCATGGGTCCGTTGACTATGAGCAAACCGTGGAACACACAAGGAATAATAGGAATCCACAGGTTTTTAGAAAAAGTGTGGTCTCTTTCTGAAAAACCATTGTGCGATATTGACATAACGGAAAATCTGAAAGACGAAAATCTTGTCAACTTGAGAAAATCATTCGCCCAAACGGTAAAGAAAGTGACAAACGACACAAAAACATTGAATTTCAACACTGCAATCAGCCAAATGATGATTTTTGCAAACGACTTGAGCAAAATGGATTCCATTCCGCGCACCCTTTGGTCTGATTTTGTAAAGATGTTGAGCGTGTACGCCCCTCATCTCGGCGAAGAACTGTGGCAAAAACTTGGGAATGAAAATACCATCGCCTACGAAAAGTGGCCTGAATTCAATGAAGAATACCTCAAGACTGACACGCTGACTATAGTTGTCATGGTGAATGGAAAGTTGCGGGGAAAATTTCAAGCGCAAACGGGAACTGCGGACAGTGAGCTTATCGAAAATGCAAAAAAAGCAGATGGTGTTGCAAAATTCCTAGATGGCAAGGAAATAGTAAAATCCGTTGTCGTAAAGGATAAACTGGTCAATTTTGCGGTGCGATAGAAAAGACGTTCCATATCACGTGGAACGCTCTTTATGCCGTCTATTGTCTGCTGAAAAATAAAGAAGATTTAAAATCAGCAACAAAAATAGTGTTGCTGATTTTAATGCGAGTTTTCTTCAAAAACTCGCTTATCAATTGCTATTTCTCACTTCGTTGCGAAATAGCATTTTCAACAACTCCCGAATCTGAAGATTCGTTCGTTGTTGAAAATTAAGGAAGGTTTAAAAACAGCAACTGAAATAGAGTTGCTATTTTTAATGCGAGTTTTGAAAATATAAAACACATTCGCGAAGGCGCAGTGAAAAAGGCAAAATCGCTCTGATTGTGGTCGCTGCGATAGCAGCGAAAAAAATCTTTGCCACAATAAGCGCGAAATGCGCGAGCGCATGGTTTTGCCTTTTTCACTGCAACTGGAAGAATGTTCTTTCTATCTTTTCAAAACTCGCTTATTTACTGCCGTTTCTGCTTGAAACTTTGCGCTTCGCACTTGTTGCGAATGCATTTCATTTTGAAACGGCGTTTACAGCAATGAAAAGGCGGTTTGACAGACGGGGATTTTATAAAATGAAAAGGCACTTTCAAACAAAAAATATTTTCTCACCTCTTTCCTATGGAAACACGATTTTGCTTTCAGTGCTGATTTTTATACTGCTCATTATCACGCTGACAACCATTTTTTACTTTGCAAACGGGGAATTTGGCAACTTTGCTAGAAAAAACGCTATTACACACAATGAATCAACAAAGACAAAGGAGGACTTTTCCCCCTCTCATTTTTATGAAGAAGGCTACTCTCTTTTTTCAGGAATTTCAAGACTTCGGGCAGTAACAAAAGACGGTGTTTCCGTAGTGGTGTTCCCCTGGCTTTCATACACAAAGGATGACTCCCTATTTTATGAAGAACTTTCCCAAAAAACTCAAGAACTAAAAGACATCGTTTCCGACTATTTTTCCGAAAACACAAAAACAGAACTCCTCGCAGCAGGGGAAAACGAAATAAAACAAGCCCTCTGTGATCGCATGAACCAAACGCTCTCCCTCAACAAAATAAAAACCGTGTTTTTTTCAGAGTATATTCTGTTAGACTAGCAGGAATTTTTAGCAGGATATAATCGAATCCATAATTTTCTTTGCGCGGTGCAAAATAGGAAGCTCCCTGTTGGCTATGAGTTTTCCGAGTTTTGAGTTTGAACATTTTTCATATTCTTTGACAGCCTCTTCAAAAGTCATTTTGAGAGTTGACAAATGAAAGCATTCTATCTCATCTTTTGTTAAATGTTTCTCTCCAAAAGAAGCCACTTTGCATAAAAAATAATTGTTAATGTTATGCCGATGAATAAGATTATAGTAGTCGCTTACAACTCCAATTTTACACACTATATCGACTACAATTCCCAATTCTTCCTGCACCTCTCTCGCAACAGCCTTCGTTAAATCCTCATTTTGCTCCACTCCACCGCCTGACGTTTCTATTAAAGTGGATTTGCCAAAATCATCATCTCGAACTGCCCTCACAAAATAAAAAAAGCCTGAATCATCAAATACAATCGCCCTTGCAATTTGTCTGTCATGGTCGCAATACTCAAACTTCCACTCATTGTCTTGAAGCACAAGGGTACATTCCGCCTCATCTCCCAACGGATTTTCAAAATCAGTATTTTTCATGTCAAAAGAATACCTACAATAATTTGCAATGTCAATATGATTATTGCACGGCTTCAGAATGAACATATTCTGATAGAAGGAAGGTGCGTTTGTTTACAAGGAAAAGTTATGGATACATAGAAATATTGTTAATCTTTTTTACTAAATTCATCACACATCTTTTCAAGGCTTGTAAAATCTAGTGTAATTTCCATCAGTTTGTTTTTATTCTGTTCTGGATTATAAGTTGTACGCATTTTGTGTAATCGAACGGCAGTCTTTTCTATTTTATCTCTGTTTGTATTGACAAAGAAGTATTCACTCTGCATAAGTATTTTATATTTGAAATCCCCCTCGTCATTAACACTAACTTTTTCAAGCTCGGATGCAGGAACTGGAATCATATAGTTAAAACGGATTGTTCCGTACAGAACAGTTTTACTGTGCATGTAAATTTTTATAAGGTTATCTTTCTTTATTTCTCCATTTAAAGGATATATCAAGCACACTGATACAGATATTAGGGCTTCAGCACGAAAAGAAATTCGTTCATTTTTACATATAAACAAGGTGTTTGTATTGGCAACGAATCTTCCAACAGCAAGACAATAACAAACCATTAGTCAGTTTTGGCAGTACAACGCACAAAACTGAAGGCGGAAGTCGATGGATAGGAAATGAAAACCATGTACCTTCCGCCTTTGCTTACCGATTTCAGAGATTGCAATGCTCTTCAAGATGCCATATTGCTGTTTCGGGTTGAAGCTGTGTATAAACTCACAAACGAATTGATAACTGTACCATAATTATGATACAGTATAGTTGAATGGACAAAGCCAATTGCACGATTTACATCGGACAGTATTTTACCCTTGAATGGTATTATGATGAAAACGGATTCAGCCAAGCATATCAATACTTTCTTTCCATAACGCAGGAGCAGCATCGCAAATTCCTTGTCCTTGAAAAACGAATGGGCGATTTTGGGAAGATTTCGGACAAAACAAAATTCAGAAATGAAGGAAATAAAGTATATGAGTTCAAACCGCAACCAGACCGCTATCTGTGCTTTTTTATTAAAGAAAATTATTGTTACAAATGCATTCACCAAGAAAACACAAAAGCTGCCTGAAACGGAAAAGAATATCTGCATAACGTGCAGAGAAGATTATCTGCAAAGAAACGAGGAGGACTGAAATGGAAACAACATTTGACACATTCATAACACACAACCCCGAAGAAAAAGCTCGGTTCGACAAGGAATACAACGAATTCCTGCTTTCTGAATTCCTTATTGAAAAAATGGAAGAAGAAAAACTGTCTGTCCAGAGCATGGCGAAAAAAGCACAAGTGTCGCCCATTGTAATCCAAAAAATACGCAGCAATAAAAACGTAGATAAAATAAACTACAAGACGGTTCTTGCAATTCTGAGCTGTCTTGGATACAAAATAAATATAGTAAAAATGTAAGTAGCGTGTTATAAGAAAGGATTGTAATTAAAAGCAGGTTGTGCCACCTTACCTAACTGTCTTTTTACTCAATGAAAGGGCGGTGATGAAAAGAATATGATGTGACCATTCTCAGTTTATTTTCTTTCATATTTATTAAAGTTTTCTTGTTACCAGAAAATACATATTCTTTCCCCAATCGCTCTGTAATCAAATCAGAAACAAAACAAATAAATTAAAACGGCTCTTCTTTCTGTCTATTATTATGATTTTCTTTATCCGATTTATTGTCAGTGCTTATTATGGACTTATCAAATTCAAAGTTTTCGTATTCTGAAAAATTAAAATCTTTTCCGTATTTTTTTAATGTTTCCTTTGCAATTTCCGTATTAGCAGAATAAGCCATTCGTCTCCAATATATCTGATCATTTGTATCAGATGCATCAATTAGATTTTTTAATTGAAGAGCAGAAAAGTTTTGTAAATAAGGAGAAATAACTTGGGAATACCGTTCATCAGCGGAATCAAATGAATTGCTGTCTCCATAATAAAATATAAAATAATCATATAATTCTTGTATTTTCCCTTGTTCAGAATATACATCGTGAAGATATTTTATAACTTCATCAGATAAAGATAATGAATAATGCACTTTTATTTTTAAAAGATGTGCAGAATAATCGTTATCTATAAACCAAGCAATAACCTTTGCATCATCGTTTTTTTCAATAATCGATTTTATATGTAACTGGACGTCTTCATTTAGCCTCCGATATAATCGAGGAAAATGCGAAAGGTAAATAATCAAACTGAAAATACACATATCGTCTGTGGCTACCCTAAATTTATTATTTTCATTTTGGAGTATTTCATCTGCTTTATCAAGCATCTCCTCTGTTAACACTTGAAGTGCTTTTCTATTTATTTTTACATTCTGTTTGCATAATTCATCATCAGGCAGACAAAAACATATTTTCCATAGACTTGCAAAAACCCTGCACCGCATTGGATCCGGCATTTTTGAAAAATACTTATTTTTAAGATAGATGTTTAATTTGTCATATTCATTTATATAAATATCCTTTTTTTCTCTCAAATCTTCGGTAAGCATATCAAATACATTTTTGATGAATACTGGCGGCTTTACCAAAATACCTGCCAAAATGTTTTTTATATGAGCAACAGTTGTTTCTTTTGATGGATTTATCAATTCATAATTTTCATTAAGAGCCGGATGTGCGGAAAAATTCCGATGATCGTATAAATGATTTAAATTTGTGTAATCCTCTGAACTTAGGAGTTGTGTTTCTTTATAGACTCTATCTATAAGTTCCTTTTCCCATTTTGACTTTGAAAGATTGCTTTTCTGATTTCCAATGACATCGACATCTTTTAAAATTTCAGTCGCAACAGAATCATTATACATATCTTTCAATTCTTGAAGTTTAAAGAGAATATCGCAGATTGCCACTGAATACAACATGACAATTGCAGAACGATAATTTCCATTTGAATATGAACTCACAACTTCTGAAAAATAATCTCGTGTTTTTATAAAGTAAATTTCTTCGCTTTCAGGAAAGTAAATAGACATTCTAAATCTCCCGATTCAGTTTCTTAATAAGATTAAATCTCTTTATTATTAAGAATAATATTTTAGCCTCTTAATAAGCGACAACAAGCCCTCTCACCTATGATTGTGCTATCATTCGCACTCCTTCAAATATAACACAAAACCAGCAGCATCGCAACCATTAAACTTCGCGAGACGGCGCATATAACTATAAAAACCGACTTTCCACCTCATCATAAATCTTCGCCATTTTCAGGCGAATAGATTTCAGGTCGTATTTCTTTGCAAACTCAACGGAATTCCTTGAGAAACGTTCATGGAGTTCCATTGAGTTGTAAATATCAAAAACGCCGTCGCACATTCTTTTGCTATCTCCGAGCGCGAACAGAAACCCATTCTCTCCATCAACCACATTGTCGCGATGCCCCCGAATGTCGCTGGCAACAATTGGCAAGCCGCAGGCCATCGCCTCTATTACGCTGACGGGCAGCCCCTCTTGAAGGCTCACTGAAACATAAACGTCGCTCGCCCGGCACAAGTCGGCGATGTCTTTCCTGTATCCTAAGAATCTCACGATGTCATCTATCTCCAAATCAACGGCAAGCTTCTTCATGTCTTTCAGCAGCATTCCTTTGCCGGGAAGAATGACCTTTAGGCCGGCAATCTGTTCCCTGAGCGCGGGAATGGCGTTGAGCAAGAATGTATGGTTCTTTCGCGGAATGAACTCCGCTATGTAGATCAGTATAAAGTCTTTCTCATCATACCCGTATTTTTTCCTTAGCTCGGACTTATCCATGCTTTTCCTCCAATGGCGCAAATTTTTCCAAGTCCACGCCCACCCCGTCTATTTTCAGAATCTCTTTCACATGAAATCTGCGTTTCGCCAGCTGATAATCCTCCTCGTTTATGGTGATGAGGACATCCGTACATCTTGACAACATCTTTTCGACAGGATAATACACGAGCCAGTTCAGAAGCGGCGCGCCCTTATAAAAATGGAATCCGTGTGCCGTGTAGATGACTTTAATCCTCTTTTGCCCCCAAAGTTTTCTTGCGGCAAGACGCGCGATGACGGAGCCGACTGGCGTGTGGCAATGGATTATGTCATAGCCGGATTTCTCAAGATGCCGCCGAAGAATTTTTATCGCCCTCAAGATTTTCAGGACATGGAACGGAGAGCGCGGCATGTCAAGGCTGACGAAATTATCGCATTCCGTGACAGGCTCGTCGGCAGGAGACGCGTAGTCCACCTGCCAGCCCTTGTCACGCAAGTCGCGCATAAAGGGCAGGTTGAATTTCTGAAAATTCGCGGTGTTTGATACGAACAGGATTTTAGGCATTATGTTTTTCTCCTATGTCATTTAGCAAATTGGTAAAATCCTTAAAATATTGCTTTTCGTTAAACATTTCTGATTTTTTTAATGCACACTCCGACATTTTCGTTTCATACTGCTTTATGCACTCATATAGTTTTTGTGCAGAAGATTTCCAGCTATATTTGTGAAGAATTGTATTCGCCCGTTGGGAAATTGGCACTGCGATGAGTTCATCAAGATTGACATTTGAATTGTATGAATGTATATAATGAACCGCTTTTTCAAGCACTTCGGGCAGACATGCCTCATCCGAGGATACAACTTGCGCTCCAACAGAAAGAGCCTCCAAAGGCGGAATGCCAAAGCCCTCAAAACTCGATGGAAATAAGAAGGCTTTGCAATTCCGCATCAAAGTCTTTACGTCTCCGTCACTGACATATCCAAGATATATTATATTCTCTGGCTTTTTCAAATGAGACTTATAATTTTGAACACTTTTTCCTGCAATTACATATATATTTTTTGGAAATAGACGCGCATTCTCATAAATCCAGTCAAAATTCTTTTGCTTTGCAAGACTGCCAAGTGCAAAATAATACTTATTTTTTTCAATATTTGGATGGTTTTCAAAGAAATATTCGTTTTCCTCAACACGCTCAAAATGCTGCCATGCATTTCCTATGACAGAAATCCGTTCATGGCTTACTTTGCATATTTGTATAAGCTGCTGTTTTGAGAATTCGGTGACGGTAACAATTGGCCGCGTCCCTCGTATTATTCGCAAAAGGTTTAAACTGTAATAAAATCGTGCCAGTTTTCCTTTGATTGTCGTGAAATATTCCGGATGCACTTTCAAAAGTATGTCGTGTACAACTGTGATTCCACATCTTAAAAAAGGTGTCGTATTGCAAAAATTGAATGAAATACAACCATGCATACATAAATACAGCGGAAGACAAATCTGTTCCCAAAACCTGTTGTTCAACCAACCAAATCGCACAATTGCAATATTTTTGTATTCAGGCACAATTGCTTTTTTGGGAACGACAAGGATTATTTCGTCTTTTTTCAAAATCTTGTCCAGTTCAAAAAGAATTTCTCGTGCATACCGTTGCTGGCCGGTCGTCTTTTGAATGAAAAATTGACCGTTTAGAATAATCTTTCTACCCATTAAATGTTTCTCCTTTGTTTTTTATCTCAGACGACAGCGGGCGCATTCCGTTGGCACTGGAAGAATAAAAAGGATTCTTTTCATATTTTATGTCTGCTCCTCAAAAAATTAATTCCAATTCGATATACGCACATATATGCAGAAAGTATCACAAACAATATTGAAATATGAAAAACAAAGTGCAAAAAAAACAAAACAACAGTGCAAACCAAATAATAAATCCCGAACTTGTAGCCTTCATCAAATGTGGAAACATAATTCAATTTTCTGCTTACATAAAAAAAGCACTTTGGTATTGCGAAAAGAAAAACAACAACTACTACATTTTGCAAAAGAAATTCCCTTTCAGAAAGAAAAATCAATGTGCAGGAATAGTTCAAGATGGTCAAAAAGAAAACTGTTACATAGTTAACAAAGTTGCGAAAATTATTGTGCACAACATAAATTATCAGCAATGCGACAAGTGATATTCCGTAAGGTGCGATCTGATTCAAATCTGTCAAAAATACAAGCAAAATGGTTATTACTACAGAAAAGCAAATTTTCATGAGCGACACTTGATAAATTCGCTTTGAAAGACGATCGATTTCTTCATCACAGATTCGTTTCGTCGGATTTGGATCTTTCTTTATACATACAGAATCATTCCAAATATAACCCCATTCATAAACTGAAAGCATGCCAATAAACGAAAGAAAATATAAGGCGTTGAATTTCCAATCAAATGGACAAAAACCGTTCGACAGCAATATTATATAGGATGGCAAGAAAACCATCAAAATATATGACACAAAATGCAAGCCATGACTCCGAGAATGGATCGTATAATAAAATGGTACAAAATACTTAAGCATCATATCTCCTTTTCAAATCCATGCGAAACAAAAAAATCTGAGTTATATTTATTCCATATAATTTTTCGTTCATTTGATGCCTTAAGCAAATCTATGTCCTCCATGTTGTCAGTGCAAACAAAAAGAAAATCATACGAATAATTTTTATCAAGTATTTCTTTTTTGCCACCTATAGGTGCGACAAGAAATGGAATTCCAATTCTTTCAGAAGCATGGAACACTATTTCATAAGGCGCGTTTGAAAGTATCAGAACAAAGTAGCCAAGTTTTCGTTTTTCATTCAATACGGAAAGAATTGTTTCATCAAATTCAGGCTCAAAAGATAAAACATATTCCTTTGGAATTTGTCGATACTTGGAACAAATAAATTCATACATCTTCTTTGGAAAAAAATGTCGAAGTCCCTTATAAAAAACAGATGTATAAAATTTTGTATTGAAATATGAATTCAAAACCATAATATGAGAATTCATATTCCAAAGCGTACCGTCAAGATCAAATATGGCTATTTTATTCTTATGCTCAACCGCGTTCATCTTTCAATTTCCTCGATAATTTTTTCCAAGCTGTCTTCCCATTTGTAATGCTGGAATATAAAATTATGTCCATTCTTTGCAATACGCAAACGTAGCTCATTGTCTTCAATAAGATGAATTATGTTCTGCGCCAACGCTTCAGGATTTTCTGGAGGAGATACCAACATAGTTACACCATTTTTTATATATGGAATTCCTGGAATATCTGTACCGCAAACCGCACAACCACAAATCATGCTTTCAGCAGGCGGCAAACAAAAACCTTCTGTCCTGCTTGCATAAATAAAAATTGCCGTCTCATTCAGAAGGGCATTATGAATTTCTCTGTTTGGTCTCTGATAATAGGTAAACCAATCTGGTAAATTCGGTTTTTTATATTGCCCGAAAATATTTACGCGAATCTGAGGAATTTTTTTCTTAACAATTTCAAGTGCCGCAAAAGCATCACAGCAACGTTTATACTCATTCTCATGGTAGAGCATCGCAATGATATAAGAACTACGATTTTCAATTGGATTTGTCATTTTAAAATAATTAAAGTCAAATCCATTGTAGCAAAGAATCGCATTTTCACCTTGTTCTCTTACTTTTTCAAGAAGCCAATCGGATATAACAATTTTTTTCAAATCCAGTTTATAAGACAAATCAACAAACTCATCAGGGCAGTCCCAATTCTCATATCCTTGTATCAAGTATAGTTTTTTTTGTATTTTTTCATCAATTTTATATCTGTCCAAAAAATACGAAGTACGGACTGCGGTGGCTATATATATGTCAGCATACGGAACGTTTTTCTGTTCCAAATTCCATACATGCAGCTCATGCACAGACTTATCGAGGGCAAACCAACAACGACATGTATAGTAATTCAAAAGCAACTTTGCGATATGCTTCGCAAGAACAGTGAAAATCCCAGCGTTATTCACATAAGGTTTAGGAGGTGTTACAGAATAACAACAAGTCACATCATATCCAGCACGAGAAAGACGATTTGCATACTCATAAATTACTTTGAAGCCTCCAGTAGGTTTATGAGCAACGGCTGGCATCAAGAAAATTATCTTTTTCATTGTCATTCTCCTTTCATCAAGAAGGTATAAAATCTGTTCAACCATATTTTCCTTTCTTGAACAGAATATTTTTGCACCAGCAGATTATCATACAAGCATGGAAGCATGCCATATCCAGAAAGAATCTTCATAACCGAATATGCAAAAAAAATCATAAGGAACATAATTTTTTTCTCCTTGTTAAGAAATTCATAAATCTGTGGATAAAAAACCCAATAAGAAAATAAAAAAAGTGGACCTATTCTGTCTGTAAGAATGGACATTTCTGACAAGAAAAGCGTCGAAAAAATATAAATGAAAACAAGATTCAATATTACATTATTCTCTCTTTGTTTTTGAAGCAATCTATCCATAAAATGGATGGCAAGTAAAAATGTCAATATTCGTTCCAAATAACCTATTGAAATACCGTACCCCGTAGTCCACTTGACGTTACTCAAATATCCAATAGTTATGACCCCCAATCTTCCACCTATAATTCCCGCAATCAATCCCAATATCGATTGAACCCAATGAATTTGTAAAATATATATAGTATTTCCTAATATAAAAATGAAAAGCATAAGTTTTTTTGATGGTTTACAACCGAGGATAAAATAAAGTGGGATAAATACAACTGCAGATGCATGAAATAACATTCCCAGCAAATTTAACAACAGATATGGAATAAATTTTTTTGAGGTTATGAATTTCAATGACAAGCAAAAAAGCATTATGGATTTTGAGTTTCGCATCAAGTTGACATCATAAAGCAGCGCTCCGCAAACAAAATAGAAACATATTCCCATAACTTTGTGTTTGGGAACAAATGACCGTATAAAATGAAACGCTATAACGAAATCAAAAACAAAAGAAAACGCCTGAAAAAAACACCATTCAGATACCATTGACTTACATATAATGTAAAGCAATAAAAATCCTTTTTCCCAGTCTGAGTAAGCACCTTTATTGACAAAGTAATTCATTCTTTCATTGCCATCAAAAAAAGTTGGCGCTTTTAGAAACGCATCGTAATAAGATCTCCAATCAGACTGAATAAATCCTCTCAATCCTAAAAATACAAATAAAATAAAAAACGAAATTCGCTCTTGCAAAAATTGCATTTCCAAATTTATCTTATTGTTTTTACATCCAAATTTTATTGAAAGCAGAAACAAAACAGAAAAAATCAGTATATATGGAACTGAATAAACTTTCGAATACAATGGCATAATTCTTCAGACCTCCGAAAGTCCCATGCTATTCGCTATAAATGAATAACTTTTTATCTTTTCATTTTGCAATTTTTTATTTACAAGTAAAAAATCAATGTATTTGACATTCACATTATCAGCAGAATTTATATACCTGTCTTCCAATCCTGTTAATCGAAGAAGTGAAAGTATACGCTCATTCGGCATTCCAGTATTCACGGCATAAAATTCCTTATGAAAATTTATGGCAAATGATGTACCGTGGAAGGATGTAGTGACCACAAATTGCGAATCACGAAAAAGACGAACAAAATTACTGGGAGAACATGAGGCATTCGCCCATGACATAGGATTCGGGCTTGCGGAAGGAAAAATTTCTTTTATTTTTAGGTTTAATTCTTTTGCAATTTTTCTAGCGATTCTTTTTGCCTCTGGCGAGGGAATCACAATATATAGAAGCAGATATTTCTCGTTCTTTCTTCTTTCCCCCGCAAATTTACTCCACTTGCCGTCATCCAAAAGGAGCGTAGGATCAAGAACCGTTTCCGAAGGGACATTGTATTTATCAATCAAGAATTTCTCAAGCCGCCTTTCTCTTACCGAAATCGAACTGAAATTTAAAAGAGAATTCTTGAAGCTTTCAATATCATTTTCCAAAATGGAAAAATCATCGCCAGCACTTGCCGCATAAGTTATTTTCTTTCCTTGAAAATTAAAATCACCCCAAAACACGCTGTCAAAACCACGCGTGATTTTAGAATTCCAAATTTGATCAGAACCAAAGACTATCACATCATAGAAGGATATATCCGTTTCTTCAATATCAGAGAACGAGTTTCCATAAATTCGAAGATAAGATTTTATACTTTTCAAGAAAACCACACGCCTTATTATACGCGGGATAAAAAGCAGAATTATTCCTAAAACTCTGCGCAATTTTCGATATAAAGAAAGGGATTTAAAACCATCAAAATTCGCTACAGCATAGTCCTTCTTGAAAAATCTTGGGCTATAGTCAATTATGCTCACATCTTGCCCAAGAGACTTCAAAACTTCCTGCAAAGCGTAGCACTGCAAAAACGCCCCATAATTTATGGCATGGTGCAACGTGAGGATTCCGATTTTCATCTCCCCCTCCCAATCAACCTTTTCACCGCATTCACACACCTGTCGCCAAGCAGTTTTCTTGCGCACATTTTTGCAATCCGCGCGCAATGAGCGGGAAGCCCTTCGCGTCCATACTTCCGCATCACATATTCAAAACCCCTTGCTCCATAGTCCTTCTCAAACCGCTCCCTGTCCATGTTTATCACGCTCGGCCGCTGCATATTGTGTTGCAGACAGTCATTGACATCCACCCTTTTATGATTCAGACTTCCACTTATGTCGCTGAAAATACTTTCCGCCTTTTCCGTGGAAACGAACATCAAGGACAGCCCTTTGTTGTCGGCTCCCATTTCAGGCACGACCTTCTCGTATCCCCAAAAGTCGCAAACGGTAAAATCCGAAAGCCTCCTCGTAGAAGCATAGGGACAAACCCCGCATGAATGGCGGAATGCCACATGGTCATAAAATATGTACGTATATGTTGTATATGTTGTATATGTTGTATAGAAACTCTCCTTATGGGATTTCCAGCCATAGTGAGTCTTGTCCCTAAAATCCACCTTAACCACAGGCCTCTCAAGCCTTTTGTTTTCCACATAATTTAAGTAATCTTCCCAAAGACGCGGTGACGGCACTCCGTGGCAAATCAAGTCACAAGTTAAGAGCCGGCTTTCATCAATTTTCTTGATTCTAACAAATGACAGGAATCCTGCCACTTGGCATCCCGTTCCTGTGAACAAGACCCAAAGTCCTCTCTTTAAATCCTCGGCTGCCATCGCAAAGCATCTGCCCATGTCCGACTGCACATATTTTGAACCTTTGAATTCGTTCGCATCCTCTTTTGTCGCAGCCCTCTTGTGCATGACATGGAAATGCTCCCCATATCCGCAGCCGTACACCACGCCATTTCTCTCAAGAATCCAGTCAACCAACGCAACTGTGGCACCCCCACTTTGGCTTGTCGAAACTTCGTCCATATCCTTATGTCTCACGGCATATGTTCTTGCATCGTTGTTTTGAACAAGCGGATTTCTCGCCCTCAAAGCAAAGTCACACGTCCTCGCGCACAGCCCGCAGTCCACGCACTTGTCTTGGGCTATTTCAGGATACAGGAAGCCCAGTGTGTCTGGCTTCATCGAGATTGCATTTTGAGGGCAGACAGACTGGCACGCGGAGCATCCGCAGCACAGCGTCCTTTCGGTAACCTGCGTCATGCAGTCCTCCTTATTTTTTTGAAAATGCCCACCGTCACTGCGCTCCTCTCTCCCTTGTCCAGCCCGACAAACAGAAACAACAGGGATGACCCCGCCACGCTTGAAATCACCGTGACGAAAAACCGCAGGAACGACTCTCTGGATCTCCACACAATGAGCGTCGGAAGCAACGCCGACAGCGCAACGACGAGGGCAAGCGGAAGCGCAACCTTGACGGCAAACCTCCGAAGAGAGAAGCGCGAAAGCCAGTTCGTTATGACAAGCCGGACGACGGTCGCAAGCACCGAGATCGCCACCTGCCCCACCATGACCGAATACGGCGGAAAACCCAGCCTCAGCAGGAGATACGCGACGGGCAGATTGCAGAGTAGAAGTCCGCCGACAACGCCTTGGTACAGTGCTATCCTTCTGGTCGCCTGCGCAAGCGTCATTATCGGATATGACACGGAGGTGACCAGTGCGTCCATCAGTGTCAGCCGAGCAAACACCACGGTGTTGCCGGGAACGTCCTTGAGCCACAACCCCAGAACATACGGCATCTCGAGCACCAAAGGAAGCGTGAACACGAACATCAGAAAAAATGTCATCTTGCATGCACGGAACACAAGCCTGTGGGAGCCGTCTATTCTGTCTGCGGCATAGTCCTTTATGATTTGCGGCCGTGTCGCCGTTGAAAAATTCGCTGAAAAGGAGTTGACTGCGCTGTTTATCTGGGTTGACACCGCACGCGCCGCATTCACCAGGGGTCCGAAAAACTGGTTCAGTATTATGTTCAAAACTTGATTGTTGAACACGCCCACCGCAGAGCCAAAGAGATTCCATCCCATATAACCAAAAATCTCCCTGAACATCGCCCCATTCCAAACGAAGCGGAATGAACACTCCTCATAGTGCAGCCTGCAATAAAAACGATAAACAGATGTGTTCACAAGCCCAACGAAAAGCAGGAGCATTCCGTACAGCGCCAGCTTGTCGTATGGAATCATCCTTAATAAGAAAACAGCTGCAAGCTTCAACGCCGCCTCCACAATGCTTGCGTATGCATACACGCTCATGTTCTCGTGTGCAATGATCGCCGCCATATATGGTGCGGTCATCAATGTGACGGCAAAGTTAGCCGCCGAAAACTGGTACACCCACATCGCCGCCGGCATCCGCCCCACGGGGATGACCAACTTTCTCTTGACAAACCAAAGCCCGACAGTTTCTGCAAGGGCAATAATTATCACAATCAGAAACAGATAGATGCACATCGTGACGGAAAATGTCTTCTTCAGCATCTCCGTGTCTCCGCGCCCTAGCTCAAACGAGAGGAACCTTTGCGATGCGGTCGCCATCGCCCCCGACAGGAATCCGAACATCACCACCACGCCCGCCACAACGTTGTAGATGCCGTAGTCCTCCGCGCCGAGCGTCGCAAGCACCATGCGCACCGTGTACAGCGACACGAGCATGATCAGTATCTGTCGAAAATAGAGAAAGAGCGTGTTCCTTGCTATGCGCGATGTGCTAGTCATTTCCCTCTACCCCACCAGTTGCCGAACGTCAATGCCGATTATATCTGCAATTTTCAATGCGTCGCTCACTCGTGGTTCGGTTTTGTATTTCCGCATGCTGGAGAGCGTTGTTTCAGACATTTTCAATGCGGCGGCAAGTTGTCTGTATGTGAATCCCTGCACACGTCTTATATTTTCTACATTGTCCCAAAACATACGTTACCCCATAAA
>JAAVAO010000025.1 GCA_014803985.1 Treponema sp.
GCGCCTTTGCGAATGTTTTTTATATTTTCAAAAAACTCGTTTATCAATTGCCGTTTTCGCTTGAAACTTCGCGCTATGCGCTTGTTGCGAAAGCATTTCATTGCAAAACGGCGTTTTCAACATCCTTAAAAACTGACGTTTCCTGCAATAGTAAAAATCAATGGAAAATAAAAACAGGTGTCAAATGAAAAAACTACTGGCGATTTTTATTTTTATCACTTTTTTCGCTTCATGTACTTTTTACGATAATTCAAATTCCAAAACCACGGCAACATCAGAAGACATATCCAATTCAAAAACCATTGTAGACTGCCCTGCGGATATTGCGACGAGGGCTTTCCGTTTTGCCGAATTGTATAAAGATTCTGATACGATTTATGAATGGGGAGGACAAGACCCGGTGCGCTCTGCAATCGCTATAGATTGTTCGGGGCTTGTAGTTATGTGCTACAAATACGCACTAGTCGATACAAACTATTCACTGCTTCTTTCTGATATGACGGCGAACTATATGTATGAAAACGCCGCTTCAATCGTTCCGTTAGAAAAGATTCGGCAGGGCGATTTAATCTTTATGGGGGAGGCAGCTTCTCCAAAAGTAACGCACATCGCATTATTTGATTGCATAGAAAATGATTGTGTGTATTTCATTGACGCTACAGAAAAAGATGATATAAGCGGCGTTTCTCGCAGATTTTATAAATCAAGTGACTCTCGCTTTAAGGCGTTCGGTGCTATGAAAGTGCAATACCAATAATAAAATTGTATCTTACTGCAGAATGGCAACATAATAATACAAACGATTGGAAAAATGAAAAAACGCCCCTTAAACTTCCAATTGATTTTTAAAAACTTTTTTATGTCAATACTTTTTCCTTGACATAAAGCGACTTCAATAATAAACTATAGATTATGGATTTAAGAACTGTTTTAACGACTGACACGGTAAACCTTCACTTGAAGGGAAAAACAAAAGAAGAAATTATTAGTGAAATGCTGGATATTCTTGTAAAGGCTGGCAAAGTCACTGATAAAGAAGAAGCACTTGAATGTGTTTTAGATCGCGAGCGCAAAATGTCAACAGGAATGAAGCACGGAATTGCAATACCACATGGAAAAACTGACTCTGTAACGGATTTGGTCGCTTGCATAGGCATCTCCGACAACCCAGTTGACTTTGACTCCCTTGACCAAGAGCCTTGTAGAATTTTCATTATGACGCTTTCACCTGTAAACAAAACTGGTCCTCATCTTCAATTCCTTGCGGAGGTGAGCCTGCTCTTTAAGAGTGCAGATAAAAGAAGCCAAATTTTGAAAACACAAGATAAGGCGGAAGTTATCAAGATTTTGACTGAATAGGTCTTTTTCTTTGAAACAGCGATTCTTTATTTTAAAGCCTTTGCATACTCTATGCAAAGGTTATTTTAGTTTAACGGAGACTTTATGAAAATTGACCCATTGTTTGAAGTAAAAAACAACGCCCTTTTTAGAATATCCGATGGAAAAATCATTGACACAATAAAAACTATCAAACTTTCTGTAAAAGACATTCTTAACAAAAATACAATCCCCCCGGAAAAGGACGTTCCGATCGGAATATGCATTTCATGGGATGAAGTTGCCTTTGAGGATGGTTCGTACAACGAGGAGTTGCTTGCAACATTGCACGACTATTTAAAAACGCTTGAAAACGGCGGTTTTTGCGCAATAATAATTCCCTCCACCAAAAAAATGCTTGAAGATGAAAACGATGCAGAAGAATTCATAGCGGCGTTTGTACACACCGCACGACGCATAAAGGATTGCAGATGTGTTTCTGGATTTTCGATTGCAACATATCTTCTTAAAAAAGACTCCGCCGTTCATTCGCTCGGAACAGACAGCCATTCTCGCTGGTTCATTGATGAAATGAGAAAAAAACATAATCACTACGCTTTTTTTGCCGACAAAAATGACGTTGAACAATTCACCCTGACTGAAGCAGCAATTGCAGAGGAAATTATATTCATTTAAGATAAAACAACGAGGACGGATTGCACAAACAAACTTTATCGATTGGTATCAAATGCGAAAAACCGCAAAGTTTTCAACTGATTTCAAGATTTCTCATTGAAATGTAAATTTTTCATAAAAAAAGAGAATTTTTCTTAAAATTTCTCTTGATTTAATTTTTTCATT
Organism: Treponema sp.; assembly: GCA_014803985.1. Classification (GTDB taxonomy): domain Bacteria; phylum Spirochaetota; class Spirochaetia; order Treponematales; family Treponemataceae; genus Treponema_D. The sequence continues at coordinate 2,179 of JAAVAO010000025.1, forward strand.
CGTATATAGTAAGGGCAGATAGGTTTAGAGAATGCGTCAAAAAACTACTTCTCTTAAACTGCAAGTAAAAACACACGACCGACAACACAAGGGCGTGTTCACGAAAGGAAAAGGAATATGAACACTGAAAAAAATGGATTTGGAAAGTCTTGTATTGCTTCAGTAGTTTTTTGCAGCCTTGCTCTTACAGCCGCTATTGCAGTGGCAGTTGCTTTGCCGATAAAGGAAAAAGCGACAATCCCTGTTATAAATGCTTCTACAGAAGTTGAAAACGAACTTAACGCTGATTTCGGCGCACTTATAGAAAATGCAGGCTTCACAGGAATGTCTTCATTAAAAGGAGATGAGGGTCTCGCCCTTTACCGCCAGCCATCGTCAAGAAGTGCAGTCGAATGGTTTTATATGCATGTTACTGGTAACAAGGATATTTCACTTGCAATTCTTGAAGAAGCCGAAAAAAACAACATCCCTCTTTCACTTGCATTTGCCCTTGCATACACAGAAAGTCGATATAAAATCAACGCCGTAAACAAAAACAAAAACGCATCAATTGATCGCGGACTTTTCCAGTTGAACAACCGTTCGTTCCCGCAGTTGAATGAAGAAGAGTTTTTCAATCCTGCAATCAGTGCAAAGTACGGAATGTCACACTTGCGGTTCTGTATGAATGTAGCAGGAGATGAAATCACAGCCCTTGCAATGTATAATGCGGGAACAACAAAAGTCCGTTCAAACAACACTCCTCAAACAACTTTGATTTATGTTGGAAAGATTATGGCGTACCGTGAAAAGCTTGACCGTCTTTTTGCGGATGAAGTTGGCGTATACTACGACACAAGCCGACAACTTTCAGGAATTTCAGTTGCATTCTTGAATAACCGCAAGTTTGACAGATAGTAATTCAAAGGAAGGTTTAAAAACAGCAACTGAAATTGAATTGCTGTTTTTAATGCGAGTTTTTTTCAAAACTCGCTTATCGTACTGCGATTTTCGCTTCGCTACAAAATCGCGTTTTCAGCAATTCCCGAATTTGACAATTCGCTCATTGCTGAAAATTAAGGAAGGTTTAAAAACAGCAACTGAAATTGAGTTGCTGTTTTTAATGCGAGTTTTTTTCAAAACTCGCTTATTTACTGCCGTTTTCGCTTGAAACTTCGCGCTGTACGCTTGTTGCGAAAGCATTTCATTGCAAAACGGTGTTTTCAGCAACTAAAATTGCGTTGTCTATTTAATGCGAATTTTGAAAATATAAAAAACATTCGCTTTAAACTCTCAACAACGCTGTTTATTGTCTTTTGTTTATGATCCTGCTTTCGTATTTGCCCGTTTTTATGTCAATGTAACGAACAAAAAGAGAAACTTTATTCTCCGAATGTAAACTTTCCCATAATGAGATGGAAAAGTCATCGATGTTTCCGCTTATCTTCACTTTTTTAGGTTCTCCCTCATAACTTGGAAGAGGATTTCCGTCTCCCGTATATGTGTGGATAAAATGCGCTATGCCATTTTGAGGCTTTTCATAAGAGTAGGTAAAACGATTGCAACGACTACCATCCCCGTCATCGCTTTTTAAAATGGAAAGCGCGTAATCAAACGTGTTCTTTTCTATATGCATAATGCCCGAAATGCGCGGTGTAAAATTGGGCGCATCGTCTTCAAATTCTCGGCTTTGCAAAGCCTCTTCAAAGGATTTTCCTGCCTGTAGACCATCAAAAATGGTGTCGGTTTGGTCTCCGTTTGTAACAATTGTATTGTTTTTAAAAACGCGCACAGGAGAGTAAATGACAAGATGTGGATCTGTTAACTTGCTGGGGTCAAATGCTTTTGTGCGGATGCCTTCTCCCTCTTCAATAAAAATTCTATTTCTACTGTTTTCACTGCGTCCCATAATAAAATACGCCGCCACTGCAAATGTGCCGTCATCTGACTGCCCAATCACAATCCCCCGACCTGGATATGAAATGCTTGCCAGTTCTGCCTTTAAATCGATTTCTTTCATTTATTTCTCCTGTGTATATTTATGACTAGTGTGTATTGACTGTTTTATGGTCATCATACTATAGCGATGTAGAAAATTCAAGCAATGGCGAAAGGCGCAGGTTTGATATTCAATATCGCATTCAAAACCATTTCACTCATTTTAAGCAATGAAATGAGAAATGGCAGTACCATAAGGGAGTTTTAAAAACATAAAAAACATGCGCTCGTGCATTTCGCGCTCATGTGGCAAAGATTGTCTTTTTCTTGCCTTTTTCACTGCGTTTTTGCAAATATTTTTTATAAGTTACAAAAGCGAAATTGACACATTTTTCTTTCTTGTTTATGATTCCATAATTTCGTTCATCGAACCTGTTCTATAGCCTTGTAAATCAAGCGTTATGTATGTAAATCCAAGTCGTTTTAGTTCAGCAATTATCTTTTCACGCTCTAAAAATGCCGTTTCCATTTGTTCTGTCGCTATTTCAATGCGGGCAAGATTTTCGTGGACACGCACACGGCATTGTGTAAACCCAAGTGATTTTAAAAACGCTTCCGCCTTGTCAATGTGCGCTAGTTTTTTCGCTGTCAATTCTTCTCCATACATAATACGACTTGCAAGGCAGGCGGCGGAAGGCAGATTCCACACAGGCAAATTCATCTGTTTTGCAAGCATACGAATTTCGTTTTTTTTAAGACCACATTCTCGCAGTGGCGAAATAACTTTGAGTTCCGAAAGGGCTCTCATACCAGGGCGATAGTCGTTTTTGTCATCGACATTGCTTCCATCAGCAACATTTGTAATTCCACAAGCCGCCGCCTTTTTTAAAATCTGCTTGAAAACTGCCCTTTTGCAAAAATAACATCTATCAACGGAATTTTTTCGTATCTCGTCAACAGAAAGTGCGTCAATAGTTAGCCTATAAAACGGTATTCCATAGTCCGTGCAAAATTGTTCGGCGGCATTTCTTTCAGATTCAGAAACTAACTCTGAATCCACGTTAATTGCGATTGCCCTGTCGCCTAAAACATCATGAGAAACTTTCAAAAGAAACGATGAATCAACGCCACCTGAAAACGCAACGGCAATATTTCCAAGCGACAAAATATATTTCACTAAATTGTCGCGCTTTTCAAAAAGTATCCCTTCTTTTTCCGACATTCTTAAAATATAACACAAGAAAGTTTTCTTTTACAATACTGTTTCAAAATTTCTGTGGTATACTAGTTTTATGGAATTGCGCTCTTTAAAATATTTTTTGACTATTGCCCATGAAGAAGGGATCAATCGGGCCTCTAGCACACTGCACATTACACAACCAACGTTAAGTCGACAAATGGCTTCTCTAGAAGACGAATTAGGTGTAAAACTTTTTAAGCGGGGGGCAAAAAAAATTACGCTTACAAATGAAGGCATTTTGTTCAGGAGACGTGCAGAAGAAATCCTTTCGCTTGTTGAAAAAACTTCACAGGAAATTTTACGGCAAGATACCCTAGTGGAGGGAAAAATCACCATTGGTTGCGGTGAATTGGTTGCCGTTCAACTTTTACCCGATTTGTTCAAACTGTTCAATCAAAAATTCCCGCTTGTTACTTATGATTTAGTGACAGGAACTGCAGACATAATAAAAGATCAAATGGAAAAAGGCCTGATAGACATTGGCATTATTCTTGAACCGATTGATATAGAAAAATTCGATTTTATTCGCTTTGAAAAAAAAGAAAGATGGGTTGTCCTGATAAAAGCGGATGATCCGCTTGCAAAAAAAGAGGCTATAACCGTTGATGATTTAAAATCAAAGCCCCTCATTCTGCCGAGGAGAGCGAATGTGCAAAATGAACTTGCGGCGTGGTTTGGAGATGCCTTTCGAGATGCGAAAATTCTTTTTACAAGCAATCTCTGCATTAACAGTGCGTTTATGGTTCAAGCAGGGCTAGGGTATGCAATTGTAATTGGCGGACCTGCAAAACTATTGGATAAAAATGAAATTGTTGCCAGACCGCTCAAGCCCGACTTTGCATCGAACAGTATTTTTGCATGGAAAAAATCCAAGCCGTTCAGTCTTCCAGTAACAAAGTTTATTGAACTGATAAAAGAAATTTTTAAATCCACTTAAAACAGGACGCAGTGTGGCTTCATAGTCATGTGCGCAGATTCTAACTTTGAGTTTGCAACGCCACTAAAAGCGACTCTCAATGTCGATAGAAGAGCCTATGAGTTTTGCATTTATATAACACACTCGGTCAGTTTTTCAACGCCTGAGCAGTGCGAGGTAGCAAAATACACAATTCCTGCGGAATTGCGACCGAACGGGGTAAGCAGAGTAACGATCTGCGCCTAGAAGTTGAAGAATAAAAAATGTGAAATCCGTGTACCTTCCGCCCAAAATACTGTTGTGTATTTGTTTTGGAATGTATATAATTTAACTACATTTTACAATGCTAACTGTTTTATTCGCTGCAATGGATAAGTGAGTGTAGAAAATATAAAATGGCGTTTTCAACAGTGAATACATTTTACCATTCGCTTGCTGTTAAACAAGGAGATAGAATTCATTTCCTGTCTTTTGTTATTGCATATATGAATAAAAAACATGATGGCAATTGCTACATAGTGCCGTTGTCATCAACATAAGGAGTTATGATAAAAGCATCGCACAAATAGCGCGGTACGTTTATCATGACAAGTTTCCGTTGGAAACGTACATATCAAATGCCTCTTCTCATTTCATTACGAAGTGGCATGGGAGAAAATTATGGAAAATGAAGACAAAAAAGTTTTAGTCACCGGCGCTTCGGGAGGAATCGGGCGTGCGATCGCTGTTGAGGCAGCAAAGGCAGGATATTATGTTATCTGTCATTACAATGGAGGAAAGGCGCGTGCAGAGGAAACGCTTTCAGAAATCACTTCTGCGGGCGGAAAGGGAGAGCTTTTGCAATGTAATATTTCTGACCGTGCAGATTGCAAGGAAAAACTCGATGATTTGACGGCGCGATATGGTGCGCTTTGGGGAATTGTAAACAATGCGGGAATTACGCGGGACAATACCTTTGTCGGTCTTTCAGGAGATGACTGGGACTCTGTAATACATACGAATCTTGACAGCTTTTATAATGTTTTGAGTCCTCTTGTTATGCAAATGGCAAGCAGAAAAAACAAACGAGGCGGACGAATTATAACCGTTTCTTCAGTTAGCGGAATTTATGGAAACCGTGGACAAACAAATTATGCCGCTTCAAAGGCAGGAATTATCGGTGCCACAAAATCCCTTGCAGTTGAACTTGCTGGAAGAAACATCACGGTAAACTGCATTGCCCCTGGCGTGATTGAAACTGATATGACAAAAGCGATTGAACCTGAAATTTACGATATGATTATGAGTACTATACCTATGAAACGTGCAGGAAAGCCAGAGGAAATCGGTGCACTTGCAGTGTTCCTTTTGAGCGAGGCTGCGGGATATATTACCCGTCAAGTAATAACAGTTAATGGTGGTATGCAATAATGGAATTTACAAAGAAAAATGGAAAGCGTCGTGTTGTTATAACGGGCGCAGGAATGATTAGCGGACTTGGCAAAACATGGGACGAGGCTTACGAACAGTTAAAATCATACAAAAATTGCGTAAAAGATATGGAAGAGTGGCACGACATTCAGGGAATGAACACACATCTTGCATGTCCTGCAAAAGGTGAACTTCCAAAATACCCAAGAAAACTGGTGCGTGGAATGGGACGCGTTAGTTTGCTCTCTTATTTTGCGACTGAACAGGCGTTGAAAATGGCGAATCTTCTCAATGAAGACGGAACGATTGTAGAAGAATGCCACAACGGAAGAACAGGAGTTGCGTATGGCTCTTCAATGGGAAGTTTTGACTCTATTATGGAATTAACTTCCGTTATGCAGGATCGATGCACGGCAAAGGTAAATTCATCCACATATATAAAATGTATGCCACATACATGCGCCGCAAATATTGAAGTCACCTATCAATTGCGCGGAAGAATGATTGTCACAAGTGAAGCATGCACATCTGGAAGTCAGTCTATTGGATATGCGTATGAAACAATTGAAAATGGATTGCAAGATATTATGATTGCAGGGGGAGCGGAAGAACTGTGTCCTCCTGATGCGGCAATTTTCGATCAATTGGGCTCAACAAGCATACTCAACGATACGCCAGAAAAAACGCCAAAACCGTTTGACAAAGAGAGGGATGGACTGGTGATTGGAGAAGGGGCAGGCACTCTTATCCTTGAAGATTTGGAACATGCAGTAAAACGAGGCGCAAAAATTTATGCAGAAATCGTTGGTTTTGGAACGAACACAGATGGAACTCATATCACTTCGCCAAACAGCGAAACTATGGGAATCTGTATGCAGCTGGCATTGGATAGCGCAGGTCTTGATGGCTCTCAAATCGCCTATGTGAATGCACACGGAACATCAACACATCACGGAGATATTGCCGAAAGCACTGCAACCGAACGAATTTTCAACCGCCCTGTTCCTATTTCCTCAACAAAATCATACATTGGACATACCCTCGGTGCATGTGGCGCAGTTGAAGCATGGCTTACCATCAATATGATGAACGAAGGGTGGTTTCATCCAACGCTTAATTTACAGAATGTTGATGAAGAATGCGGAAAACTGGACTACATTATAGGAGAAGGACGCAAAATCGATGCTGAATATGTTATGAGCAACAACTTTGCATTTGCAGGAATAAACACATCTTTGATTTTCAAAAAATGGCACAATGAATAAAAAAGCAAAGGTTTCAAACAGGCAACTGAAATTGAGTTGCCTGTTTGAAGGCGAGTTTTTTCAAAACTCGCTTATTTACTGCCGTTTTCGCTTGAAACTTCGCGCTATGCGCTTGTTGCGAAAGCATTTCATTGCAAAACGGCGTTTTCAACTACTCCCGAATCTGAAGATTTGTTCGTTGTTGAAAAATAAGGAAAATTTGTCTGCCACTAAAAAAGTGAGAGAGATTTGGGCTTATGCAAAAAAGCAACTCTCACTAGTATAAAAATCTTCTGTTTTATATTATCATTATTCCAATGAAAAAAGGCTCGCCATTTTATCCAACGGAAATTATATTTTCTGTTACTGATTTTTGTAATTTGAATTGCGCTCATTGCTGGTCACACAAGGAAAAGAATTCGCTTGATGCAGAAAAAGCGATTTTATTTCTTGAAAAATGCAGCGGAACAGCAATTGACACAATAGGCTTTACCGGCGGAGAGCCGTTTCTTGCAATGGATTTTATTGAAAGAGTTTCAAAGGCGGCTGTCGAAAGGGATTTACTCTTTGATAGAATTATAACAAACGGCGTTTGGTGGAAAAACGAAGATGAACTGTGCAAAACGCTGAATCGTCTTTATGAATCAGGCTTTGATGGAAAGATTGCCATAAGCTTTGACTCTTTTCACAATCAAAGCGTAGAAAAAATCACAACGTTTTGCAAAACAGCAAGCGGCATATTCAAAAGTGACAGAATAATTGAAATACAATCTGTCGTAAATAATCGTGGTGAAAAAGGAGTTGAAAAGGATTTTCTCAAAAAACTTCATGAACTTGCAATCCATTTAGACTGTTCGTTTGATGCTGTCTTGAGCAAAAAAACAGGAACTGGAAAAATCGTATTGAAAGGAGAAAATTTCTTTATCACCATAGACAGAACCCCTCAAGTCCTTGAAAGCACGAATCCTAACAGCTGGAAAGCAAGGCAATGGTTTTCAGATGATTTTTGCAAGTCGCTCGGAAACATTCTCTTTGTTCATCCTGATGGAAAAATTGCTCCGTGTTGTGGATTTACAAATGATGAAAAAGGCATTATAATCGGAAATATAGAGAATTCATTTGCACAGATTATGGAAAACGCACGTAAAAATGATATGATCAACATTAGTTTTGAAAAAGGGCTGTTGAATGAAGTAAAAAAAATGCATAAAAAAATCGCATTGCCAGGAAAAACAGAAAACCCCTGCACGCTTTGCCAATTTTTGTGCAGAAAAAATGATGAACTATGATAAAAAGATTTGTTTTTGGCTCCCCTCTTGATACAGAGGCAGTTATTGAAAAACCTGAAGTTTCTTTGTCGCATATACCGTATTTTTCTCAAAAGAACCGTTCCTTTTTATTCTCCATGAACGATGATGACATAGTTTACGGGCTTGGAGAAAATGTTCGTGGAATAAACAAGCGCGGCTATATCTATGAAAGTTTTTGTACAGATGAGTTTGAACATAATGAAGAAACCACCACGCTCTATGGAGCGCACAACTTCTTTGTTGTTAGTGGAAAAACGCATTGTTTCGGTGCATTTTTTGACAGCCCAAGTCGAGTTACCTTTGACATCGGTTATACGGACTACAGCACTCTTTGCGTAACGCTTGAAAATCCTGATTTTGAAGTCTACATAATTGAAGAAACAGATGCATATTCCGTTGTACGGGCGTTTAGAAAAATAATTGGCATTCCCTATATCCCTCCAAAATGGGCATTCGGGGCGGGACAGTCTCGCTGGGGGTATAGCACAAAAAAAGACATACTGCACGTTGCCGATGGGTATGAAAAAAACGAAATTCCGCTTGATATGATTTATATGGACATTGACTATATGAACGCATTCAAGGATTTTTCCGTTGACAAAAAGAAATTTCCAAATCTAAAAAATACAGTGGAAAAGTTGAAGGCACGTGGTATTCGTCTCATCCCCATAATTGACGCAGGAATAAAAAAGGAAGATGATGATGAAATTTATGAAGAAGGACATAAAAACGGATATTTTTGCACAGACGAAGATGGAAACGATTTTGTAGTTGGCGTTTGGCCTGGATTTTGCTGCTTTCCTGATTTTTTAAATAAAAATGCACGGGATTGGTTTGGCTCAAAATACAAGGCTTTAACCGATGCAGGAATAGAAGGGTTTTGGAACGATATGAACGAACCTGCAATATTCTATTCTGAAAAAAGACTAAAAAGCACGCTTTCAGACTTACAGCATATTGAAATGGGTAGTCTTGATGTGAACAAAGTGTGGGAAATAAAAGATATGGTGTTAGGACTTGCAAACAACAAAGAGGACTACAAATCTTTTTATCATAATTTTAACGGAAAGAAAATTTGCCACGACACAGTGCACAATCTTTTTGGAGCGAATATGACGCGCGCACTTTACGATTTTTTTAAGCGTGAAACACCCGAAAAACAACCTTTGATTTTTTCAAGGGCATCTTGCATTGGAGCGCATCGCTACGGCGGCATTTGGATGGGCGACAATAAATCTCGCTGGCAGCATCTTTTGTTGAATTTAAAGATGCTTGCAAGTCTGAATATGTGCGGATTTTTATTTACAGGTGCAGATTTAGGAGGATTTGGAGCAAACGTGACAGAAGATTTGCTTCTCCGCTGGTACGCGCTTGGAATTTTTATTCCGCTTTTGCGAAACCATAGTGCGCTTGGCACAAGAGAGCAAGAGCCGTATCAATTTAAAAATGTAAGTGCATTCGCCGCAATTTTGCGTCTTCGCTATCGTCTTTTGCCGTATATCTATTCAGAATTTACAAATGCCGCAGAAAAAAACGAAATGTATGGTGTTCCTCTTGGGTTTTTATTTCCAAATGACAAGGACGCTTTGCACACGGAAGACCAACTTTTTATTGGCAGAAGCATAATGATTGCGCCAGTCTATGAACAAAATGCTATTGGTCGACATATATATCTTCCAGAAGAAATGACGCTTGTTCGATTTAAAAATGCAGAAGTCGTTGAAAAAACGAAAGTGCAAAAAGGGCATTCATATTTTTACTGCCCGTTGGATGAAGTGGTGATTTTTCTACGAAAAGGATCTGTCCTGCCACTCGCCGCCCCTGCAAAAAACACAACGGAACTTGATTGGGAAAATGTGGAAGTTGTAGAGGGATAAAAAACGCTACACACATTGATATATTCTCAAATATTCTTTCATGTTGTTCGGGATTCTGTATTTCTTTTCACGCGACTTTCCGTTACACGGACTTACCTCAAATTCCTTTAGGTATTTGAACGCAAACTGATTGATTTCATACACGCTCATATTCTCAAAGGTTATGGAATGCTTCATTCTGCTGGCGTATGAAAGCAGTTTGTCTTTTCCTAGTTTTTTATTCCACCAAATTGTCGTTTCGTTGTTGTGTTTTGAATCCTTTTCCGGCAGGAATTCAAACACCACATACCAAAGGCGACCTTTCCTATCCTTAACAAGAATGTCTATGTTGCTTTTCTTGTTGCCTTGAACGCTCTTTTTTGCGTCGTCGGACTTCACGTCTCCGTAAAAGTTCTCTTCGGTAAGAAACTTTAAGTCGAAATCAAGTTCGCCTTGTTTTTTACTTGACCACCATTTGATTGCGTCAGCAGGATGTTTTTTCAAATACTTTTTCACATAGTATTCCATATACCACCCTTCCCACGCACTTTGCCTTTTGTTTTGGTCATCGTCCGCGAACATTTGCTCATAACACTGAATTCCATAAAGGGTTTTCGGTAGAGAAGCATACATTTTGCCAAAATAGTCTAACAGTTGTTTGTCATTTTTTATTGTCTGTAATTCAGTTTCGTTTCGCAACGCATTTATATGATTTACGAAGTTTGTTTTGTCCAAAACCAATAACTCGTTGCCAGACTTATCAAGTCTGCGGTAAACTCCATATTTTAACGCGTTCTGCAAGTCGATTGTATGAATATGAGCGGCGGAATTATTCACGTCTCTGCTTGCATAAGTATCTGCACTGAAACAAACAAATAAAACTACTCCATTTTCTCCATCAGGATAATAATGATAGCACCCCAATAAAATCGTCTCAATATTGTTCAACTTGTTCACATTATAAAAATCCAAAAAATCTTTTCCAATCTCAATACGTTTTTTCTCTGAACTCCAGTCTCCGCCCAAATGATATATATTTCTTGTGTAGAAAGCGACAGATTTGTCATTCGCTGTTTTTTTATTCAAGAAAATGCGCCCGTCTTTTTCTTCTGCGTCAGGAAACAAATCTTTTAAAAGCCCTTTAAATTCTTTTGGAGAGAATATTTGATCTTCGCCAGTTACAACAATTTCGCCATTTTCAAGCAACTGGTCTATTCGTTTTTCTTTTGTCCTTTTTCCGGGCATAACACGACCATTTCTTGACCAAGAACCAGATTTATAGATTTTTGCCATTGCCAACTCCTTTTCCATATTGGAATAATTGCTCGGCTAAAAACTTAACGCAGTTGACATTCACTGCATTTCCAAATTGCTTATATGCCTGATGGTCATTGACATTGGGCATGAACTCATCAGGAAAACTTTGCAATCGCGCGGCTTCCCTCGGAGTCAAACGCCTTTTGTATTTCCCTATTATAGGTATTTGAACAATCGCCACTAACGAAGGGAAAGAATCGGGGCGTTTAACCCGGATTCCTGATGGTCTGTATTGAATAAAACCATCCCACAATGATTTTATGCTCTCACCCGCCTGCCACTCGAATTTTCTTTCCGTCGGAGTAAAATCATTCAAGTTGTCCCATTTTTCAATCCACGAATCTATGAAAGTCTGATTGTTTTTGTACAGTCTCCGGTTTTTGTGGCAGAATTCCGCCTTCCAGTCGGGCAAAGAACTGGTGTCATAAGTCGCCCTGAATTCCGAAAACCAAATGGGAAATCCGATTACCGTTTCTTTTATCCCTTGATAAAACTCGTTCCAGCAGTTCAGAACTTTCTCTTCATGCTCGCTGATTTTGTATTTTGGGTCGGGATTCTCGTCAATAATTCCCGCTTTGTAAATATCAAGGCTCTCTTTCTTTACGTGAGGAACAGTGAACTCTAACTCACCGTCGTAAATCTCTTTTCTAATTCCAAGTATATAAACACGCTCCCGAAGCTGCGGCACACCCAGCTGATGAGGACTCATGATTATTTCTTTGCAGTTATAGCCCACCTCATCAAGACTGTCCTTAATCACCCGCCAGGTGTTTTTGTTGTCATGCGAAAGCAGATTCCGCACGTTTTCCAAAATAATATAATCGGGACGAATTTTTTTATTCTTCAGAATTCTCACTATCTGAAAAAATAGTGTGCCTTTTGTCTGGTCGGCAAATCCTTGTTGTTTGCCCGCTTTGGAAAATGTCTGGCAGGGAAAGCCTGCGCATAGTACGTCATGCTTGGGAAAATCCTCGTCCTTGATTTTCGTGATGTCTTTGTTCGAGTCGATGCCGTAATTGTCAAGATAGGTGTCGATGGCAAAAGTATCGATTTCAGAGGAAAGAAGGCATTTTCCATTCAACTGGTGCATGGCTTGGTGAAAACCACCGATACCCGAAAACAAGTCTATAAAAGTAAAAGACGGTTCTTTGGGTTGCAAAAAAGGAATTTTGAACAACTCCGGGAAAAGCGTGTGCAAGTCAAAATAGTTTTCATCACGTACCTCCAGTTCACCAAAAGAATTCGGCATCCTTTCTTTGCTTTTTAAGTCCGCATATTTTTTTGCATAGAAAGCATTAGTCGATGGAGACTTTTTTGAATTTTTATTGATATAGTCTAATGTGATTTTATAGAAAGCATCAGCCATGGGCTGTTTACTAAAATTTTGCGGAGTACGGTTTATTTGGTAAATACTTTCAGCGGAATTCATGTTTTTATTATAGTTAATTTTATCGTTTTATTAAAGACGGTAGTTCGATTTTATACCACGTTCACCCTCAAAGCCGTATTGGAATGGATTAAGTCTATCGTTGCATTGTCAACCGAAAGATTCAGTATTAAAAAAATCGCTGGTTTATCTTGTCACGATATTGCCGCGGATATTTTATGTTCTCCTGCACGCCCACGTTGTTCTTCTTTATGATGAACTCGTCCGCGCGGGCAGACATTTCCATAGTCGTTTCTTTGAAAAATCTATGGTCGTCTTCGGAAAGCAAATCGTAAAGGCTTGGCATCTTGAGGAGCAAACCGACTGGATACGTTATGCCGCCGTCATACAGCCGCCAGTGCCAGTATGCAAAGGAAGAATTTATCAGGCAATAGGCAAAGTCAAACTTCTTTTCATCATCAAAATGGAGCGTGGTCTGCCCGTTCCGCTTCATCACACCGGAAAACGCACTGGTAAAATAGCGGCATGTACTGGGCATAGAAAGCGTGTAACTTCCGTCCTTTGAGACAAGCTCCGAAAACGTATGCTGCCCGGATTTTTCAAGAACACAGTCATATAGCGATTGCAATTCCTTGAAGCATTTGTAGAACATCGGCGTGTCAGCCGAAATTTTTTGCTGGTGCGGAGACAAAAAGCCTTCGAGCGTTTTGCATTGCAACAAATCTCTTCGTTCCGTTGACTTAAAACGGATGAGAGGGGTCAATCTAAATCCATCAGCAGTATCGTTTCGTATAACCGTAATCGCGGCACGGACTGAATTGCTCGTGTTCGTATTGAAAATGCCGTGCTTTCTGCCGCAAAAAATGTTCCCCGGAACATTGTCAAAGGAATATATCTCTCCGTTGCATTGATTTAAAACTCTCCTGCGCGAATAGAACTTTGCGCCAGAAATGAAACTGTACGGCGTGATGATAACGGCGGCAACGCTTTCTTTGATTATCTTTTCCATAAAAACGGCATACAATTCCCGAGAATCATGCAAAACTTTTGTGTCGCTCCAGTCATAGCCGACTTGTTGTATTGCAGCATACGGCGGATTTGAAATGACCTTGCAATTCTTGGGCAGCGCAATTTTTGAAGAAAGAAAATCCCCCGCAATAACATGGATTTTGTCTTTTAAATCCTTGTCATATTTTAAAAGAATCGCAGTCTTGCAGACACGCAGCGCAACGGAATCCCTGTCGTACAAAAACAGTTTTCCGCTGCCAAGTAGTTTTAAAGCCCGTTCATACCCTATAAAATCCAAATAGGTGAGGATGAGTTTTCCCGTTCCGCAGGCGACATCGCAGACGTTTTCGCCGTCAAGCGAATCAAGCCATTCGCCCATCACAAGCGCAACGTCGTCAGGCGTGTAATACTGCCCGTTGTTTTTTTTCTGCTGCCTGTCCTGAATCGCAAGCCCGATTTCGTACATCTCACCGAAGTTTTGGACGTTCAGAAATTCCGCATTTTCGCCATGAGTCAACACATATTCGCAAATGTATGTCCAGGTACGCTCCAACCCAGCCGCTTCTACGTCCTTACTATAATCTTCCAGTTTGTATCTGTGAAATTTTGAAATGTCAGCATCGGTGAGATTTACACTCATTTCCATATAACAAGGCGCATCGTCCCGCCCGTCATCAAAAAGTGTTTTTTGATAGAAATTTCTTTTCACATCAAGAAATATATCAGCATTCTTTATTTTTTTTCACAAGATTAAGTGCTATTTCAACTCGCTAAAGTATTTGATAGTTCTAACCATCTGTGAAGTGTATGAGTTTTCGTTGTCGTACCAAGAAACAACCTGCACTTCCCAAAGA
>JAAVAO010000026.1 GCA_014803985.1 Treponema sp.
ATTGCAGACGAAATGCCAATTGAAAAACCCGCTTTTGAAGAGCCTGTCGCGGAGGACACAATCTGCGAAGAGCCGGCAATGGATGAAACTGCTAGCGAAGACACTGCCATCGAAGAGCCTATTGCAGACGAAATGCCAATTGAAGAACCCGCTTTTGAAGAGCCTGCCACAGAGGACACAATCTGCGAAGAGCCGGCAATGGATGAAACTGCTAGCGAAGACACTGCCATCGAAGAGCCAATTGCAGATGAGCCATCAATTGAAGACCCCACTTTTGAAGAGCCTGTCGCGGAGGACACAATTAGCGAAGAGCCGGCAATGGACGAAACCGCTAGCAAGGACACCGCCATCGAAGAGCCTATTGCAGACGAAATGCCAATTGAAGAACCCGCTTTTGAAGAGCCTGTCGCGGAGGACACAATATGCGAAGAGCCGGCAATGGATGAAACCGTCAGCGAAGACACAGTCATTGAAGAGCCTATTGCAGATGAACCACCGATTGAAGAACCCGCTTTTGAAGAGCCTGTTGTAGAGGACACAATCAGCGAAGAGCCGGCAATGGATGAAACCGTCAGCGAAGACACTGCCATCGAAGAGCCTATTGCAGATGAGCCTCCAGTTGAAGAACCCACTTTTGAAGAGCCTGCCACAGCGGATACAATCTGCGAAGAGCCGGCAATGGATGAAACCGCTAGCGAGGACACAGCCATTGAAGAGCCTATTGCAGATGAGCCTCTGATTGAAGAACCCGCTTTTGAAGAGCCTGCCACAGAGGACACAATCTGCGAAGAGCCGGCAATGGATGGAACCGTCAGCGAAGACACTGTCATTGAAGAGCCTATTGCAGACGAAATGCCAGTTGAAGAACCCGCTTTTGAAGAGCCTGCCGTAGAGGACACAATCAGCGAAGAGCCGGCAATGGATGAAACCGCTGCAGAAGAGACGGTTGTGCAGGAAACACAAAACCCTATTGATTATGAAGAAGCAAAACAAATACAAGACGGCTATATAAATGACATTACAAATGAAGACGATTCTATTTCTGAAACTTTGTCCAATGAAAACATGGATTATTTGAGCGAGGATAAAGACATTCTGAGTGCAGAAATAGACACTACAGAAAATTCACAAACAGAATCTTCCACAACTGATTTGCCACATAATCTCAAGTCCGAAGTAAAATCTGTTCTTCTCTATATGGATCAACTGCTAGAAAATCTTCCAGAAGAAAAGATTGTTGAATTTGCAAAATCAGATCATTTTGCAACATATAAAAAGCTTTTCAACGAACTAGGACTTGCATAATCACCTTTAAATGTATGAACATAAACAGGGGATACAGTCCCCTGTTTTTTTTACTGTTTTTTTTAATTTTCAAAAATGGAAAAATTGGAATTTACTATTGCAAAAAACGGCGAAAAAACCTGCAAAATCGGCTCGACATTTTTACATTCATCTTATAATCCACGTGCAGAAGCCCAAAAATTTGTCGCCTCAATACAATGCGACTTTTATCCCCATTTTATTTTAATTGCAGAGCCTTGCATTTCTTATTGCGTTCCATTCTTGAGACAACGCTTTCCAAAAAGTCGCATCATTGCCATACGATACAGCCCCCTCTTTTCCGAATACAACTCACTTTTTGACGGCGTAGCATTTATTTTTAACAATGATGGCATCTTCCAATTTGAAAATCAAATTCTTTCACTAACAGGAGAAGATGGACTGTGTTCAAGCCTGTTTTTATCGTGGAAGGCAGCCTGTTCAATTTTTCAAGAACAAGACATCCTTGCTTGGCACAGCATCAAACGACTTGCCATAAAAAGCCGTGCAATCCTGTTCACAAAGGAAAGATTTTCAAAACGTTGGATTACAAATTCCATACAGTTCGTAAAAAACACACATACAATGTTGATTACAAAAAAAATAAACACACCCATTGTCATAGCCGCAAGCGGTCCTAGCCTAAAGACAGCCCTCCCCTATTTAAAAAAATTTCGCGAAAGCTATTTTTTACTGTGCGTTTCATCTGCAACAAGCGTACTGTTGCATCAAAATATAAAGCCCGATTTGGTAATATCCACGGACGGCGGCTACTGGGCAAAAGAACACCTTTTCCCGCTCCTTAAAAATACGGATGTGCCGCTTGCAATAAGCGCGGAAAGTGCATGTTCAAAAAATATATTGCGAAAAAATCCTATTATTCCTCTTTTTTATAGCGATGGATTTGAAAGTGAAATTGCACGGATTTTTACAGAGGAAACAGGCGGAAAGTATACACAGGCTGCAAGAAACGGAACAGTGAGCGGCACGGCAGTGGAATTCGCGCTTTCGCTTACTTCAAAAAATGTTTTTGCGTGCGGCCTCGACCTTTCCCCATCAAACACGTATCAACACACGCAGCCAAATGCGCTTGAAAAAAACGCCGCACTTTTTGACTGCAAAATAAAAAATCTTGAAACTCGGCAAATAGCAGCAATGATAAACAGTATGGAATCTTTAGAGATTTATAAAAATTGGTTCGCTGAAAATGCAAGTCGATTTGAAAATAGATTTTTCCGTCTCTCCAACAATTTTCAATATAAAAACACACTGGGAACAATTCGCACAGTTGACTTTTCATTTTTTGAAAAGAATGTAGCCAATTCTCCAAAAAAAGAGACCGCATTTGACGAAGTGACTGTCAATTCAGAAGACAGAAAAAAAGCATTGACCAAAATAAAAAAATTCATACTCCAAAACAGCAAAAGTGAAAAATGGCAAAAATACGCTTTTCCCTGTGATTTCTTGCTGTATGAAAAATGTTTTGAAGAAAATAAAAAGCAATCCTTGTATACTGAAATACTTAAAAAAAACACTGCCTTTGTAAAAAAAATAACGGAAATGTGCGAAAATTGTAATTATGGAGATCTTTAAAGTGGTATATACTTCAATCATTTTATCAAAAACAGGTTCACCCATTCCCATTTTTGCAAGCGAACGGGCATGTCATTCAAAATACAACCCTCAAAAAGAGGCAGAACAGTTTATTTCCACAATTTTTTATAGCGATCTTTTTATCGTGCTTGGAATAGGAGGGGCATTTCATATAAACGCATTGCAAAAAAAATTCCCCGCCGCAAAAATTATTGCAATTGAATATACAAACGATGACATTGCATTTCTGCTTGCAAACAGTGATATAGTAAAAAAAACTATATCTGCGGGCAACGTTATGTTTATTCCTCCTGAAAAAATTGAAAGCGCGCTATGCGAAAATTTTATCCCCGCTGTCTATCCTACCCTTTCGATAGTGGAATGGAGGACATGGAAAAACGAACTTCCCAATCAAAGCGAAGCAATTTTACATCAAATAAACGAGACAATAAAGCGCATTTCCCAAGACTTTGCAACCCAATCAAAATTCGGAAAAATGTGGCAACACGCTATTTTAAAGAACATACATTTTTTACAAAAAAATGAAATTCCATTACCGCCACTTGAAAAAACAGCGATTGTACTTGCGGCTGGACCTTCGCTTGAAAAAAACATAGACGTTATAAAAAGAAATCGACAGGACTTCTTTGTGATTTCAACGGACACAGCCTATACCGTACTCAAAAAAAGCGATGTATTCTGCGACGTTGTAGTTTCGATTGATGGACAAACTATCTCGGCAACACATTTTTTAGGAAATCACAACGAAAAAACGCTTTTTGTTTTCGATATTTCTGGAAATCATCAGGCTATTCATACATTGCATAAAAACGGAAATCCCATACTTTTTTCGCAAAACGGACATCCTCTTGCACAATATATTGAAAAAAAATCTGGCAAAAACCTATTTTTCCCCCTTGATGCAGGAAATGGAACTGTTACGCTTTCTTGTGTTGATTTTGCGTTAAAATTGGGTTTTGAAAAAATAATAGTTTCTGGCGCGGATTTTGGCTACAGAGAAACAAAAACATACGCACGCGGAACATATCTTGACACGCTATATGCATCTTCACAGACAAAAACCACAAGTTTTGAAACACAATTCTTGCACCTTTATTTCCGCTCAAATCTAATAAAAGTTACAGATAAAAAAAACACAACCCCTCTCTTAGATTCCTACAGAAAATCTTTTGAAGATTGGGCAAATAAAAACGGACTTGACATTTCCTGTGAACACGAAAACTATATCCTAAAAAAGATCGCAGACCATACGGTCAAAAAAAACTGGGCAAACTTCCAAAATGAAGAGTTGAATTTTTCCGCCCTCAAACAGAGCATCGTCTCAGACATAAAAAATCATCCCCCTCTAAAGGAATTCCGCTCATCTGACATTTTAATTGCAATTTTGCCATTCATTTCATATCTTCGCACGCAAAAAAATGCGGTTTCAGAACAAGATGAAACGCTTATAAATCTTGCGTTAGATGATTTTATGAAGTATACTAGTTTATTATGAAGAAAAAAGGCATTTTAATTTATTCAATTTTGATTTCGATGGTATTTTCATTTGCAATTATATATTTCGTACTTGCACTGACAATAGAATATAAAACTGGAAATTATAGAACCGAACGACTCTTTTATACGCTTTGCGAAGATATAGAGAATTCAGCAGATGGGTTTCCAGCAATGGATACTATTGAAAAAGAGGGTAATTTTGCCGCAATAACTATCTTTAAAAACAGAAGGTGCATTTTTAGCTATCCAAGCGAAAATGCGCAAAACATAGAAAGCACAAAATTTATAAAGGTAAACAAAAAAACAATACAAAACGGGAACAGCACTCTCGAACTTACCGCAGCACTGTACACTCTCCGCCCACTCAAAATTTTCCAGTATGGAAAATTTTCATTTATAGTGATTTCAATAGCAACGCTCTTTACAATTGGTTTGATAATATATAACTCGATTAAAGATGACAATGAAGTTGAAGAAACCGATAACGATGATCCGCAGGAAGAACGTTCCAGTGACTCACATACAGAGACAACGAGCAACGAAGTAGAAATAGAACGTGAAAATGCAAACAACGACAAAGAAAACGATGATGAAGACGAAAAAGAGGACGGGGATAATAATCAAGGAAACGCAGAAAACAGCAGTGAAGATATAAAAACAAGCGACGAATTAAAAGAAACAGAAGAAAATAACATAATAAACGATGAACAAAATGAATGCAACGAAGCGGAACAAGAACAAATTGCACACTCAAATTCAAGCACAGAATATAAAAACGATGAGCAAAACACAGACTTAAATGAAAGTACCATAACAGAGGCGGACAGTGCCGGACAAGACAAACAGGAAATTATAGAAAACTTGTCAATTCAAAATAACACAACAACAATAGAAGAAGACAGCACATCAAACCAAAACGAAACAAACACAACTGACACCGTTATAGATTCAAGCGAGGCATCAACAAATGAGGCACAAGAGATTTTTTCCGTTTCAACGGGCTTTTGCCTTCAAAATCAACTGCAAACAAGGCTTGATGCAGAACTCGTGCGCTGTGGAGCTTCTGAACTCGACCTGTCTCTTTTTATCGTAAAAATAACGAACTCTGACATTTCAGAAGAAATTGCGAAAAAAATAGGAGAATGCTTGCTTCACAAAATTCAATTTCGCGACTGCATTTTTGAATATGGAAAGAACTCGTTTGCATTTATAATCCCTGAGATAGAAATAGAACAGGCAGAGGACTTCGCCGAAGAACTTTACACTGATATTTCAAAAATTATAGATAACACCGATGCAGAATGTTTTATCGGCATTTCCTCAAGAACGATGCGCGTTATTTCTGCAAACAGATTGATAAACGAAGCGGAAGAAGCGTTGGAACACGCCACTAAAGATGGGAAATCAAAAATCATTGGTTTTCATGTTGACATCGAAAAATACAGGCAATTTATAAAAGATAAAACAAAGTAAATAGTCTTTATTTTGCTTCCCTCGTCCTTGAACGGACAAATCATTGCAGGGATTTGTAAATTGCGCACGTCTGGCACCACATGCTCGCAATGGCGGGGGGAAGATACATCGTTTTTTTATTATCCATATCCCTTCCCCTAGTTTTTATGCCGTGCTTATCAAAATTGACTTATTTTTAGATTAGTGCATTCTCCTCTGCTTGCTATAAAATTTCTTCATTCGTTTCTTCAGACTCGTTCTCATCAGAAACTATATTTTCGGCATCTTCAGCGTCAACATCAACTTCAGGAGGACGCACTTCCGCCAATTTCTTATCAAAAGCCTCAATATTCTTATTATCACTGAATTTCTCCTTTAATTCCGCAAGTTTTTTTTCAGCGTCATCATACTTTTCAGAGGCAAAAAGAACGTCTATGTAATTCACCAAAGTATCAGGGTTGTCGGGATTTTCGCGCACAAGATATTCATATATATTTTCAGAAGTCTCAAGGCGACCTTCCATAGCATAAATATAGGCGAGCGAAATTTGAATGTTCAAGTTGTCTTTGTCACGCTTTAAAATTTTTTGATACACTTTTCGAGCCTCAGTCCAATTCTTCGCCATTGCATAACATCTGCCAAGTTTATAATATGCAGACCAATAAAGGTTCTTATTTTTCATCGCAAGCATGTAGTATTCGCATGCCTTGTCATATTTTCCCAAGTCATTGTATGCATCGGCAATCGTCATATATTCAATGCTCAAACTTCGATTTACAGTTGCGCTTTCACCTGGAACAGGAAGATGCGCAGAAGTGCTACAGGACAAAAAAAGCAAAAGGAAAATTATGCAAGAAAGTATACCCGTAAAAAAATGCGCACAGTTCGTTCGTTTCATTTTTCCCTCTATAACACAAAAATTCTATACAGCTGGTCGCGACTGATTTTTATATTTTTCACAATGAGATGGGTTGGAGTCTCAAGATACACATCGGATTCAGAAAGCCCAAATGAAACAGAAAGCGCCCCTCTCCCAAAGGGAATGTATTTTTCATCTTTAAATTCAAGTTCAAGCTGCATTATAATTTGATCGGAATTTTTTTTATCAGGAAACAACTCTCCGCATACATATACTAAATTAAAGTTCAATGTGCTTCCAATTAACATCGGCAAAAAAGACTGCGGACGTGGAGTGAAAAACCGTATTGTGCCATCTGGATTTTCCTTATCATAAAATAGATATTGATATGCTCCGTTTTTCAAAGAATCAACGCCTTTAGAAAGCGTGTTGTTTTCTCCGCTTGAAGCATCTTCAAAAGGAAACGCAAGCCTGTGATATTTTTCAATCATCTTGTCTATGTTCCTGCCAGCACACACTTTTGAATCACCCAAAAAAGACAGGGAAATATCGTTTGCAGTATAGATTGAATAAAGCCTTTCATCATTTTCACCGCTTTTTAAAGCGATATGCTCTTCAGACCAGCCATTTTTTTCAGAAAATGCATGACGAGCAAGCGAAGAAGGAATGGAGCAATCAGCAACAAGTTGAAAAGACGTGGATGTGCGACTTCGACTAATTCCTGCATACACAACGCGTATTTTTTCAGCAATAAACGCACCGCCGCTTGGAGACAAACCTTGAACAGAATTCTGCAAAATACGAGAAATCAAATTTTCATCTACATTCGCGGGAATGCGTAAATAAACCGAACTTTTATTGTCCAAAAGCAAAAGAGAATCCACATCCATTTCAGGTTCAGGGCGGACCACTTCAACAGACTTGCACCCTGCAACAAACAAAAGCGAAAAAATCGTCGCAAAGACAGTTGCAAAAACCGCTGAAAAAATCCTCATAAAAACGCTATGCCTTTTCAACAAATATGCTCCAGTTTTTATCATCGGATTCGACAGAAACACCTTTCAAGTCTTTGTCAAACGAAAAAGAAGTAGCAAGCGTTTCCGCTGTGACAAAATCAATGAACATCTCAAAGGCTGCCTTTAATTCATCGTCTCCGCCAACTTTTAACGCAATTCTATCTGTAACATTCAGTCCGCTCTCTTTTCGCAAATTTTGAATTCCACGAATTAAGTCACGAACATAGCCCTCTTTTTTGAGTTCGTCTGTAATTTTTGAATCAAGCCCGACCGTAAGCGTTCCCTCATTCAAAACTTTCATATCATCTTTTTCAAGACGCTCAACTATAACCTTATCAGTGTCAAGTTCAACGGCAGTCCCCTCAACATCGATAGAAAGTTTCGAGCCTTCTACAAGCGACTGAATTCCATCACTTGTAATCGATGCAATTTTTTCAGCCGCCTTTTTCATTAAAGTTCCCAATTCCTTTCCAAGAACACGGAAATTTGCCTTTGCCTTGTATTCAACCAACTCATCTTCGCGCTCATGAAAAATTACCTTTTTAACGTTCAACTCCTCCCGAATTGAATCCACCATTTCAGCAAGAACTTTCTTTTCGTTGGCATTTCGCGTAACAAGCGCAACACTAGCAAGCGGCTGTCGATTTTTCAAGTTAAACATATTTCTCAAAGAACGTCCCATTGAAACAGCCTTTTGAACAGTCGCCATTTTAAACTCAAGATTCTCATCTCTCCACGCTTTGTTGTAGACAGGATAATCATGCAAGTGAACAGACTCCTTGTCGCCGTCGTTTCTCAAATTCAAATACATTGCCTCTGTAATAAACGGAATAAACGGCGCGGCAACCTTGCTAAATGTTGTCAAAGCAATATAAAGCGTTTCATACGCCTCCGCCTTGTCACTGTCATTTTCACTCTTCCAAAAACGACGGCGACTTCTGCGGATATACCAGTTGTTCATCTCTTCAATAAATTTTACAATCGGATCCACTGCGGCAGAAAGATCATAGTCATCCAAAGCCTCTGTCACATCCTTTATCAATTTTTGCGTTATGGACAAAAGCCATGCATCAAGAGGATTTATAGGTTTCGCTTTATCAAAAAGATGACCAGTTGGTCGGACGTTATCAATGTTTGCATACGTTACAAAGAAAGAATAGCTGCTCCAAAGCGGAAGAATTATGTTTTTTATAACATCGCGCACACCATCGTCACTATATTTCAAGTCGTCTGCCTTTACAACTGCAGAGTGAATCAAAAATATACGCAACGCATCTGCGCCAAATTTATGTATTGCCTCCACTGGATCAGTGTAATTTCGCAACGACTTGGACATTTTTCGCCCATCGGATGCAAGGACAAGTCCGTTTACAATACAATTTTTAAATGCCGGCTTGTCAAAAAGATTTGCGGCAAGGACAGTGAGCGTATAGAACCAGCCACGAGTTTGATCAAGCCCTTCTGAAATAAAATCCGCTGGAAAATGTCTTTCAAAATACTCCTTATTTTCAAAGGGATAGTGATTTTGCGCATACGGCATAGAGCCAGATTCAAACCAACAGTCAAGAACCTCTGGAATTCTATGCATTTCACCGCCACACTTTTTGCAGGGAATTGTTATTTTATCTACAAACTGCTTGTGCAAGTCTTTTGGATAAATGCCGCTCAATTTTTCAAGTTCCTCTCGGCTTCCAACGCACACTTTTTCCCCACAATCACATTTCCAAATAGGGATAGGATTTCCCCAGTAACGATTTCGGCTGATTGCCCAGTCGCGCGCACCCGCAAGCCACTTTCCAAAACGACCTTCTTTTATATGGGCGGGCTGCCACTTTATTTGACTGTTCGCGCGCAAAAGTCTCTCGTGTTCATCTTGCACTTTTACAAACCAAGAGCCTATTCCACGGTATATGAGTGGCGAAGAACATCTCCAGCAATGCGGATATGAGTGAACAATTGTTTCACGGCGGACAAGTTTTCCCTCTTTTTTTAGGCGATCCATAATATCCTTGTCCGCATCTTTTACAAATCTTCCTTCATAATCGTACACTTCCTTTGTAAACCTGCACTCTGCGTCAATAGGCTCCACCGCAGGGATTCCCGTTCCTGCAAAAACTTTTGAGTCGTCCTCGCCAAACGCAGGAGCAATGTGAACAATGCCCGTTCCGTCTTCAGTGGAAACATAGTTTGCATTGAACAAACGGAATGCACCACGTTCGCATGGTCGTCCTGAAATCTCAGAACATTTTTTAGAATCCTTTAAATCTGCAAAATAAGGGAAAAGCGGCTCGTACTCCGCGCCTAAAAACTCCTTTCCTTTTCTTCTATAAATAATTTCATAATCCGATTCGTTTTTGTAATAAACTGAAAGACGTGCTTCCGCTAAAATATAAAAGTCTCCTGAATCTATATCACGAATCTTCACATAGTCAATTTCAGGACCCATACAAAGACCAAGGTTAGATGGCAATGTCCATGGAGTTGTTGTCCACGCAAGGAAATATGTTCGTCCGTTTGCAATTTCCTCATCCGCAAACAACTCCGATCCTTTTGTAACTTTAAAGCGAATCGTTATTGCAGGATCTTGCCTGTCTTTATATCCTTGAGCCAACTCATGGTTTGAAAGAACAGTGGAACACCTCGGACAATAAGGAAGAATATACTTGCCTTCATAAATCATCCCTTTATCCCATAACGCTTTAACAACCCACCAAATTGACTCCATATAGTCTGGATTCATTGTTTTATAATCATTGTCAAAGTCAACCCAACGCCCCATCCTTGTTATGGTTTTTCGCCATTCAGCAGTGTAGCGTAAAACAGAAGAGCGACAAGCATCGTTAAATTTTTCAATACCATAGCCTTCAATTTCATGCTTTGAGTTTAAATGCAATTCTTTTTCAATAAGATTTTCCACTGGAAGACCGTGGCAATCCCATCCAAAACGACGCTCAACTTTTTTACCTTTCATTGTTTGATAGCGAGGAATAATATCTTTTATAGTTGATGGAATAAAGTGACCAAAATGCGGAAGGCCTGTTGCAAAAGGAGGACCATCATAAAACACATACTCCTCCGCTCCCTCACGCTGGCAAACAGATTTTTTGAAAATGCTATTTTTCTCCCAAAATTCAAGAATTTTTTCTTCCTGCTTTGGGAAATCTACTTTTGCATCAACAGGATCATAAGACATTATTTTGCTCCTCAAAAACAAATTAAACCGCCAAAAGACAGTTTGTTTATTATGCCACAAAATAAATATAAATTCTACTGTTAGAGTTAGGACTTTAGCACGAGAAATTGCATTCTCAAAAAGAACAAAAAAATATGGGAGGAAATCAATTTTTGAAAGACTCTGAAAAAAACATAGATAATTCAAAACATCAAGATATATTGTTTTTTCATTCGGGCGGCTTTTTGTTTCGCTCCGCTACACAAAAACCAGGCTTTTCGGGGTTCCGGCTTTCGCCTCCAGCCGCTTCCCTCACTCGTACACTCGTTCAGTCCAGTGGCAGCCTACGGCTCCCCTACAATCCTTGCCGCATAAAAAAGCTAAAATACCATTTTTCACCCACTGATTATTCAGCACGAATTCGGTCATATTTCCTTCATTTTTTATAGAAGATTTTTCTGCTATTTACATATTCTCCGAAGTAACGGGGCGCACGGTAAGCGCGCCCAACGCCCAAGCAATGCTCTCGACAATTCAAAAGTGCCACAGCGACCTCTCGCGGCTCACGCTCACAACGGCGGCGACATCGCAACAGCAGTTCGTGCAAAAGGCGAACCGCGTGTACATGATGACGCAATCGGGCGCATTCGACTACGACACGGCGATGAAGGACGCGGCAGACGCACTGGCGAAGCGCGGGATAACCACAGTGCAGTACGAGAACGGAAAGCCCGTGACGCGCTCCATCGAATCCGCCGTGCGCATGAACATCCTCACTAGCGTGAGCCAAACTGCGGCGAACATGACGCTGAACAACTGCGAGGCGCTGGACTGCGACCTCGTGGAGACATCGGCGCACATCGGGGCGAGACCCGAACACGAGGAGTGGCAGGGGCGGATTTTCAGCAGGAGCGGAAACAGCGGGAAATACCGCCCGTTCTCCGTTTGCGGGCTTGGAAGCCCCACGGGGATATGCGGGATAAACTGCCGCCACTCGTTCCACCCCTACTTCGAGGGAATGGAGAGGCACTACACGCAGGACGACCTCGACGAGATGGCGGGCGAAAAGGTCAGTTTCAACGGGCGCGAGATGACGCGCTATGAGGGCGAGCAGAAACTGCGCGGAATGGAGCGGAAAATACGCGCGTACAAGCGGCGCTCGCTCACGCAGGAGGCGGCGGGCGTTGACAACACAGAGGCGCGGCGGAAACTCGGCGAGTGGCAGTCGGCGGCGCGGGAGTTCACGAGGCAGACCGGCATAGCGAGAGACCGCGCGAGGGAGTACGTGGGAACGCCAACGGGGAAGCAGCCGAGGGGAATATCCGTAACGATAGCGGGATATTCCGACAACCTGAAGAAAGCGCAGGAAATAAAACGCCTTGACAATGCACGGAACAAGGTCATAGCGAACATTGAACAGGGAAAACCGATGAACTTCCAGCAAGCGGACGGCGGCGCACCAAACCCGAACTTCAAAAAAGGCGGCGGGTATGCCACGAACTGCCAAACAAGCGTAGTCGCATACGAACTAAGGCGCAGGGGCTATGATGTGGAAGCACTGCCAAATTATAAAGGGTCTATGGCGGAAGTTTTAAGTTACGACACTTCAATGGCGTGGGTTGATAGAACCACGGGAAAGAAACCCGATTATATTCTACCAGCCCAGCAGACTTGTCAAAAGGCATTTGACTGGATAAAAGAAAATCTGAAACAGCAAAATAGATACACAATTCAATTTCAGTGGAAAAACAGATTTGCGGCGCATATCGTGCATATTTATAAAAACACGAAAAATATATTGTCAATTTATGACCCGCAAAACGGCGTGAATAAGTTCGGAGATAATGCCGTTTTGGAATATCTAAAAGGAGTGCGTCCGTCAACAATAAAGTTGCTCGATGTAGAAAATTATGATATAAACATGAATGTTATAAATAAGATTGTACAGAGGACAAAAAGATGACAATTCAAGAATTTGTAGAAGCCGACGAATACGTAGACACTTACAGAAAAGATTGTGATTGGAAAGGCTTTACTGTATACGAAATATATGCAAAAGCAGACGAGGGCGCGTGTATAGGTTATCCACAATTTGCGCTAGAAAAAGACGATAACATCAGAAGAACGACTTTTGAAGAAACGCTTGCAATAATGGACGCAACGACACATAGCGACGACGAATAACGGAGCGAACGAATGGACGACAACTTCAAGTGCATATACAGAATACTAACGGCTTTCGAGAAGTCGCTCGACCTGCCCGAATTCGACATAGCGGACATATCGGCAAAGACGCTTGGAGTGTCGGAAACGCGGCGAGTGAAATACCTCGAAATGCTTGCGAATGCGGGCTACATAACGGGCGTTGAGTTCCGCGAGGACATCACGGGCGAAACCGACATCATCGCAAGAAACCCGCTCATCACAATAAAGGGTCTTGAATACCTTTCGGAGAACACGATAATGCAGAGAATGTACAAGGCAATGAAAGGGATAAAGGACATAGTGCGGTAAAACCGCCCAAAAGGAGCGCGATGAGACAACTCCATTCCGCCCCAAAACGCCCCGCCAGACGCGCCACAGACAAGTTTAAAACTTGTTTCCAACGAAAAACGACAAATTACCCGTCCAACATAAAAAAAGCAAGTTTTAAGCCATACTTTCGCATTCACAAAGCCACCGCCCGCACAACCTTTTCCACCGCCAAAATGACTATATGGGTATGGCAAACGACGGCGAAATAAAAATAGGCACAAAAATCGACGAGAGCGGCTTGGACAAGGGCCTGAAGAGCGTAAAGGGCAAGGTGAACAACGCCGCAAAGGACATGAACAAGGGGGCGAAAGCGGCCTCATCATTCACGCAGAAGATGGGCGGCATCGCCACCAGCGGCGTAGCGGCGGCCGCAGGGATAGCCGGGGCTGTAGTCGCGGCGGCGCGAGCGGGCAGATGTCATTGAGCCTAGAACTCCCCGTGTTGATAGACGCAAGCACCCGCGCGAAATTCGTGCAGGCAAGCAGCGAGGCGATGACCGCCGCCGTGTACGCGAAGCTTGACGGCACGGACTACTACTCAATCAAGGGCAGCGCGGGGAACGCCGCGGTAAAGGCTCTGTGGGACAAGGCGGTGGCGGCGAACCTGATAGCAAGCCAAATTGTGCTGTCCGCCGACCAGTTGAACATAGCGGGCAAGACGGTGTTCACGTCAACCAAGACCGCAAGCGAAATCAGCACAGCGCAGACGAATGCGGAGAAGACTGCAGCAAGCCAGCGCAACGAGATGGCTCAAAAAATGGGCTACTCCAGTTATGACGACATGGTGAACAAGGCGGCTAAAGGTCAGACGATAATAGACGGCGACTACCTGCGCACCTCGCTGATCGAAGTCGAGAAACTGCTCGCACAGTCAATCACGATGAAAGACGGAGGAAGTTTGCAAAGTGCGAACTACAAGGCGGGAAAAGCAGGTTGGAAAATCTCCAGCAACGGAAGTGTGGAGTTTTCCAGCGGAACTTTCAGAGGCGATCTTGTCGGCGGAAAAGTATATTTCTCTGCGTTAGGACTGTATGGACTCAAGCCAGGTGATATAGAGAATGACGTGGTTTTCACCGCCTCAAAGAATAGCAGCGCACGGTTCGTCTTTGACTGCTTCAACAGCATCGTGCGAATCAGAATGTCAGCAAGTGCCACGTCTCTTGCTGACGGCGAGTGTGAAATTGATTTTTATATGAAAGAAAATGGAAGTGTCGGTCAATACAACTTCGATGGCACTGCAAATATAACGTGGAGCAAAAAAGGAACGCAAGGTCTTACTAAGAGTTTCGATGTTGCAGCATATGAACCAGGACAGTATGTTGAGGTTATGTTTAAAGTGTCTTCCGCTACAGCAGGCGTAGGATTTAATTCAGTCAAGGCAGAGGTTAGACTGGACGAAAAAAACAAATATCTGCCACTGTGTGTAGATGTTATCAAACTATAGTTAACCCAA
This sequence comes from Treponema sp., assembly GCA_014803985.1. Classification (GTDB taxonomy): domain Bacteria; phylum Spirochaetota; class Spirochaetia; order Treponematales; family Treponemataceae; genus Treponema_D. The sequence continues at coordinate 14,921 of JAAVAO010000026.1, forward strand.
AATTTTTTCATTTTTCCAGTTTTTCTTTCATCTCGTCCATTTCCGCTTTCATCTCTTTTAAAAGCTGGAATTTCTCGTCGTCGGCTTCATTGGAATTCTCCACGAAACCCGATGAAATGATACCTGTGGGAACAGCGATAATGGCAACACCCAAAACTGCCATGAACGCACAAAGGATTCTGCCCGCCACCGTAACCGGGTAAATGTCGCCGAGCCATACTGACGTGAAAATTGCAACAGACCACCAAAGCCCCGAAAGCGCGTTCGTATAGACATCGGGCTGCACGGGACTTTCAATGTAATAAATCAGCACGGAAGAAATGAGCATAAGGACGAAAAGCATAAAGATTGCAGAGGCAAGTTCTGCCGATTTTTCCCGAATGACACCAATAATCTTGTGCAATGACTTTGTATAACGGTTCGCCTTAAACACCCGCAACAAGCGCACAAGGCGAAGCATTCTCAGGATACGTAAATCGACAGTTAACACCAGCGGAATGTAAAACGGCAGGATCGCAAACAGATCAATCAATGCCATGAAAGAAAATATGTATTTCAGCCTTGCCCGCAACGGCGGCATATCTTCGTGCAACAAATCCGCCGTCCATACCCGCAAAACGTATTCAACAGAAAAAATGGTGACGGAAAGCACCTCGATTTCATACAATATCGCACGGATGCATTCAGAAATCTTGAATGTTTCCAGAAATACCGACAACACATTAACAATGATTAACACCAGTATGAAAATATCAAAAATTCGACTTGCCGTATCACCTTTATCCGCTTTTTCAATGATTTCAAAAACACGACGCTTTATTTTCCTGTACATTCTAAAAATCCTTTAAAAGACGGGCAAGATACAATCCCATCATTTCTGGGTCAGAACACCTAAAAAACGGCTTTTTTCCAGTGTCCTTGCCTATTTCAATACCGTTAGCAAAAGGTGTTATAAACAGGATTTTTGACAATGGAATTGTTCTATTTGCACTTTTTCCAACAAATACGATCCGTTTGTTCGTAAAATATGCATACCCCGAATCTATCCGTTTCATGTATTCTTCGGTATGCCGAGAGGGTGCAATATTGCCAACCCTTAAAGAAAGTCCTTTTGTAATCCTAAAATTAGCGGTAAGTCCTGCATAAGACACGTATGTCGTCCGTGTCCGTTCTTCATACCATGCGATTTTTGCCAAATAATACAAGACTTCTGCTTTTTGAAGGTTGACAGGAGAAACAAGCACAGGCAAATCGGCGTTTTCAATGTCCCAAAAACGGCGAAATTTTTGAAGTCCATCGTCTGTGAAATGCACAACTATATTTAAGCCCGCAATCATATTATCAAGAGTTTTTTCTTCATCGGGAGACACACGTCGTTTAGCAATAAGTGCGTCAATATACGCTTGTATTTTTTTCTTAGCTTCTGCGGAGTAGATTTTCTGACCGTCCGAATCGGAAATATTAAATTCGTTTCTGAGCGCAGTCAATTCTTCCCTTTCGCTATTGGTAATCTTATCATCAGCAATTACATATTGCACTTTGTTGCGATAAATCAGTTCGCCCTCTTCCCGAATCCGCCGTAATAAATGTTCATCGCTCAAATCAAGCAAGCGGCACAAAAAAGAAAGACGTTTTTTTTCTTCATTAGACAGGCGATTGTCGTGCAGACAGAATGATATATACCTATCAAGCAGGATTTCACGCTCACGTTTAAAATTATTTTCTTTGATTTTATATTTTGCTTTTAGGACTTCAACATTTTGCAGAGATATTGACAGCAGGTTATCTTCGTTTTGTGCAAGAAGATTTTGCAATTCAATTATATAATTTCTTTTCGGAATAATTTTGAAAATTTTTTGAAAAAAGGACTGTTCTACCAAAGGTTCGGTTTCATACACGACCATTTCTACCCCCCCCCGTTTGCTTACGAGGGGTGATAAAAAATTAAGATGTAAAAATTATAACACACTTTCCAAAAAGAATGCAAGGGGAAATTTACCCCGAATGACTATGCAGATATGAAAAGCACAACCGATAATATAATCATGACAAGCGCATTCACAACGGTAAACACGATACTCCGTTACATCGAGCGGCAACTTGACGAAACGGTATTCAATGCGGACGACTTCACAGCGAAGCAGTTCGGGATAACGGAAAACAGGTTCGCCCGCTACCTCTCCATGCTCGCGGAAGCGGGCTACGTTACGGGCATCAGCGTGACCGACAACGGAGAGCCAACGGAATTTGACGGAGGCAACTACCGTCGGTTCGACATTGTAGCGGACAGCCCCGCGATAACGATAAAGGGGATGCAGTTCCTTGTCGAGAACACCATGCTTGCAAGAATGTACAGGACGGCAAAAAACATCAAGGACATAGTGCGGTAGCTATCCCGCGCGGATTGTCGCCCGCCCGCTGTGCCTGTCCGCATAGAAATAGCGGTAAATCAAGTCCTTTTCCACGGCGGGCATTGGATCGCCGACACAATCGCACATCGGCTCGGCCAACTCCACGTCATAGTATTTGCCGTTCCTGTACGCCCGCAAGCCGTAATTTTCGGACAGGCAGAGCGTGAAGCGCACGCATGAAGAGCGGGCGGAAAGCAGATTGAACTTGTAGCCGTGATAAACGAACGAGCCGCTGGCGCGGGTTTTCTTTTCGGCGCGGACGGAAAACAGAAAGTCAAAGTCCGCGCAATGCGGCGGGGCTTTCCAGTGCAGGGCGGAATCCTGCGGGGGCACGGCGAAGCGGGCGTTGAACCCGTCTATGAAGTCAGACAGAAAAGCGTTAGCCCTTTCGATTGTGTCAATCTTGAGGAAGCGGAAGATGAACGGAAGCCGCCCCTGCAGGGTCTGCCACAGCCGCTCAATGCGCCCCTTCGCCTGCGGGGAGTACGCCACAATTAGTTCAATCCCCAACTCCCTGCATGTTTTCTGCCACTGCGTCTCGGACTTCTCCGCGCCCGCCAACTGCTCCTCAAGCGTTGCGCCGCGATTGACGAAGAAGCATGAGGAGCGGTCGGAATAGATGGCGCGGGGAAGCATTCCGCCCGTGCGGTTGAAAACCTGCCACAGCAACTGGTAGTAGCCGAGCAGACACTCGTTCTCGCAGAAGTACAGCGCAACCACCTTGTGGGTAGCGTCATCTATCGCGCCATGCAGGGTGATTTTACGCCCGTTCATAAGCCAGTCGTGCCGCGAGCCGTCAATCTGTATCATATCGCCCTCGTTCGGGCGCTCCTTGCGCGGCATTTGCAATAAAATGAAAAATTGCAGTACATAACGCAAATGCAAATTGCAAAGTCGCAGTTAAAATAAATGACAAACTAACAAACATATCAATCTGTTATTGCAGTGTAAATGATGAACAAAATTGGAGGAAAAAATCAAAGAATCATGACCGCCCGACGGGGCGGGGTCATTCAAAGCCGCGCCCATGTGGGCCCAAAACAAAGAGGGGGGCCGCCAAAGGCGGGCCCCCCAGAAGGAAGCTGGGCTTCCGGCCCGCCCCGTGGATGGGGCGGGCGCCGTAAAAAGGAAGCCCGGCGGCAGCCTGCTTTCCCGGGCTCGCGCCCA
>JAAVAO010000027.1 GCA_014803985.1 Treponema sp.
ATTAAGTGCTATTTCAACTCGCTAAAGTATTTGATAGTTCTAACCATCTGTGAAGTGTATGAGTTTTCGTTGTCGTACCAAGAAACAACCTGCACTTCCCAAAGACCGTCAGCAACTTTATTTACCATTGTTTGAGTTGCATCGAACAATGAGCCATAGCGCATTCCGATTACATCGCTAGAAACAACTTCATCGGTGTTATAGTCAAATGAAAATGCGTTTGCGTTCCTTGCCTCATTCCGCGAGGAAAGCTTCCATAGTGTCCACCAGCTCGCTGAAGTTTGAGCGCAGCCGCTTCATTAGGTCTTTGGTACGGCGTTCGTTGTGGCTGATGACACTGCCAACAGGGAGGAACAACTCGTACGGCTCCACGCCAAATGCATTTGATAAGTCAACAATCGTTTCAAACGATCCCCATTTTCTGCCAGTTTCAATATCATTGTAGAATTTTTCAGAAATGCCAACCTTTTCAGAGATTTGCGCCTGGTTCAGGTTCTGCGCCTTGCGAAACGAGCGCAGGTTAGCCGTATATGTATTCTTTAGTTCTTGTATGTTCATTTTTTAAGTCTATGCACAATTTGATAGATGTATAACCTGCTATTATTTTATAAAAGTTTTCTTTTTGTTCTTATTACTTCCCTATAAGTTAATAATTTTTCCAATTTTACCGACAATATGAAATATAATACCGTCAATATGACAGAGTTATGGAGACAAAAATGGCACACGCCGCAACAAAAAAAAACAACGTTCCATTCCCCTGTGGTGAAACACTCTTTCCCCAAGCCGCCGATAGCGGCACGGACGGGCGCGCCCAGACAAAATCAAAAGAACGGGTACGGCAGCACGGCGAAGTTTTTACCGCAGAGCGCGAGGTCAAGGCGATGTGCGACTTGGTAAAAGATGAAACCGAACGCATTGACAGCCGTTTTTTAGAGCCTGCCTGCGGCGACGGCAATTTTCTCGCCGAAATACTCTCGCGCAAACTTGCCGTAGTGAAACGCAAGTACGGGCGCAGTCATCTCGATTATGAAAAGAATGCCGTGCTTGCCGCGTCGTCGATATATGGCGTGGATATTTTGCTTGACAACGTGATTGCTTGCCGTGCGCGTATGTTCTCGATATGGGACAAAGAATACAAGGCTGTTTGTAAAAAGGATTGCAGCGAGCAAACACGCGAGGCGGTGAAGTTTATTCTTTCACGCAATATTGTCTGCGGCAATGCGCTCACGCTGAAATGCGTTGACGAAAATGCAAACGACACCGACGAGCCAATCATCTTTTCCGAATGGGCGTTTGTGACCGCGAGCCAACTGCAACGGAGCGATTATACGTTTGACGAACTTTTGGCGCAGAGCGACGGCAACCCAAAGACAAAACAACGAAGTCTTTTCGACGACACCGTGGACGAAGGCATATTCCTGAAAAAATACATAACGCATTACAGGAGGGTACAAGAAAATGGATGACACGCTGTTCAGAAAAGTGTACAATCCCGACGTTCTTTCCTGCCTTGCGAATTTGTCCAATGACGAAGTGTTTACGCCGCCCGAAATCGTCAATCAAATGCTGGATATGCTGCCGCAAGAACTTTTCAAAAATCCCGATGCTACTTTTCTAGACCCGGCATGCAAGACGGGCGTTTTCTTGCGGGAAATCGCAAAACGGCTGATAAAAGGCTTGGAGCCGCAATTTCCCGATTTGCAGGGACGCATAGACCACATTTTTCACAAGCAGCTTTTCGGCATTGCCATAACCGAACTTACGAGCCTGCTCGCCCGCCGTGGCGTGTATTGCAGCAAAAGCGCGGACGGCGCGTTTTCGGTGAGCAAGTTTGAAAGCGCAGAGGGAAACATCAGGTACAAAAAAACTTCGCACACGTGGAAAAACGGAAAATGCATACACTGCGGCGCAAACCAATCGGAATACGAGCGCGGCGATGAACTGGAAACGCATGCTTACGAATTTATCCACACTGACGATTTGGAGAAGTTATTTAATATGAAATTTGATGTTATTATAAGCAATCCACCGTATCAATTAAGGGACGGTGGAAACAGTGCGAGTGCAATACCTATTTATCACTATTTTGTGAACACGGCTAAAAAACTAAATCCGCGTTATTTAGTTATGATTATTCCGTCGCGTTGGTTTGCGGGCGGTAAGGGCTTGGATGATTTCAGAGATAGTATGCTGAATGATGACAGCCTAATAGAATTACATGATTATTTTAAATCTTCCGATTGTTTTCCTGGCGTTGAAATTAAAGGCGGTGTTTGCTATTTCCTTTGGAATAGAGATAATAAAGGTCTTTGTAAAGTATATACACATACCGCAGAAAAAATTTTATCGTATAGCAAAAGACCACTAAAAGAAAAAGGTGTAAAAACTTTTATTCGTTATAATGAATCAATCCCAATTCTTCACAAAGTTGTAAAACTTAATGATCCGAGTTTTAATGCTCTTGTCAGTTCAAGAAAGCCGTTTGGGTTACCTACAAACTTTGAAGATTACGATAGAGAACAAACACCGAACAGTCATAAAATTTATGCAAACAAAGAGTATGGTTATTTAAAAAATTATATTATTCAACAAAATGCACAATGGATAGACAAATGGAAGATTTTTATTAGCAAGGCATACGGAGCTGGTGAAGATTTTCCACACCAAATTTTAAACAGACCTTTTATAGGCGAGCCGAACTCGGTATGTACAGAAACATATTTATTGATAGGACCTTTTGATACAAAAGATGAAGCACAAAATGTATTGTCTTATATTCATACAAAGTTTTTTAGATTTTTGGTATTGCTTATAAAAAATACACAAGACGCAACTAAACAAGTTTATCAATTCGTCCCCATGCAGGACTTCTCCAAACCGTGGACGGACGAAGAACTGTACGCCAAATACAATCTATCGCAAGAAGAAATCGACTTTATCGAGTCGATGATTCGCCCGATGGAGTAGGCTGGTTTATGCGCAATCAAACATCACTTCCCGAACAAGTCGGCGTGAGTTCCCGTGCGTGTCAATTCCAAAACGAGCATATCTTCTTTTATTTGGTAAATCAAAAGCCAGTCGGGGCGGACATGACACTCGCGGTGACCTTTCCACTTTCCTTCCAAAGCATGGTCTTCGTATTTTTCGGGGAGAGTTTCGCCGTTCGCGAGAAGTTTTACAATGGGATAAAGTTCTTTTATATCCAACCCTCTTTTCTTTGCGAGTCTGATTTCCTTTTTGAATTTAGAGGTTCCGCGGACTGTATACTTTGCGTTTTCAAACGCTACCATTTTTTCATATCCTCAAAAAGTTCTTCCACGTTGTTGTACAAACCGTATTTCTTGGGATTTTTCTTGTATTTTTCGGGATTCTTCGCGTATTTCGCAAGAAACCTGTCGCCCTCTTTCATCGCGCGGATTGTTGCCCGATTGGGCTTTTCTTCGGGATATTCGATTTTGAATGGAACACCGCGATGCAAAATCGACTGCCGCAAAAAAACGTTCACCGCGTCGCTCAAGGTGAGTCCCAGTCCTTCAAAAAGTTTTGAGGCTTCCGCCTTTACGTTTTCGTCAATGCGAATGTTTGTGCTTACTGTTGCCATGTCATTCTCCCATAAAAAGTCAAGAAGAAAGTTGCAACTTTCTTTTTGACTTTTTATGCCACTTCGCAATGAAATGAGAAGTGGCATTTGATATGCAAGTTTCCAACGGAAACTTGTCATGATAAAAGTGCCGCGCCCATTTGTGCGGTGCTTTTATCATAACTCCTGTTTGCTTGTGCTTTTGGCGTATATTGTATGCCAAATTGTGTCTTTTGTAAATACATTGTGAACTAATCCATAAAAAAGGAGTTTTGCCACTATGCAAGAAGAATTTTTTATACAGCATCCAAAATCCAATCCCACGATTTACGCATATATGTTGCCCGGCGTTCCGTCGCACGAAGGTTTTGTCAAAGTGGGCTACACCGGGCGCGATGTGACCGAGCGCATAAAAGAGCAGACGCACACGGTGGGCGTTCCGGCAAAGGTTCTGCTCAAGGAAAGCGCGATGAGGGCGGACGGCTCAATCTTCACCGACAAGGCGATTCACCGCGTTCTCCGCAAGCATGGCTTTAGGCGGCTCAACGAAGGAAATGACAGGAACGAATGGTTCGCCTGTTCTGTGCAGGACGTGCGCGCGGCGATTTTGGAAGTGCGGGACGGAATAACGTCGGAAGAAAAGCGCACGCAGGATTTCAAGATGCGCCCCGAACAGGAAAACGCTGTGCGAAAGACAAGCGACTATTTTGTGCGGGCAAAAAAAGAAGTGGCTTCAAGACCGCCGAAATTCTTGTGGAACGCGAAAATGCGCTTTGGAAAAACGTTCGCCTCGTACAAGCTCGCGCAAAAGATGGGATTCCGCCGCGTCCTCGTCCTCACGTTCAAGCCCGCTGTGGAATCGGCATGGCGCGAAGATTTGCTTTCGCACGTGGACTTTGAGGGCTGGCAGTTCGTCTCCAACAAGGACGCACAAAACGACGACATCAACATCGACGAAAGCTTTTCAAAGTGCGACAAGAAAAAGCCGATTGTCGTCTTTGGCTCGTTTCAGGATTTGCTCGGACGGAACGAAAGCGGCGGAATCAAGGCGAAAAACGAATTCATCCATACGACGAATTGGGACTTGGTGATTTTTGACGAATACCATTTTGGTGCGTGGCGCGAGAACGCAAAAAGGCTCTTTGAAAATCCTGACGAGGATGACTTTGACTTTGACGCGGAATCATATCAGAAAAATGAGGCGGGGAACGCCTGCAACGAAAGCTTCCTTCCGATTACGACGGATTATTATTTGTTCCTTTCGGGAACGCCTTTCCGCGCGCTCAACAGCGGCGAGTTCATCGAAGAGCAGATTTTCAACTGGACGTATTCCGACGAGCAGCGCGCAAAAGAAAACTTTCGCGGCAAGGAAAACCCATACCGATCGCTTCCGAAAATGGTCATGTTCACCTATAAAATCCCGGACAGCATCAGGCAGGTCGCCATGCAAGGCGAGTTCGACGAATTCGATTTGAACGTGTTTTTCTCGGCAGAGGGCAAAGGCTCGCAGGCGCACTTCGTCCACGAGGATGAGGTGCAGAAATGGCTCGACTTGATTCGCGGCTCGCATTTGCCGAGCAGCATTGACGATATGAAATTGGGGCAAGACAAGCGTCCGCCGATGCCCTATTCCGACGCGCGGCTTTTGAACATTCTTTCGCACACGCTTTGGTTTTTGCCGAACGTTTCAAGCTGCTTTGCGATGAAAAATCTTTTGGAGCAAAAGCAGAACGCTTTTTATCGCGGCTACAAAATCGTCGTTTGTGCGGGAAGCGGCGCGGGAATTGGGCTTGAGGCTTTGCGTCCCGTGCAGGATGCCATGGAAAATCCGCTTGAGACAAAAACGATCACGCTTTCGTGCGGAAAACTCACGACGGGTGTCACGGTAAGGCCGTGGAGCGGAATTTTCATGCTCCGCAACTTGAGTTCGCCCGAAACGTATTTTCAGGCGGCGTTCCGCGTCCAAAGCCCGTGGGAAATAGCGGGAGACGACGGCGAAAAAATCATCCTCAAGGAAAACTGCTACATCTTCGACTTTGCGCTTGACCGCGCCCTGCGCCAGATTTCGGACTATTCCTGCCGCCTGGACGTTGAGGAAAGCAATCCCGAAAAGAAGGTCGCCGAGTTCATTTCGTTCCTGCCCGTCCTTGCCTATGACGGCAGCACGATGAAACAAATCAACGCGCAGGACGTTCTGGACATCGCGATGGCAGGGACGAGCGCGACCTTGCTCGCGCGCCGCTGGGAATCCGCCCTGCTGGTAAATGTGGACAATGAGACGCTTTCCCGGCTTTTGAATAACAAAGCCGCGCTCAACGCGCTGATGCGCATTGAAGGATTCCGCGCGCTCAATCAGGACATTCAGACAATCATAAACAAAAGCGAGCACGTCAAAAAGGCGAAAAAAGAGGGCGAGGAAAAACTCACACAACAGGAGAAAAGGCTTCTTTCCGAGGAAGAAAAAGAATACAAAAGCAAGCGGAAGTTGATACAGGAAAAGTTGATAAAATTTGCGACGCGAGTGCCAGTTTTTATGTACTTGACCGATTACCGCGAGCGTTCTTTGCGCGACATCATCACGCAACTTGAGCCTTCGCTTTTTAAGAAAGTTACGGGGCTTGACGTAAAAGACTTTGAACTGCTCTGTTCGCTTGGCGTTTTCAACGCGCCGCTTATGAACGACGCCATTTTCAAATTCAAGCGTTACGAAGATGCCTCGCTTTCATACACGGGCATAGACCGCCACGCAAACGAAACAGAAGTGGGTGGCTTTGACACGGAAATTCGCCGTGAAGAATATGAAAGGATTTTCTATAACAAGGCGTAAATGCAATCCGTGAAATTCAGAATGTATAGGTTTATTTTTTTCAACAAAATAAAAAAAGGCTCTGGCATAAAACCAAAGCCTTTTTTTTCACAAGATTAAGTGCTATTTCAACTCGCTAAAGTATTTGATAGTTCTAACCATCTGTGAAGTGTATGAGTTTTCGTTGTCGTACCAAGAAACAACCTGCACTTCCCAAAGA
>JAAVAO010000028.1 GCA_014803985.1 Treponema sp.
CTTTTTATGCCACTTCGTAATGAAATGAGAAGTGGCATTTGATATGCAAGTTTCCAACGGAAACTTGTCATGATAAAAGTATCGCGCCATTTGTGCGGTGCTTTTATCATAACTCCTCTCGTATATTCCGATAACAGCCGCTTTTTTCGGTGCGATCGGGATTTACATTACTCTTGCAAATTCCTTTAGAATCGTTGGAATAAGAGTGTTGATTCGACCTGGAACGCTTGCGCCAGATGCATTTTTATGTCCGCCACCACCGAATTTTGATGCAATTGCGCTCACATCTATATCACCAATAGAACGGAGGCCTATTGTGCAGTTTGAGTCAGTTTCCTGCCGTACAAAAACGACCGCCTGAACACCCTTTGCAGAAAGCATTGATGAATACAAGAGATCTGAGTCGCGCCCTTCCTGCCCGTATTTTTTTGTGTCTTCCATTGCTTCATACGTGATCACTAGTTTTCCATCAATGTAGCGTTTTGCGTGGTCAAGCAGAACGCCTAACAGTTTTCGTGTGTTATAGGGTTTCCCGCTTGTGATTGCGTCATAAGTGGCTCTTGGGTCTGCACCCGCTTCCACAAGACGCGAAACTGCCACAATAACATCTGCATCAGCGGGTGAAAGGAATTTGAAAAAACCAGTGTCAGTCATAATTCCAAAGAACAGGATTTTTGCAAGTTCGGTTGGAACGTTTCCGATGCATTTTTCATAGAGCAGTTGAACTAAAACAGATGCAGCCGGCGCACTCGGGTCAACAATACATTTTGCGCCTTCAGGACACTGTGCGGTTTTGTGATGATCTACAATAAATGTGGCAAGATTTTTTACATCGCCATCAATTTCGCCCAGTCGATGGAATTCAGAACAGTCACAGATAAGCAAACCGGTTTTTTTTCGTTCCTCTTCGGTAAGAAATTCCATTTCCTTGCTAAAAAGAGTTTGATATTGCTGGATTTCAATGCGCTTAAAAGGTCCTGCTGAAAGAAGTTGACATCTTTTTCCGCAGGCTTCCACAATCGCCTTTAATCCAAGACAAGAGGCAATGCAATCTCCGTCAGGCTCTTTGTGTCCAATGATGTAGAAAAATTCATTAGCATCGATAAAATCTTTAAATGAGGCTATTTGTTCGGCTGTAATGGTGTTCATAGATGTAGTTTAAAATAATTTTACGTCGTCAAGATTTTCTTTGTCAAGACCATCGACCTTTGAGCCTGCTTTTACCACTCCCCATACATCATTTCTTTTGTCAGCAGGAACAGTCAAAATAACGCGCAAGAATTCGCCGTCCTTTTTTACAACTGTCATATACGATTTTAATTTGCCTGCGGGAAGATTTCGTATTTTCAATTTTTTGGGGGCTTCAACAGTTCCTCTTGACCATTCTTTAGGAATTACCGTTTTTCCCGTTCCAAAATGGCTTTTTTGATAAAATACAACATAGCCATCTCGCGAATCAAAAACTTTTATAATAGGAACATACATATAAGATATATCTCCCCAGTTTTCTTCATTTCGTTGATTTCCTGAAGTTGGAACAGAATATGCCAATCCAACTACCACAGTCAAGGTGAGCAATGACAGAATAATTTTTTTCATAGCGTTCTCCCATAAAAAGTCAATCGCGAAAGTTTTAGCGATTGTCATCAAGCTTTCTGCAACTTTTAAAAAATTGCAGTTTTAGATTAATCCAAGCATAATCGCTTTTATCGTGTGTTTTCTGTTTTCCGCCTGATCCCAAACACGACTTGCAGAACTTTCAAACACTTCTTCTGTCACTTCCTGCTCCTTTATCGCTGGCAGGCAGTGAAGAAATATTGTGCTTGATTTCCCAGTCGCTTTCATTAACTCCGTGTTAATTTGGAACGGTGAAAGCAACTGTATTCGTTGGTCTTTGAGATCCTCCTCACCCATAGAAACCCACACATCTGTATAAAGAGCGTCTGCTCCTCTAATTACATCTATTTTATCACTGATTTGAATTTTTGCACGGGAATTTTGAGCAAAAGGTTTACAAATTTCACAAATTTTTTCATCAGGGAACAATTCTTTTGGACTATATATTGAAAAGTTGACTCCCATTTTTGAACACATAATCATAAGTGAACGAGCAACGTTATTTCGTCCGTCGCCACAATATGCCACTGTCAACCCCTGTAGATTTTCAAAATTTTCTTTGAGAGTCATTATGTCTGCCAATGCTTGCGTTGGATGAAAATCATCGGTAAGACCGTTTATTACAGGAACGCCTGAAAATTCCGCAAGTTGTTCAACATGCTCTTGCTTAAAGCCGCGGAATTCTATTGCACTAAACATTCTTCCCAAAACGCGCGCAGTGTCTTTTACAGATTCTTTTCCGCCTAACTGAATGTCATCGGTTGACATAAAAACGGGGTGTCCGCCTTCTTCTGCAAATGCGGTTTCAAATGACGAGCGAGTCCTTGTGGAGCGTTTTTCAAAAATCAACGCAATTGTCTTTCCCAAAAAACGTTGATGGATTTCCCCGCGGTGGCTTTCCGCTTTGACTTGCAGGCTTAAAGTAAGCAATGCTTCAATTTCTGCAGGAGACCAATCAATCCAATTTAATAAAGATCGCCCCTTGAACGGAGCCTTAAAGTTTTCCATAGATATATAATAGTGTTTTTTTTGTATAAAATCAATCGTGTTTTTGTATGGGGCTTTAGTGTGATATTTTATTTTGTGTGTTTTGGTTATGTGTGCAAGGGGAGGGGGATAAGGAGAGTGGAGATACAAAAAGTTGGAATTGGGCGCAGGGGAGTGTGGATGTGGCAAAATTTCTTTGAATGAACTTTTCTATACTGCATTATTAGTGTGTTTTACGAGACGTTGAACGTTTTGGGATTGTGTGCAGTCTTTTTTGCTTTCGCTACTGTTTTTTTTTCATCTGTGAGACGCTGTGTGTGTTCGTCCAAAGAGGAAAATTCCGAGTGATTTTCAAGCCATTTGACGGCATACGAGCAGGTGGCGGCAATTTTATTTCCATCTGCAAGAATCTTTTCGACTGCGGCTTTTACTAGTTTGCTTGCGATTCCTTTTCCACGCAGGGATTCATCGACAAATGTGTGATCTATGGTGGCAACGCCGTCTTTTGCGGGGAATGTGATTTCGGCAACTATCCTTCCATTTTCATCTTTCGCATAAATGCGGGAATCTTCTGTAATCATATTCATTCTGTAAATATAAGAACGAAATGGAAATTTGGCAAATAAAATCGATGTTCGATTTGCAGCGATTTCACAATGAAGTGCATTCGCAACAAGCGCGCAATGCGCAGTTTCAAGCAGAAATTGCAAAAGATAAGCGAGTTTGTAAAATAAAAATCTACATGACACAAATTTTAGATTGCTTTGCAAACAGATCGCGTAAGAAGACGTGCAATGACGAATGGCGGTGTTGTTTTCAAAGCAAAAGTACAACGATGAAAGGAAAGACGGCTTGCTCCGAAAATGTGCTGCACTGATGAATGCAAGACCAAACTGCGTAAACGTTCTATGTAAAATTGTTCTGCCTTGACAGTAAGAAAGTGGGCGTGTTATGCTTTTTTGCAAGGAGTGGGAAGTATGGCTACGACAAAAGAATACAGGGATTTTATACTAGAACAATTGAGTTTGCTGGATAATGTAAGTTGCAGGGCGATGATGGGGGAGTATTTGTTGTATTATAACAATATATTGTTTGGCGGAATATACGATAACAGCCTGCTTGTAAAAATAGTTGCTGGCAATAAAAAATATACTATGCAAGAACAAATCCCATATAAAAACGCCAAACCTATGTATGTAGTCGATGATATAGATGATAAAGAACTGTTAAGAGAAATTGTTATTGAAACGTGCAAGGATTTGCCCAATAAAAAGCGAGGCAATTGAGAAGAGAGACAGACGATTTGTTGGATTTTATCGCAAGCAAACGCCTTGAATCAAAATGCGGAACAAAAATTTTTGTGTTCGTTGATGCTAGGCTCTCACGTCATCTATATGCCAAATCTAGCTTTGTCGAGACGAGAGATGTTTTTATCAATACGCTTAAACCGCACTCGTTGAAATTATCGGAGAATTGCAATTTAAATGCTTGATAAATGCTGCCTCATAATCTTCAACTGAATATATTTTTTCCGCCAGTTCAGGTTTCGGCAGGCATCATTTTGGTGCCTGCAATTTCATAGACGCATGTTATGTGCATACCGAAACGTACGTGGCAATAAATTGGAAAAACTATTTCTTAACCAGTTCGGCGGCGGCAGTAAGAACGCCAGCAATATTTTGAATGTCTGATGGAATGATAATTTTTGTTGATTGACCATCCGCCGCTTTTTCAAATGCTTCAAGACCGCGGAGTTTTATCACTACATCGTCACAAGCTGCATCCTTTATCATTTTTAAACCCTGTGCCTTTGCCTGCTGCACTTCGCGGATGGCCTCTGCTTCGCCTAATGCCTTTTGAATCGCGGCTTCTTTTTGTGCTTCTGCCTCAAGGATCATTGACTGTTTTTTGCCTTCTGCAACAAGAATCGCACTCTGCTTTTGTCCTTCTGCAATAAGAATTGCTTCTCGTCGCTCACGTTCGGCGCGCATCTGTTTTTCCATTGCTTCTTTTATTGCTTCCGGGGGAATAATATTTTTTACTTCAACTCGGGTTACTTTTATTCCCCAGGGGTCAGTGGCCTCATCAAGAATCGAGCGCATTTTTGTGTTTATGACATCCCGGCTAGTGAGCGTCTGATCCAGTTCAAGGTCACCGATGATATTGCGCAGTGTTGTTGCAGAAAGATTTTCAAGTGCACTTATGGGCTTTTCAACTCCGTAGGTGTACAGCTTCGGGTCAGTAATTTGAAAGTAAACAACTGTGTCGATCATCATCGTAACATTGTCTTTTGTGATAACTGGTTGCGGTGGAAAGTCAAGTACGCGCTCTTTTAAACTCATTCTGTTCGCAATTTTGTCAATAAAAGGCACTTTTACGTGAATGCCGACCTGCCACGTTGTACAGTATGCACCGAGTCGCTCAATGACGACTGCATAAGCCTGCGAAACAATTCTGATGTTTGCAATGAGCAGGATTGCAATAATAATACCAAGTCCGATAAGAACATAAATCATTTTTTCTTTCCTCCATACAATTTTGTATAAAAACCATTATCTATAATTTTTCGTTATACAGTTTTATCCATGCAGAGTGCTTTATATTCTGCCCACGCCCCTCAATTTGGGCTCTGTTTTTTGTGCTTTTACACGCTGTCTGTAATTCCCTTGTTTTCCTGCAAAGTGTGAGGGGATGTCTGATCCTTTGTTTTTAGAATGAGCGTGTTTCCCTCGATTTTTTGGATAGTACAAATTGTTCCTTCTTCAATTTCTTTGCTTTCTTCAGAAACTGCTGTCCACTCTACGCCGTTCTTCGACTTTGCTAAACCTTTTTCAAACGGAGTGATTTTTCTTACGACAAGAACTTCCTGTCCTTCAAGCGCATTAACATTTGTACTGTTTTCTTTGCCAACATTTAGTTTTTTGACAGCGAATGGGCGAGTAAATACAATGAGGACAACCGTAATCACGACAAAAATCAAAAGCTGCCACCGAAACGGAATCGGCGTCTTTGCGATGAAGATGAATGGAACTGCTGCAATCGCAGCCCAAATTGTCGTCAGCGACATTGTGATTCCTTCGATTATTAGGCACAGTACAAGAATCGCAAGCCAAAACCACGGCAGGTTAGAAATGAAAAAAGCAATCATTCTTTAATTATACTATATTTCTTAAAAAATGTAAAAAAAAGACAATATATGGAAACAGTTGTTTTGCATAAATGATGGTTTGACGGTTTAGATGGTTTTACTAAAAAAATGATAAGAAAGAAATGTAAAACTGTCTGTGGCGTTATCTTATGCAAAATGGAGGCACAGCACATTGTTTGCCGAAATTTGTGAAGACTAACATTTGTAAAGTGCTTAAAAAACAAACCGAAATCCATATTTATATTTGCGTTGTTTCTTAAATATGACAACAAAATGTCTAATATTTTCAGCAGTAAGCGAATCTTCAGATTCGATATTCAATTCAAACGAGCAATGCAATTTTATTTTTTTTAATATGACAGATGAATGTCATATTTATGTGCTATAATAGTTACAGAGGAAAATATGCAGGTAAACAACAGACTGTTTGAAATAGTGTATATATTGTTGCAAAAGAAAAAGGTGACGGCAAAGGAATTGGCTGAAAGGTTTGAGGTGTCTACAAGAACTATCTATAGGGATGTGGAAACTTTGAGCAGAGCGAATGTACCAATTTATGCAACGCAGGGCAAAGATGGTGGAATCGCACTTTTGGATAAATACGTGCTGAATAAGACAATTCTTTCTGAAGAGGAACAAAATCAAATTTTGTTTGCATTGCAAAGTATGAAAAATGTGTCAGGGCAGAATGAAAGAGGCGTTTTGGAAAAACTGAGTACGCTGTTTAATAAGGCGGTGAATGATTGGATAAAAATTGATTTTTCAGGTTGGGAAAAAGACAGCGCGCAAGAAACAAAATTTGAAATTATTAAAAAGGCGATCTTGAATAAAAATCGAATAGAATTTGTCTACTATAATTCCAATGGAGAGGAAAACAAAAGAGTTGTAGAGCCGCTGCAAATATGGTTTAAAGACAAATCGTGGTATGTAATGAGTTATTGCAAGTTGAAAGAGAATTACAGAATATTTAAAATTGCCAGAATGAAAGAAGTTAAGATATTGAAAGAACAGTTTGAAAGGGAATTGCCAAAGGAACAAAAAGACGAACAGTGCGATTTTAAAATCATATCGCTTAAATTGGAAATCAGCAAAGCTATGGCGTATCGTGTGTATGATGAATTTGAAAATGAAAGCATAAGAAAAAAAGAAAATGGCAATTTCATTGTGAAAGTGGATTATCCTGAAACTGAATGGGTGTATTGCTATCTTTTGTCTTTTGGGGAATATGCAAAAGTGTTGTCACCGAAAAAAGCAAGAAAAATTATAAAGCACAAACTGGAAAAATCTTTGGAAAACTATTTATAGTAGAGTCTCTAAAAACTTGAGTTTTTAGAGGTAACTTTAAAAATGCGATGTTCTTCGTCGCGCTATTATAGCAACGAGAGAACCCGTCGGCACATTCTAAAAAATTGCAAAAAAAAGTTTTTGAATGTGCTTTATAATATGACACGCTGTTGTCAAGTTATGTATGCTATGCTCGTTTTCAAGAGGTATGATAAAAAGTTGTCTGAAATGTCGTCACCTTTTTATCATGATAAGTTTCCGTTGGAAACGTGCATATCAAATGCCACTTCTCATTTCATTGCGAAGTGGCATAAAAAGTCAAAAAAGAAAGTTGCAATTTGCTTTCTTGACTTTTTATAGGAGTGTGTTATGAAATATGAAATCGTAGAATTGCAAGAAAAGGTTGTCGCAGGAATAAAAATACGGACAACCAATCAGGATGGAAAGGCTATGCAAGACATAGGAGCAACGTGGCAAAAACTTTTTGCAGAGAAAATCTATGAAAGGCTGCCAAATAAGGTGAATGGAAAAACAATAGGATTGTATACGGAATATGAAGGCGATTACACAAAGCCGTATACCTTTATTGCGGGTGCGGAAGTCAGTCAACAAACAGAATGCGATGACGAAATTGCAAATACAGTTATTCCGAATGGAAAATACGCCAAATTTGTTGTGATTGGAGATGTGAAAAATTCTGTTGGACAGGCTTGGCAAGAAATTTGGAATATGGATTTGAAAAGAAAATACACTGGTGATTTTGAAGAATACCAAAACAATTCGGAAGATATGCAAAAACAAGAAATTCATATTTACATTGCAATACATGAGTAGATGTGGGGAGTGGGAAATGGCATTTGATTTAGAAAGTGCAATGAATCCTAACGACATTCTCAATTATTGTCTTGACAATCTGCCCGATACAGTTGTCGTGAACAGTTGGGGCGAGCGAGGAGTTTTTTATAATCCAAACAATGCCCTAAAACGCGGAATATACATTTTGACCGCTAAAGAAAAGGACGGTGACAACGATAAAAGTTCAAACTTGAACAGGGAAGGCGTTTATCGCATAAGTATTGGTGTGCGTAGAAATACGTTTATATATATGTTCGGCTCTGTTCCAACGCGTCCGGCAAAAGGTGGAGTTGTAGACATGCCGTTTGACTTTGCACAAATCGACAAGATAGTGCCGCATCCCGTCTATGCGTGGATGTCTTGGGTATGCGTGCTCAATCCGTCCGACGCGACTTTTGAACAGTTAAAGCCGCTGATTCAGGAGGCGTATGAATACGCAAAGGAAAAGTATACGAGGAGGAAATGACGATGATGAAAAAACTGATTGCCTATTGCGGACTTGACTGCGAAAAGTGCGATGCGCGGAAAGCCACACTCAAAAATGACGATGCATTGCGCGAAAAAACTGCGCGGCTTTGGTCGAAAATGAACGGAGAGGAAATCTTGCCCGAAATGATAAACTGCGAGGGTTGTCGCACAGATGGAGTAAAAACGCCGTTTTGCAGCAGTCTCTGCCAGATACGACAATGCGCACTCGGCAAAGGATACGAAACGTGTGGCGACTGTGCAAAACTGGACGACTGCCAGATCATTGGCATGGTGGTATCAACCAATGCCGAAGCATTGGAAAATCTTAAAGGCGGCAAAAAGGAGTTATGATAAAAACACCGCACAAATGGCGCGATACTTTTGTCATGACAAGTTTCCGTTGAAAACGTGCATATCAAATGCCGCTTCTCATTTCATTGCGAAGTGGAGAAATAAGGAGAAAAAAGATGAACAATAAAGCGTTGGTCGTGATTGACATTCAAAACGACATCACAAAAAATTACAAGGAAATTATCGACAATATCAACGCCGCCATTGATTGGGCGGTTAATAGCGGTATGCATGTCGTCTATATCAAGCACAACAATGTGTCGGCACTCATGCGAACATTCAAGCCTGGCACTCGTGGTGCAGAATTGGTGGACGATATGAAAATCGTGTCCGAACATATTTTTGTAAAAAACAAGGGCAATGCTTTAACAAGCGATGAGTTTGTCGCATTTATAAACGCAAACGGCATTACAGAATTTTATATAGCGGGCGCAGATGCTACTGCGTGCGTAAAATCGACTTGCTACAATATGGCGAAGATCGGCTATACAGTGCACGTTTTGTCCGACTGCATTACGAGTTACAACAAAAAGAAAATTCCTGAAATGCTCCTTTATTTTCAACGTCTCCCGAATTGTCAAATTCAAGATATAAAAACGTCGGATTTCAATTTATAAAAAAGAGCGCGGAATCCATTTGCCTTGAATGCGCTGGACAAAGAATCCATTATGAAATGATTGTGAAATACATTTCAGTAGTCGTTTAAAAGCCATCGACAAAAAGCAAAAGCAGAACGCACGGCATTTTTTCGCTGTCGCCGCCTCTTTATAAAAAGGAATTCAGTCCAAAAAGCGTCTGTTCTTTTTACGCTTCTGCAAACATACCACTCATGCTTTCAGTTTCCATCACCGTGATTTTTGCAGTTGCAACAGGACTTTCTGCGCCAACACAAGCGTACAGCGAACACAAATAGCAGTATGTGTTTGTCTCTTCATCTCTGTAATCTTCGGCAATTTTCATTTGACACGTTGTATTGTTTTTCAAAAAGCCAACCGAAGCCTTAAAATCCACAACGCTCAAAATCATTCCTGGAAGAGGCTCTCTGCCCTTGATTTTGTTTGTAATTCCAGTCAAAGCGGAAATTCCTTGAGCCATCAATTCAAAACCCGCCCACGTTGGAATTCCGTCAAATTCTTCCTCGTAAAAAATACAGTCCTTTGTAATGTCGTACTCGCTTGTAATCGTATGCTTGTACACATCATGCTGTGTCACTCGTGAAAGCAAAAACATCTTCCCTTTGTGCGGAAGATATTCAATTAACTCATCTCTTTCAATATATTGCGCAACATTTTTTGGTTCTATCGCCATATTTTTAACTCCTGTTTTCTTTATTTTGTAATCATCATACGGAGGGGAAAAGCCTTTCCCCTAGTCGCAGCCTTTCAGTCTGCTCCATACCCCATTCTCCTAGGGGCAAGCCCCTAAAACCCCTTAAATACCGCTGTTTTATCTGTGCAAGTTTGTCAAAGTTTATTTTGCATAGCCCCAACGATCAAACAAGCATTCGCACCTCCAAACGCAAAGGAGTTTGACAGACAAACTGCAACTTTTTTGCTCAAAACGCTGCTGTCTTTCCCAACAAAATTCAAATTCGCAATTTCCTCATCTCTTTCTCCGTCCCAAATATGAACGGGCAGTCTTATTTTATCAGATTTGAAATTGTTTACAATGGCTTCAATGCAAATGGCACATTCAAGCGCGGCTGCCGCTCCAAGCGTATGACCAACAAGGGGCTTTGTAGAACTGCACGGAATTGCATACTCTCCAAAAATCTTGCTCACAGCCTTTGCTTCCATAGAGTCATTGAATTTTGTGCCTGTACCGTGCAGGTTTATATAGTCAATGTCAGAAGGCTTTAAGCAGGCGTTTTTTAGCGCGGCATTCATTGCACGAAACGCCCCGTCTCCGTCAGGTGCAGGGCTCGTCAAATGATAGGCATCCGCACTTTCTCCATAACCAAGAAGTGCAACAGGTGGAGCGTATGGAACGTCCGCATTTCCTGCAGCATTTTCCATAATCGAAAGCACTTCTCTTGTCATCACAAAAAATGCCGCCCCTTCTCCGAGTGTAATGCCCTTTCTGTTTTTGCTAAATGGATTTGTTATATTTTGCGAAACTGCCTCAAGAGAGTCAAAGCCCATCAAAACCGTGTCGCTTGCAATGTCAATTCCGCCGGCAATAATGGCATCGCACATACCAGCATCAAGCAATTGCGCCGCCTTTATAATTGCTCCCGCACTTGAAGAACACGCTGTGCTAAACGCAAGAGACGGACCTTTTAATTCGTATTTTTCAGAAATAAAAGTCGCCACATAATCTGCGCTTTGCCTTTCAATAGAATAATCATCGGGGAACGCTCCGCTTTCAAAAAAGGCCTTGTGTCCTGCAAGGGAAAATTCAGTTCCGTTGTCGCACGAGCCAACGCACACACCAACTCTTTCATTTCCGAATTTCTTTTTTGCAAGAAAAATCAAGTCTTCAATTTGTGAAAGGCATTTTTCTTCAATGCGTATAATTCTCATATCAAAGCGACCTGTCGATGGAGTTAAAAGAGCATCGTTTATTTTTGCGACCAAAAATTCCTTTCCATTCAGAGCGGTAGTTCTTTTTATTCCTGTTTGATTTCCATTCAAGCAAGAATTCCACAGTTCGTTTCTATTGTTCCCTGCCGCGCACAAAAGTGCAGGACGAGAAAAATAAATAGGGTGGTTCATAAATCTGAAGCCTCCTGCAAGTTGTATGTGTATCCTCTCAAAAAGTTTTCAACATACAGTGAATCGCGCGATTTTTTTATTTCCATAATGCATTTTCTTCTGTTCATAATTTTTCTGATTTCCTCATTCCCCTCACGTTTCACAATAAAGTCAAGTCCGATTTTTTGAAGGATCGTGCGAATGGAGTCCTCCGTATAATAGGCAAACTGCAAGTCCGCCACAATATATTCAAGACGAATGTTTTCAGGGAAAACAGCGGAATCAAAGCGCACCCCCTCTTTATCAAAGAAAAGGTTTCCCATTCCCACGCCAAAATCATTTATTAGCGAAAGAAAAATGCCGTCTTTATCCGCCTTCAAATACACCAAAAGCGAAAACCTATTCTTTCCAAATTCTCCATTAAAAGAAAGCAAGCCGTCAAGCTCTTCTTCAATGTCTTCAGGCGGCAGAAGATGCAATTTCTTTGAATTCGTAATGTAAACGGGGGAACTGTGAGGCGGCATCTCACTCTTTGTAGAAACGCATCCACAAAACAAAACTGCAAGAGTAGATAAAACGCCCCAAACAAAACTTTGCTTCATATAGTGTTCTATTGTAAATAGTATTAAGGATAATGTCAAAGGCACGTCCACAAAGAACAGAGGAGGGGCGTGGGAAATTGCGTGGTGCGTTTGTTGTGAAAATAAAGCAATTATTGCGTGGTAAAGCAGCCCCATTTACCGAGTGTTGCTGTAATGTGCGCTTTATTGTCGTCTTATGTACGTTGCACGGGGGCGAGCGGTTATGTCCACCCTGCGGTTTTGAGCGCGCCCCTCTTCGGTGTCGTTTGAAGCAATTGGTTGCGTTGCGCCATAACCTTTGTATGAGAACAATTCTTCCGGTACCCCTTCATTTATCAGAGCATTCATAACAGTTCTCGTTCTTTCGATGGACAAATTCATTTGACCGATTGGCTTGCCCAAGTCTGCCGTGTGCCCCTCAACCAAAATAGTAAATTCATTGTTTGCAACGATTTCTTTTAGCATTTCTGCGATTCGCTTGATTCTCTCTCCCTCTGAAGGAATAAGCGTTGAAGAGTCCGGCACGAATTTCAAGTCAACGCTAAAGAGTATTCCAGAGGGAGAATCTGAAACGTTTATATCTGGAATCTTATTTTCATATATATACTTTTTTACGGAGCGCAAAGAGGCATAGTACTCATCTGTTTTTTCAGGGATTTTTGCATCAAGCACCAGATTTTTTTCATCAAGAAGAATAACAACCTTTCCTTTTCTTAATAATTCCAGATTTTTTTCATTGCTGATAATTTTTAAAGCGTCTTTTTTTCGCAAAATGGGGTCCGTTCTATTTCTCCCGTAGACTTTAAATGCCCGTAAATATAACGGATCAATTCCAACTCTCTCCCTCAAAGCGGAAAAGTCATCAGTAAAATGATATGACACAATTCCTTTTTCCGCTGCAACATCATATTCAACCATATTTTTTTCATACACAACAGACATATCCTCGCTCCACACTTGAGGATAAAAACACGGATACACTTCGTCTGAAACATACTCTCCATGCACTGGAATGCTTCCACGCGCATCAATTATAATTCCGCTGTATGCACGAGTTGAAACAGTTTCAAACGGTATTTCCTGCGTGTACGGAAATTTGTGGCGAATCAACTGGCGGTTTATATTGAGCATATTGATTGTATTGGTAATGCTGATTGTTTTTTCATCTTGAGAAATGATTTCTGGAGTGGTTTTTCCGTTTTCAATAATTTTAGTTATCTGCTCTAAAGTCACAATGCCAGACTCTGTCAAATCACCAACATAATTTGCATTGTCAACGAGCAGATAGAGAATCGAGTCATTTAAAAGAGACGGCGTTTTTATTTTTATAAGACCTGCTGCGCTGCTTTTTCCAGACGGAAGAGAAAGATGCGATTTTTCCATATCAAGAGATATCGTTGATGAAAATTCTTTTGCAATCCAATTCACTTTGCTTTGCGCTTCAACAACCCCTTGTCCAAAAGCAAATGCACACAAACAAAAAACAGCACATCCCCAAAAAAACTTTTTCATACTTTCTTTATCGGAACTATTCACGTGATTTTTAAGGGATAAATGAGGTTTTGATAATGGAACTTGACATTTTGATTGACTATGAACGCTAACGAAATTATAATGAAAAAGGTTCTTGACTAGTTAAATCAAGTCAAATAGGATGTAACTGGTGATAAAACAAAGAGTTACGACACAAAAAAGAAACAAGATTTTTTTATGCTTCAGCGAGGACATAACGGCTAGCGCATGCGCCAAAAAGGACAGTAATATGATGAATTGTTCTTATGTTATGGGGATAGGTAAAGATATTTTTGATTTGGCGGAACAAGGCTTTTCGATAGGGAAAGACGGAGATAATTATACAGTGTCGTTTCCTAACGATTTAACGGAGGTTTGGGAGAATTTTATTATAAAGAATCTTGAAGTCGGCTATTGGAATGAATATATTACAGAAGACAAAATAGTTTTTATTTTTAGATTATCCGAAGGCATTAAAAGATACGAAGTATATGATTTTCAAAATGATGAAGTTTTGGAGCTTTGCGAAAGATTATGTGATTGTAAATTCGTTTCTTTAAAGAAAATGCTTTGCAATAATCACTTTTATTCGCAGTTAATACAATAATTTATTGAAGATATATTTCAATGTAGCGGAGCATTATGGAAAAATATTTAGAAGAAACTCAGATGCTTGACTATTCCCATAAAAGCATTCAAGAGTTGATAAAAAACAGGAAATGGCAAGCTCTTGACGAGTTTAACCGCATTAAAAAAATTTATAATTATGTCCGCGATGAAATTGCCTTTGGGTATAACATAGATGATAATATTCCTGCAACAAAAGTATTGTCAGACGGATACGGGCAATGTAATACAAAAGGTACATTGTTTATGGCTTTATTAAGAGCGTGCGGTATCCCTTGTCGTGTACACGGTTTTACTATTGATAAAAAACTTCAAAGGGGCGCAATGACAGGAATCGTATATAAGAGCGCGCCCAAAAATATATTTCATAGTTGGGTGGAAATTTTATTTGAAGAAAAATGGTACGAGCTTGAAGCGTTTATTCTTGACAGCCGTTATCTAAAAAATTTACAAAAAATTCATAGCGACTGCGTTGGTGCTTTTTGTGGCTATGGGGTTGCGGTACACGATTTTGCCAATCCCACAATTGACTGGAACAGAAATAACACGTATATTCAACGCGAAGGAATAAATCAAGACTTTGGCATATATGACAGCCCCGATGAGTTGTTGGAAGAACATTGCCAAGAAATGGGTATGCTTAAACGTTTTTTGTATAGACATTTAGGCAGGCACTTGATGAATAAAAATATTAAGAAAATCAGGAACAAAACAATAAGATAAATTTTAATTTAGAGGAGTTATGATAAAAGCACCGCACAAATGGCGCGATACTTTTATCATGACAAGTTTCCGTTGGAAACTTGCATATCAAATGCCACTTCTCATTTCATTACGAAGTGGCATAAA
>JAAVAO010000047.1 GCA_014803985.1 Treponema sp.
CCAATCACAAACACGTTCATGTTCAACAAGGTGATGACAAGCGACCTTGACGCGTGCAGGGGCGTGATTGAAACGCTCCTCGGCATAAAGATCAGCCGCGTGGAGTGCGTGCAGGACGAGAAGACACTGGAGGTTGACGCGCTGGCGAAGGGCGTGCGCTTTGACGTGTACGTGTCAAACTCAACGCAAGTTTTTGACGTGGAGCTGCAAATGGTCAACAGGGGAGACCTGCCCATGCGCGCACGCTACTACCAGTCCGTGGCGGACGTTGAAAATCTGAACAGGGGGATGGGCTACTCCGCGCTGAAGGAGAACTACACGCTGTTTCTATGCCCGTTCGACCTGTTCGGGAGGAAGCTGCCTGTCTACACGTTCGAGAACACTTGCCGGGAGGCCCCCGAAATAAAACTGAATGACAAAACGCTGAAAGTGTTCTATAATTTCAAGAGGTACGACATGATTCCCGACGAGGAGCGTAAGCATCTATTGGAGTTCTTCTCCAGCGGGAAGTCCGCCTCAAGACTAACGGGCAGATTGAATGTGATTCTGAAAGAGCTGCGAGGCAAGCAGAAATGGAGGAAGGAATATATGACATGGGAGATGATGCTGAAAGAGCGGCATGATGACGGCATTGCAATTGGTGAAAAAAGAGGAATAACAAAGGGAAAGATTGAAACCGCGCGAAATATGCTAAAGAATGGGATTTCCGCCGATCTGATTACAAAATGCACGGGCATTTCGGCACAACAAATAAGCGAACTTTTGTAAATTTTCTTCCAACGAGGAGAGACGTGGCGAATGCCTAAACTTCTTGTTTACAAGATGCTGATTTTGCATTCGCTTCCAGTTTTGCCCACGAGTTTGCAATGCAAACTCGGTAACAATCCGTAGGAATTGCGTACTTTGTAGGACTTTGCCCTGCGGCAAAAGCAAACGCACAGGGCAAACCGTGCGACAGTTGTCTCACGTGCGCAGCGTGTAGCGTTAGGGATTGGAGCGGGCGCGAAGCGCGAAACTCGCCGACAGGCGAGGTCGTAGGCGAAAGCCGGAGCCGTGCAAAGCCCGACCAGCGCAAGGTGCATGGCTTGCGCTAGGAACGCCCTTATGTTCAAGAATTTATCCATTGCTAACCAAACGCAAAATATATAGCTGCACATACATAAAAAGGGCATCGTGTTCGCCAATTTTTTTCATATTTGGAGTGTTCACGAGAGTTTCGGCAAGGCTTTCAACGCGCTCTTTACTAAACGTAGAGGCTGAAATTGTTTTCACTACTTTTCTCATATAGTCCCGAATTAAGGAATTCACATCGTCTGTTAATTGCCGCCGCACTTCAGGAGTGAGCATTTTATTCCATATCTCGTGATATGAATCCAACTCTCTGTCAATCGTTGAGCCTACAGGGACAAACTCCCGGCTTATATTCAATGCGGCGGCAGCCATCACATCTCTCTTGGAACCTATTTTTCCCGTCTTGCTGGACTTTTCACCTGATATGTCATCGCTTGTACACTCCGATCGTGCAGCTTGCGATTTAGGAACGTTTTTACTCTTTTTACTTTTAAAAAAAAGCCTTGCAATCCACGAAACAACAGGCATAGTGTACCAAAACGGAACCATCATCTTTGCCTTTGACAAAACAGACGAGTTTTTTAACATAAGGATTTCGCTGTATGAATTGCGTTTTGTTCCTGTAAATATATTATAGCTGCCTCCATCGGTCTGCATATCCATTTCAAGATGTACAACTGGAAGAAAATTTGTATTTAAAAGCGTGTATAAAATCGGCGAATACGTTTCAACACAGTGTTTCACTTCAATTTCAAACGCCTTTTGGTCTTTCATCTCGTCAAGCCACTCGTAATTGGTAAGCGCAGTATACCACTTGTCAAGAAGATATTTTTCGACTGTGGAATGCGCCTCATTTGCAAGGCGAACGCAGAGAGGAAAAACATTTGATTTATATATGAAATACCGTTTTCCATTTCCGACCTTAAACACCAAAAGGTCAGGCAAATCAGTGTTTTTTGTTTCTGTTGTAAGTCGCTGAAGACACGCTTTCAAGCCCTCTTCCCCCAACTGACTATATATAAACGCCCCTTTGGAGTCCTTAAAATGCAAAATTGAGTCCATTTCAAAAAAATAGGGAGGTTTCGCCAAGCACCGCTGCAATTCAGCAATTGCATTTTGTTTTTTCTGTTCGGCGGAAATCTTATCTTTTTGAGCTAAAATCCACATTTCTGCAATAGAAATGGCTTGCAAGATATTTATGTCTTCAGAAGTCTTGTCCTTTATATTTTCAAAATCCTGCCTGATAAAATAACACAGTTGATTCCAAAAATAAAAGGAATCCTTTTCCGTTTCAAAATTGTGCAGCGAGTCATCAGAGGATTGTATGAATTTCGAGAAAAACGAACGCACGCCAATCTCCTTGCTTGGATTTGAATTGCGCATTTTTTTCAAAAAGTAATCGTGAAACTCCTCTTTTTTCAGTAAATTCCGAATTTTTAGTAGTGCAATTTGTATTACTTTTTGAATTGGCACGCTCAACGGCAATAAAATTGCAGGCACATTCTTTGGAAGCAAAACACAGTATGTAGTCAATGACGTGGCATTTTGATTTTCAGACGCAAAGGCAATAAAATCGCGAGCATCTTTTCTCATGAACGCTTCTAACGGAACCTGCTTTGAAAGGTCAAAAACAGACGGAAAAGGGAGCTCTGGTTTTTCGATCATCTCCTTGTACCGCTTCTCAAAAATCATGGAGAAATAGGACATCACAATTATCACCGGCTTGGAACTGTCTTGACGGAGCAAAAAAATTTCGCGCTTTGACGAAAGGTCTTCCAACTCGTACAGAAGTGACTCTTCTTCAATTTCAACATAGTGGGCAAGCGACTGCTGCTCTTCAACAGAGCGAGCGGCATATCTCCTCACATAATCGTGAAAATCCTTAAAATTTATAAGCGCAGACTCTTGTTTTGTAGCATAGTTACAAAGCAATGCACTCAAATTAACAGTTTTAGCCATATATGTTATGTATCGGTAAAAATTCAATTTCTCAAGAGAACATAAACAGACATACGGACTTACAGCCCGAGAAGTTTTGCGCAAAAAAATTGCAAAAATTGTGTGTTTTTTTTGATTTTTTTTGATTTTGACTTCAGTTTTTCGCCCCTCCCGCACTATATATACTATGACAACAAAATAATGTCACGTATCCCGGCCGGGTAACAAATTTAAAGCCGGTTTCTATCGGCTGAAAGTAGTAGAGGTAACTATGAACCAATTGAATTCTGTAATTATCGAGGGGAACATCACAAGAACTCCCGAACTTCGAGAGCCAAAAGATGGCTTTAAAGTGTGCACTATTCCTATTGCCGTAAATCGGTTTTACAGGAACAGCAAGGGAGACGGAATGAATGAAGTTTCATACTTTAATGTTGAAACGTATGGCAAAATGGCTGAAGTCTGCATGGAAAAATGCAACAAAGGACGGGGAATGCGTGTTGTGGGACGGTTAAAGCAAAGCAGATGGAAGAATAGCGAGGGAAAACAAACAAGCAAAGTTTCCATTATAGCCGAGCATATCGAATTTAAAAAACAAACTGCTCCCGCCGAAACAGCAGCTGATTTTAAGGCAATGGAGGAGGCAAACAACGCTTCAATAGAATCAGAGCTTATGCAAGAGCAAGAAGATATTGAACAGATAAGCGATGAAAGTGAAGACAAAGTGCTTGAAGAAATTACAGAAGAGGAGGTTGTTTATTAGCACAGTACAATTAAAATCAGCAACAAAAACTCTTGTTGCAGGGTTGCTCCGCCATCCTGCAACAAGAGTTTTTGCTTGCTCACAAGACTGGCAAACAAAACTTTCGTTGCTGATTTTAATGCAAGTTTTGAAAATGCAATGACAATTCGCAAGGGCTTTTTTGCTCTTGCGCCGGGAAGGTGAGAAATTAAAAGTAGAAGAACACCGTACCTTTCGCCTTTGCAAAGGTGCAGTGAAAAAGGTAACATTGCTCTGATTGTGGTCGCTGCGATAGCAGCAAAAAATCTTTGTCGCAATGAGTGCGAAATGCGCGATCGCATGTTTTTTTTACAACCCTCTAGTCGGTTTTGTACGCAACTTTGCAATGCAAACGTGCGTACAAAATTGGGTAAGCAGGGCAAAGCCCCGCGACTAGAAGATGAGGAAATAGAAATGAAAAATCAATGCATCTTTCGCCATTTCTCACGGCAACTGGAAAATGTTTTTTCTATCTTTTCAAAACTCGCCTTATTCATTGCCCTTTCCGCTTGAAACTTCGCACTATGCGCTTGTTACGAAACAAGAGTTTTAAGGAACAAAAATTCAAAGACGCAAGAAAAATTGCTAGCGTCTTTTAGAATTCTTGGGATGCGGTTTTTGCGTCCGCCTCCTTTTTTGAGAAACTCTTTCTTCCGTGCGATTTTCATGAAATTGGGTGGCAGATTTTTCATTGCTTGCCTTGTGCATTTCTATTTGTTGCGCAGAATAAAATCCGTTCTTCCAATTGAAGCGAGAAACCCCTGGAAGAGGTTGTTTCTTAAAAATGGATGCACTTACGGACTTTAGTTGGCTTTTTGAAAGTTTTATATGTGAAAAATCAACTAAAAACTTTTTAAAGCCAGCATCGGCAAGGAAATCTATCTTGTCAAGAATTGAAAAAGGTAATTCAGGCATCACAACAGAACCGTCCATTGAAGAAACAACTTTAAATGCCTCGTCTTCCCTGCCAGTAAAACTGTCAAAATCATACGAAGCAGGAAGGGCAAAACGCATTCTGAAAAGAGCAGGATATGCAAAAACAGGAATTAACACTTTCTGCCGCACAAGAGCATCAAAAGAAGCCTCAAGATTTTTGCGTGAATTTTCATACGGCATTATAAATGCTCCGATGCTTTGATTTTCAAGCCACGAAGCAGACCAACGGTTGAACGTATACAGATAGGGACCTGCTATCATATTGACATTCTTTCCTTTGAGGAGTGCAATATGAGCAATATTGTTTACGACAAAGGAATTATATCCATTTTTGATGAGAATTTCAAAATCTTCTGCAAGCCTTTTTTCAGTTTCAGGAGAACAAAACGGATCTAAAGAAATAAAAATTGCCTTTTTGCTGATTGGAAGAACGGTTTTAGACAGTATCAAATCGTTGCGAGTTCCGCTATTGTATTCAATAATAAGGCGAACAGGATGAAGCGATTGAGCAAAAAACACATCTTGAATTGACGACACTTGAGTGTAAATTCCATCGGGGAAAAAAGAAATTCCGTTTTTTGGAACAGGGGTAAGGTCAAGCAACGGAAGTGTTTCATCTCTCACTTGACGATTATAATTTTTCATATTTTGTGGCAAAATGTGAGAATAACGCTTTGAAGTTGACTTTATTTGCAAAAGATACACACTATCCCCTTGATCAAATTTCAAAGGAATATCCACCCATCTTGTTCCGTCCTCGTCAATTTCAACGCTGCGCACTTTATGACTCATTCTTCCAGTGTCGTCTTTTGAGTGAATGCGAATGGAATCTCCTGGCTCTGGGTCATAACTGCCACCTGAAAAATGTGCCATTTGTATTTTAAATGAATCTGGCTCTGCATCAGGAGCAACCGTTTTTTTCACCTGAGCAATAAGTTCTGGAGGAGCGGCACGAAGCCTTGTTATTTTTCCAAGATATATTCCAGTCCCCCCCGCTTGATCAGGATTGAGCACTTTTTCACCTGCATCCAAAACGCCTTCGTCTTGAGCCTTAAAACCATACCAAAAATCAGACTTTGTTCGTGCAAAATCAGAGGCAAGCAGTCTTCTCCCCGTTTCAAGAGCCGCTTTTTTGTCCTCTTTGCAGTGATCAATAACATAGCGATAAGCGGCAACAACGCTTCCAACATATTCCGCGCTTTTCATTCTTCCTTCAATTTTAAACGAATCAACTCCAATATCCATTAAATCCGGAATATACTGTATAAGCTGCAGATCGCACGGAGAAAAATAATACCCTTTTGCAAGGCCATCAGGATACTGCGCAGTGTAATAGCGGCGACAAGCCTGTGTACACATTCCGCGGTTAGCGGACTTCCCTCCAAGAAAACTTGAAAAAAGACACAGTCCCGATTCACTCACACACAACGCCCCATGCACAAAAATTTCAAGTTCTGCAGAAGTGTTTTTTTTAATCTCTGCAATTTCATTCAATCCCAATTCGCGAGCAAGAACAACGCGCTTTACACCATCTTTATAAAGTAAATTGGCGGCGGCAGCGCTCTCCACATTCATTTGAGTTGACGCATGAATTTCTATATTCGGAAAAAATTCCTGGCACATTCTGATAACGCCATAATCCTGCACAATAATTCCATCAGGTCCGACCTTGTCAATATATGAAAGAAGCCCATAAAGCCGTTCTGTTTCCCTTTCCTCAAAAATAGTATTCAGCGCGAGATATATTTTTTTACCTTGCTTATGAACGGCATAAACTGCCGCCTCAAATTGATTCCACGCAAAATTAGAAGTTCGCATACGCGCGTTAAAACTTTTTAATCCAAGATAAACGGCATCAGCCCCCTCTCCAATTGCGGCATCAAGAGATTCAATGTTGCCCGCAGGCGCTAATAATTCAGACATACAAAGCATTTTAGCATAAACAAAATTTTTATTCTAGTTTTTTGTCCGTTCCAAATACATAAAAAGCATAGATTTAAAAAATCATCTTTGGGCGTGCCCTCCTCTCTCACACTCACAACAAGTTGAGGAGATTTTGTTTTGTTTCACGGCTTGGCAGGGCTTTTCAAAACACAAAAAGAGGAGGTCGGGCTTTACGCGGCTCCGGCTTTCGCCTACGACCCGTCCGCAAGCGGCCGGGTTCGCTTTGCGCCCGCTCCAATCCCTCACGCTACAAGCTGCGCACGGCAGAACCAGTTAGTCCAAGTGCCACAATGAAATTTGTCATTTGACATATCACTCTCATTACAGTTCCAACATCATAAAAACACTTCCTTTCTTTTGTAGTTGAAATTTATGACTGAAAGATTTATCATTATATAAATGGAAAAGACGAGATTTTTTTTAATGGCACAAATCATTTTTACGATTTTTACCTTCACCACCTACGGAGCAGGAAATCAAAAGAGCAGCCGCCCCATAGTCCGTGACATACTTGCGACGGGAACTGCAAACGCAGCAATAAATATCTCATGGTCAATTCCCAAAAATCCATCTCCAAAAATAAACCGACTTTTGCTGTATCGAAGCACACGACCAATTACCTCTTATTACGACCTTTCAGAAAGCACTCCGCTTGCAACGCTTTTTGCAAACACATCGTTTTACGCAGACATAATTGACAACTATATTGACTATTATTATGCAGTCGTTGCCGTGACCACTGCCGGAGTATATGACATAGTTATTCCATCAATAAACTCAACAGTTTCGGGAACGCATTTAAAAATGCCGGCACCAAACGAACATATACAGTCCACTGCATCCGCAAAAGAAAAAATCTATTCTTCAGAAAATATGAGAGAAATCCCCCTTCCCTATCTTGATTTGATCGAAAGCCAAAATAAAAAACCGATAAAAATGAGCGATAAGGCACGAATGGAGGCAAAAAGACTCGGAAAAACACAAAAATATGCACACAAATCTCTTGCCCCATATATTTTTGAAGAGGACCTCATTTCTCCAGACGGAGGAGACGCCTTTATTCTCTTTGAAATCTTAAGAACAGCATTCATTCAGAAAAAATACAAGGAATCGGCAGAACAACTAGAACATTTAATTGGCACAAACTGCGCGGAAGCCGTAAAAAACAGGGCCATATTCTATCTTGCAGAATCATATTATTATTCGGGTGACTACAAAACCGCCGCTACAACATTTCTAAAGATTTACGATGAGTACCCCTCAATTTCAAAGAAATGGGTAGACTCCTCCCTCGATTTTTTTGAAATTTCAAAATAACTTGCTGTGCAAATTCAATGGCAATTCCGTAGAAATTGTGTACTTTGCTCACTGTTGCTATTCATATTTATTGACAACACTCTACATTGAAAACCGTAAAAAATAAGAAACACTGTGCAACTTTTTTTTACTGCATGATGTCTAATATATACATAAAAGAATATTTCAAACAGGAGGTTTTATGACACAATCAATTACTTCGTCTGCGGCGCAGGTAATTATTTCAATCACTCCGATTGTCGGTATAGTTTTTGGAGCGGTGATTTTGTTTTTTTATATTTTGTGGCATCATCACGAAGTAAAGCTTCAAATAAAAACAGGGACGTTTGTCTCGCCAAAGATAAATGTAAAAGCATTTTCCCTTTTGACGGGTTTGTTGCTTACAGGAGTGGGAGCAACGCTGTCCTTGGTATTCGCCATTCTTGGAGGTCTTTCCTATATGTTGCTCGGGGGACTTATTCCAACTGTCATTGGAATTTGCCTTTTGGTTTTCTATAAGATTTACCCCAAAATTGAGGAAACAAAATAGGGTGTTTTAAATGCCAAAATCCTTGCAACAACGTCTTAAGTACAATTATATCAAAAGACGCGATGAACATCTTATAAAGTCTGTTCTTTGCGGAAATAAAAGTGCCTTTCAAAAACTTATGAGCCTTTACAAAAAAAGAATTTTTACATTCGGCAAAAGTTTTTTCCATAATGACACTGATGCAGAAGACTTTGTTCAAGATGTGTTCCTGAAGGTATATATGCACTTAGACTCATTCAAAGAAAAGTCTCTTTTTTCCACATGGCTTATGAAAATCGCTTGGACAACAGCCATAAGTGCTATCAATAGAAAAAAGGAATACGCTTCTATGGCGGAAAACTTTGAAATTGTCGATGCGGATTTTACACCAGAAGAACGAGAAATTAAAAGGATAACGCAAGAGGCAATTAGACAGGCAATTTCGGAACTTCCTGAAAAATACGCGCTCTGTGTTGATATGTACTTTTTTTACGACATCCCCTATAAAGATATGAGCGAAATAACGGGATTTCCCGAAAACACAATAAAATCGCATATATTTAGGGCAAAGAAAATATTGAAGTCAAAACTGGAGGACTTTTATGCAAATTAAAAATGAAAAATGCGGAAACAGCATGGAGCAATATCTTTCACTAGACAAAAATGAAAGAGTCCCTTTGAAAATTTCAATGCATCTGCTTTCCTGTAAAAAATGCAGGGCACAGATAAAAATGCTTAAGACCGCAGAAAAAGTGTGCAAACATTCCATTATCATTGCCACACCGATTACCGATTCGACAATTGAAAATGTAATGCAAAAAATCTCTCCAGAAACCTACAACACCCTCTCTAAAAAGAACAATTCTCTTCAAAAGAAGATTATCTGCTCCCTTATTATTCCTGTTATGCTGTTTATCCCCGCTATATTTACAACGAGCGCAATGAACAGCGACCTCCTTTCTCTATTTTATGCACTTTTACTCGCCATTTACATAGCCTCATACTGTTGTGTGTTCGCACTAGGCAATGTAGACCTTTTCGTAAAAAAAATCTCTGCAAAAGTGAAACTCTAATTATCCATGCATCCCTCTCTGACTCGGACGTGTCATTGAATACGGAAAAAGCGCAATGACGACAAGCGTCTTTGTTCACGCCACATAAAGGGGGAAAGGGAAAACGGAAACCCCTTCGGTTATCCTCTTTCCCTTTCAATCCTTTTCTCTTTCCCGCTTGCTCACAAAAAACAGCAGCAATTGACTTTTCTTCAAAAACCGTGTAACTTTAGTGTGAAATAGAAAATAAAAAATTGGCTTTTTATTTATTAGGAGAAATAGAATTATGGGTGCACGAGGAGAGTTATTTACTACAGAAGTTTATCTTGACAATCGTTCTTACTTTTTTAATGTGAAAGAAAACAGGAACGGAGATGTTTTTTTGCAAGTGGTTGAATCTAAGAACCGCGATGGCGGCGAAGGGGACAGACACCAAATTGCAATTTTTGCTGATGATATGAAACAATTTCTGAACGGACTTGACACTTCGCTTTCATTTATCGAGAAGGACAGAAGAACACGTTTACAAAAAAGAGCGGAAATTATGGCTGAACGAACAGAAAAAGTAAAAAAAGTGTACAGGATGCAAGACGAAAAGCGCAACCGCAATGATGGCATAAAGCGCACAGGGCGTGTTCATATAGTCTCAAAAAGACCGACTACAGAATCTGAATAAATTTAGAATTTAAAAGTAAGCCGTTGAATGGGGGAAGGCCCTCGTTCGCGGCATATTTTTTTATGCAATGGAGTTGGATAGCCCTTGTGTTTTGCATACCCATACTGAGGATAAAGGGAATCCATTTCACACATAATTCTATCCCTTTCGACCTTGGCTATTATGCTCGCTGCCATAATACTCATATATTTTGCATCGCCTTTGACTTCACAACGCACATTTTGACACTGTATTTTTGGAACGCAGTTTCCATCGGCAATGGCAAAAACCTCATAATTTGCAATTCCACGCTCACGCGCCCATTCAGGCAGATGAAGCATCATCATATCAAAGGCAAGACTCATTGCATACATACTTGCACGAAGAATATTCATTTTA
Organism: Treponema sp.; assembly: GCA_014803985.1. Lineage (GTDB taxonomy): Bacteria > Spirochaetota > Spirochaetia > Treponematales > Treponemataceae > Treponema_D. The sequence goes on from JAAVAO010000047.1 coordinate 10,602, forward strand.
TCTATGGTTTTGTGGTCAACAATGCCTATCCCCCAGCACGCCCGTTCTTTTATAACAGATTCGGCATACATACGCTTTTTTTCGGAAAGTTTTTTTGAGTCATTTAAAATTTCACAAGGAAAATCAACAGGAAGAATAACCGCCCCTGCCGTGACAGGACCTGCTAAAGGACCTCTTCCCGCCTCATCTAAACCGCACTCAAGATTCATAAAACTTAAAACCCCGAAATTCTATTTTTTGAATATTCAAGGGAAACGGTGTGTGTATCAGAATAAATTGGATTCCCACCCGACGTGCTCTTTTGCAGTTCAGCGGAAAAAATATTGTCAGTGATTGAACTTTGCGTGTCAAAAAGCTCGGCTATCCGCCCCATCAGACCGGCAACCTTACAAGTAGAGGTACGCAATTCAAAAATTCCGCCTTGCGCTGAAAAATCAACGCAAGTGTTTGCAATTGTGTTTATAGTGGAATTACGCACAGAAAGTTTTGAATTAACGCAAGTGACGGCAGACGCATAATTTTCTGCCGATGCCGTTATTCCAGAAGAGCGTATATTTATAACGGAATTATCTCCGCTTATAATCGTGCCATTACGTACAAATGATGCAGAAAATTCCACATTGTTAAAATCCAAAACAGAATGTTCAAGTTGAATGAGGTTTGAAGAAACGGCTTGCCCTCCCTTGCTTGCAGAATAGACAATTACACAATTTTCCACAGCAAAGCTTGATGAACGAACAACAATTGATGTTTCAGGAGACAATAGAATGCGCGCATCGCTTTTCCCCGCAATTTGAAAATTTGATGAAATAATAATCTCCCTTGAAGGAAAAGTCACTTCTCCATTAAGGATCACATTTACAAACCGGCTCTCATTAAGAAACGGAAGCACTGGCTCAATGCTTGCAAACGGGCGCGCTTTCGTTCCATCGGCAACGGAAATTTCCTCCGGGGTGTTTTTGCTTGAATCAACATAATAATTGCAAGCGTCAATTATCGCCGTATACTCGGAAACAGCACTTTTATTACCGTTTGAATCAACACAATATGCAGAAACTTTATATGCCGCCGCGCCATCACTCGATTGATGAAACACAACAGAAAGATTTTTTGCACTCTTGTATTTTGGCTCTTGAAACACCATGAGAACTTCAGGATTGTAATTATCAGAATCAATTAACACAGGCCCTTGAGTTGAAACATAAAGCTCTGTATATGGGGCAGGTTGTATATTCACCGTTATAGCATTGCGTGAAAAATTATTTTGCGCAGAAGAAGTGATCACCGGTCTTTGAGGAACGCGCTTATTAACACGGAAATCAACCGAAAATTCCCCCTGATAAACAGAGTCGTAAAAAACGCCCGTCCTACAAGCCCCCTCAAACAAGTCGCCTTGAAACGTGTCTATTTTAAATGAATCATACAACTCTGAAACATTGCCCGATGAATCTATTATTCCAAATTTATAACCCGCCTCTCCCGAAGTTGAAACAGCAACAGCCCCGCTCGTATCACGGTCAATAGTGACATCAGGTTTTGGAGGCAAAACAAAAAACCTCACCGTATTGTCGCTTGAAAAATCAACCGCCTGCCATGAAATAAGATGACTTTCAGAACGGTTCAATTTAACAGGGCGTTTTGGCTGCTGCCACCATTCGTCATCAATTTTGTAAATAAATTTTTTATTGGGGAATAAGACGGTCTCCCAATTGTCAATTTCAAAGGGAACATCCCGTCGGCTAAAAATTCCTGTCATAGCGGGCGTAATGTGCATTACAAAACGCCAAAGTCCCTTCCCATTTGAAACAGTACACGGAATATAGCGCGTCATAACGCAATCTGAATCTATTTTTATCACCCTTCCTTGTTCAAAACATTCTGGCGGAGGTCCAAAACTATATTCCAAGGATGAAGGAATTGAAAACTCAGAGCCAACAACATACTCTTCAAGTCCGTTTTGCTCGCATGTCTTAACAAAATTAAGCGCAGAAGTTTCTTCGGGATATTCAGCTGAATGCACCGTATACAGTATATCCCTCATAAATTTAGAGCCATCGGCACGAACAACGGCAACTTTCAAAAGCACATCGCCAGCAACATCAAGCAAAACAGGAAAATCATATACGAATCCAGAAGATTCGGGATCGTTTCCAGAAAGCGAATAGTATGCAGTCGCCCCAACAGGCACGTCAAGAACAAGAACCTGTTTATTCGCCCACGTTCCAGAAACAGGATTTATAACCGACTGGGAAAATGCAATGAAAATACAAAAAAACACTGTGAAAATGGCACAAAAAGTTTTTTTACTCATAAGACTTATTCTTCTCCAAGGTAAGGCTTTATAATATTTTCAAGCTCTGCATCTTGCTTGCAATAGTTTTCAATAAATTCCTCTTTCTTTAATCCCACCATCTCATGACTCATATAGTGAATCCAGCAATCTTCATCTGGATTTGAAACAGTAATTTTTCTTGACCAATAATCTGGAACAACAGAAAGTTGTTCTTTATATGTACATTCTTTGTAATCGTGGACAACAACCTTTATATTTTCACGGGAAACGCCATAATCAAGCAAAATATCCACAAGGGCGTTAATCGTATTTCCAGTGTCAAAAATATCATCAACAAGCATAATTTTATCTCCCGGGCGAAGATTTTCGGGAGGATACGTCCATCCATCAACAAAAACACGGGAAGTTGCTCGTTTCACGTCAGAATAAGAACGTGCAACAACTGCCGCATACAGAACAGGCCTTTCATTTTTTCTTGCAATTTTATAATACTCGCTAATGACATTCGCCATATATGCCCCGCCCCGTAAAGAGCAATAAATAATATCAGGAACAAAGCCGTCCTCATCATAAATTTTATGGGCAAGTTTCAAAGCATCGTTTCTAATCGTATCGTAAGGCAAAAATTCTTTTATCATACTTCTATTATAAACGATAAAACTATGAAATACAAGTTTCTTGAAAAAACTTCAAAATCAGAGCAATTTCGATTCTGAAACGGCTGCACTTTTCACATTGCTATTTCCAAGCAAAATTGCAATCGGACGCAAAAAACTGATGTTCTCGCATATAATTTTTATAACAGCCATCAAGGGAACGGCAATAATCATTCCGACAAACCCCCATATCCAGTTCCAAAACGTGAGGCTTACGAGGATCACAAAAGGAGAAAGCCCCAACCGCTTCCCCTCAACTCTCGGTTCAACTATATTTCCAAGAACAAAATTAACCGATGACATTATCACAAGAACAAGGAATATGCGTAACGGTTGACTGGGATAATATTGTAAAAGAGCAAAAAGCGTTGTAAGTCCAACTGAAAAAATCGAGCCAAAAATTGGTATAAAGTTCATTACAAACGCACAAAACGCCCATAAAATTGAAAAGTCTATTTTCAAGATAAAACAACATAAAAACACAAAAAAACCAGTGGCAAGAGAAATGAAAAATTTTATCGAAAGGAAGCTGACTGTTTCGCTTATTATTTTTCGCGTTATCTTCATCACCCGCCCATTATTTTTTCCTTTAAATAAGGAATTCACCTTTTCATTGCCAAAACGCATTTCCAAAAGCAAAAAAAACATAAACAATAGGATGACTCCAAGATTTCGTACAAGAGTGACTAATCCCCCTGAAAGAGAAAATGCCATTTTTTGCACAAAATCCCTTACCCTTAAATGTTCCCACATATTCTCGAAAAAACTCTTACTATCATCAAACGGCAGATGAAATGTTTCTGTAAAAATTCTATAGATTGTCAAGAATTTTGTTTCATACTTATTGTATTGATTAAAAAACGCTGTAAAACTCGTTCCTATTACAGTTGAAAGAATACCAAAGACAACAATAACAGCCAACGCCATAATAGCACTTCCCAAAATCCATGGAATTTTCAAACGATGGTTCAATTTTTTTACAATTGGATAAAAAACGCCGGAAAGCAAAATCGCAACAGCAACTGGTATAAAAAACGAAGAAAGGATTTTTAAAAGCACGCCAAGAATGATAACACCAAGAAATGTGAGAACATAAAAAATATTTTTCAAATAAACATTATTTTCCATAGATAAATCCTTCATTCATTTTGCAACGAAGTGAGAAACAACAATAGATAAGCGAGTTTTGAAGAAAACTCGCATTAAAATCAGCAACGACATTTTAGTTGCTTGTTTTAAACCTTCATTCATTTTCAGCAGCGAGCGAATCTTCAGATTCGGGAGTTGCTGAAAAAGCCGTTTTGCAATGAAATGAAAAACGGCAGTAAATAAGCGAGTTTTTGAAGAAAACTCGCATTAAAACAGGCAACGCCATTTTTGTTGCCTGTTTTAAACCTTCATTCATTTTCAGCAGCGAGCGAATTTTCAAATTCGGGAGTTGCTGAAAAAGCCGTTTTGCAATGAAATGAAAAACGGCAGTAAATAAGCGAGTTTTTGAAGAAAACTCGCATTAAAACAG
>JAAVAO010000029.1 GCA_014803985.1 Treponema sp.
CAGTTGCTGTTTTTAAACCTTCCTTAATTTTCAGCAATGAGCGAATTGTCAAATTCGGGAATTGCTGAAAACGCGATTTTGTAGCGAAGCGAAAAATCGCAGTACAATAAGCGAGTTTTGAAAAAAACTCGCCATTAAAAACAGCAACTCAATTTCAGTTGCTGTTTTTAAACCTTGGTTTACTTTCAGTTTGATTATCAACGGTTTAGGAGTTCGCACTATGGGGAAGGGTATTTTTCATATAAAGCGGATGGATTCGGCGAAATATGCTACACGGAAAAAGAATTAGTAGAGTTGATTGAACAGTATGGGGCATCCGATTTTAAAATGAAAGAAATATACAAGCATCGTGTCCATGATTTTTTTACTTTGCACGATAACAAGAACTGCGAGCGTAATTTTAATGCGATTAAAGCAGTATAGAAGAAAACAAGCATTTTTACCATCCTTTTCAAGTTTTGCGTAAAGCCTGAGCGATGCAAAGTAGCAAAACCTGAGGCGAATGCAAAACCAATATTGACTGGACAAACAATTGATGCATTCGCCCCGCATATTGACATCTGCCATATTTATAGTGTAAGATGTTTCTATACGTAGTAACAAGATGTGTTTTTACAACAGTGCTGGCAAAATATATGGGGGTTTTATGACTCATTCTGATAATGGATTTTTTGGAAAGTATGGCGGAATGTATGTGGCGGAAGTTTTGCGTCGTCCTCTTGATGAATTGAATGCCGCCTTTGCATTTTATATGAATGACAGTGAATTTATAGAGGAGTTGGACATTATCCGCCGTGATTATATTGGTCGGGAAACGCCTCTTTATTTTGCCCCGACTGCAACGCAGTTATTGGGTGGTGCTCAAATCTACATAAAGCTTGAAGGGCTTGCGAATACGGGCGCGCATAAAATCAATAACGCTATTGGGCAATGTTTGCTTGCAAAACGAATGGGAAAAAAACGCATTATTGCAGAGACTGGCGCAGGACAACACGGAGTTGCAACTGCAGCGGCATGCGCAAAACTTGGTTTAGAATGCGTTGTGTATATGGGGGAGGTTGATGTGTATCGTCAACAGCCTAATGTGGCGACTATGGAGCTTTACGGGGCGAAAGTTGTTCCAGTTGATTCTGGCAGTCGCACGCTTAAAGACGCAGTGAATGAGGCGATGCGAGATTGGGCTGCCAATTTTGAAACAACCCATTATGTTTTGGGAAGTGCGCTTGGACCGGCTCCATTTCCTGATATTGTTCGTGAATTTCAAAGTGTGATTGGTCGTGAAGTGAAACGGCAGTGTGCAGAGCGAAAAATAGAAATTGGTGCGATGGTGGCGTGCGTTGGAGGTGGATCCAATTCAATTGGTTTTTTTGAACCTTTTATAAACGAAAAGGAGCCGCGTCTTATTGGAGCGGAAGCAGGGGGAGTTGGTCCTGGAGTTGGAGAGAATGCCAGTCGAATGACTGGAAATGCAAGTCGTGAAGGAATTGTACAAGGATATAAAAGCCGTTTTTTGCTTGATGAAGACGGACAGTCGCTTCCTACAAGAAGTATTTCGGCGGGACTTGATTATATGGGGATTGGACCGCAGCTTGCAGAGCTTGGCATGAGTGGGCGCATAGAGTTCACGTCAATTTTGGATGCAGAGGCTCTTGAGGCAATTGTGTTTTTTGCGCGGAACGAAGGTGTTTTATTTGCAATGGAAAGTGCGCATGCAGGGGCTGCCGCAATGAAAATTGCAAAGGAAATTCCAAGTGACAAGGCAATTATAATAAATATGAGCGGTCGAGGCGACAAGGATCTTTTTATTACAAACCCCGTTTTTCGTAGGAGTGAGTGGATTCAATTCCTAAAAGCAGAAACGGAGCGCATTGAAAGCGACAAGGATATACACGATAAATAGCAGAGAGGTTTTTATGAAAATAAATTTAATGAGCCATTTAGTTGCAGGATACCCGACTGACGATATTGCTTTGGAAGTTGCAAGAGCATTGGTGCGCGGAGGAACTGACAGTTTGGAAATACAGCTTCCTTTTTCCGATCCCAGTGCAGATGGTCCTGCGATTCAACGGGCGTGTACAGAGGTGCTTTCTCGCGGATACAAGACAGTAGACGGACTTTCCTTTATTTCAAAAATTCATTCTGAGTTTCCCAAAACGCCACTGTATCTAATGAGCTACGGTTCTTTAGTTTATACGCCAGGAGTTGACGCTTTTTGTAAAAGGGCATCGGAGGCAGGTGTTTCTGGAATGATTATTCCCGATCTGCCTTTTGATCACGACGAGGGCTTGTCGGCTACTTGTAAAAAATATGGGATGCAAAATATACCGGTTGCCGCTCCTAGTATGGCAGATGAAAGGCTTTTAAAACTTGCTCATGCAGGCTTTGAACGCATTTATGCCGCCCTTCGAGCAGGAATTACAGGTAGCAAAACGACTGTTGACGATCATACAATTGATTTTTTGAAAAAAGTTGGTTCAGGCGGAAGCAAAATTTACGGTGGTTTTGGCATTACAAACGGAGAGCAGTCGGCGGCATTGGCAGATTCTGTTGAGTCGGTTGTTGCGGGGAGCGTATTTGTGAGAATTATTGCTGAAAATCAAACTAACGTTGAATCTCTAAAGCAAAAAATAGAGGCAAAGGCGAGGGAAATTACACATAGTTAAAATAGACAATAGATAGAGAGAAGACTTTTGAATTGCCGAAAAAGGTTGTTTTGCAAAGAAGTGAAAATCACAGTAACAATCTTGCGTTTGTGAGAATCTCAATTTTTTGGGCTAAAATCAAGAGTTTTCGCTTTGGGAGTTTACATTTTTCTCTGTCATATATTTTTTGAGGTCGTTTACATACAGAGTGTCTGTGTAGGCAATATGGGACAAAATCCAGTCGTAAAGAAATTTAACAAATTCAAGGGACGATGTATATGTTTCATTTTCAAAGTCCATGATTTTTTCAAGCACTTTTTTGCCGAACTGGTGATGTTGGGCTTTGTGGTCTGCGAGATCCTTGTAATTGCAAAGTTGCATAAGTTTTTCTTCTTCACTAAAATGTTTTTGCACATAGTCAACGCACTTCCGAAGAGCATTTTTGACGGCTTCTTTTCTTTCGTGAGAAAGAGAATCTGTTTCTTTTGTTGCAGAAATGGCTTTATAGAGTTCATTGCATAACTTTACAAGCGTTTTATGTTGGGCATCTATAATGGGTATTCCAATTTCAAATTTAGAATCCCAAAATATAAGGGTTTTGTCATTTGTATTAGATGTGTATTCCATATAGTTATTATAAGCCTGTTTTTATTATTTTCAACATATCTAGCAATAAAATGGAAAATGAGACTTATAAACTGTCATTGTGAGTTTAAATCGAAGGTTTAAAAACAGCAACTAAAATGAAGTTGCCTATTTTAATGCGCGTTTTAAAAATATAAAAAACATTCGCAAAGGCGCAGTGAAAAAGGCAAAATTGCTCTAATTGTGGTCGCTGCGGCAGCAGCGAAAAAATCCTTGCCGCAATTAGCGCAAAATGCGCGAGCGCATGGTTTTGCCTTTTTCACTGCAACTGGAAGAATGTTTTTTATATTTTCAAAGCCCGCACTACTTTAGAATTTTACAAAAGGTTTTGATATAGTCTATAAAGGATATGTAACTTAAAAGTAGGCAGATTGAGAATAGTATGACAGCAACAACCTTAAATTGCATAAGATAGGGAAGATCTATATTGAGGCGCAAGAGGGATTCTATCAATAGGGCAAAAAATCCTGATGTTATGTAGAAAACCGTTTTAATCTTTCCGCCCTTGCGCGCTGCAATGGCAACCCCCTTTGACACCGCTATCATACGGATAAAATTCATTGAAAATTCACGATAGAGTATAAAGACAAAGATAACGAGCGGCATATATGTGCTTATTTTTGGTGAAACAGATTGTGTGGCGCAAAGAAAAACGGTGAGGTTTAGTATAACGTCTGCAAATGGGTCAAAAAGCTTTCCAAAATCAGACACTTCGCCATTTTTCCTTGCAAAATAGCCATCAAAATAATCCGTCAACTCAAAAATTGCCAGCAAGGGGAGCATAATAAAACTTGAAATTTTACAAAGCAATTCAGAATGTGTCCATAACGGAATATTATATAGCAAAAAGAAAATTGGTGCAAAAACGAGACGCATTGTTGTGAATGTGTTTGAAAGTTTCATAAGACCTTTGTCGCATCCTTTTATATTATAAATGAGCCCTAAAATCTTGAACAACGCTGATTGCGGATGTCATGTTGTATTCAGGAAGTTCAATTGCGGCGATTTTAAGAGCCTTCTCCACAAGCACCGCAGAATCTGCAACTCCTTGAAGCACTAGATTTTTTTCATGGATGACTGCGCGGAGAAATTCAATGTTAATTTTATATTCAAAAACCAATTTATTCACAAGGTGCTGGCATTTTAAAAGTTCTTGTAATTTTGCTTTCCCCTCTGCTTCTTTTTCAGGTGTTATGTAATTTTTTACGATAAGCGAAATTGTTTCCGCTGCGGCAGACTCATCAAATATGCCAGTGTTTAAAACCATAAGAAAATGCGAGGCATCATCAACTTCAACATTGAAAAATGACTTGTGAAATCCTCTTCGGTTTGAGTCGCTTTCAGTTATGCGCTGTAATGCTTGTTTTTCATTCCACGAGAATTCTTTTTGCAATCGTGCCATTCTAACATCGTCTTTTGCAACAAAACGAAGTGCAATTAAATTTGGAAGGGCTTCAAGGATTACAAAAGCACCGCGACCTATCAGTATGCAATTTCCTTCTTCTGCCGCTTCAAGAACTGCTGTTTGAAGGTAGTGCAAATATTCGTCACGATCCTTTACTAATGATGCAAAAAATCCAGGCTTGCGTTCATCGTACTTTTTTAATTTTTCTTCAGGGAATCCAAGAGAAACAATTCTCTTTTCAATTTCTTGTCGATTGATAAATTTGTATCCAATTTTGTTTGCGACAGTTGCGGCAACTTCATCTCCGAGTGCTGCCACCTGCCTTGATATTGCAATTACTGCCATCTTGACCTCCTGCTGTCTACTATTTATTTCCCATATACACTGTATGTTTTTGAGGGATCGTAAATACCTTCTCGATGTTCTCCGTTTATGCTTGGAATCTTTATTTTCATTCCCGGTTTGATAAGATTTGGATTATCGGGATTTGGCATATTTTGCTTGTTTTCTTGATAAATCCTTTTCCACAAAAATGGATTATTATACACGCAAGGTAATGCAGAAATATTCCAATAGCAATCTTTTGTTGCAATCCACGAATCCACAATGTAATATTCAGGAAAAGTGCTTTGCTGTGGGGAAGTGTTTTCGCGCGCCATCATTCTATCTATATATTCCTTTGATAAGGCCGCATTTTCCGCTGCCTTTTGGGAATATTCGGCTGCATCATCATAATGTCCTGAGTCAAAGGCGATTTTTGCTTTTTTGGTGTATTCATCAGCGAGCTTTTGATATGTATTGTCTGTGTAACTTGCGGCAAAAAGCATTGTTGCGCTAAAAATGGCAAGAGCCATACATACTAATTTTTTCATTACTCTTCCTCCATAACAGGGGTTTCAATTTCTACACTTTTTTCAAGGACTTCAGCGTTTTCAGACGTTTCATCAATTGCGGGGGCTTCTGCATTTTCATCTGTTTCTGTCATTGAATCTTCTAAAGTTTCCGCATCTTCAACTTCTTCAATGGATTCTGCTGTCTCGGTTATTTCAAAAACTTCTTCTGCTTCAACTGGCTCTACAGTCTCTGCTTCTTGCGATTCAACTGCATCTGTCTCTTCGGTTGTCTCTGTCGTCTCAAAAACTTCTTCTGTTTCAATCGGCTCTGCGGGTTCTGTTTCTATGTCGCTTTCTTCTACTGATGATGTGGTTTCGACTTCTTCAAATTCCTTTTCTTCTATGAGTTGGTCGTTTTCTGCGTTTTCAGATGTTTCATCAATTGCGGGGGCTTCTGCATTTTCATCTGTTTCTGTCATTGAATCTTCTGAAGTTTCCGCATCTTCAACTTCTTCGATGGGTTCTGCTGTCTCTTCAGTTGACTCAAATATTTCAGTTGTCTCTGTTGTCTCAAAAACCTCTTCTGCTTCAACTGGTTCTGCAATTTCTGCTTCTTGCGATTCAATTTCAACTGTCTCTTCAGTTTGTGTGGTGCTTTCTAGAGTTTCCGTTTCTTCAACTTCTTCAATGGATTCTGCTGTCTCTTCGGTTGTCTCTGCCGTCTCAAAAATCTCTTCTGTTTCAACTGGCTCTGCGAGTTCTGTTTTTGTGTCGCTTTCTTCTACTGATGATGTGGTTTCGACTTCTTCAAATTCCTTTTCTTCTATGAATTGGTCGTTTTCAGCGTTTTCAGATGTTTCATCAATTGCGGGGGCTTCTGCATTTTCATCTGTTTCTGTCATTGAATCTTCTGAAGTTTTCGCATCTTCAACTTCTTCAATGGATTCTGCTGTCTCTTCAGTTGACTCAAATATTTCGGCTGCCTCTGTTGTCTCAAAAACCTCTTCTGTTTCAACTGTCTCTTCAGTCTCTGTTTCTTGCAATTCAACTGCATCTGTCTCTTCAGTTTGAGTGGTGCTTTCTAAAGTTTCCGCATCTTCAACTTCTTCGATGTGTTCTGCTGTCTCATCGGTTGTCTCAAAAACTTCTTCTGCTTCAACCGGCTCTACAGTCTCTGCTTCTTGCGATTCAATTTCAACTGTTTCTTCAGTTTGAGTGGTGCTTTCTAGAGTTTCCGTTTCTTCAGCTTCTTCAATGGATTCTGCTGTCTCTTCGGTTGTCTCTGTCGTCTCAAAAAACTCTTCTGTTTCAATCGGCTCTGCGGGTTCTGTTTCTGTGTCGCTTTCTTCTACTGATGATGTGGCTTCGACTTCTTCAAATTCCTTTTCTTCTATGAGTTGGTCGTTTTCTGCGTTTTCAGATGTTTCATCAATTGCAGGAGTTTCTGAAGTTTCCGCATTTTCGACTTCTTCGATGGGTTCTGCTGTCTCGGTTGTTTCAAAAACCTCTTCTGTTTCAACTGGCTCTACAGTCTCTGCTTCTTGCGATTCAACTGCATCTGTTTCTTCGGTTGTCTCTGTTGTCTCAAAAAACTCTTCTGCTTCAATTGGCTCTGCGGGTTCTGTTTCTATGTTGCTTTCTTCTACAATTGATGATGTGGCTTCGACTTCTTCAAATTCCTTTTCTTCTATGAGTTGGTTATTTTCAGTGTTTTCAGATGTTTCATCAATTGCAGGGGCTTCTACACTTTCATCTGTTTCTGTCATTGAATCTTCTAAAGTTTCCGCTTCTTCGACTTCTTCGATGGGTTCTGCTGTCTCTTCCGATTGTGCGTTTTCTATACTATTTTCTTCTGCCTCTAAAACGTCTTCGTTTGCTTCAATCTCTTGAGTTGTATTTTCTTGTGGTTCAGTAACGTTTTGTTCCGCTTCTTCTGTTACTTCTGATGGAGCGTCAATGTCTTCTGGAATGTCGGCTTCAAGTGCTTCTGGTTTTTCGTAAGCGTCGGCCTCAAGAAGAACTGCATCGGAAGGTTCAATTCCTTCTATGTCATCGCCTTCAAGAGGGGAGTTTTTGTCCGCATTTTGAGCATACGAATATGCGTCTTCCACCTGTTTTTGAGCGTCAAGCATCGCTTTTTCTGTATTTGCTCGTTTTTCTGAAACGGTGGTATACACGGCAGAGAACTGCGTCTTTGCCGCTCTATAATGCTCATAAGCAGATTCGGGATTTTGCATTGAGTACGCGGCATCGCCCTTCCTAAATTCATCAACAGCCGCATTGTACTCTTCTTTTGCTGCAACTCCTGCTCGAACTGCATCGGCATTTCGTTTTTCGATAAATGCTTTTGTTCTTTCGTCTTTTGAAAGTTTTTTATATGCCTCAAAAATGACATTCTTAAATTGACCGTTTGCATTCGTTGCAGATTCAAGAAGTTCATCTGCATTTGCAAGAGGTTCTTGCAATAATTCATCAGCATTGGAAAGAAAAGCGCACCCTTTGTCATACGCAGTCTTGTTGTAGTCAGCAAAATTATTTTCGTCTATTCGATTTTTTGCTTCCATAGCAAGCGAATACTGTTCCAAAGCCGAATAGAGTTTCCCAATTTTGTCAAGATCAGAAGAGACGTCTTCTCCAGCCTGTGCTTTTTCTTTTGCCGCTTCATAAAGAGCGTCGATTTCCGCAAATTTTTCTGGAAGAAGCGTGTCCACTCCTGCTTCAATAGCCGATTGTCGTGCAGCCTCTGCTTTTTCAAGGGCCGCTTGATTTTCTGCGGCAATATCGACTGTGGGGGTGGCATCCTCATTTGGATTGTGTGAGACAGATTCTTCATTTTCTTCAGAATTGGTTTCTTCTGCTGGTGGCTGTGCGCTCTGAGAATCAACTGCCGCTTTTGTTGGCTCTGGTGTGGAACCGCATGATACAAAAAAAACTGTAAAAAGCGCAATGGACGCAAGTATAAAAATGATCTTTTTCATTTTTTTCGTTCCTTATTAGAGAGAGGCTCGGAAAAACAATGTGCTGTTTTTCTATGCATACCTATTTTGAAAGGCTCTCAAATAGTACTTATTTTATTACCTATATTTTATAATAATTTGAAAATAGGCGCAAGTGTAAATTTTATGGTTTGGGGATATGAAAGTGTATTCGTAAAGAGCGTCATTTTTTTGGGTTTTTGGAATGTGCAGAAATTGAATGTGCGAGTTGCATAGGAATATTTTTTTTGCGCAAGGGATGCGGAGGGCGCGAAGCGGTTGCCGTCAGGCAACGGAGCCGCGCAAGACGGCGAACCCTGTAGCCAGCCCGGTTTTTTGCGTAAGCAAAAAATGCGCCCTAATGAACTTTTTGCTGGTTTGTTGTGAGCGCAAACACTCTCTTCGACAGATAAAAAATTGACGGCAATTTCCCCTTGATTTAACTCAAAAAATCTATAAACTAAAATTATGAAAAAATTTGCTTTGTTTATAACAATGATCGTGATGTTTGTGATTTGCTCCTGCAATTCCGTGCCTGAAATTCCGCCATCGGCGACTTCAACCCAGCTCATACAATTAGGGCAGGATTCTCTTTCTTTGAAGAATTATGTTGCGGCAGAAACGTATTACAATGCGGTAATCCAAAGATACGGAATGGATACGAAGGTGTACATTGAGGCTCGCTATGAACTTGGACACATGTATCTTCAGCAAAAAAAATATCAAGAGGCGTATAGAAATTTTTCTGAAATACTTGAAATTTTTGAGAATGCCGAATATGGCTCAATTCCCGCTTCGTTTAAAAAACTGGCTCAAATGGGAATAGAGAACATCCCTGAAAAAAACAGAACGCTTGAATAGGCTTGCAGCAAGGATAAAAACATTCTTCCAGTTGCAGTGGCCACGTTCAGAGCGATTTTGCCATTCTCATTGCGCCTTTGCGAATGTTTTTATATTTTTAAAACGGTGTTTTCAGCATTGAAGGCGCATTAACTTTTTGCAAATGCATCGCTTGTTTGCTTGAGCTTGTTTTGTTCGGTTGTAAATTTTATAAAGTAGTCTTCAATAGTCTGATGCGGTCCTTTAAGATTCATTCGGCTTCGTGCGCGCGCATTATCACGGCGAACGGTGTACAGAGTGTAAAAGTCTCGGTAGCCCATACCAGCGTTCGCTTTTATGTGTTCCCCTAAAAATGATGAAACCTCGTTTCGATCGATGGCGGGAATGCCCTTTGATTTTAATATTTCCCGAAGTTTCTGTATTTGCTCGTAGGAAATTCCGAAGAGAAATTCTTCCATCGCAAGGGAAACATCTTTATCCCCCATTTTTTCCTTTATAAACTGAATCCACTGATCATCCATTTGAATGGAAATTTGCAAAAGTTCGCTTGTTCCCATCATAGTGCCAAAAGCAGGAGCGAGTTTTCGTCTTGCAAGCCAAACAGATTGCAAAACGGGCGCGACAGATTCAATTGTTTGGTCATTCCAGTGTTCCCAAAGCAAAATAAGGGCGAGCGCCCATTGTTTGCGGAATTCCTCTGGCTGGCTTTTATCACTTATAAGATTTATATACACATCTTCAGCCATAAGCGTAAACATAATTGTTGTTGTTTCAAGTTTCAATGCTTGGGTCAGTCTTGCAGGGGCTTCAAGTTGTTCAGAGATTCGTGAAAGAGATGAAAATGTGTGAATTTTTGAAACAATATATGCTTTACCTAAAACTGCCTTTGATGGAAGTTGCAACGTGGAGTCTTCTGCGATTTGGTGCTTGATAAGGGAGTTGATTAAAAGCATGGGAGTCCTAACTTCGGTCAATGTTTTGTGGCGTTCAAGAAGAGAAGGGAAGTTTTCAATTGAAGCGGCAAGTTCCCGCAGGTTTTTCATTCTGTCTTCAAGCGTTTCAAATCGTTCAGGATCTTTTTCTTTGATATATGTCATTAATTCGTCATAGAGAATTTTTTCATTCGTTGTGAGAACAGTAATTCCCTCTTTGCTTTGCTGTGCGGCATAATCAGATTCATCATAGAATTGAGAAATATCTACTTTTGTAAATGTATTGTTGTCAGTCATAATTAAACTATTTGATCAAATGTCGAGTTTTACAGTTTTATATAATTTGGGCGGCTTGCGAACAAGTAAAAACTTGTGAAAACAATCCACTGGCGAGTTTTGCGTTGCAAAACTCTGTAAGCAGGGCTTTGTCTGCGACTGGAAGTCGAGAAATACAAGGTAAAAGAATAATGTATCTTCCGTTGCAACCCCTGCAATCCTTGTCGCATTAAAACTCGAAAGTTAATCTATCTTTTATTATACAACTATTGCACTGGTTTTCAATTTGTTTTTTCATTTTTTTATGACTTTTTTATTTGGTTCCTTACTCTTCAGATTCGGGAGTTGTTGAAAACGCCGTTTTGCAATGAAACGACAGTGAATAGACGAGTCTTGAAAAGATAGAAAAACATTTTTCACTGCGCCTTTGCGAATGTCTTTTATATTTTCAAAGAAGAATAGAAACTGGAAAACCAATGTACCTTCCTCCCCAATTACAATGCGCTAGTCAGTTTTGCGTAAAGCCGAGCGATACGGATTTTGCTGCGAGTTTGCAAGGCAAACTCGGTGAGCAGGGCAAAGCCCTGCGACCGAAAGTCAAGTGGTAAAAAACAGCAACTGAAATAGCGTTGCTGTTTTTTACCGCGAGTTTTTTTTCAAAAACTCGCTTATTTAACTGCCTGCTCTCGCAGGCTAAATTAAGTTTGCAGGAAATTGATATTTCCTGCAAACTTAATTTTTAAGGAAGGATAAAAACAGGAAAACCAATGTACCTTCCTCCTCAATTACAATGCGCTAGTCAGTTTTGCGTAAAGCCGAGCGATGCGGATTTTGCTGCGAGTTTGCAAGGCAAACTCGGTGAGCAGGGCAAAGCCCTGCGACCGAAAGTTGAGGGATAGAAACTGGAAAACCAGTGTACCTTTCGCCCTTACTTGACATAATAGTTTTTTTTTGTATAGTAACTGCAAATCTTGCGTCATGCTTATCTAAAAAATCTATACAAAGGAGTATGCTTATGAAAAGCATCAAAAACTATCTTTTGGCGGTGCTTGCACTTGCCGCAATTTTAATAGTTGTATCCTGCAAAAATGAGGAAGATGGTCCTTCCGAAGTTGCTTCTTACGTAGCAAAGGTTGAAGGCTTAGAAGCAACAGCAACATTCTACGATAATGGCACATTTCGCATTGAGGGCGATGGACTCATCCTTGAAGGAACATACAAGGGATCTGCAGACAAGGATGGAGAAATAACGCTTGAGTTAACAAAAGCAAGTGCAAATGGTCAATCTGCGCCAGAAGGAATGCTCGCTGGTTTAGCGGCTGAGTATCTTGGAGGAGATACTTCGTCAAAAGCAGGAAAAGGAACTGTCAGCAATGACGGCAACAAGTTGACGCTCGGTGTTAGCACGTATACACGTAGTTAGTAGCCCAGTAAAATGCTAATCGACAGGCGCGAACATGCTTCGCGCCTGTTTTTTTATGTATGCGATTTTTCTTTTTGTCAAAAAGTGCTGAAGAATTTTATGCAATAATTCTAAAAATTTTCATCGATTTTTCTAGAAACAGAAGAAACGATATGGTATAATGAGCGGTTGAAAATTACTAGTTAAAATATCGAGTTTTAATGTGGCAAGGATTGTAGGGGCTGGCGAAGCCAGTTCCGTAGGAATGGAGATAGCACGAAGTGCGTACGGAACCCCGAAAAGGTCGCAGGGCAAGCCTGCTCACCGAGTTTTGCACTGCAAAACTCGTCAGTAGGAATTGTTTTTGCGAGTTTTTGCCCGTATTGCGGGCAAAAACTCGGTAGTGAGCAAAGCGAACGCAAGCAACAAGCCGCCCTAATAATGAAAAAGTGCAAAACTTAAATTTTGACTTACTAAATACTTTTTTAAGAGGTAAAACTATATGTTAAAAGGACGGCATTTAATTGAGCCTGGAGATTTGTCTGTTTCTGAAATTGATGAAATTTGCTCCCTTGCAGAGCAGATGAATGTTGACCCTGGTGCTTTTCAAGATGTGTGTCGCGGGAAAATTCTTGCGACACTTTTTTTTGAGCCGAGCACAAGAACGCGCCTTTCGTTTGAGGCGGCTATGCTTCATTTGGGCGGGGCTGTGGAGGGCTTTGCCGATGCCTCCTATACGTCTTCAACGAAGGGGGAAACACTTGCAGATACAATACGCGTTGTTTCTTCTTATGTTGACGTTATTGCTATGAGAACGCCAAAAGAAGGGGCGGCATTACTTGCAAGCAAGTATTCTGATTGTCCTGTAATAAATGCAGGAGACGGAGGGCATTCTCACCCAACTCAAACATTGACGGATTTGGTGACAATCAGAAGACTTTTAGGAGGGTTTGAAAATCTTACCGTTGGTTTTTGCGGGGACTTGAAATTTGGACGAACTGTTCATTCTTTGACGCAGGCGTTGAGTCGATATAAAGGCAATACATTTGTCTTCGTAAGTCCAAAAGAACTGTGCGTCCCTGATTACCTCATAAAAAATGTGCTTGAACCTCGCAATGTTGACTATACCATTTGTGAAAAAATGGAGGATGTTATTTCAAGCTTTGATGTCCTTTATATGACAAGAGTTCAAAAAGAGCGGTTTTTTAATGAGCAGGATTATATTCGCTTGAAGGATAGTTATATTTTGAACAAAGAAAAAATGAGGCTTGCAAAAAAACACATGATAGTCTTGCATCCTCTTCCGCGCGTGAACGAGATTGCGCCAGAAGTGGACGACGATCCGCGTGCCGCTTACTTTAAACAGGTGAAATTTGGAATGTATGCTCGAATGGCATTGATTTCAAAGGTGACGGGCTGTCTTTAAAGACTGAAAGATAAAAAGTTTTAAAATCCGCACACAAATATTGTGCAATTTTGACTTTTAGTTGTATCGAAAATGAAGTAATCAGACAAAGCGAGCAACTGCTTTTTATGGGGGTATGAATATGTTGAATGTTGACACGATTAAAAATGGAATTGTAATTGATCATATACGAGCGGGGTCTGGATGGAGAATTTTTCAATGGCTTGGACTTGACAAAGCGCCTTTTTGTGCCGCATTGATTATGAATGTGTCTTCAAAAAAATCAGAGAAAAAAGACATAATAAAGATCGAAAATGTAATGAACATTGATTATTCGGTGTTGGGATTTATTGATCCGAATATTTGCGTGAACATCATACAAAATGAAAAAATTATTCGCAAAGTAAATATGGAGCTTCCAGAGCGGGTGCAAAATGTATTCCGCTGCAAGAATCCGCGATGCATTACCATTACAGAACACTATGTTACTCCATCATTTTTGCTTGTAGATAAGAAAAATGCTATTTATCGCTGTGAATATTGCGATGCGCTGTATCAAGCGGGTGCAGAATATGCTTTGGGCGATTGACCATTTTGGAGAAAAAAATGAACGCACTGGTGATTTATAATGCGCATTTAGTTGACGAAACCGTTAGCTCTTTTGGGGCTGTTGTTTGTGTTGATGGAAAGATTCTCGCTGTTTTGCAGGGAAATTATAAAAATCGAAAAACTGCGGAAGATTCCGCCCATGCTATTTTATCTGAAAATGGCTTTGTTGATGGCGATACGGTGGATTTTTTTGATGCAGAAAGTTTGACGCTCACCCCTGCTTTTATTGATATGCATGTTCATTTTCGCGATCCAGGGCTTACTGAAAAAGAGGACTTGGAATCTGGTCTTCGCGCGGCAATTGCAGGTGGATATGGAACGGTAGTTGCCATGCCAAATACAAAGCCCGTTGTTTCAAGTGCAGAAGACGCTCTGTCATTAGTTAGTCGAGCAAAAAAAATCGATTTGTGTCATTTTTATCAGTCTGTGAGCATTACAAGAGATTTTTTAGGCACGGACATTTCACATCTTAAAGCCCTTGATTCGAGTGCAGTGCCTTTGATTACAGAAGACGGACACGATGTTGACAGTGCCAACACTATGTTTGAGGCGATGAAAACGGCATCTTCAAAGGGGATGATTGTTTCCTGTCATTGCGAGGATTCTTCTTTTGCAAAAGCGGCGGCACCTCATAGAAAGGCTGCTCTTGACTTGATGAAAAAATATGCTATTCCTGTATACGGACATAATGTTGACACAGGAGATGTTCCAGAAAATGTGCATGAAGAGATACGGGCGGAGTTGTTAAAAGCGAATGAGTCGCTTTATATAGCGGAAAATATTGCCACGATGAGAAATATTGAACTTGCTCGAATGGCGGATTGTCATATTCATATATGCCATATTAGCACAAAAGAAGCCATTGACGCAGTGAGTTATGCAAAGGAAATTTCCTTCGATAATGAAACCTCGTCGGGCAATCATAATGGTTTTCGTGTGACGGCAGAGGCAACCCCACATCACATAGCGCTTTCAGACGAAGGGGCAAATATCAGGGCTCTTGTGAATCCTCCGCTCCGAAGTGAATGCGACCGTCTTGCGCTTATTGAGGCAATCCGAAACGGCACGATAGACTGCATTGCAACTGACCACGCCCCCCACACTTTTGAGGACAAGAAAAATGGTGCGCCAGGCTTTACGGGGCTTGAATGCGCCTATTCAGTGTGCAATACGGTTTTGGTAAAAAGCGGTGAAATTAGCGAGCAAGATTTGAGCCGGCTGATGTCCGCTGCTCCTGCAAGAATTTTGCATTTGAACAAGGGCGTTTTTAGGGTGGGTTACGATGCGGATTTTGCGCTGCTTGACCCAAATGAAAAGCGCGTTATACATACAAAAGACTTTTATAGCAAGGGAAAAGCCACTCCATTTGACGGCAAAACAGTTTTCGGGGTTGTGAAAGAGGTGTTTATCGATGGAAAAAAGAAAGCCCTTTAAAGAGCCCAGGTAAACTACGGCACAAAAAACATCCGCATACCGTTGCTTTGTTCCCAATCTGGCGGAGTTTTGCAGCGTTTCCTTGCATAGCACCTGGACTCATTAAAAGGCTTTCAAACAGTTTAAATATATCATATTTTGTTAGTGGTTTCAAGGGTAAAATGGGAAAGAAAAAGGGCTTCGGCACGAAAAGAAATTTGTCCGTTTTTACATATAAGTTGGGTGTTTGTACCAGTAGCGAAATTTCCAGCCGCCTGTCGAAAACACCACTTTAAACAAAGTTTGCTTGCTTTACGGTCATTTCGACAGGCTCAAGCCGTAAACCTTTGACTTGCTTGCCGATTTTGGAGATTGCATGCCTTTCGAGATGCTGTATTGCTGTTTCATGCTGAGACCGTGCCGTTTTGACTGTTATCGGCAAAATACAACTCTATTTTTTTGTTAGAAATCACTTTATATTTTGCCGATACCGTGCTATAATCTTTCCGATGGACAAGATTAAATACACTTCCGTAGAAGAAACTGCTCGAAAGTGGCAGATGAGCGAACGCAGCGTGAGGAATTATTGTGCGCAGGGCAGGATAGAGGGCGCGATTTTGGAGGGCAAGACATGGAAGATTCCAGTTTCCTCCCTGAAGCCCGCACGCAAGTCCCGCCATGTTCAAACAAAAAATACGCTTTTGGCGTTTCTCAAACGCGAAAAAGAGGCGGGAGTCAAAGGCGGAATCTATCACAGGATTCAGATTGACCTCACATATAACTCAAATCACATCGAAGGTTCAAGACTTACGCAGGATCAGACGCGTCATATTTTCGAGACCAAAACACTTGGTATCACTGGTGAGGCGGTGAAAGTTGACGACATTGTTGAGACCGTAAATCATTTCCGCTGCATCGACATTGCAATCGAAGGAGCGCATACAAAGTTGAGCGAAAGTTTTATCAAGCAACTTCATTTCATTTTGAAATCTGGAACAATGGATTGCCAGAAACCCTGGTTCAAAGTCGGCGATTACAAGATGCTTGAGAATGAAGTCGGGAGATGTGAGACTGCAAAGCCTGCCGAGGTTGCGTCTGAAATCAAAGCTCTCCTTGCCGAATACAATGCTAAGTCGAAAATCACTTTTGATGATATTCTGGATTTTCATGTCCGCTTTGAGACTATACATCCGTTTCAAGATGGCAACGGTCGTGTCGGTCGCCTGATACTGTTCAAGGAATGCCTCAGGCACAACATAGTTCCGTTTATCATTACAGAAGAGTTAAAATTGTTTTACTATCAAGGAATCAAAAAATGGAAGGATGAGCGTGGATATTTGAGGGATACTTGTCTTTCTGGGCAGGATGCCATGAAAACTACATTGGACTACTTTGGAATTGAATATGAGTAAACTTTCTACAAGACAGAAATTAACGAGGCAACTGTCTATTTAATAGGCAGAGGTTTTTCTAAAAAGAGGACAACAAATGACAATTACCGACAGGATGTTCTTCACCGAATAGTTCTACATCGATGGTCAGATTGACTAAAAATGAGTGGCAGGGAATTTTTACGGCATAAAACTGCTTGTCCTCGTTTCTTGTTAGTGATACACTTTAAATATGAAGTATGGATTTTTGCGAGTGGCATGTGTTTCTCCGAGTCTTGTGGTTGCAGATTGTGATTTTAATGCTGAAAAGATTATTGACAGCGCAAGAAGCGTTGCTTCAAACGGAGCGTCTTTAATTGTGTTTCCAGAGTTGTGTATTACCTCTTACACATGTGGCGATTTGTTTTTTCAAAAAACACTTTTAGACTCTGCAACGTATGCGCTTGAACGCATTGCAAAAAGAACGGCATCTTTAAACTCCATTATTCTCGTAGGGCTGCCCGTTGCAATAGATGAAAGCATTTACAATTGCGCCGCTATTTTATTCAATGGAAAAATTCTTGCCCTTGTTCCAAAGACATTCATTCCAAATTATTCTGAATTTTATGAACGGCGGTATTTTGCCCCTTGTTCAAGTGCCTTGCCAAAAAGCGTTTGGCTTTCTGAAAAAAATCCTGATGTTCCGTTTGGCGCAGATATACTTGTGCAGGATAAAAATAATCCAGATTTTGTTCTTGGGGTTGAAATTTGCGAGGACTTGTGGGTTGCATATCCGCCATCGTCTCGAGCGTCGCTGAACGGTGCAACGGTTATTGCAAATCTGAGCGCATCCAACGAAATCATTGGAAAGGCGGAATATCGCAGAACGTTGGTAAAGGCGCAAAGTGCGCATTGTATTTCCGCCTATATATATGCAGATGCAGGGTGCGATGAATCAACGCAAGACCTCGTTTTTGGAGCGCACAATATCATTGCAGAAAACGGCGCGATTTTAGCGGAAGCAAAGCCGTTTGCAGAGAAAAATACGATTGTTGCAGACATTGATCTTGAGCGAATAAATCAAGAGCGAAGGAAAACCGGTACGTTTGCGCAGTGCAAGGATTTTCAAGAAAAAGGTGAATGGAGAAAAATCCTTGTTGATTTAAAATCCACTTCCGAGAGACAGTTGATTCGCTTTATTGACGCGCATCCATTTGTTCCTCAAGATTTAAAATGTCGGGAGGAGAGATGTCGGGAGGTTGTCGAACTTCAGTCACAAGGGCTTGCAAAAAGATTGCGACATCTCCATGCTCAAAGTGCTGTGATTGGATTGAGCGGCGGACTTGACTCCACTCTTGCGCTTTTGGTGACATGCCGTGCCGCTGACATTTGCAAGATGGAACGGGCTGGAATTATTGCGGTGACAATGCCTTGTTTTGGCACGACAGACAGAACGTATAATAACGCTTGTGCGCTTGCAAAAAAATGCGGGGTCACCTTAAAGGAAATAAACATTGAAAAAAGTGTTTTGCAGCACTTTAAGGATATTGGGCAGGATGAAACTGTGCATGACGTGACTTATGAAAATGCACAGGCGAGAGAGCGGACTCAAGTTCTTATGGACATTGCAAACAAAACAAATGGCATTGTGATTGGAACGGGAGATTTAAGTGAACTTGCCCTTGGTTGGTGTACATATAACGGAGACCAAATGAGTATGTATGGAGTGAATTCTTCCATTCCAAAAACACTTGTTCGGTATTTAGTGCAGTGGTTTGCGGACAATGCGCTGTCGTTGTCAAAGGCAGATTTTAATGAACATTCTGAAGGGGCTGAACTTTCTGCTGTTTTGTGCGACATTTTGGACACCCCTGTGAGTCCAGAACTTCTTCCGCCTGAAAATGGGGAAATTGCCCAGCAAACTGAAAACATTGTCGGTCCGTATGAATTGCATGATTTTTTCTTGTATTATCTTTTGCGGTTTTCTTTTTCACCATCTAAAATAGTGTATATGGCAGATTCTTCCGATCTTCCATATAGCCATGAAGTCAAGGTAAAGTGGCTTCGTGTTTTCTATAAACGATTTTTTTCACAGCAATTTAAGCGAAGTTGTATGCCTGATGGAGCAAAAGTGGGCACTATCAATGTAAGTCCTCGTGGTGACTGGCGAATGCCAAGTGATGCGAGTGTTGCACTGTGGCTTTCTGAAATTGACAGGATAAAGTAATGTTGAGTTATATTCATGCGTATCATGCTGGAAATCACGCTGATATTTTAAAGCATACGGTTTTAGTCCTTTTGATGGAAAGTCTAAACGCAAAACAAAAGCCCTATACATTTTTTGACACTCATGCAGGAAGCGGACTATATAGCCTTGACGATGAGCGCGCCTTGAAGACAGGGGAAAGTGAACGGGGGATAGAGCGGCTTCTGAAAATTTCAGAAAAGAAATCTCCGCCAGAAGAGATGCTTTCGTATCTTGAAATTGCAAAAAAATATTATTCACTGCGAAAGTATCCTGGAAGTCCTCTGATTGTTTCCGACTTGCTTTTTGGAGAGAGTGTGCATATTGCGAGCGAGCTTCACAATGCGGAATTTGAAAATCTAAAGGAAAATACGCGCTCGCGAAAAATTAACTTGCATCATAGAAATGGCTGGGAGATGTTGAATGCACTTACTCCGCCCCAAATAAAGCGTGGCGCGATTTTGTGCGATCCAAGTTATGAAGAACTTTCAGATTATGAAAACGCGCACAAAGTGCTTTCTGCTGTGTATAAAAAATGGCAGACGGCGACAATTGCCCTTTGGTATCCATTGATTCGTTATAGGCGTGATATTATAGACAATATGAAAAGCGCACTTTTCGCCTCTATACGGAAAATTAACGTTTCTACAGAAATTCTGGACGTTAATCTATGCGTTGAAAGTGAAAATGCCCACAAGGAAACTTCATTAAAACACGCAATTGGAAGTGAAAGCCCTCGTCTTTATGGAAGCGGTATGTTTATTATAAATCCTCCGTGGAAACTAGATGAAAAACTGTCTGTAATTTTGCCATATATGCGTGATGTCTTGTGTGCAGAGATTTCGTAGACAGTTTGAAGAGTTTGATTGGAATCAAATTTTACTTTGACTTTTTAAAATACATCAATTACAATAAGGTATAGTATTAAACTTTGTAAAATTGGAGTAATAGGCACTATGTTTGAATTTCAGAAACTTTGTAAAGAATACGAAAATTTAACCTATGATGAGAGAAAGGCGATTTTGCTTGAGGATTGGGTGAAACTGTGTCCCGTTTTAGGGGCGATTCCAGAGGGAATTCCCTCGTTCGGAATTGTTGTTTTGGCGGCATGCGCTGCTGATGGAAAACTTGATCCTGCGGAGTATGCATTATTCCTTGAAATAACGGGCGTTCAACTTTCGTTTGAAGATTTGGCAGCAACTGTTGAATTTGCAAGGGGAAAAGATTTGCTTGAAGCCGCCGATGCAATTGTAGACACGTATGGCGATTTCTCCGAAGAAGTGAAACTTCTCATGGTTTCATTCTGCCTGTGCTTTTGTTCTGCAGACGAGCGAATTACAGTTTCCGAGAAAAAATTTATAAAAAAATTAATACGATAAAAAAAGTATAGAGCAGTTAATGGTATTTTAGTTCCAAATTCTCACTCCGATTGCGATGGGAATTTCCATTAAAAAATTGCAGGCGTTGTCGGCGAAGTCTAGCGCAAAAGCCGGCTGCGCCGTAATTTGCAAGAACGGCTCTAAAAATCCATCGAATAAAATCCAATTCAAGCCAAACAAAACGCGTGGAGCCAAAACGAGATCAACGTCTTTGGAATACATATTTGCTCCACAAAGTGCTCCAACTCCAAAAAAGAAGTGCATATAATCAGATATGGGGGGATTCAAAATCCAGTAGTCGGCGGCGGCACGTACGGTGAAAAAATGAGAAAATGGATCTGCGCTTGTATCTAGAAAAAGATAGAACGGAAATCTTTCTGGCTTTAGTGAAAACGATGCACCAAATGCACTTGAACATTTTTTAGCGGTGGAATTCATGCCAAATTCCACTGTAGAATTCACACACGCGCCAATTCCCATTGCAGAAAGTTCTTGTGTCAAAGAAATAAAAGCGATAATCAAGATGAGTTTAAAAAAATGCCCAAAAATAGTGTGCATTTTTTTATCTTGAGTTTGCGTTGCAAACTCTCTTATCCAATGCCATTTTTCACTTCGTTGCAAAATGGAGTTTTCAACAACTCCCGAATTTGATAATTCGCTCGCTGTTGAAAAAGGAGGAAGTTTAAAAAAATGCCCAAAAAATCGTTGAATGTTATTTTTTTGTTCTTGCATATATTTGATTTTACCATAAAGGTACAAATTATGCCATTGTTTGGGCAAATGCCTCAATAGATTGTTCAAAAAGTATTGATTTTGCATTCGCCTTCAGTTTTGTGCGCTGCGCTACTAAAACTGGGTAGCACAGCAATTTCTCAACGTCCGAGTGCAGGGCAAATTCTTGCAAAGGTGTGCACTTGTTTTATTTGACACTAGTTTAATTTTCCGTTTTCCGATACAATAGAAAAAAATATGTAAAACATGGGGTTGTTTATGTCTGAAGTTAGAGTTCGATATGCTCCTTCGCCTACGGGAATGCAGCATATCGGAGGCGTGCGGACTGCGCTTTTTAATTATCTTTATGCCCGCTCTATGGGGGGTAAATTTATTCTTCGTCTGGAAGATACCGACCGCACTCGCTATGATGAAAAATATGTTAAAAATTTATATGACACGATGTCATGGCTTGGAATTGAATGGGACGAAGGGGGCGACAAAGGCGGCGAATACGGTCCTTATATTCAAAGTGAACGTTTTGAACTGTATAAAAAGTATGCCGAAGAGTTAGTTGAAAAAGGAGAGGCGTATTATTGCTTCTGCGATTCTGAACGTCTTGAGAGAATACGAAAAATCCAAACAGAAAATAAAATGGCTCCTGGATATGACAGGAATTGTCGTCATCTTACTCCTGAAGAGGTGAAGGCAAATCTTGATGCAGGAAAACCGTATGTCATTCGATTGAAAGTTCCGCTTGAGGGCGTTACAAAATTTCACGATCATCTGTTGGGTGACATTGAATGGAAAAACGAGGATATTTCACCTGATCCCGTTCTTTTAAAGACAGACGGATTTCCAACATACCACCTTGCGAATATAGTTGACGATCATTTTATGAAAATCAGTCATGTTATGCGTGCGCAGGAATGGATTCCGTCAACTCCGCTTCACGTGCAAATGTATCGCGCTTTTGGCTGGGAGCATCCAGAATTCTGTCACCTTCCAATGGTGAATGGAAAAGATGGGCAAAAACTTTCAAAAAGGCACGGGGCTACCAGTCTTAATGAATTTAGGGCGCGTGGTTATCTTCCAAAGGCAATTGTCAATTATGTTGCTCTGTTAGGGTGCAGTTATGTTGAGGGAAAAGATTTTTATACACTGGAAGAACTTGCTGAAAACTTCAAGCTTGAGCATTTGAATAAATCCCCTGCGGTTTTTGACTATAAAAAACTTGAGTGGTATAACGGTCAATATATCCGAATGATGAGTGACAAGGAGTTGTATGAAAAAGTCCTTCCGTTTATCACTGGAACAGGGGATGCCGCTTTGGATATAAATGTGAGCGATGAATTTCCTGCCCCTCGCGTTGGACCTGCATATTCTGGTGTGGGCTTGGGTGACGATGGAAAGCCATTTTGTGTTGACAAGTCAATGAATATGACGAGCGAGGATGTGGAAAAGACATTGATGAGTCTTATGCCACTTATTAAGGAACGCTTAAAATATTTATCTGATGCTGCAGAGAGCGTTCATTTTATGTTTACAGAGCCAACAGTTCCTGCGATTGAAGAAATTATTCCCAAAAAACTGGATGCGGCAAAGACGCGGGAGGTTCTTGAAGAGGCAAAAACGTTTGTTGCTGAAATTTTCGGGAAAACGCACGATGAGGCTGAAGAGCTTGCCAGAACTGAAGCTGAAAAACTTGGTGTGAAAATGGGGGACTTTATGATGCCGATTAGGATGGCAGTTACGGGAAGCCGTGTTTCTCCGCCATTGATTGGCTCAATTTGGATCTTGGGGAAGGAACGGGCTCTTGCACGAATAGAAAAAACGCTTTCTGCGTTTTAATAAATCGTTGCAAGGATTGGAGGGGTTAATTGCGAGTTTTGAAAATATAAAGAACATTTGCGAAGGCGCAGGGAGAAAAGCAAAATCGCTCTCATTGTGGTCGCTATGGTAGCAGCGAAAAAAAATCTCGCCACAATGAGCGCGAAATGCACGAGCGCATGTTACAATTCACTAGCCAGTTTTGCGTAAAGCCGAGCCGTGCGAGGTAGCAAAAACTGAGTAAGCAGGGCTTGTCCTGCGACCGGAAGTTGAAGAATAAAAGCTGAAAAACCAATGTACCTTCCGCCTTTGTAACTGGAAGAATGTTCTTCTATACTTTATCAAAATTCACTTGTTGTACTGCAATTTTTCAGCAACTGCCAAATCTGAAGATTCGGCAGTTGCTGAAAAATAAGGAATATAACAATGAAAGGAGTTATGATAAAAGCACCGCACAAATGGCGCGGCACTTTTATCATGACAAGTTTCCGTTGGAAACTTGCATATTTAATGCACATTCCGCTTGAAACTTCGCGCGATGCGCTCGTTGCGAAGCACTGCGTTGCGAATGTGCGTAAAA
>JAAVAO010000048.1 GCA_014803985.1 Treponema sp.
ATTTAGCCAGTTTTGCGTAAAACCGAGCCGTGCGAGGTAGCAAAACTGGAGGCGAAAGTCGAGGAATTAAAAGTAGAAGAACACTGTATCTTTCGCCACTGCAACTGGAAGAATGTTTTATTTTCAAAACTCGCATACATATTGTCATTGCCGCTTGAAACTTCGCGCTATGCACTTGTTGCGAATGCAGTCCATTACAAAATAACTTTTTCTACACCATCATTTCTTGTACTGAAGTCCTGATTAAGACAGAATATTCAATTGAATGCAAATTGTTTTTATGTTAAAATATCCCTGTTGTATATAATCAAATGGAGAGCCTATTTTTCCGTGTCTATAGTTGGTTTCAATGCACAAATATTTCAGGAAAAATTCAGGCGCTATAAAATCCAAAACTAGAGGAAACTATGAAAGTTGTAAAGCTTGGTGAAGAACTTTTGAGAAAAAAAGCAGAGCCTGTTCTGCAAGAAGAAATAAACGATGACTTGCGGGCATTTATAGATGAAATGTTTGATGCTATGATAGAACTTGATGGAGTGGGACTTGCAGGACCGCAAGCGGGCATCGGAAAAAGATTTTTTATCGTGCTTGCAGATGATGACGTTCGCCGCGTATTTATAAACCCTCAAATAATTTCCACAAGCAAGGAACTGTGTGACTTTGAAGAAGGATGCTTGAGCATTCCAAAAACCTACGAATCTATAACCCGTCCTGCAAAAGTTACCATTCAAGCATTCAATGAAAAAGGCAAGCCCTTTACAATTGAAGCGGAGGGACTTTTAGCACGTATTATTCAACATGAATATGACCATCTTGACGGGATTCTTTTCATAGACAGAGGCGACAAGGAATTCGCTGAAAAGACAGAGCGACAATTCAAAAAGCGCGCAGAAAAGGAACAGCAAAGACAACGCGAAAAGCGTGAAAAAGAACGCAAAATTGCGGATAAAAAAGCTATGCAGAAAGCAAAGAAAAACGCAAAGACGCATTAACCATAGATGTCATAAAAGAACAAGGTGAAAAAGAGCGTTTTCAATATACTTTTATTTAACAAGGTGGCACAATGATTAGAGTTTTGTACGCAGGAAGCCCTGAGAGTTCAAAAACAACGCTTGAACTCCTGTTGCAAAAGGAAAGTGAATATAACTTTAAAATCGTTGGAATTCTCACAAATCCTCCGTCAGCAAAGGGCAGGCACAAAACTCCCGTTCCAACAGACGTTGCACAATGCGCTGCAAAAAAGGGAATACCAGTTTTCGCTCCCGAACACCTTAATGCTGAGGCAAGAAACGCCGTTGCCTCTGTACATCCTGATATTTTAGTTTGCTTTGCGTATGGACATATTTTCGGACCAAAATTTATGTCTTTGTTTACATTCGGCGGCATAAACTTACATCCATCAGCCCTTCCAAAATACCGTGGCTGCACCCCTGTCAATGCAGCAATTTTAAATGGCGACACCGAAACTGCATACACCATTCAAAAAATAAGCGAAAAAATGGACGAAGGAAACATACTTGAACAGGAAAAAATAACATTATCAGGTCGAGAAACAGCCTTTTCCCTCTTACACGATGCGGCAATCCGAGGCGCATCTTTAATTTGCACAGCCCTTTCAAAAATCAACAAAAACGGATTTATCGAAGAGGGAATTCCGCAGTCGGGCACTGCTTCTTACACGGGAATGATTTCAAAACAAGATGCTTTTATCGACTGGTCAAAAAGTGGAACACAAATCGACAGGGAAGTGAGGGCATATTTTCAAGACCCCATCTCGTGGACTTTACTAAACGGAGAGACGCTCAAAATTCTTGATGGAATGCCCGCAGAAAACGGCTCTTCCACTCTCCCCCAGGAACTTCTCGATGGCTCAGCCGACACCATCGCGCCAGGCACTGTGTGCGCATTTTCAAAAAAAGACGGTATTTTCGTAAAGTGCGGAGAAGGCTTTTATATTATAAAAAAACTACAAAGGCAGGGGAAAGCCCAAATGGACTCAAGCGCATTTATGAATGGAATGCACAACTTTATTGGAACTAAACTGGGATAGTCAAAAAAAAACGCCTCACCCCCCCCCCATTTTTTTCATCCTTTTTTCCCCTCATTTTTTTATCACTTTTTCCATTTTATTTTCCCTCATCATCTCGATTTCAGCACCATGCGCCCTCCCCTCTGCACACCGTCCTGTTTTTCTGTTTTTCACTTCTCTACCCATTGAATAAATAAAAGATTTTTTGTAGAATAGTAAACTGTATTTTAGACTTTTTTTTAATGAGGTAGCGATATGAGTTTTGACATATCTAAAATGAGAAATATCGGTATCAGCGCGCATATTGACTCAGGAAAAACAACTTTGTCAGAGCGAATTTTGTTCTATTGTAACAAGATTCACCAAATTCACGAAGTTCGTGGCAAAGATGGTGTTGGCGCTGTTATGGATTCAATGGAATTGGAACGAGAGCGCGGAATTACCATTCAATCTGCGGCAACTCAAGTTCAATGGAAGGACTACACAATAAACTTGATTGACACACCCGGACACGTTGATTTCACAGTGGAAGTTGAGCGTTCGCTTCGCGTTCTTGACGGCGCAATTTTAGTTTTGTGCGCAGTTGCAGGCGTACAATCTCAATCAATAACAGTAGACAGACAATTAAAAAGGTACCATGTTCCGCGCCTTGCATTCGTAAACAAATGCGACAGACAGGGTGCAAACCCATTACGCGTGAGAATGCAACTTCGCGAAAAACTAGGTTTAAATGCCTATATGATGGAGCTTCCCATCGGACTTGAAGACAAGCTTGAAGGCGTTGTTGACCTCGTTGCTATGAAGGCCCTTTATTTTGACGGACCAAACGGAGAAGACTTGCGCGTTGCAGAAATTCCTGCAAACCTCAAGGCAGATGCTGAAAAATATCGGGAAGAATTGCTCGATGCCGCCTCTATGTTTGATGATTCTCTTATGGAAGAAATAATGGAAAAAGGCTATGACAGCGTTTCAGAAGAAAGCGTCATTTCAGCCATCCGAAAGGGAACTATTTCTGAACAATTTGTAGGCGTTTTCTGTGGCTCTGCTCACATGAACAAGGGAATTCAGCCTCTGCTTGATGGAGTTACACGCTATCTTCCCGCTCCAAATGAAATTGAAAACGAAGCACTTGATCTTGACAACAATGAAGCACCTGTCAAACTGGTAAGTGATGACACAAAGCCGTGTGTTGCCCTTGCATTTAAACTTGACGATGGACAGTATGGTCAGCTCACATACACTCGCGTTTATCAAGGAAAAATAAAAAAAGGCGAAGAACTATACAACACCCGCAATAAGAAAAGATTCAAGGTTGGTCGTCTTGTTCGTATGAACGCCTCTGCTATGGAAGACATAAGCGAAGGATCTTCAGGAGACATTGTCGCTCTATTCGGCGTTGACTGCGCCTCTGGTGACACATTTACAAGCGGCGGTTTAAATTTCTCTATGGCATCTATGTATGTTCCAGAACCAGTTATCTCTCTTTCAATCACGCCAAAAGACAAACAAGCGGCAATGCAAATGTCAAAGGCATTGAACCGATTTACAAAAGAAGACCCAACATTCCAAACATACACAGATCCTGAATCAAACGAAACAATCATCAAGGGAATGGGAGAGCTTCATCTTGCCGTTTACGTTGAGCGAATGAAACGAGAATACAACTGTGAAGTAACAACTGGTGCACCACAAGTTGCATATCGCGAGTCAATCACAACGCGAGGTGACTTCAACTACACACACAAAAAGCAAACCGGTGGTTCAGGTCAATATGGACGCGTTGCAGGATTTATGGAGCCGACGACTGAAAAGGACTATGAATTTGTTGATGCAATTAAGGGAGGAGCAATTCCAAACGAATACATTCCATCATGCGACAAAGGATTCCAACGGGCAATGAAGGAAGGCTCTTTGATTGGTGCGCCTATCGTTGGTATGAAAATCACTATCAATGATGGTCAATACCACCCTGTAGACTCTTCAGACATCGCATTCCAAACTGCCGCTATTGGAGCATTCCGCGATGGATATGCAAAGGCAAAACCTGTTATTCTTGAGCCAATTATGAAAGTGCAAATTTCCGCTCCAACTGAATTTCAGGGAAATATTTTCGGACTTATAAATCAAAGACGAGGAATTATCGTTGATTCAGGAGATGAAAACAACACCTCTGTGGTCAACGCTGAAGTTCCGCTTTCTGAAATGTTCGGATTTTCAACCATTCTTCGCTCTTCAACACAAGGAAAGGGTGAATTCACAATGGAATTTGAAAAATACGGTAAAGTTCCAAACAATATTTCTGAAGAACTCCAGAAGAAATATCAGGAAGAAAAGAAAGCCGCTCAAAAATAACGCATCCTTTGCATTGCTTTATCAAATGGCGTAACGCAACCTTGCATTTCTTCTTCAAGGTTTGCCTCTTTAGGTTGCGTTTCCAGTTTTTATAGTCAACTATAAGAACTGGCTAGATTATTGGAGATTGGAGAGCGGACTGCCTAAAAATTGCTTCCGCAATTTTCTTTACGGCATCCGATTGAACACCGCCCGCCACAGGCGTAACGCAACCTTGCATTTCTTCTTCAAAGTTTGCCTCTTTGGGTTGCGTTTCCAGTTTTTATAGTCAACTATAAAAACTGGTTAGATTATTGGAGATTGGAGAGCGGACTGCCTAAAAATTGCTTCCGCAATTTTTTTAACGGCACCCGATTGAACACCGCCCGCCACAGGCGGGCTTACACAGGAGTAAAAAATGATAAAACAGGATTTGATAGATTTAAGCCCCGTTCGATTCTTTGACGGCATTGCCGACGGTGGTCTAAAAGAAGGACAAATAGGACTGATAACAGCGAAAAAAGGACTTGGAAAAACATCTGTTCTTGTTCAATTCGCAATTGATGCTTTGATTCAAGACAAGGCCCTCGCTCATGTTTCATTCGACCAGCAATCTTCAAATGTAATTTCTTGGTACAACAGCGTTCTTGCCGAAATCGGAAAAAAGAAGAATTTAGGAGACATGACAGAACTAACCGCTTCAATTGTACGTGAAAGAATCATCTTGAACTTCAATCAAGAAACGTTTACACTGCCGAGAGTTGTAAGCACAATCAAAGCATTGAAAGAAGGTGGAATTAAAATTGCTGCAATTATCGTTGATGGTGCAGATTTATCGAAAATCTCTGTTGACGACCTAAAAGTTGTTTCAGAATTCGTTCAATCTGAAAAACTGATAGCGTGGTTTAGTGATACAAATGAAAAGGCGGAACTTGAAAACACATTGCCTGCTGAAAAACTTCCGTTCTTTGACAGCATCGCCCACATCGCCTCTGACGGGAATGCAGTCGTCCTCACCGTTTTAAAGGCAAACGGAAAAAATGCAACTGGTGCAAAACTCAAGTTGGACTCAAAATCATCGTTAATGACAAAATAATTTTTCTCGTTGCTAGAATATGTAAAACGCAATTACTCAATTCCTACGAAAGTGCTATCGAGTTTTTGCGTTTTTTTTATTACGTTTTATTTTGCTTTATATCTTTAAACTTCCTATCTAAATATGCTATAATCACACTATGATTAGTTTTTTCTTTAAAAAGAATTTTTACGATGGCTGGGATAATGTCATATCCCTTTTCATTCCCAATTTTATTTTTGATGCTGTTTTGCTTTTAGGCGGAACGCTCTTTTTTATCGGCACAAAACTTGGCGAAGTGGCAGGACTTTCCCTGTGGCTCGCTGCATTTTTTCTTATAACTGTGTTATGTTCCATTTTGATTCTTGCATGGGCGGAATCTGCAAAGGAACTTGCAAACTACGAAATTTCAGGATTCAAGGAATTTTTTGCGCACATAAAAACTTCGATTTTTGACGGAATAAAATACGGAGCCACTTTGTTTCTTTTAAGTATACTAACTCTCTGCGGCGTCGTTTATTATTTTCGGCTTGCACCTTTTCAAGAAAAGCAGCAGCTACCCTTTATTGGTCTTCTCACTGGATGTATATTCTGTTGGATTGCGCTTTCAATTTTTTCAGCTCTTTTTTGGTATCCGCATATAAGAGCGACTTATCACAATACATTTTTTAAGTCCGTACGAAAATGTTTTGTCCTTATGCTTGATAATCTTGGAAAAAACATCGTTATGATGATTTACAATATATTTTTGTTGCTTATTTCTGTCGTTATGCTTGGCATTGCCCCAGGAATGGCAGGACTTGGACTTGCGCGGGCGAATTTTTTGCGCCTTTTGTTGAAAAAATATGACTATCTTGAAGAACTTGCAAAAGACAAGGAAAAATGTGCGGCGAATCCGAAAAGAAAAATCCCGTGGAAAGAAATTCTCAAAGAAGACATTGAAATCACTGGCACACGAACCTTTAAATCATTTTTCATGCCGTGGAAACACGACACCCCATAAATCTATGTCTGTTGCCGTTTCAGCAAAGAATTTAGTTTTCTCATATCCAAATGATTCAAAAAATGTCTTGGACAATTTCTCCATCGAAATAGAGGAGGGATCTTACACTGCGATTGTTGGCGTAAATGGCAGCGGAAAAAGCACATTCGCACGGATAATTTCAGGAATCCTCTGCCAAAAAGCAGGCTCGTTTGAAATAAAAAACGGTTTAAAAACGGGCATTGTACTTCAGTCTCCTAAAGATCAAATTATTTGCGGAATCGTTCACCGCGACACCGCATTTGGACCTGAAGTAACTGGCTTTTCAAAATCTGAAACAGAATTGATGACAATAGAAAGCCTAAAAGCAACGGGAATGCTTGACAGCGCACAAAAAAAATCTCTGTTTCTTTCTCTCGGTCAAACACAAAAAGTGGCGATAAGCGGAATACTTGCGATAAAGCCGGACATTTTAATCCTTGATGAAGCAGTAAGCATGTTAGACCCGCAGTCAAAAGAAGAAATTTTAACGCTCCTTGAAACCGTAAATAAAAACGGCATCACCATTTTGCATATAACGCACGACATGGAGACTATTGTTCGTGCAAAAAATATAGTTGCAATGAAAAAAGGGAAACTGCTTTGGCAGGGATCGCTCGATGAATTGTTTCTCTCTAAAAATGCAGATATGCTTTCATATATAAAAGGTCCAGACTTGCCGAAAAATACTGTTTCATTGGAAAACACTTCTGCCCACCCAAAAAAAACAATAACGCTTTCTGCAAAGAACATAGATTTTTTTTACGACAAAAATCAGTGTCTCCACAATGTTTCGTTAGACTTTGAAAAAGGCACCTTAACTTCTATAACGGGTCCTTCAGGAAGCGGAAAAACTACGTTGCTTGAAGTGCTTGCAGGACTAAAAACTGCACACAATGGAAAAATTTTTGCAAACGAACATCCCGCTCTTTGTCAACAAAACAGTGATGCTGCCCTTTTTGAAGTTTTTGCGGCGGATGATGTTGCATTTGGAGCAAGAAATACAGGACTAAAAGGCAAGGAACTCAAAAAAATAGTGCATGAATCAATGGACAAAGTGTCTTTGCCATTTGATGCATTTGCAGCAAAGCAAACAACGTGTCTTTCAGGAGGAGAAAAACGACGCTTGAGCATAGCGGGAATTCTCGCCTTGAATCGAACTATTTTGCTGTTTGACGAACCGACGGCGGGTCTTGACGGCGAGGCAAGGTATAATATGATGCTCCTTTTAAAAAACCTTGCAACAGAAGGAAAGACAGTGATTTTTACAACGCACAGAACTGATGAAGCGTCTTTTTCGGACAAGAATATAATCATTGAAAATGGACACAATATATTGAGCACTGCGCGCTCCGATCAAATCCCAGAAGAACACAAAGGGGCAGCCTTACCTGAGCTACCCCCTCTTCCATGCGCAAAATTGATTGAGAATTTTTCTAAAATCGCAAGAAATCTCTCTGAAGACTCGGCGACAAAATCCCGTCTTGCATACGTGCAAAAACTTCCACCCGCTTTAAAATATATTTTGTTTTTGACGATATTTTTTGCAGGTCTTTTTGTGCGTCCATTTTTGCTCTGCGGAATTCTTTTGGGTTTCAGCGTTCTCTATGCACTTTTTTCAGCATATCCGGCAAAAAAACTTTTTTTGGCAATGATAAAATTGATTCCCTTGCTATTGTTTTTTTTCGTTTTTCAAATGATATTCTCATCTCCTGCCCCAAATGACAAGATATTTTTGCCATACAAATACTTTCTTGTAACACAATCTAAATTACTTCACTGTCTGAAAATTTTGCTTCACTCCGAGTGCGCTCTTTGTTCTATTTGCGCTTTCAAGACTTCCTCAACGGAGGTCGATATTATTTCCGGTTTTGAAGATTTGCTTTTACCTCTAAGGCTCATACATATTCCCATACAAAATGCCGTTGTACTTATGGAGATAATTTTTCGCTTTATTCCGCTGTTACTTGACGAAGCGATTTCTATTTTTAAGACACAAAGTATTCGAGGGGCTTTAAAAAACTCAAAAGGATTTTTTGCAAAAGTTCGCTCTATCGTTCCATTGATCGTTCCTTTAATAACACAGACAATAAAGCGTTCAGAAATTCTTGCAGATGCCCTCACTGCACGGGGATTTTCATTTTATAAAAGATAATAAGGATTGTAATTATGAATGAATTTAGTTTTTGCCCACATTGTAAAAGTGAAAAAATACAGTATGTTGACGGAAAAAAATGGCTCTGCCCTAATTGCGGCTTTGATCTTTACAATAACGTTGCATCGGCGGTGGGCGCAATTATATTTGACAGCGAAGGAAACATTTTGTTGGAAGTTCGTGCAAAAGAACCGAAAAAAGGGTATCTTGCTCTTCCTGGCGGATTTTGCAACTATGACGAAAGCGCGGAAGAGGCTGTTGTTCGTGAATGCAAGGAAGAAACTGGTTTGAGCATTGACAACATTTCATATCTATGCAGTTTTCCAAATGACTATGAATACAAGGGCATTGCTTACAAAACCTGTGACTTATTCTTTACCGCTCCTCTTCCAAAAGAATCGGGAACAATTGATACGCTCATACACAGTCTTTCAGAACAAAAATCAGAAGTTATTTCACTAAAAGCACATAAAGTCAATTCCAATGACGACATAAATGCTCTTCCTTTGGCGTTTGAATCTGCACACAAGGCTTTGTCATTTTGGCTTAAAAAGAGAACAACGCTTTCCATGGATGGACTAGCACAATCACAAAATAAAAAGTAAACGGGTATAGTATGAATGTAGACGTTAGATTTATGGTGGTTATTGCCGCAACGACATTTTACATTTTGATCATCGCAACAATTCCGATTAGATTGAAATATATTGCAAAGAGAATTGGCGAAAAGATTTTTTCAACTGTTCCAAAAAAGCCGTTCCTGAATATTCTCACACTCATTTTCTCCGCATTGCTCATTGTTTTGCTCTTCTTTAGAGATGCGGGACTGTTAGGAACAATAGTAATATGCCTTGTTGCAATTATAGGGGCAGCAATGGGAAGTGAAGAATTGGCTCTCTTAAAAAAAGGTGGTGTTTATAAAAACGGCATACTGTTTGGAGGAAATTATATTCCTCTCAATGAAATATATGCGCTGCAATTTTTTTACAATGAAACAGAAGATAAATATGCAAACGAAGAAAACAAACGAGTGCTAAAAATTCTCACAAACAAACGGGGAACGATTACGCTTATATACGCAAGCGAAGAGGAGTGCCGTAAAGTAGTAAACACGCTAAAAAAACTCTCCCCCACCATTCGGATGTAAATAATACAATCTGTTATCTCATCTACGAGCCACTCTAGTCAGTTTTGCAACGCAAAAGTCGATAAGCAGGGCTTGCCCTGCGACTGGAAGCAAAGAAATTTACCCTGAAAAAAATGTTGTTCTTCCTCCCTAACTTTCAATATTATCTAGTCAGTTTTGCGTAAAATACGCAATTCCTACGGAATTGCTACCGAGTTTGCATTGCAAACTCGCCCACAAAACTAAAGGCAGAATTTGCGAGTTTTGCAACGCAAATGTCGGTGCGCAGGGCTTGCCCTGCGACTGGAAGCAAAGAAATTTACCTTGAAAAAAATGTTATTCTTCCGCCCCAAGTATAGACTTATTTTGTTTTTTATGCTATATTCTAAATATATGGTGTGGTACCCAAGCGGTAAGGGGCCGGTCTGCAAAACCGTTATTGGTTGGTTCAACTCCAATCCACACCTTCAAAGTCCGCTATTTTTATAGCGGGCTTTTTTTTCGAGTCGGTCTAGGCAAAGCCGCGGCTCGTTTAAATAAAAGAGGCGTTCAAAACAGTTGCATAAAGCAGCAATCTTGAACGCCTCGTCTTTTTTATGATTTTTTGCATAAAAAGAAGCGCGAAATTAAAACGCTTTTTCAAATATTATTTAAAAAGCGCGAGCATAGCCTCTTTTGAAATTGCACCAACTGATTGTGAAGCGGCTTTGCCGTCTTTGAATACAATCAAAGTTGGAATGCTCATAACCCCATAGCGACTTGCCAATTCAGATTCAGAATCAACATTCACCTTACAAAACTTATACTCGGGATGCTCATTGCTCAACTCCTCCACCACAGGAGCAGTCATCTTGCAAGGACCACACCAGTCCGCAAAAAAATCAACCAAAACCGGCTTTTCGCTTTTCAAAACTTCATCATCAAAGTTAGCGCCAGTCAATCCATTTACCGCCATAAACAGTACCTCCTATAAAATCTCGTTTAGCGTGCGTGTTAAGCACCTTGTTGCATCAAGCACAAATCAATAAGCACGTTCGGACAAAAGCACGAACATATCAAGAAAAAAGTATCTCGCTAGTTGCAAGATGTATTTTCCTTTCCCCGATACACTTCAGATTACGAAATTGCAATTTTGTAATCTGAAGTTTTAAGCCTATAGCACTATATACTATGTTTGCAACACACATTTGCAAACCCACAGACAAATCGTGTTCTACAGTGTTCTGCCGCACGTATTGCAAGCAATTTTTAGCCATCATTGAAAATCAATAAAGCCCGTTCAAAACACTAAAAGTCCCTCTTTATTTTGTTTGTATCAATGCCCTTGTCCTTTTCACGAATTTCAACTCGACGAATCTTTCCGCTAATTGTCTTAGGCATTTCCTCAACAAATTCAATGATCCGTGGACACTTGTAGAGTGCCGTTTCATGCTTCACAAAGTCAAAAATTTCAACTTCAAGCTCATGACTTGGCACATATCCTGGAGAAAGAACGATTGTCGCCTTGACCGCCTGACCTCTCCGCGGATCTTCAACACCTGTAACAGCACATTCCATAACGCTTGGATGCTGCTGCAAAACTGACTCAACTTCAAATGGGCTTATTCTGTAGCCTGACGATTTTATTATGTCATCAATACGACCAACAAACCACACATACCCTTCTTTGTCCATATAAACTGTGTCGCCTGTATGATACACTCCGCCGTCAAAAGCGTTAGCGGTAAGAGTTGCATCCTTGTAATAGCCTGTCAAAAGTCCAAACGGATGCTCCTTGTCAACATGAATTACAAGTTCACCCACCTCTCCAACAGGAACAGGATTTCCATACTCATCCACAACTTCCACATCATACGCAGGAGACGGACGTCCCATAGATCCAGGATGAATTTCAGTGTCCAAAAAATTACCACATATAATTGTCGATTCAGTTTGTCCGTATCCTTCGTAAATCTTCTTACCTGTTTGCTCGATAAATTTATTGAAAACTTCGCCGTTCAAGGCTTCCCCCGCAGTTGAAAATCGAATGACAGAGCTTAAATCATATTTTGACAAATCCTGTCGAATAAGATAGCGATACACAGTTGGAGGAGCGCAGAAAGTTGTAATGCCATATTCAGAAATTTTATGAAGCAATTTATCAGGACGGAAACTTTTCATATCATACACAAAATGCGCAGTTCCACAAATCCATTGACCGTACAGTTTGCCCCACGTTGCCTTTGCCCATCCCGTTTCAGCAACAGTGAGATGAAGACCGTCATCAATAACCCCATGCCAGTATTTTGCAGTCACAATGTGTCCAAGTGGATACAAATGATTTTGCAATACCATTTTTGGATACCCTGAAGTTCCAGAAGTAAAGTAAATCAACAGTGGATCTTCATTATGAGTGGCAGCCTCTGCTAATGGACGCGGAAATTCAGGTTCAATATCTTTTAAAGCCTCGTGGAAATCAACCCATCCTTCTCGAGGTGCGCACACATTCACTAACGTTTTTATTGTTGGAGAATTCTTAAGAGAATCTTCTATCTCTTTGTTTGTCGCATCATTGTCCGCAGCTACAATCATTTTTATATCAGCGGCATTGTTTCGATATTCAATATCCTTTGAAAGAAGCTGCTCTGTCGCAGGAACGGCAATTGCTCCGATTCTATGAAGAGCCACCATAAACCACCAAAATTCGTATCGACGGCGAAGCATAAGCATAACCGTGTCGCCTTTTTTTATCCCCTGTTTTGCAAGAAAATATGCAGTTTTCTTTGACTCCTGAGAAATCTGCAAAAAAGTGAACGTCTTTTCCTCTCCATCATCATTGCACCAAACAAGCGCACGTTTTTCGGGCGTTAACTTTGCATATCGATCAATAATATCATAGGCAAAATTAAAGTCTTTCGGTGCTTTTAACCGACAGTTTTTCTTAAGGTCATCATAGGAAGTGAATTCCCTGTCCTCAACCAAATAATCATGTTCTAAAGTCATTTCAAAATCCCCTCGTATTTTTAATATAAAAAGATCATAAATAAATTACAAGTTTTTTTGCACTTTATTCATATCCATTACAGACACCATAGATAAAGAAAAAGTTGCATAAAACTCGCTTATTGCAAAGCAATAGTGTTCTAAGATTTCTCACTTTGTTGCAAAAGGTTCAAGAGATTGTCGCACTGTTTGCAACAACTCTCAATGATACAGTTGTATGAACGCTGAAACAAAAAGCAATAACACATCATTATTATATCACACTATTAACATAATGTATTATAGTATTTTAACTCAAAAGCACTAGAAACTCCAAAACGAATGTATACACATTTTATTTTAAAGTGCTCCAATAACTTTTTTACCATTCCTTACTTTTCATAATTGTATTTTTTTGTTACCATATCAGTAAGAAGAAGCATAAAATCCATTCTCAAAATTGCTATTTCGCTCTTGAGGTTTTAGAGGGGGGGGTAGGATATGGCTTATGAAGTTACGGCAACGCGCAGGCGACCGCAACAGTTTGAAGATCTTGCAGGACAAGAATTTGTTGCCGAAACGCTAAAAAACTCTATAAAGACATCTCAAATTGCACATGCCTATCTTTTTTCAGGACCACGGGGCTGTGGAAAAACATCAACGGCTCGCATTCTTGCAAAGGCATTGAACTGTCAAAGCGGAAGCGAACCAAATGCAAATCCCTGCGGAGAATGCGAATCATGTAAAGCCATCACAAACAGTTCGTCTCTTGATGTTATTGAAATAGACGGCGCATCAAACACAAGCGTAAACGACATAAGACAAATAAAAGATGAAGTTATGTTTCCGCCGAACAGCGCCCGATATAAAATATACATAATAGACGAAGTTCACATGCTTTCAACAAGTGCATTTAACGCCCTTCTAAAAACAATAGAAGAGCCACCTCCTTATGTCATTTTTATATTTGCAACAACTGAACTGCAAAAAGTTCCTGCAACCATAAAATCAAGATGCCAGCAATTTAACTTCCGTCTTGTACCTGTTGAAAAAGTGAAATCTCTTTTAGCCGATGCGTGCCGCGAATTGAACATTCAAGCAGATGACGAGGCTTTATACTGGATTGCAAAGGAGTCCGGCGGCTCTATTCGCGACTCATACACGCTTTTTGATCAAGTTGCAGCGTTTAGCAATGGATATATTACGTATGAAAAAATCCGCGACAAACTAGGATTGCTCGGCGTTGATCGGCTTAACACGCTTTTTTCCACTTGCGCTGAAAGTCAAGCGGAAAATGCACTAACACAACTTGACGACCTGCTTGCCTCTGGAATTTCCATTGAACAATTGATTTTAGCCTCAAGCGAATATATACGAAGTCTTTTATTGATAAAAAACGGAATCACAAAAGAGTCTCTTTTAGGGCAGTCCGCAGAAAGATACAGCAAAACTGTTTTAGATTGCTGGAACACCATACAAGTTGAGCGCGCGCTTTCACTATTTATGCAACTGTACCGCGACATCCGATATTCGCTTTCACCGCGCTATGAACTTGAACTTGCTATCAGTCGTCTTTGCTGGCTAAAAGAATATATTTCTCCAAAGGAAGTCAAAGCGGCGGTGGATAATGCACATTCACTTCTGCAGGGTGAAAAAAAAACGCCGTCTCCTTCTCCAAAATATGAAAGTCCGCAGAATGCTAAAGAAAGTGCCTACTCTCCCATTCAAACAGCAAACACCGCACTCTCTAGCAGTGCGCAAAGTGCCTCTGAACGTCAAAATGAAAAACCACTGCCCCGTTTTAAGATTTTCGATAATTTGCATTCAGAAGGACAAGGACAGCAAAACCCTTTTGATAATGGCGGAGCCATGCCGCCAAAAGAAACAGTGGCACCTTCTGAAAATTTTTCGACACACACATCATCGTTTGAAAATGTCGGCAACAATTTTGAATCAGAGAATACAAACACGTCCCTCTTACAGGAACACATTCATCCGACAACAACTATTTTTACTGCAAAAGATGGAACGACTATTCAAATTGGAGACCTCTTTGGAAAAGTAATTTCAGAACTATCTGTTAATAATGCAATGCTGGCATCTTCGGTAATGCAAACAGCCCCCTGGACTCTTAATGGAACGACAATTTCAACAAATGTAAAAACCGAATATCAACGAGACTTCCTTCAACAAAACACTCAAATAATTACTTCACTCATTGAAAAATTTACCCATGAAAAAATGCAATTTGAAGTTTCCCTTGAAAAAACGGAAGCAAAACAAAAAGCGGAAATTCCTATTCAAGTAACACTTCTTTGCAATGCATTCAAAGGAAATATCGTTGGACAACAATAAAAAAACATCGTATTATAAGACGCTATTAAAATTATAAAAGGACGGTAAAATATGAATCCATTTGATTTATTTAAAAATTCACAAGCACTAAAAGAGCAAGCGGAAAGGCTACAGGATGAATTGGACGATCTCACTGCCGAAGGGTCTTCTGGAGGGCGAATGGTGACTATGAAAATCAACGGAAAGTTTGAAATGCTTGAACTCCATCTTGACCCCCTTTGTGTTGACAATCGCGACATTAAAATGCTTGAAGATTTGATTATAGCCGCACAACACGATGCATTTTCAAAAATGCGGGAACTATTAAAAGAAAAAACGGGCAGTATGCTTTCTGGACTAAACATACCTGGATTAAACCCTTCATCGTTTGGAATATAATTCGGACTGCAAAATGAACGCAATTGATGAATTAACGGCATCTTTTTCAAGACTGCCTGGAATTGGAAAAAAAAGCGCGGCTCGTATTGTAAATTATATTTTAAAGTCCGATGCTGGCTATGTTCAAGATTTTTCACGGCAGCTTTCAGAACTTCAACAAAAAATTCACCCGTGTTCACTGTGTGGCGCATGGACTGAAAAAGACCCCTGCCCTATCTGCCAAAATCCACAGCGCGACAAGTCAATGATATGCATTGTGGAGCAGCCGCAAGATGTGCAGACAATAGAAAATGCAGGGGGATATTCGGGACTGTTCCATGTTCTGGGGGGCGTGATTGCACCACTAGACGGAATTGGTCCTGAACAGTTAAACATCAAAAGCCTTGTAAAGCGCGTTCAAGACGATTTTGTAAAAGAAGTCATTCTTGCGATGAACCCGACTTTTGAGGGGGACTCAACGGCTCTGTATCTCCAAAAAATTCTCTCGTCGGTTGAAAACCTAAAAATAACTCGACTTGCCACAGGGATTCCAGTGGGAGGAGATTTGGAATATGCAGACAAACTAACGCTCGCAAGGAGTTTTCGAGGAAGAACACCATTTTGATTTGAAGGACGACTGAAAATGACTAATGCTAAAAATCAAAAACTCCGAAAAAATAGTATGAAAACAGTTAACACTTTAAACGCCCTTTTTTTTATATCGCTCTTGATTTTTGTATCGATTTTATTTTCCTGCAAAACACTTCCCGCACCTGAAAAAGAAACGCCGCACGTTTCACGAAAGATCACAGACAAAGGTCTGCTCACCGAAGAACAACTAGCCGATTATTTTTTGTCGCAAAACCCCAATATGGAACGAAGCGACATTCTCCGCCTTGCCACCCTTTATATATCCGAA
Source organism: Treponema sp. (assembly GCA_014803985.1). Lineage (GTDB taxonomy): Bacteria > Spirochaetota > Spirochaetia > Treponematales > Treponemataceae > Treponema_D. The sequence goes on from JAAVAO010000048.1 coordinate 16,330, forward strand.
GCGAACTTTGAGGGGATAAATTCCGATGTGGCATTTGCGCAAATGTGTCTTGAAACGGGTTATTTGAAATTCGGAAACCTTGTTTTACCTGAAATGCACAACTATTGCGGACTTGGAGCAATAGATGCAGAACATCCAGGGGAATGGTTTGAAACGGAAAATGACGGAGTGCGTGCGCACATTCAGCATCTCCATGCGTATGGAACTGACGAAAGCATTTCGCTCAATGGAACGCTCATAGACAATCGATATAAATGGGTTCGCCCGCGAGGAAAAGCCCCGACAATTTGGGAACTTGCACAAACATGGGCAGCAGATCCAGACTACGGAAAAAAACTCGATGCAATACTTGAGAGAATGCAAGAAGTAACAGATTATCAGTTGTAAAAACAATGAAAATCGTAGGATTTAAATAGAAAATATGAGAGAATTTAAAGTCGTTTCAGATTTTTCCCCATCAGGAGATCAAGGACAAGCCATTGAAAAACTTTCAGAAGGCTTTTTACGGGGCGACCGCTATCAAACTTTAAAAGGAGTTACAGGAAGCGGAAAAACATTCACGATGGCAAAAATCATTGAAAAAGTACAACGCCCCACCCTCATCATCAGCCATAACAAAACGCTTTCCGCACAACTGTACAGAGAATTCAAGGGGTTTTTCCCAAATAATGCGGTCGAATATTTTGTTTCGTACTATGATTACTATCAACCTGAAGCCTACGTGCCTGCTCGCGATTTATATATAGAAAAAGATTGCGCCATCAATGATGAAATTGACCGGTTGAGGCTTGCCGCAACGTACAGTCTTATGGAACGCAGAGATGTTATTGTCGTTGCAACCGTTTCTTGTATATATGGATTGGGAATGCCAGACTTGTACAAAGATATGCGCATTCATCTAGAAAAGGGAGAAACATTAGACCCCCATAAATTCGCAGAACAACTCATATCGTTGCAGTATTCAAGAAATGATGCTATTTTGGAGCGCGGAAATTTTAGAATACGCGGAGACTTTCTTGAAGTATACCCGCCATATATGGAAACTGACGAAGCGTACAGAATAGAACTTGACTGGGAGGAAATTGTACGAATCCGCAGATTTAACGTTATAAGCGGAAAAACCGTTGAAGAACTTGATGAAACGGTACTATATCCTGCAAAGCACTTTGTTGTGCCACATGACTTGCTTTTAGAAGCAACGAACAGAATACAAACGGAACTTGACGCTCGACTACAAACGCTGTATGCAGAAAATAAAGTGCTTGAAGCGGAACGACTAAAAACCCGTACAACGTACGACATTGAAATGATGAAAGAAATGGGGTATTGCTCAGGCATTGAAAATTATTCAGGTCCGATTTCAGGAAGAAAGACAGGAGAGCCTCCTGCAACGCTTTTGCATTATTTTCCCGATGACTTTTTATGCATGATCGACGAAGCGCATGTTTCAGTTCCACAGATTGGAGCGATGTACGAAGGAGACAGAAGCAGAAAGCAAAACCTCGTGAATTTTGGATTCCGCCTCCCTTCGGCACTGGACAACCGTCCGTTAAAATTTGAAGAATTCAGCAAAAAATTAAACCAAGTGATTTACGTTACGGCAACGCCTCGCAAAGAAGAAATAAAACAGTCAACGCAAGTTGTAGAACAGTTAATTAGACCGACGGGACTTTTAGATCCAGTTGTAGAGGTTAGACCGAGCGAAGGGCAAATGGAGGATATCTACAAAGAAATCAAGGAGAAAATAGAACGAAAGGAGCGATCTCTTGTCCTCACGCTGACAAAAAAAATGGCAGAAGATTTAACAGATTATCTTACTGGACTTGATTTAAAAGTGCGATACATTCATTCGGAAATAGACACTTTTGAGCGCGTGGAAATTTTAAAAAGTCTGCGCACTGGCGAAATAGATGTGTTGATTGGAATAAATCTCTTGAGAGAGGGAATTGACCTGCCGGAAGTGTCATTCATTGCAATTTTAGACGCTGATAAAATCGGCTTTCTGCGCTCCACGACAAGTCTTATCCAAATAATAGGAAGAGCCGCAAGAAATGAAAATGGAAAAGTTGTTATGTATGCCGATCATACAAGCGAAGCAATGCAAGACGCTCTAACCGAAACAAAGCATCGCCGTGAAATTCAAGAAGCATACAACAATGAACATGGAATCACTCCGCACACAATAAAAAAGGCAGTTCAAGATATTCTTGAGAGAGAGGAAAAGGATGCAGCCGAAAACGCAAAAGTTGAAATTGACGTTTTAAAGCGAACAACAAACCTTTTCAACAAATCACAGCGGGCAAATCTTTTAAAAGCATTGAACAAAGAGATGGTTGAATGCGCAGACAGGCTAGAATACGAACAAGCGGCGGCAATCCGTGATCAAATAAAAGAAATAGAAGCGCAATTTGGAAAATAGACACATTTTGACACGCATTTTATTGATGACATATCGCTTTATCACCATTCTGCGGCAATGACACACCGCTCTTTTGTTGTTACGGAGATTCTGTGACAAAATCAAAAGATTAAAATTAAAAAAAGACATTTTGCATTTGCATTCTGCACAACACTTTGTTATAATTATGGGTATTGTGCGTCTTTTTTATATTGTGCACTATTATTACTTTATATTGGAGGCATTATGAACCTTAAGAACACTGACATCTTTGGCAGGAAAGTTTTTTTCATCGCGCCAGATGCAATGCTCATCCCACTATCCTTTATGGAGGATTTTTGTACACTTGGTTACGAATCACATATTGTTAGTCGTAGCAATTCAATTTCGGACAGTGTTAGAAAAATCATAGAAAATTTTCCAGACGCACTTATTTTCTTTAATATTGATATATCTATACCAGGCACAAGTTATCTTCAGTTTATTCGTCAAATACGACAAGAAAATGCAGGGATTGCCGTTGGCATAGTTTTTTCGGCAACAAATCAAGAGCAGGCAAAGCACATTGAGGCAGACTACAAAAACGATGTAACTCCATCAGCGGGCTGCATTGCACTTTTCCACGGAAAAAACAAGGAAAACTTTGACTCTATTCTTTCTGCACTCGAAAAATCAGGCGCAAAGGGGCGGAGAAACAATATCCGTGCAAAATGCGATAATGAAAGCCACCTTTCTTTTTGGCAAGGCTCGTCCAATTTCGTTGCAAAACTTGATGATGTGAACATTTCGCATATTTGTTGTATTCTTGAAAAAAGCGAAAACATTCGCAATATGAAGATTTACGACAAAGTTCGCAACGCACACATAAATGTAAATGGCTTGGAATTTAATTCGGATATTGTCCTCATAATGAAGCGCGTAAAAATGGGCATTTCCACAGCAATTTTTATGTTCATCAAAAAGCCAGATGACGAACCAGGACTTGAGACAGAGGCGGAAATTAAATTAAACAAGAAAATATACGAAATCACATCAGATGAATTTAAACAGCTTTTCAACAAATGATTTTCTTCTTTTCCATTCTTTCACCGGCAGCAAAATTGTCAGATTTGAAATCGTTGCAAGCACGCTTTCGTAATGCAGTGAAAAATTGTAATTGCGAAGCGCGTTTTTATTGCAAATTTGAAATTTAGACTAATTTTCCATTCTATACTTATATAAATTGGAGTTTTTTTATGGCACAAAAACAGGAACTTGACCGTTTCGCCCCCACGTACAAAAAAAACATGAAGATTCAAACAAAACTTTTGATTCTTATTGCAGGATTTATTATTCTCACAAGTTTTTTGGTTACAAGCATTGCAATTTTTGTTTTACGGTCTGAAATAATATCGGATACCCAGGTAAAATTGAAAGATACTGCAACAGGAATTAAAAACACGCTTTACGACTGGCAGTCTTGTATTGACGGCTATTCAGTAATTTATTCACGTGACATGGAAATTGTAGACGCACTAAAAAATGATCATGACCTCCTTCAACGCTTGATGGAAGATAGACTTTCGGACACAGACACAGATTTTTACGCCATAGTGGATGCCAACGGAAATGCCATTTGGACTCACGATACGCCGAAAATAAACTACTCCTCTTCAAAGGCAGTTTCCCTCGCCCTCAAAGGAGAAAAGGGATTCGCATACGAACCGTTCGGAGATTCTGCTTACAGTATGATCGCCGCCGCTCCACTTTTTGATAAAACGAAAAACCTTGTGGGGGCAATTATATTGGGCTATGGTCTTTCAAACGATTTGCTCATAGAACAAATACAATCAAGTTACAATGTGGAATGCACGGTTTTTTATGGCGACTTACGAGTGGACACTTCACTTCGTGATTTACGAGGCGAAAAACTCATCAATACGCACCTTCAAAATCAAGAAATCATTGAGCAAGTTCTGAAACGGGGACGAATGTACAACGGATTCAATACAATAAATGATAAAAAATATATTTCAATATACTTTCCTGTCACCACTGAAACTGAAGGCATCTCGGGCATGATTTTTATAGCGCGCTCATTAGATTCAATAAAAGCCACTACTATTGCTGCGGCAAAAATTATCACGCCGTTCTCACTCATATTTGCAATAGTGCTTGCAACAATTAGCTTTGCCCTTATTCGCCATTTGATGAAAAACGTCAAAATTGTTACAAACTCCCTCAAAGAAATGGCAACAGGTGAAGCAGATCTTACAAAGCGGTGCAAACTTTATATCCACGATGAAATCGGATTTCTCGTTATCAACTTCAATTTATTCTGCGATAAACTTCAAAAAATCGTCACCGACATTAAAGGAACGGAAAATGACCTCTTGAGTTACGGCGAACGTCTTGGCGATATGGTACAAGAGAACACAACGTTTGTAGAGCAAATGATTAAAAATATTCGAAATGTTGAATCTGAAGTGGAAAATCAAAATACGCTTGTGGAGGACACCGCTGGTTCAGTGGAAAAAATTTCGAGTTCTGTACAAGAATTGCGTGAAACTTTGGTGGTGCAAAACGAAGGAATGCAAAATGCATCCAGCGCAGTTACAGAGATGATTGGAAACGTTGATTCGGTTTCACGCTCAATCGAAAAAATGGCAGGAGAATTTAATACACTTGAAGAGGACGTGAAAAACGGAATTTTGAGACAACATTCCGTCAACGAACAAATTCAAAAAATTGAGCAGCAGTCAAAAATGCTCAACGAGGCAAATGATGTGATTTCTTCAATTGCAAACCAAACAAATCTTCTGGCAATGAATGCAGCAATTGAAGCGGCACATGCTGGAGACGCAGGGAAAGGATTTGCCGTTGTAGCAGACGAAATCCGCAAACTCTCTGAAAATTCCTCTACACAGTCTCAGAACATTGGAGAACAACTTAAGGCGATTTTGAATTCAATTTCGGGCGTAGTGGAAGTTTCTGACCTTTCGGATAAAATGTTCTCTCGCGTTTCAGAAAAAATTCAAGAAACGGGACAACTTGTAAGCCAAATTAAACTTTCCATGGACGAACAATCCGAAGGATCAAAGCAAATAAGCGAAGCCTTAAGTTATATGAACGATGCAACAACTCACGTAAAGGAATCGTCAGACAAAGTGGACAGTGCTTGTAGCGGAATCACCAATGATGTGGAAAAACTTCGTAAATCTGCCGAAAATGTAAGCACATCGCTAAAAGCAATTGAAAGCGGAGTTAAAGTTATTGAGGAAGGAGATGAATCGCTTATGTCCATTTCCACTTCAATTTCTGGCTCGATTTACAGAATCACAAAACAAATCGATCAGTTCAAGGTATAACGAACAGAAAGAGGTATAAATCCACAACTAAATTGCGTTGTGGATTTTAACTTCGAGTTTTTTCAAAACCCGTTATTTACTGTTGTTTCTTACTTCACAATTAAAAAAATAGAAGATATGACCACTTGTTTGTGTATCAGTAGAATTGTTTTATAAATCATATATCAAACAAAGATAACTACGAAAACAATGGAATGAAGTGTTAGCGGTATCACGAATAACGTACCTCCGTTGCTTGCAACGGAAGTACGCTTCATTCTTTATTTCAGGATTCTTGACTCCTGCATTCCGGCATCATTTCAACTCAATCAGCTTGTAATTTCGAGAGCCGAGTCCGATTTTTTGTGCGTGTTCCAAAATGTGGCGACCGTTCTGCCGTTCCACACGCTCAATCAGACTTCCCGAATCGGATGCTGTCCACACCAAATCAATACAAGCCTGGTCAATCGCAAGCGGATCGAGACTTGCGAGAATTCCGATGTCGTGCATGTCGGGTTCTGCAGGATTTCCGTTGCAGTCGCAGTCAACGCTCAAACGATTCATCACATTGATATACGCCATTCCGCCTTTTTTCGCCATATAGTCGCAAACGCCTTTAGACGCTTCCGCCATCGCCTCGGTGAAATTGTCCTGCGGAAATCCCCACACTTTTGTTGCACTTTCGCCACCCGAATGAATTAAAGCCTTTCCCGATTTCTTTGTAGAAGTTCCGCTTCCGAATCCAATCGAAAGATTTTTCATTGCGCCACCGAATCCCGCCATCGCATGTCCTTTGAAATGCGAAAGCACAATAAATGAATCATAGTTCGCAAAGTGAGTACCCACAAAATCTTCCTTGAGCCGAATTCCACCCGAAACTGGAATGGACATTGAGCCTTCCTCGTCGAGCAAATCGAACTGCGCGATTTTGTCGTAGCCGCGATCCTTGAACGCCTGCTTGTGCGCCGCGTTTGAAGCGCGATTTCCGCCATAAGCTGTATTGCATTCAACAATGATTCCGCCGTGATTTTTTACAAAATCACCGATAAGCGCAGGGCGCAAATGATTTGAATTGTTAGATTCCCCAGTGCTGATTTTCACGCCGACTTTTCCTTTCGCCTCAAATCCGAGCGCATCGTAAACCTTCGCCAAATTTTCGCTCGTTATGTCGCGAATAAAATAAACGGCGGGTGCATTCTCGTCTTTTGTTTCATACGTTTTATACGAAGCCGCATTGGGATTTTGTTTTGCAAACGAGCATGACACAGCCAGCGCGATCATCAAAATTAAAACACATTTTTTCATATCTTTCTCCCATAAAAAATCAAGAGTGATTTTTTACACATGCGTCAAGCAATTTGTTACAACGCACGCACATAAAATAAGCATGTTCTAGCAACCAGTTCCGCATACGAACAATATAAAATACACTTCATATACATCCCCGATGCTTTTATCCTGCTCACAACACTATCTTTCACTTCGAGTTTTTCCTTGTCCTTTCCAAAACAGAAAGAAGTCCAAAAACAAAGAAGCCAAGAACTATAATTATCGCGCCTAAAATCGCATCTTCACCACTAATAGTGAAAAAGGGTTCACCTTCCGCAATTGATGCAATTCCGTCAACACACCACATCAACGCCGCAGATAAAAACGCAAGAAATAGAGTAAACAGACTTTTTGACGCAACTCCGTGCTTTCTTTGAACAAACCAAATTACGCCAGTTACCGCCGCTGCAATCATAGTCATTATCAAGCACATATACTCTCCCTGCCATAATAAAAAGTCAATGGTAAACTTGCCAAAATAAAAACAATCCTCGTCATCATTGCAACACGCTTGGTCAATTTTAAGGGCAAAATGCGGAATTGTTTCTGAGTTTGCAATGCAATCTTGAAGTTAATATCCGCACATCATTTTCTTATCTGCTACGCTGCAGCAAGCGGCATTTTTGCAGCCTTACATTTCTTTACAAAATGCGAGACCAAACAACCAATTCCCCATACCGCCGTCACAAGAAACGCCATCCCCACGCCAACAGTTGCCATCTCATGAAGCATAACGAAGATTTCCTCGGGCGTTTTCATTGCGGTCAAAAATGGAGGAACAAAAGTTATTTCGCCATGATACATATGCTCAACAGCAAGAAGTGCACTTCCACCATAAAGCATTTTTTCAAGTGTCGCCACCTTTTCACGAGCCACTTGAATTTTCTCGTTTGAATCGCCTTTCTTCAAAGCGACCGCCTTAACCACAGAAACGACTACCGCTTCCGCCAATGGAACTGCAAAACATGCCATAGTTTTCCTCCCAAAAAAATACTGTATTGCCTATTGTCCAATAGCAAACAAATCTTCAAGTTCAAAAGGTGTTGAAATTGCTATTTCAAATAGTATTAAATATATAAAACCTATTATAATTCAAGAAAAAGCGAAAATCAACCGTCTCACAATTGCTGTTGCAGAATTTCAGCATACAAAATGACAATCACAAAAAAATCTGCTTATGAAAAATCAAATACAAAACTCATTCGTCTATTTAAAACTCAAGCGTGCAGAAATTGGCAAATGATCGGAATACCCTGTTCCATTATATATTGTGTATCGCCAGGGAGTGCTGTCGTTGTTGCTCCATGTTCCACACTCCGCTGTAAAATCTAAAAGCAAAACGTTTGATGAAACAAAAAAATGATCTATTCGGCTCCACTCGCCTTGATAATAATAAGAGCCAGGAAAAGAAAGCTCTCCTGTTACAAAAAGCCATGGAGAATGAAGAGAAAGCGTATCATCTAGCAGAACATTTTCATAGCATGCAGGATTATCTATTGTAAATTCATTTATATCACGATTAAAATCTCCACTTGCAAAAACATATTCACCGCCCTCAACGCTCTTTGTCATAAGACTAGTAAGAAGTCTTTCCTGCCAGTCTCGCCACACCTCACTTTTTTCCGCACCGCCCGACTTTGACTTCCAATGATTCACAAAAACCGTCAACCATTTTCCGTCAATGTGAATTTTCATTTGCATAATTGACCGCATTTTAGGCTGGGCAGTCTTTTCTGTCCGTATATCAAGATTATGCACAGTCACAGACGAAATTGCATAGCGTGAAAAAACTGCACACCCTATTGAATCTCCATCGTTCTTGGAAAAAACAGTGTAGTTCCAATTTTTTCGTTGCGCCCAACTATAATTTGCAAGTCTATTTGCAATGTCATGCACAACATCGTAATTTTCTATTTCTTCAAAGACAAAAATGTCGGCGTTCAACTCCTTCATCACCTCGCAAAGACGATCAAGCCGTGTTTCATAAGAACGAACGCCCCAATATTTTTGTGAAATAAAATCAGAATACTCAGTTCCCTCTGTAGTTGCATCAAAAAAAGTTTGAACATTCCAATTCACAACTTTTATATTGCTTGTAGAATTTTCGGCAGTACAACAAAGCAGAAATCCACAGGCAAAAACACTGGTAAAAAATTTTATTTTGTTCATAATTGCACCTCTATACTATAAATAGTATTTCTTAAGGGAAATTCTGATGTCTTTTCGAGTTTTTTTTAATTTTTTTGAAAAAAAATGTGCACCATTTAATGCTTTTTTCCCAATAGTATTTTACGAGAGAGTTTATTGATTTATTCTAAAAAAATTAGTAGTATTTCATTGATAATTTCAAAGTACAGTTGGAAACTATAATGTTGCGTTTTTTTTATTTGATTGTAATATCCTTTCCGATTATCATTTTCTTCGTGATAGCATCACATATCTATGCGTGCAATCCAAAGAAATTCGATGAAAAACAGTGCTTCTGCCTCGCCAAAAGAATGATTTATATACTAAAGAAAATAAGCCGAATTGAAACAGCCGTTTCAGGGCTTGAAAATTTACCAAAAGACGGCGGATATATGATGATCTCAAATCATCAGGGCAAATATGATGCGCTGGGCATTATGTATGCACACGAAACTCCTTGCCAAGTTGTTATGGATTTGAAAAAATCAAAAATGATCGTTGCCAATGAATATATTATGATGGTTCATGGAAAAAGACTTGACCGCACAAACCCACGGCAACAGATACGGACTATGCAAGAAGTCGAACAGGATATAAAACAAGGCAAAAAGATTTTGATTTTTCCAGAGGCAGGATATACAAACAACAAAAACATGATACAATGCTTTTACCCAACACCCTTTAAATACGCAAAAAGAACTCGCCGCCCTATTGTTCCGATTGTAATTTATGATTCATGGAAACCATTTACTATAAACTCCATAAGAAAAATAAAAACCCAAGTGCATTTTCTAAAGCCCCTGAATTACGATGAAATTCAAGATCTATCAGCCGAACAAATACGAGACATAGTAGTTGATAGAATACAAGACAAACTAAATCAAATAGCCGTTCTTTAGGCACTTTCGCAACAAGCCTGTAGCGCAAAGTTTCAGGCGGAAACAGCAATTGATAAGCGAGTTTTGAAAAGATAAAAACATTCTTCCCGTTGCAGTGGCGGAAGATACAGGGCGGAAGATTCAATGTTCTTTCAGTTTTACACTTCGACTTCCGCCCGATACGCAATATTCTGATTGATATTTATTTCATAACACACTATAATAATACATTATGACTGCAAATGAATTGCGTAAAAAATATATTGACTTTTTTAAATCTAAAAACCATGTTGAAATTTCGGGGCAAAGTTTAATTCCTGAAAACGATCCGTCCGTTCTTTTTACAACGGCGGGGATGCATCCGCTTGTGCCGTATTTGCTCGGAGAACCACATCCCGCCGGCACACGGCTTACCGACTATCAAAAATGCGTTCGCACTGGAGACATTGATTATGTTGGAGATCCGAGCCACCTCACCTGCTTTGAAATGCTTGGAAACTGGTCTCTTGGTGATTATTTTAAAAAAGACGCAATAGCATTTTCCTATGAATTTTTAACAAGCCCCGATTGGCTTGCCCTTGATCCAAAAAAATTGAGTGTCACCGTGTTTGAAGGAGATGAAAATGCACCTCGTGACGAAGAATCCGCAACAATATGGAAAGAAAACGGAATGCCCGAGGACAAAATTGCATATCTTCCTGCAAGCGACAACTGGTGGGCGGCAGGTCCGACCGGTCCATGCGGTCCTGACACAGAGATTTTCTATTGGGTTGGAGAAGGCATTCCTCCCGTTGGCTCAAACAAAAAAACTGACAGCGAAAACTGGATGGAAATTTGGAATAATGTCTTTATGCAGTTCAATAGAATTGATGAAAAGACTCTTGAAAGACTTCCAAAACAAAACGTTGACACAGGAATGGGATTGGAGCGCACAAACTGCATCTTGCAGGGAAAAACGAGCGTCTATCTCACCGAAGTGTTTCAACCGATTATCGCCGTTATTGAAAAACTCGCTGATTACAAATATGGAACAGATGAAGAAAAGGATAAGTCCGTTCGCATTATCGCTGATCACACCCGTTCAGCTGTGTTCATCCTCGGAGACCAAAAAGGCGTAACTCCAAACAATGTTGGCGCAGGCTATGTTCTTCGCCGTTTGATTCGACGCGCAGTTAGGCATGGAATGAAACTTGGAGTTGATCGCTCGTTTTTGGCGGAAATTGCCGATGCAGTAATAGAAAATTTTAAATGCGCGTATCCAGAACTTGAGCAGAATTCGCAAAAGGTAAAGTCCGAACTCACTCAAGAGGAAAGCAAATTCCGCGATGCCCTTAAAAATGGAGAAAAAGAATTCCAACGTCTTCTTCCAAACCTCATGAAAAATCCAAAAAAAGAAATTTCTGGAAAGGTTGCCTTTAGATTATATGACACATTCGGTTTTCCACTTGAACTTACAGAAGAACTTGCCGCTGAAAATGGATTTACTGTGGACAAGGACGGATTCAAAGAGGCTGAAAAGAAACACCAAGAAGCGTCAAAATCTCTGGACGCAGGAAGCGCAAAGGGCGGTCTTGCAGAACAAAGCGATGTTACGACAAAATACCATACAGCAACCCACTTATTGCAGCAAGCATTAGTAACTGTTTTGGGATCTCAAGTCGCTCAAAAAGGCAGCAATATAAACAACGAAAGAATGCGATTTGATTTTACATTTGAAAGACCAATGACAAAAGAGGAAATCGCCGAAGTTGAAAAAATAGTGAATGAAAAAATTAAAGAGGATCTACCTGTTTCAATGGAGATTATGCCTCTTGATAAAGCGAAAGCAGAAGGAGCGCGCGCACTTTTTACAACAAAATATGGAGAGGATGTAAAAGTGTACACAATCGGAGAACAGAACAATTGGTTTAGCAAAGAAGTTTGCGGAGGTCCGCATGTTCAACACACAGCGCAAATTGGTACGTTCAAAATTGAAAAAGAACAATCAAGCAGCGCAGGGGTGAGAAGAATACGCGCGACAATAAGCGGAGGGCTTCCTCTCGATAAGTAATGCAAACAACACAGTGCTAATAGAGTATTTTTGTAACTAAAAAAGATAGTTATATGTTTATAAACAAGGGGTTTTGGAAATTCCTTGCAAATCCAAAACAACCTTTACAATATAAGTAGGAAGGATATGAAAATGAAACGATTAACCCTTGCATTAGTGGCTATGCTTTCGGCAGTGATGGTTTTTGCACAGTCGGATTTGCAGGTGCTTGCTGTTGTAAAACTAAACAAAAATGAATCGATTACCGTGAAACAGTTAAAAACGCGGGTAGATGCATATCAAAAACAGCGGGGTTCCCCCCTTTCTGTCGATGACAAAAAAAAAGTGCTCGAGGCTATGATTCAAGAAAAACTGGTAACTCAAGCAGCGGCAAAAGCAGGAATATCCATCCCTGAAAGCATGGTTGAGCAGTATTTCCTGCAATCCATTTCGCAGTCGCTTGGAAGAAATATGACGGAACAGGAATTTGAGCAACTTGTAAAAGAACAAACAAACCTTTCTCTTGATGAATATATGCGTCAACAAGTTGGAATGTCTGTTGCAGACTACAAAGCGTATCTTAAAAATCAATTGATTGTGCAGCAATATATTGTCAGCCAAAAACAAAACGAATTGCAAGGAGTTTCTCCATCAGATGAAGAAATTCGTGCATTCTATGAACTAAACAAACCGTCTTTCGTTTGGACAGATATGATAAAACTGTTCCTCGTAATTATTCCAAAGAACACCGATGCAGAAGTTGCAAGAATAAAGGCGAACACATTGAATTCTGATTTGAAAAACAAAAAGACGACCGTAAACCAACTCACCGTTGATTCTAAAAAACCAAATGCGGACTTTCAAGCGGGCGATATTCTTGTAAACAAAAGCCAGCAGAGTGCAGTGCAACTGGGGGTTTCTTATGCCGAACTTTTGGAATTATTCAAAAAAGAAAAGAATTTCATTTCAGATGTTGCTGAACAGGAATCGAATTTTCAGTTCTTTACCGTTATTAAGAAATTTGATGCAAAAATGCTTGAATTAAGCGATGTGGTTCAGCCGGAAACTACCATAACGGTTTACGATTACATAAAGAATTCTTTGAGCCAGCAAAAACAAATGGAGTACCTTTCAACTGCCGCAACTGAAATTGCAACAACGCTTGATACAAACTCAAATGTTGAGCGAAAAAAGCAAAACGCAGACCTTGATAAATTGTTAAATTGGTAAGAATAACGAGGGTATATGTTTAGAAGAATCGGACGCATCTTGGCATTCCAAGCGTTGTACTCTTGGGCGGTCGGAGGCGTAAATATAGATGACTTGCTCTCGTTTTCATGGGTTGAGCGTGATCTTGGCGACAACGGAACGTCAAACGATGATGAAGAAGGCAATGCAACAGATGACGAAAATTCTCCTGAAGAATTGATTGCGGACAACGGCATAAAGTACTGCCTGTCGGAAGCACAACTCAAGACGTTTGAATCTCTTCCCTCTGAAAAAAAAGAGGGAATTCTTCAATTTTCCAGACTTTTGGTTCAGGGAACAGTTGAAAACATCGATGAAATCGACACAATGATAAAAGAACACCTTGCCACAAATTGGAGCATTGACAGAATAAATAAAGTTGTTCTTGCCGTTATTCGTATGAGTGTTTATGAACTTTTATACCAAAAAGGAACTCATGCAAATATTGTTATTGACGAGGCAGTGGGAATTGTAAAAGACTATGGATCTGATGATTCTCATAAATTTACAAATGCAATTCTTGAGAAAATCAGTCAAGCCATTGATTCTCAAGAAAAGGAAATTTCATCTGGTTCTACTGAAAATTAAATAAAAATAATGTGGAAAAAACTATGATAAAGGGCGGAAAAAGAGCGTATATTTTTTTTATGGCGGTATTTTTTCTGTCCGTTTTATTTTCATGCTCCAAAACAAAAGTTCAAAAGTCATTTATTAGCACGCTTGATGAAATAGATGCCCTTATAAATCAAAGTCAATATAAAGAAGCGTTAAAATCCCTTGAGGCGGCTGAAAAATTTGCCTACAGTTCGTGGTCTGTCATTGGCATTTATAGACGATATATTTCTCTTGGAGAAGAGGGGCGCGCTGAAAAAGTTCTTGCAGAGTCGCTCAAAAAAAATCCTGGAAATTTAGAGCTTTCTGCTGTATACGCCTATTTTTTAATTGGAAAACTGCGAATTGACGACGCTCTTGCCGTTGGAAAATGTTTGCAAGGAACAAAATACGGCTCAATTTACGCTCAAGCAATGATGAAAAATGCCTTTTTGAGCGACAATGATAAAAAGCGAAGCACATTTATTTCTTTTGAATTTTATCCTGCATACTACGATGCATATTCTGCTTCGCAAGACAATTCGTGGCTGAGAAACTGTGCGCTTATTCATTTGGAAAACGGCTCGTTTGAAAATGCTGCGGCTGTGCGCCCATCAGAACTGTATGAATGTGATGACGCGTATTTTTGGGCATTGATTATGTACAATGCGCGGCGTTTCGGAGATGCAATAAACTATATCAAAGCGGCAAAGCGGATTGCTGAATTACAGCCAAACCTTTTGGCAGGAAAAAGATACGCAAAAAATCTTCTTCCTCTTGAAGCGGATTCCTACACATCACTAAAAGATGAGGAAAGCGCACAAAGGGTGCGAGAAGAATTTATACAGTCTATTCCTGAAAATGACGGCTATTGGAATGTAAGCAAAGCGAACAAAACCTTAGAAACTGCAACAATGTTTACAAACAGTGCACGATGGGCTTATGACAATGGAGATGACAGCCTTTGTGCAAAATATCTTGTATTTTGTGTAAATGAATGGCCCGATTTTGTTCCGTCCTTATGTTTGTATGCGGACTTTGCTTATAATTCAAATTTGCCCGTTGAAGAAAATTCAGTTCAAAAAACAATTCGCGATGCGGGGGCAACAACTTTAAAAATGGAAAAATTCGACAATCGTGCAAGAATTCCGTTAAGCGATGCGAAACTCAGAATAGAAGAGAGCCTCAACAGAACTCATGATCCGCTTTTATACATAATAGATTTGGATTTGCGCTATAAAACCACTCAAAATATGTCTGAAAAAGAAAAAAGCGCAGATTTATGGAGATTACTGGAGAAAAACACAATTGACACAATGACATACCCTGACACTCTTCTTGACTATTCTATTAGTTTTTTATTAAATCACCGAATGGTTCAAGATGCGTGGACGTTGTTTTCAAAGACAATTGCAAGAAAGTATGAAATTAAAATTGGAAGTTTTTGGGATGAGATTCTTGAAAAGGAAGCGCATTTGTCGCCAAAGGAAAAGGAATATGCAGCATACTTTGCAATAAATTTTTTGAGAACCGATGATGCACTCGCCCTTTATCACGCATTGGTTTTTGAAACAGGGGATGCTTCAAGCCCCCCTATTATTTCTCCATTCGCTTCTGATTATTCAGTTATAAACCTTGCCACAATTTATAACTCGCTCAATAGAAAGGCAGAAGCCTTGCATATATACAGCAAAGTCGTTGGCAGATGCACAAACATTCGGTTAAAATCGCTCGTTCTTTTCAGAATTGCATCCATCTATTTTGACCAGGGAGATGTTAGAAACGCCCGCACGAACGCAGAATATGCACTCACTTTAAACAGTCAAAACGTTGACGCACGGCTCTTGCTAACAAAAATAAACAGCGCGGGATAGCAGGATACTGGATAAGCCGTATGAAAATTCTTTCTTCGTACATATCAACCGAATTTACTGTGAAAAATTCACGCTTTCTCTGTGAACTTTTTCCTTGCGAAAGCCAAAATGAAGCCCGATCGATTATAAAATCACAAAAAAACAAATACAATGACGCAACGCATGTTGTCCATGGATTTATGCTGGGGTTAAACGCAGAAATTCTAGGAATGAGCGATGACGGAGAACCTTCTGGAACGGCAGGAAGACCTGTTCTTGATATCATAAAAGGACGGGGATGCACAAATATGTTGCTCACTGTTACAAGATGGTTTGGAGGCACACTTTTGGGAACTGGCGGACTGGTAAAGGCTTATGGAGATGGCGCAAAGCTCGTTCTTGACAAGGCAGAAGCGCAAGGCGCAATAACAGAATTCATTGAAACAAAAGATTTTTCGTTTTGCGCAACCTATTCACTGTATCCAAATATAAAGCGAGTGCTAGAGAAATTTGCAATAAAGGACATTTCAGAAGAGTTTGGAACAGACATAACGGTAAAAGGAAAAATTTGCGCCGATGAATACGAAAATTTCTGCGCCTGCATCAAAAATACATCAAACGGATCGGTAGAAGTGCTGTAAAGAGAAGAAAGAGAGAAAACTTTTTTATTTACTTTTTATTCTCTCTAATGAGCAATTCAAACAGTCGGTTTATTTTGTTTTGAACAACAACTATGCCTTCTTTAAACAAAATAAAATGCACGATGATAAAATACAAGCGGTGAAAGCCGAGAAAAGAGAAAAGGCGTGGAAAAGAGAAAAACCCAAAGGGGGTTTGTCGCTTTTCCGCCCCCTCTTCCTCAATTTAAAATCTAAAAATCAAAAAAACCCTTTGCCTTTAGGAGTTCAGCGTTTAAAATACCACCTAACGCCGCCCCTCGCTTTGTGTTGTGACTTAAGGCCACGAATTTCACATCGAAAACAGTGCATTTCCTGAGGCGGCCGACCACACTTGCCATTCCCTTTTCGGTTTCACGGTCGCGCCGTGGCTGAGGACGATTCTCCTCATGGCGCACCACTATTGGATGCACTGGAGCAGACGGCAAATTTAACTCCTGCGGAAGAGATGTGTAGGCAGACCAAACGCGTTCAATTTCCTCAAGACTTGGCTTTTTCTCATCGGGCAAGTCAAATTCAAGGGAAACACAGGCAGTATGACCATCAACAACGGGAACACGAGTGCATGTTGAAGAAACTACAGGAAGGGTGTTGTTCTCAATTTTTCCGTCTTTTACCGCTCCCAAAATTTTCAAACACTCTTTTTCTGTTTTTTCCTCTTCCCCCCCGATAAAAGGAACAATATTGTCGATCATATCAAAAGATGGAACACCAGGATACCCGGCTCCACTGGTCGCCTGCAAAGTAGTGACAATCATTCTCTTCACGGGATAGCCCGCTTGAATGAGAGCATGAAGAGGCATCATATATGTTTGCAACGAGCAATTCGGCTTTACGACAATAAATCCGTTGTTCCACGAATGATGTTTTTTTTGGGAATCAATCACATCAAGATGAGAATAATTTATTTCAGGAACAATCATTGGAACATCTGAAGTCCAACGGTTCGCACTTGCATTTGAAACAACGGGAATTCCTTCTGCGGCATATCGTTCTTCCAACGCCTTGATTTCATCCTTTCCCATTTCAAGGGCGGAAAAAACAAATTTGCATTTTCCAAGAGCGTTTTTTTCATCATTTGCATCCTGAACGATTAAATTTGCAACGACTTCAGGAATAGTTTCACCGATAAGCCACCTATTTTGAACTGCATCCTTATAGGGCTTTCCTGCGGAACGAGGACTTGCCGCCACATAAGACACTTCAAACCACGGATGATTTTCAAGCAACTTTATATATCGCTGCCCCACCATGCCAGTTGCACCAAGCACTCCAACTTTTATCTTTTCTTGCATCTCTACATCCTCTTTTTATAAAACTAACAAAACGCACCTTACCATACGCAACGCACTCGCAATCCCCTATCTCTACACAGTGTTCTATAGGTTGCATTCCTTGAGCGCGTTTTCAATGACTTTCTTTGCACTGTCTGTCACTTCAACGAGTGGAAGACGAACAGAGCCAGCGGGAAGTCCCTTGTAGTTCATCGCATATTTTATTGAAGTCGGATTGCCGTCAACAAAGGCAGCCTTAAAAAATGGCAGAAGCCTATAGTGAATTTTTCTCGCCTCTTCAAAACGACCTTCAAGAGCGGCAGAAACCATATTAGTAATCAGACTTGGAGCGAGATTTGAAACAACGGAAATAACACCATCTCCACCCATTGCAATCAACGGAAGAGTGAGCCCATCATCTCCGCTTAAAACTGCAAAATCTGGATGCCGTGACTTTATTTCAGCAATTACATCTATCATTTGATTTATATTGCCACTCGCCTCCTTCACGCCAGCAATGTTTGGCAAATCGGCGATTCTCAAAAGCACATCGGTTGGAATATTCGTTCCCGTTCTCCCTTGAATATTATAGACGACAATAGGAATTCCCACTTTTGAAACGGCTTCAAAATGACGGAATATGCCTTCTTTCGACGGTTTGTTATAGTACGGAGTAACTACAAGGACGGCATCTGCACCAGAAGAAGCGGCGCGCTCTGTATAGCGAACAGCATCACGAGTATTATTGCTGCCAGTTCCAACAATGAGCGGAATTCTATTTCCAGTTGCCTTTTCCCAGTTGGCGCGCTCCTCCATAATTATGGAAATCATTTTGTCTTCTTCGTCTTCTTCCAAAGTTGGCGTTTCACTCGTGGTACACAGAGGAACAAGACCATTTATTCCGCCCTCCAACTGATTTTTTATATGTTTTCTAAATCCTTCGTAATCAATAGAGCCATCATCCTTCATCGGCGTAATCATTGCCGTAAAAACACCTTGTAATTTTATCATACTTACAGCCCCGTAACAAAAAATATATACAATAGTATCTCATTTTTTTACATTATATTCAAGACTTTTATTTGTTCATACACGGCTTATGCACAAAAAGAAATTCGTTCCTTAATTTTCAGCAATGAAAAAAGTTGACATTTTTTTCATTGCTGAAAAAGCGATTTCGTAACGAAGTGAGAAATCGCAGTTGATAAGCGAGTTTTTGTAAAAAACTCACATTAAAATCGGCAACTCTATTTGAGTTGTCGATTTTAAACCTTCCATAATTTTCAGCAATGAAGAAAGCGTCAACTTTCGAATTGCTGAAAACGCCGTTTTTTGCAATGAAATGCTTTCGCAACAAGCGTACAGCGCGAAGTTTCAAGCGAAAATGGCAGTAAATAAGCGAGTTTTGATAAAGATAGAAAAACAGTCTTCCAGTTGCAATGAAAAAGACAAAACTATGCGCTCGCGCATTTCGCGCTCATTGTAGCAAAGATTTTTTTCGCTGCTACCGCAGCAACCACAATAGAGCGATTTTGCCTTTTCCACTGCGCCTTTGCGAATGTTTTTTATAAGTTATAAAATTCAAAATTGACACATTTTTGCATTGCTATTTCATGCGCAAGCTCTGTTTGTTCATATCACCGCCTTGTCATGTATTCGTCATTAGGCAAAGAATGGTGCAGTATTTGTTCGCGTCTCTTTGCAAAAAAACGACTGCGCTCGATAGTGAAACGGGAGGCTGCACAACTGCTCACGCATACCGTGTATTGACGCGCATAGCGTTGAGGATCGCAAGCACTGCCACTCCCACGTCGCCGAAAACGGCAATCCACATACTGGCTATGCCGAATGCCGATAGCACGAGAATGGCGAGTTTGACAGAAATCGAAAACCAAATGTTCTCCCCCACGATGCCCATCGTCTTTTTCGCGATGCGCTTGGCAAGCGGAATGCCGCACAAGTCGTCTTTCATCAGCACAATGTCCGATGCCTCGATTGCCGCGTCGCTTCCCACTCCGCCCATCGCAATGCCGATGTCCGACCGCATCAAAACGGGTGCATCATTAATGCCGTCGCCCACAAAGCATAGCACGTCTTTCTGCCCTTTCGCTTGCAACATAGCATCAACTTCTTCAACCTTATTCTGTGGCAAGAGCGATGCTTTGTAGCCAGTGAGCCCAATTTGACTTGCGACGCTTTTTGCAATCGCCTCGTTGTCGCCCGTAAGCATGACGGTTTTGCAACCCATCGCGTTGAGTTCGCCGACGACCTGCCGGGATTCCTCTTTTATCTCATCAGCAATCAAAAGCGAGCCTACAAATTTTCCGTTGTGAGCAACATAGACAACCGTGCCGAGTCCGTCCTCTTTTACGAACGGAATATTGTGTTCCGCCATCAACTTTTCGTTACCGCACAATATTTCGTCATCGCCGCGCTCCGCGACAATGCCTTCACCCGCGATGTTCGTCAACGTGAAGCCCTGCTCCACTTCCCCGCCATAAGCGGCGACAATCGACCGCGCAATCGGGTGGTTTGAATCCTGCTCCGCAATGGCGGCAAGACGCAGAATTTCATCTCTGTCGCTTTCAGGAGCAATCTTTGTCACGGCAAAGTTGCCTTTCGTGAGCGTTCCCGTTTTGTCAAAGACGAACATATTCGCCCGACTGAACTTCTCAAGATAGTTCGAGCCTTTGACCAGAATGCCGTACCGTGAAGCCGCGCCAATTCCCGCAAAGAACGACAGCGGAATGGAAATGACGAGCGCGCATGGGCAGGACACGACCAAGAAACTCAACGCACGATACACCCATGTTGACCAGTCCGCTGTCAGCACACCAGGAACGACCGCAAGCAACACTGCCACGGCAACCACTGTAGGCGTATAATACTTTGCAAATGTGGTGATGAAGTTTTCCGCCTTTGACTTCTGGCTTGCGGCATTCTCAACAAGGTCAAGGATCTTTGAAACGGTGGAATCGTAAAACGCCTTTGTCACCCGCACTTCAATCTGCGACGTTAGGTTCACGCAACCGCTGATAACCTCACTGCCTGCCGCAACATCACGGGGCAAACTCTCGCCCGTAAGTGCTTTGGTGTCAAGCGTTGTCTCTCCTTTTACAACAACGCCGTCCAACGGCACTTTTTCGCCCGGATTGATGAGGATTATGTCGCCGACCGCAACTTCGCCTGGATCGACCTGCACAAAGCCCCCATCGCGCTGTACGTTTGCATAGTCGGGACGAATATCCATAAGCGCGGAAATCGACTTGCGCGACTTGCCCGTGGCATAGGACTGAAACCACTCGCCCACTTGATAAAATAAAAGCACGGCGCACGCCTCATCAAAGCCTTCGATTTCAAGCCCTGCCGTTCCCCGGTAAATGCCAAGCGCGAACGCACCGAGCGTGGCAACGCACATCAAAAAATTCTCATCGAATATCTGCCCGTGCGATATGTTGCGAATTGCCTTCCACAGCACGTCGTACCCGATTACAAAATACACAATCAAATACAATGCGAACGGAAACAGCCAGCCGCGACTGCCACCGAACACGCCATCCAACCCAACGACCGCATCAGCGGCAAAAACAATGGCAAACAGACCGAGCGCGATAAGTATGCGAACAAGGTTTCTCCGTTCTTTCCGGCTCATTGTCGCTTTTTTCATAATCTTTCCTCCGTTATTTTCAGAATACATACACGAATGTCATGGCGCACAAGATTCCAATCAGCAAGCTGACGGAAGGAACGCGCCCTTCGTCCATTAGAATTGCCTGCGGAACTATTTCTCCGAACGTAACGTACAGCATCGCGCCGCCCGCAAACCCCATGCAGATCGCAATCGCAAGCCAGCTGATTCCGCCCGCCACAAGACCAATAACCGCCCCAGCAATCGTTGCTGCACCAGCCAGCACCGTCAGCATGATTGTTTTCCATGCCTTCACGCCGCCGCTCGCCAACGGCGCAGAAATCGCCATTCCCTCAGGAATATTGTGCACGGCAATCAGCACCGCAATGAGCGTTCCCATATTCAGTTCCGCCGTTCCTGCCGCGCCAATCGCCATGCCCTCTGGTATGTTATGCAAGGCAATTGCAAGCAGCATAACAATGCCCGCTTTTAGCAATTGCCGCGTGCTGCTTTTTTCGCGGCGACCGTCCTGCGCCCACTGAAGAACGGCGGTTTCATGGTGCAGTTCTTCGGGGCTGCGATGCGTCTCCCTAACATGCTCCATGCAGTCAAGCCGTTTGTTCAAGGCAAAAATAATGACAATTCCGCACACGACCGCCGTCAGCGTCACGAACACACCTCCACGCCCAGACAGCACTGTTTGCGCCGCTTCAAACGATTCGGGCAACATTTCAAACACAACGATACCAACCATAACACCGCCGGCAAAACTCAGTATCCTGCTCATTGCTTTGTCGCCTTTGCTTTTGAGCAGAACGCCAAGCACGCCGCCGACACCCGTACCGGCAACACCCGCTATGAGCGAAAGCACGAGAATTCGTAAATCCATGACGCAATCCGCCTACAAGACGATCTGGCAGTCAGGCTCTACTTTCTTGCAGGTTTTGACAATCTCTTTCATGATGTCGTCAAAGCGTACGTCATCCGCCTCAACGGTCAGTCTCTGCGTCATAAAACTCACGGTGACAGAAGTCACGCCGTCAATCTTAGCGATCGCACGCTCCATTTTTGCCGCACAGTTCGCGCAGTCCAAATCTTCCAACTTGAATACCTTTTTCATAAAATACCTCCAAGCATATTCTCCCTGCGTATGCAGTTCAGATTTTTATTGAACAATTACACTATTGAATAACTGTTCAATTATATATCACAAAAAAAATCGGGGTTTTGCCCCACTCTTTTAGTTCCGCTGTTCGTTGACGTGCGTCAAACCGAACTCAAGGATTTTAGTAACGTGGTCATCGTCCAGCGAATACTTCACTTCCTTGCCTTCTTTTGTGCCTTTCACCAGTTTCGCCGAGCGTAAAACCCGCAGCTGATGGGAAATCGCAGAGACGCTCATCTCCAAAATGTCAGCCATTTCACCAACATACAAATCCTTTATTTGCAAGCACTGCAAGATCTTTGCCCGCGTTGGATCGCCGAACACTTTAAATAATTCCGCAAGATTATAGATGACACTGTCCGAAGGCAACCGCTCCCGTATATTCCAAGCGGCAGTCGCTTTTTTCTCCTCATCGCTTGCCATACACGCCTCCATTGATTGAACAATTTTTCAACTGTTCAATTTAATAATACACTGCCGCCATCATCTTGTCAAGCGTTTTTTTTTGTTTTATCAATAACTGGATATATATTCGTCATTGATAGGAAAAAATGCTGAAAAATTAAAAATAAAAAACTGATGAATCTTCCGCTAGTGTTTTTAGAAGACAAAAAAAATCCACCTAAAACAAGGTGGATATGGTTGAGACTGACACGATTCGAACGTGCGACCTCCACCTCCGCAGGGTGGCGCTCTAATCCAGCTGAGCTACAATCTCATAAGAAGAAAAATTAAAACAGATACTTTTGGTATTCGGAGGCGACAGGAGTTGAACCTGCCCAGCCCTTTCGGAACTGACGGATTAGCAATCCGTTGTATTACCGCTCTACCACACCTCCAGTAAGAGAGTCGGAGCGGGAGGGATTCGAACCCCCGTATTCTTGCGAATAAACGGTTTTCAAGACCGCCCCAGTACGACCGCTTTGGTACCGCTCCAAAAAATATATTATGAATAGTAGCAGATTATAAAAAAATAATCAAGGGCTAGAACTACATTTTCATTGAATTTTTACCCTGTGTTTGTCTTTATATTATTTCATTTTTCAGTGTTTTTTGTTATATTTAGAATGGATTTAAAATCTATAACAAAGTGCTGCCGCTCGCCTTTAAATCCTTGTCATTGCAAAATGACTTTTTTACAACTAGAAAATTGAAATTCGCAGTTTTTGAAGCAATGATGTTAAGCGCACAAACAGCGCACGTGCATTGGCTCAAAGATTGCGTCTCAAATATATCTTATGGAGATTTGTGTTATGGAAGAAACGAATGGAACTTTACCAACTATTGAAGAGCGTGTAAAAGAGGCTATGGAAATGTTCAGACCGCAATTACAGGCAGATGGCGGAGATATGGAATTTGTTGGAATCGATGAACAAAATCGCGTTCACTTGAATTTAGTTGGAGCATGCGGAAGTTGTCCTATGGCGGTGATGACGCTAAAAATGGGCGTGGAACGATACATTCAAGATGCAGTTCCAGAGATTACGGAAGTTGTTCAAGACAACGCTCGAAGCGATTTTTACAGTGATTTTTAATTGATTTTTGAGGTTTACATAAGATGACTATCACAAAAGATATGTATGTTTCATTTCATTACACATTAAAAGATGTAGAGGGAAATATCATTGATTCTTCACAAGGAAAAAATCCGTTATCATATATACACGACAGCGGAATGATAATTCAAGGTTTGGAAAAGGCTCTTGAAGGGAGAACTGTTGGGGAGAAATTCACCGTGACGGTATCTCCGCAAGATGCGTATGGAGAGTACAACGACCGTCTCATCCTCTCCATTCCACGTGATCAGTTTGAAGACGGATCTCCCATTGAAGTTGGAATGCCTTTCCAGGCGGTCATGCCAAACGGAACTCCCGTTATTGTTCGTATAAAAGAAATTTCGGGAGACACTATCACTGTTGACGGAAATCATGAACTTGCAGGAAAAACGCTTGTTTTTGACATTGAAATCGTAGAAGTGAGAGAGTCCACAGAAGAGGAAAGAAATCCCCCTCACTGTGGCGGCTGCGGTGGATGTGGAGGATGCGGAAACGACTGTGGCGAAGAATGCGGAGGCAATTGCAAGGGTGAATGTGATGGAAACTGCAAAAACGAATGCAACTGCAATTGAAAAGTAGTGTTTAACGTACAAAGCAAACTGCTTTATCCACCGCCTCTTTTATGCGCCTATCGCTTTTGCTATTAAACGGGCGTTTTCATCTTTTGTTTTGTCAGAAATGTCAATTTTTATGTCAGCGATTTTTGAGTAAACGGCAATACGCTTGACATAAAATTCGTGGAAAATCGCCCGTATATCTGATTCATCTTGTGGATTTTCCTTTGCAATATAAGCAGGGAGGCCTAACCAAGAACCGTCTTCACCTAAACAAGCCTTGTTTAAAATGCGATTCACCGCAATATTTTCTGCAACATTCAAAAATATAAAGCGTCCCATAGAACGGAGAACTTGCAATGCTGGAGCATTATCACAAATGCCTCCTCCTGTTGCAATCACAAGGCGTTTTTGCACATTTTCAGTTGCCATGCGTCTGCAAGCCTCTTCCTCCCACTTCATAAACGAGCCTTCCCCGTGGAGAGTGTAAATTTCACGAGGAGTTTGTCCTGCAATCTCTGCTATAACATCATCAACATCCACAAATGAGCAAGCCAAACTTTTAGCAAGAAGACGACCTTGCGTTGACTTTCCAGAGTGTTTTATTCCCATGAGGATAATAGAATCATTCATAGCACCTATTATATAATGTATCTTTGGGATTGGCAAATTTTGAAGTTTGTGCTAGGCTTTTGATATGAACTTATATTTTTGTTTATGTATATGCCTTTTGCCGTTTTTAGCGGCGTTTGTTTTGTTCAAACATTTTTCATCGATTACATTTTCAACGGAATTGATTGCGTCATTACTTGCTTTGCTAGCGGTTTTACCCATCACATTTCTACAATTTTTTGTCGGGATCTTCTTTGCAAACATACAGGTTACCTCTGCCAACAGTGCCGTTTTTTTGTTTTTGCGGATATTGCTATTCAACGGAATGATTGAAGAGTGCCTAAAAATGCTAATTATGCTTTTGATTCCTCGAAAAAACCTTTCGTTTGAACATTTTTTTATTGCATCATTACTGTGCGGACTGTGCTTTGGGTGCTTTGAATCTATGATATACTTTTTACAACATTTGCAAAGCGCAAATGAACGTGGTGCGGATTTAATCTATTATATGATTTTTGCACGAATTTTCACTTCAGATTTGATACATACGCTTTGCACAGGTCTTTGCGGAATATGTGTATGGAGTTATATATCGAAAAAGGGAGACGGCATATCGCTGGTTATTGCAATTTTATCTCATGCCGTTTATGACTTTTTCGCAGGCTTTCAATCCAATATACGATGGTTTTCAGTAGTAGTAATTTTGTTTTTAGCATTGGAAGTGCGCATACATTACAAAAAGATAAAAACAGCGGACAATGAAAATGACACGCACAACACAAAGCCAACACCCCCAGACACTCACATTTAGATGAAATGCGTTACTTTATTTCTATGCTATTTAAAATGCCATCGAAATATTTTTTGTTTTTGTCATACACATCTTTAAACACGGTGAGGGATACAAGATATAGCCTGTCATTTGCACTTTGAATGCTTTTTATGTTTTCTGTAACGCTCTTTGAATCATGTTGAAAAAAAACTGCGCTTATGACACGAGAAGACGCTCCATAATTCAATTTCACCGTCTTTAAATCTATATATGAATTCCCAACACTTTGAAGAAGCTGCCTCAAAACAAATGAAGACACTGCATGTTCGGCCTCCGCATCGCTTTCAGAAGGCTCTGTATGGTTTGGAGGAATGACACCTGCGGAAAGAAACGCAATATCTTGACACCGCCATGCATTTTCCATGCTTTGTTCCCATTGAGAGTCAAGATGTATAGTCACATTTTCTCCATAGGTAAATTGAGACACACTCGCCTTTTTATTTTTTTTGAAGGAATGCTTGCCATCTGCATATTTTTCAGGAAATCCCTCAAAATCATCAAATGACGTGTCAGACGAAGAGACAATTCTACCTGTTGTTACAGCATAAAAAACAGGAGTTTTAGAGTCGTTTTCAATCATTTTGATATTAAAAAGAGGAATTAAACAATCATAAACAACAACAACGCTTCCGCCAAACTGCATAAAGTCATCGTTTTTTCTCACTCCACTGTTAAAAAATTGTCCATTCGCCGCATACTCTTCAACAGGCTCAATGTTTCCAGCCTTTATCCGCCGAGCATTCAATTCGTACACCATATCATGCAAATAGTTTATAATTTCCGTGTCATCTGGTGTGTGCGCGCTAACAATTTTTTCTCCAGTCAATTCTATGAAATTTTTTGAAGTGTCAAGCGTAAAGTAAATTGTAAGTTCCAGTTCCGGTTTTTTCATAGATGTGTCGGCAGGAGCAAAATATCTTGCGGCATACGTGCGTTCATCATATGCAAGAAACCCCACATAAGACTCACGAGAAAACGTTTTGTCCACATAATACACATACTCGCCCGGCATATCGCTTATAAAAGGTTCAAAACCAGGCAGAGCAAATACAGATGCCGCCATAAAAATCATCATTAAAATAAAAACAGTGCCTTTCTTCTTCATTTTTTTCCTACGCATTCAATTTCTTCAACTCTTCCCGAACAATTTCAGCGGCTTTTTTGGAAGCCTCATCCATAGAAACAAGCGTCGCATCCTTTTCAGAACGCAATTTAAACTCCACATTCGGAAGATTTTTTTCACCAACAACAATTCGGATTGGATAGCCGATTAAATCCGCATCTGTAAATTTCACTCCAGGGCGTTCACTCCTGTCATCAAGAAGCACATCCACCCCAAAATCTGTTAATTCACTATAGATTTTATCAGCAACCTTTTTCATTTCACCATCGTATTTTATCGGGATCACCACCACTTGATACGGCGCAGTACTCATCGTCCAAATAATTCCGTCCTCGTCATGATGTTCTTCAATAATAGAAGCAAGCGTTCGGTCAACCCCGATTCCATAGCACCCCATAATCGGAGTGACGGGCTTTCCGCTCGTGTCAAGATACGTAACATTCATTGATTTTGTATACTTGTTGCCAAGCTTAAAAATATGCCCCAGTTCATTGCCCTTTCTTGAATACAGTTTTTCTCCACATTCAGCACAGCAATCACCTGGAACAACAGTTCGCACATCGGCTTTTAAAAACGGTTTGAAATCTCTGTTTGGCTCAACATGCTTCACGTGAATGTCTTTTTTTCCACCGCCTGTAATCGCATCATGCATATCCAACACCGTTAAGTCTGCCAAAATCGGAATCTCAAGTCCGCTCATAGTTCCGTTTTCACGCATTGCCCCCATCGGGCCGACAAATCCGTGTGTTGTTCCTGAATAGTGTAAAACCTCTTCATCATTTGCAAGACACACTTCGCTTGCCTTTAAAGCCGCCTTGAGCTTTGCCTCGTTCACTTCTAAATCTGCACGAATTAAAACGCAAAAATATGAAAGAGGATAGTACTTTCCAGAAGTCTCCTCCACAACATTTAGATTTTTTCCGCCGGGAGCATTTTCCAAGTCGAGAGAAGAATTCACCACCCTATATATGAGAGCCTTTATAAAACGCTTTGGAGAGGAATTAAAAAATCGCTCCATATCTGCAATTGAAAGAACATTAGGCGTTGCCACTTCCTCTAATGGAAGATTTGAAGCAACTTGAGGGTTTCCGTCATTGTCAACAGGAACATCCGCCTTGCAAGAAGCCTTTTCCACATTTGCGGCATATCCACACTTCGGACAAAGAATCAATGTATCGTCCCCAACTTCACTTTCCACCATAAATTCTTCACTTCCAGAACCGCCCATTGCACCGGTGTCCGCTTTCACGGAAATAGTAGAAAGCCCCAACCGCTTGAAAATTCTTCTATAGGCGGCGGCGCATTTTTCGTAAGATTCATTTAAAGAGGCGTCATCCGCATCAAAAGAATATGCATCCATCATAGTAAACTCACGCCCACGCATAACTCCATACCGAGGGCGGATTTCATCACGATATTTAGTGTTTATTTGATACACAATAATAGGAAGCTGCTTGTAACTAGAAAGCCCCTCGCGAATAAGCGCGGTAACCGCTTCTTCAGCCGTTGGACTGACAACCATATCTTGTCCTGTCCTCGTTTTTGCAGTAAGCATTTCACCGCTCATTTTATCCCAGCGTCCTGACTCCCGCCAAATATCACCGGGAACCACAACAGTAGGCTTTATTTCCAAAAGACCGGAAGCGTCAAGTTCTTCGCGAATAATGTTTTCAATCTTTCGCAAACTTCGCAATCCAAAAGGCATATAAGAGTAAAGCCCGTTTCCAAGCTTCCTCAACATTCCTGTTCTCATCATCAATTGATGGCTTGCAATGAGTGCGTCATTAGGCGCATCGCGCAACGTAGAAATAATAGTTTGTGTCGCTTTCATAATGTAAGATTATACACAAAATCCCGTAAGGTTTCAATGAGGAGCGGCGGAAGGTACATTGCTCTTCTACTTTTTATTCTTCTACTTCCGGTCGCAGGGCTTGCCCTGCTTACCCAGTTTTGTGTGCGAGTTTGCAACGCAAACTCGGTAAGCACGGCTTTGCCGTGCGACTTTTACACAAGCGGCAGAATTTCGCGCAAGTTCAAAATGCGCTGGTTTTCACTGCCTCGAAATTTTAATGAAATATTTTTTTGAGATTCTATAAACGGACCGTCCACCAAAACATCAATGTACTTCAACATTTCGCCCGTTACCTCGCACTGCTTTTTTGCGCCCTCACCCATTAAATCCCGTTCTAAAATATAACCCGTGTAGCACCAAATCGTTTTTTTTGGAAACGTTTCTTTCACTCTGCGCAAAAACGGAGCAAGAACGCGCTGGTTTTCCTCTTCAAATGGCTCTCCACCAAGCACAGTCAGCCCCGCAATATACGATGGACGCAACGCCTCTATGATTTCAGATTCCGTTTGCTTTGTAAATTCGGCACCAAAATGAAAATCCCATGTTTCGCTTTGAAAACACCCCAAGCAATGATTTCTACAACCTGAAACAAAAAGAGAAACACGCACTCCATCTCCATCAGCAATGTCTGTTTTTTTTATGTTTCCATAATGCATATATTCGTTATAGCGCGCTAAAGATGCAGCACCCTCTCCTTAATTTCTTGCGTTCGCCCTTGATTCCAATATTGCGTTCCAATATAACCGCACGTCCTTCTTGCAACATTCATAGTCGTCTGCTCACGATTTCCGCAGTGAGGGCATTCCCAAATCAATTTTCCATCAGAATCCGTCACGATTTGTATCTCGCCAGTATATCCGCATTTCTGACAACAATCGCTTTTTGTGTTAAGCTCGGCATACATAATGTTTTCATATATATGCCTTAAAAGAGCCATAACTGCAGGGATATTGTTCTCCATATTTGGAACTTCCACATAACTAACCGCACCGCCTGGACTTAACTCTTGAAATTGACTTTCAAAGATGAGCTTTTTAAATGCATCAACCTCTTCTGTAACATGGATGTGATAACTGTTTGTGATGTAGTTTTTATCCGTAACGCCCTCAATCACTCCAAAGCGTCGCTTCAAGCACTTTGCAAATTTATATGTTGTACTTTCAAGAGGCGTTCCATACAGTGAAAAATGTATTGTACTTTCCTCGCGCCACCGTGCGCACGCATCATTCATATAGCGCATAATATCAAGAGCAAACGGAGTGGCAGTGGGATCAGTGTGTGGTTTCCCCGTCATATATCGAACGCACTCACAAAGCCCTGCATACCCTAACGAAATAGTAGAATATCCATTAAACAAAAGCGAGTCTATTTTTTCGCCTTTTTCAAGACGTGCCAGTGCACCATTCTGCCATAAAATCGGCGCAACATCGCTCGGAGTTCCCAAAAGCCTCTTATGTCGAAGCATCAATGCCCGATGGCAAAGTACAAGCCTTTGATCAAAAATCTCCCAAAATTTTTCCGTATCGCCACCAGACGAGCAAGCAATATCAACAAGATTAAGAGTCACAACCCCCTGGTTAAACCTTCCGTAAAATTTCGCCTTGCCCGTTTGTGGATCATGATAAACCGTCAAGAAAGATCGACATCCCATACACGGATAACAGTTACCGTCCTTCAATTCAAGCATTTTCTTTTCAGAAATATAGTCAGGGACAAGACGACGAGAAGTGCATTTTGCCGCCAATTCCGTAAGATAATAATATTTTTCCCCTTCCTCTATGTTATCCGGCTCTAGGACATAAATCAATTTCGGAAATGCAGGGGTCACCCAATAGCCCTCTTCATTTTTTACACCCTGATAGCGTTGCTTCAAAACTTCCTCAATAATTAACGCAAGATCTTCCTTCTCCTGTTCGTCCTTTGCTTCATTTAAATACATAAACACCGTTACAAAAGGGCTTTGACCGTTCGTTGTCATCAGAGTGACCACTTGATACTGAATAGTTTGAACCCCTCGAGCAATCTCATCAGAAAGACGACGCTTCACAATATAGTCAAACTGATCATGGGTATATGTTACGCCCGTGATTTTCATAGTGTCTTCAAGTTCCTTCTTGATTTTTTGGCGGCTAACATCGACAAACGGAGCAAGATGAGTGAGAGAAACGCTCTGACCACCATACTGGCTTGATGCAACTTGAGCAATAATTTGCGTGGCTATGTTGCATGCCGTGCTGAACGAATGCGGCCTGTCTATCTTTGTGCCGCTTATTACCGTTCCGTTTTGAAGCATATCCTCAAGATTCACAAGATCGCAATTGTGCATGTGCTGGGCAAAATAGTCGGCATCGTGAAAATGAATAATTCCGTCCTCATGCGCCTGAACAATATCCTCGTCAAGCAAAAGTCGTTTAGTAATATCCTTTGAAATTTCGCCCGCCATATAGTCACGCTGAACACTCACAACGGTTGAATTTTTATTTGAGTTCTCCTGTTTAACTTCCTCGTTACAACACTCAAGAAGACTTAAAATTTGCTTGTCAGTTGAATTTGCCTGTCGCCTAAGGGCATGACGATAGCGATATGTAATATACAGTTTTGCAACAGAAAACGCCCCCTCTCTCATTATCTCAGTTTCAACAAGATCTTGAATTGACTCAACATTCACTTCAGCAGATGCCTTGCTGCAAATGTCTACGATCCGACTAGAAATAGACTGAATGCTCTCTCTCGAAAGCTGCTCGGAAGCGGGCACTTGATTATTCGCCTTTGTAATTGCCGCAGTAATTTTACTTATATCAAATAATACTTCTTCGCCATTGCGTTTGATAATTCTCATGCCCTTTCCTCCCATTTTACGAGCAACCAAAAGGACACTAGATATAGCGTCCTTTCAACCCAAAGTATACTACTAATAGCGTTTTATTACAATATAAAATCGGGAAGTTTTCTGATATTTTAAACATTAAATTTGAAAAACAAAACGTCTCCATCTTGAACCACATATTCCTTCCCTTCCTGGCGATATTTTCCCGCCTCCTTGATTTTCTGTTCGCTGCGATAGGTTTTCAAGTCATCGATGGAATATGCCTCCGCGCGGATAAAGCCCTTCTCAAAGTCCGTGTGAATCACCCCCGCGGCACGTGGCGCCTTGTCCCCTGCATGTATTGTCCATGCACGGCACTCATCGCTTCCGCCAGTAAAGAAAGTGCGAAGCCCCATCAAATGATAGGCTTTTCTTGCAAGAGAAGCAAGTCCGCTTTCAGAAAGTCCAACAGCATCCATAAAATCCTTGCGTTCCGCCGCATCAGTTATCTCCGACAAATCCGCCTCAAATTTGCCGCAAATCACAACAACTTCAGAATTTTCACTTTCGGCAATTTTCTTTACAATTTCAACATACTTGTTTGTTTGCGTGGCAATAGAATCTTCGTCAATGTTCGCAACATACAACGTTGGTTTCATAGTAAGCAAAAACATATCGTTCACCGCAGATTTTTCATCATCCGTCAAGTCTGCAAGCCGCGCACACTTTCCCTCTTGCAAAAGGGGCTTTATTTTTGAAACGGCACTGTTCCACGGAGCAAGTTGCTTTTCCGCATCCTTTCCAAGCGCACGAACAGTCTTTACATTTTTTTCCTCGCGTTTTGCAATTGTCTGCAAATCGGCTTGCGCCAACTCATAGTTTATAGTTAATATATCACTTTCAGGGTCAATGGCAGCCTCCGTGTTCGCATCCTCACGCACATGCATAATATCAGGATTTTCAAAGCATCTCACAACATGGGCAATACACGCAGTTTCACGAATATTTGCCAAAAATTGATTTCCCAGCCCCTCGCCACTTGACGCACCCTTTATCAAACCCGCAATATCAACAAATTTCACGCTTGCAGGAGTTTTTTTCTTAGGCTGATTTATTTCCGCCAAAAAGTCCAACCGTTCATCAGGCAACTCTACAATTCCAATGTTCGGATCAATTGTACAAAACGGAAAATTTTCCGCAGCGGCAGGAGCAGCGGTCAACGCAGAAAAAATGGTTGACTTTCCAACATTTGGCAACCCCACAATTCCACAATCCAAAGACATATATCCCTCTAAAAAAACAAATTTTTTATCTAGCAAATCTCAAGAATCATATTTGCCTTTACTTTAGCACAAAAAGAATAGGAATGCAACGTTTGGGCGGCTTGTTGCACGGCAACAACCAGGCTTTTCGGGGTTTCGGCATTCGCCTCCAGCCGCTTCCCTCACTCGTACACTCGTTCAGTCCAGTGGCAGCCTGCGGCTCCCCTACAATCCTTGCCGCATTAAAACTTTCTGAACGTTCCACCATGCTATCACAATCCGCTAGGTCAGTTTTGCGAGACTTGAGCATTGCGAGGTAGCAAAATACGCAATTCCTGCGGAATTGCCACCGAATTTGCTTTGCAAACTCGCACACAAAACTGGGTAAGCAGGGCAAGCCCTGCGACCGGAAGTTGAGTGGTAAGAAACAGCAACTGAAATAGTACGCAGGGTTGCTGTTTCTTACCGCGAGTTTTTTTCAAAAACTCGCCTATTTCACCGCCTGCTATCGCAGGCTAAATTAAGTTTGCAGAAAATTGATATTTTCTGCAAACTTAATTTTCAAGGAGCAATAAAAACTGAAAAACCATGAACCTTCCTCATGCATCCACAACCCTCTAGCCAGTTTTGCGTAAAGCCGAGCATTGCGAGGTAGCAAAACTGGGTAAGCAGGGCAAGCCCTGCGACCGGAAGTTGAGGAATAAAAACTGAAAAACCAATGAACCTTCCGCCATTTTTTTGATTTTAATCAAAATTTATGATATAATATTCCTATGAGTGACACTAAATTTCAAATTGAACAAAAAATTGTTTATCCGAGCCATGGAGTCGGAAAAATACTTGAGATTTTTGAAAAGAATTTTCGCGGCTCCGAGATGCTTTATTACAAAATTTATATTGAAGTATCTGATATGATTGTTATGGTTCCCGTTGAAAAAGCGGAGGAACTGGGAATCCGAGAGGTTGTTTCCGCCGATGAAGCACTGGCAGCACTTGAATTGCTTTCCGATGACTTTGAACCCATTCTTTCCGACTGGAAACTGCGCTATCAAAAAAATTTGGAGCTTCTAAAAAAAGGCGCAATTGCTGACATTGCAAAAATCGTACGCAATCTATATAACCGAAGCAAAATCAAAGAGCTACCGATTCTTGAAAGAAAGCTTTATGACCTTGCAAAAAAACTGCTTATCGATGAGGTTTGCCTTGCGACTGGAATAAATGAAAAGGACGTTGAATCGAGAGTCCACACAAAGCTAGAGCCTCCTGGATCCGCTCAAAAAATTAAGCACATCATTGAAGATCTCGACGATGAAGACGATGATTTAATGGACGATGTCAACGGCTCTTCAAAGTCAAAAGGACGTTCTGACGATGATGAAGATGATGATGACGACGATGAATCATCTGATTCAGAAAGCCTCGACAATCAAGATGATTTTGATGAGGACGATGAAGACTAGACTTCCTGTAAAAATCGCAGTGATCATCACTGCAGCAGGCTCTTCAACTCGAATGGGCGCATCCATAAAAAAGGAACACCTCCCTTTAAAAAAAGGAACTGTTCTTTCAGAATGTGCACGGGCGTTTTTAACTTCAATTGCGCCTTTTTGCATTTTGATAACAGTTCCAAAAAACGGCGAAAAAGACGCATTCAACGCACTTTTTTCGGACAGTGAAATGAAAGACTTGATTTTTGCCGCTCAATCAAAAGTGCATTTTGTTGAAGGTGGAAAAACGCGCCAAGAATCCATTTTAAATGCATTGCTATTCCTTGAAAAATCCAATGAAAATCCCGAAATAGTACTCATTCATGATGGAGCGCGTCCCTTTGTAAGTGAAAAAATTATCGAAGATACGGTAAACGCAGCATACAAATGTGGAGCGAGCGCGCCAGGAATTCCTCCCGTAGACACGCAAA
Organism: Treponema sp.; assembly: GCA_014803985.1. Lineage (GTDB taxonomy): Bacteria > Spirochaetota > Spirochaetia > Treponematales > Treponemataceae > Treponema_D. The sequence continues at coordinate 51,428 of JAAVAO010000048.1, forward strand.
AAATCGTTTGCAACGATGGATTTATCGCGGAGCATCTACAGCGAAACAAAATGGTTGCCGTTCAAACGCCACAAGCATTTACTTTTGAACCTCTTTTGCAAGCCCATAAAAAAGCGGCGCAAGAAAAAACAGAATACACTGATGACACTGAAATTTGGGGAAAATACATTGGCAAGGTAAAAATTGTTTCGGGGAGTACAGCAAATAAAAAGATTACACATCCGGAGGATTACAACATGCAAAATAATTTTGTTTTTCGGACAGGACTTGGATATGACATACACCCATTGATTGAAGGCAGAAAACTATTAATCGGCGGAGTTGAATTTCCATTTGAAAAAGGAGAAGCCGGTCATTCTGATGGAGATGCACTTTTGCATGCAATCACCGATGCACTTTTAGGGGCAAGCGGAAAAGAAGACATCGGCAGTTTTTTTCCACCAGAAGACGACAAATGGAAAGACGCAGACTCTGCAGTTCTTTTAAAGACTGCGTGGCAAAAGATCAAAAGCGACGGTTGGACTTTAAACAATCTTGACTGCGTTATCAAACTTGAAAAACCAAAATTTCTTCCAAAACGAGAGGAAGTTATTTTGTCAATTGCAACCATTCTTGAAGTGGAACAAGATAAGATATCCGTAAAGGCAAAAACAGGCGAACGCCTTGACAGTGTGGGACGCGGAGAAGCGATAGAGGCATGGTGTTCTGCAATTTTGATCAAATAAAAGCATAAAAAAAGGCCGCCTCAAAAAGACGACCTTACATATTCAATTTCTTTGGCTGCTATTTTGCCTATCCATTGATTTTTTCAACAACAAGAGAACCCATCTTTTTTGTGCCAACCAGTTTTCCGTTCGCTTTGACAGATTCTCGACCGCTTCCTGCAATGTCGCCCGTGCGGTAGCCCTCGTCAAGAACAGCGCTCACTGCATTTTCTATGTCTTTTGCCTCTTTTTCAAGCCCAAAACTATATCGTAAAAGCATTGCCGCACTTAAAATAGTTGCAAGCGGATTTGCCAAGTCTTTTCCCGCAATGTCTGGCGCAGAACCGTGAATAGGCTCATACAGACCGGGACCCGTTCCATCTCCAAGAGAAGCAGATGCAAGCATTCCAATAGAACCTGTAATTTGACTCGCCTCATCGCTTAAAATATCGCCGAACATATTGCTTGTTGCAATAACGTCAAACTGTCGCGGATTTTTCACCAACTGCATAGAAGCATTGTCAATATAAAGATATGAAAGCGTTACATCAGGATAATCACCTTTCACATCTTCAGTAACGCGTCTCCAAAGTTGGCTTGAATTCAAAATATTCGCCTTATCAACAACACACAGTCGCTTTTGTCGTTTTTGAGCATATTCAAATCCAAGTCGAACAATTCGTTCAATTTCAGGACGAGTATATTTTTCAGTGTCCCACGCGGTATTCATATCTTCGCTCGTTCCCCGCTCTCCAAAATAAATTCCACCAGTCAACTCACGAACGATTAAAATATCAAGTCCATCTCCAACAATATCATCCTTAAGCGGACAAGCATCCTTCAATTGCTTCCACATAACCGCAGGACGCAAATTTGCAAAAACCTTCATTCCACTTCTCAGTCCCAAAAGCGCCTTTTCAGGGCGAATGTCTGACGGCAAGGTATCCCATTTTGGTCCGCCAACAGCCCCAAGAAGAGCCGCATCGCTATTCAAGCAAATGTCAAGCTGCTCCTGCGTAAGCGGCTTTCCGAATTTGTCAATTGCACAACCACCTGCAATAACATTCTTATACTCAAATGAATGCCCATATTTCTTTGCGATCGCATCAAGAACATTCACAGCCTCTGCCACCACATCAGGACCAATCCCATCTCCAGGAATCAAAGCAATTGTCTTTTTCACGTTTCTACCCCAAATAATCTAAAAAATTCAACGCCTAAAAACAGTTTAGAGAGCGTTTTATTATCTAAAGTTATACCAAATAAACGCCTTGTCGTCAATTTGTCTTAAAAAACGCTTATTTCCTACCAAACCTATTGACATAATATGAATTATTAACTAAAATACAAATATCCTATAGGTTTAGTAGGAAATAAAAAGAAAACAAGAGGCTTTCTATGAGCAAAAAATTACATTTTGAAACGCTCCAACTTCACGCGGGGCAAGAACAAGCGGATCCGACAACTGATGCACGGGCAGTTCCGATTTATCAAACAACAAGTTATGTCTTCCATAATTCACAGCATGCAGCAGACAGATTCGGATTAAAGGATGCAGGCAACATTTATGGACGGCTGACAAATTCCACGCAAGGTGCACTGGAAAAACGAGTTGAATCTCTTGAAGGCGGCGTTGCAGCCCTGGCAGTTTCTTCAGGAGCGGCCGCAATTTCTTATGCAATACAGGCGTTAGCAAAACAAGGAGAACATATAGTTGCGCAAAAAACAATTTATGGAGGCACTTACAACTTGCTTGCGCACACATTGCCCCTTTACGGAATAAACACCACGTTCGTTGACATTCATAATCTGAGCGAAGTTGAAAATGCAATAAACAGTGAAACAAAAGCAATTTTCATAGAAACCTTAGGAAATCCCAACTCTGATATTCCAGACATAGACGCACTTTCAAAAATTGCACACAAGCACGAAATTCCTTTGGTCATTGACAATACGTTCGCCACCCCATATCTTTTGAGACCAATTGAACACGGAGCAGACATAGTTGTACATTCTGCAACAAAATTTTTGGGAGGACACGGAACAACGCTCGGAGGAATAATCGTTGATTCAGGAAATTTTGACTGGGAGAAATCGGGACGCTATCCGTGGATTTCAAATGCAAATCCAAGCTATCATGGAATTTCATTTTCACAGGCAGCAGGAAAAGCGGCGTTTGCAACATACATCCGCGCAATCCTTTTGAGAGACACTGGCTCTGCAATTTCACCGTTCAATGCATTTCTGCTTTTGCAAGGAATTGAAACCCTTTCCCTTCGGATAGAAAGGCATGTTGAAAACACAAAGAAAGTCGTGGAATTTTTACAAAACCACCCGCTTGTAGAAAAAGTGAATCATCCGTCGTTGAAAGACCATCCAGAAAACGCGCTCTATAAAACATATTTTCCAAACGGGGGAGCAAGCATTTTCACATTCAACATAAAAGGAGGAAAAGACGAGGCGTGGAAATTTATCGACAACTTGAAAATTTTCAGTCTTCTTGCAAATGTGGCGGATGTGAAGTCATTGGTAATTCACCCTGCAAGCACAACACACAGTCAACTTTCAGACAAGGAACTTTCAGAACAGGGCATCGGACAAAATACAATCAGGCTTTCAATCGGTACAGAACATATTGATGACATTATTGAAGATTTAAGCCAAGCGTTTGAAAGTATACAATAACAGTCACCTTTTTTAGCCTCACAGTGCATATTGTGAGGCTGTTTGTATATTGCATTTACAATTTTCTACATCATGACTTATTGCTCATGCACTGTTTTTAGGAGGTTTTAGAAGGCAAAGTGAAAATTTCTACCAGGGGCAAGTATGCCCTACGATTTATGATGTACGCCGCAAGGCATTCAAATGGAAATTACATAACATTAAAAGAAATTGCAGAAAATGAAAACATTTCTATAAAGTATCTTGAACAAATTGTGTCCATCTTAAACAAAGCGGACTTGCTTATAAGCACACGAGGTTCATCAGGGGGCTATAAACTTAGTCGCCCTGCGGAAAAATATACCAGTCTAGAAATTTTGCGTGTAACAGAAGGGGATCTTTTGCTGTCTTCACAAGATGAGGACGGCTCAAAATCTATGCAATGGTTTTGGAGTGGACTGCAAAATGCAATAGAAAAGTATTTGAGCAATATCACATTGCAAGATTTAGTGGAGCAAGATGAAAACAACGAAAACTTTATGTATGTAATTTAATAAAAGGCACTGTCATTGATAAATGGCACAACATATCAGGAGGAAAAGAAGAAAATGGGAAAGATTTACACATCGGCAGATCAGTTTATTGGTCACACGCCACTCTTGGAATTAGTTCATATTGAAAAAGAACTTCATTTAAAAGCCAGAATTTTGGCGAAGTTGGAATTATTCAATGTCACTGGAAGCATAAAAGACAGAATAGCACGGGAAATGATCGAAGATGCAGAAAAATCAGGGAAACTAAAACCTGGTGCAACTATCATTGAACCAACAAGCGGAAACACTGGCATTGGACTTGCATCTATCGGAACAGCACGCGGCTATAAGGTAATTATAGTTATGCCTGAAACGATGAGCGTAGAAAGACAACAATTAATCAAGGCTTATGGCGCAACAGTAGTATTGTCTGACGGCACAAAGGGGATGAAAGGCGCAATCGAAAAAGCAAATGAAATTTTACAAAACGAGCCAAACGGATTCATCCCAGCTCAATTTGACAACCCTGCAAATCCTGAAGCGCATGTAAAAACAACAGGACCTGAAATTTTTGAAGACACAGACGGCAACGCGGACTATTTTGTTGCGGGAATCGGAACAGGCGGCACTTTAACGGGAGCCGGAAAATTTCTCAAAGAAAAAAACAAGAATATCAAAATCGTTGCAGTAGAACCAAAATCATCGCCCGTGCTTACAGAAGGAAAATCAGGGGCGCATAAAATTCAGGGAATTGGAGCGGGCTTTGTTCCAAAAGTTCTAGACACAAACATATACGATGAAGTGATTACCGTTTCCAACGAAAACGCATTTGAAAAAGGAGCGTTGATTGGCAAAAAAGAAGGAATTCTAGTGGGCATTTCAAGCGGAGCCGCTCTATGCGCCGCAATAGAAATTGCACAGCGTCCTGAAGCAGAAGGAAAAACAATCGTAGTGATTTTCCCAGACTCAGGCGACCGCTACCTTTCAACACCAATGTTTCAAAATTAACATTTTTTGTACATAAAAAAATCCCCTGTATTCCAGGGGATTTTTAAGAAAACAAAGCGTTTGACTATTCAATAACGGCGATAATGTCGCTCATCTTAAGAATCAAATGCTCCTCTCCATCGATTTTAACTTCTGTGCCAGCATACTTGTCATACATAATTCTGTCACCAGGCTTTACAGTGATTTTTTCATCATCTGTTCCAGGACCAACCTCAACAACTTGAGCAGTCTGCGTTTTTTCCTGTGCTGCCTCTGGGATTATGATTCCGCTTGCAGTTTTAGTTTCAGCCTTATCATTCTTAACAAGAACACGGTCTGCCAATGGTTTTACTTTCATTTTATTCCTCGCTTGAATTTTCGTTTTACATAAATATAAGAAAAAAACGCCTCAATCGTCAAGGGGAAAAAAATTTATTTTATAACTGTGGATTTTTTACCCACCTTTTTGCAAATTTTTTTTCGGTGAGGAAATTTTACCCAACACCAAATCAAATAAACACAAGGCAATCAATGGAATTATATGTTTTTAGAAGAAAGGTAAAAATTCGCCTTTAAAAACCCATTGTTTTCCATATAGAAAATATATTTCCTGCATTTTTTACAATTTCTTTTAAAACTTGGCACAAAACTTGCATATAATTATACGAGCACGCTTTGTAGTACAAGAGATAAAAAGATAAAGGAGTCTACATTATGAAAGACAATGACATTCTTGGATTTTACTTAAAGGAAATCAACAAGATTCCACTTTTGACGAGAGAAGAAGAAACAGAACTTGCAATCAAAGCAGCACAAGGCGACAAAGCCGCAAAAGACAAAATCATACGCGGAAACCTTCGATTTGTCGTGAACATCGCAAAAAAATACCAAAACAACGGGCTTGACTTTTCCGATTTAATTAGCGAAGGAAACATCGGACTTATCACTGCAATTGAACATTTTGACGTAAGCAAAGGCTATCACTTTATTTCTTATGCGGTTTGGTGGATTCGCCAGGCAATTCTAAAGGCAATCTGTGAAAAAAGCAGAGCCATTCGACTGCCCCTTAATCGTGCAAACGAACTTGTCCGCATAGAGCATGCAAGAAAAACAATCACCGACAGCAAAACAGAAGACCAAGAGTTTGAAGAAGTTGCAAATTTGCTGCACATTGAAAAATCGCATGTTCGCGAAATGATAAACATATCACGCGAAATGACCAGTCTTGATGCACCAGTGCACGGGTCTGATAAAGAAGAAACAACATTCGGAAGTTTTGTGGAAGATTCTTTCTCGGCAACTCCAGATGCCTCTGTTATGAAAGAAGCACTTGACAAAGAACTTGACGGCACTATGAACACATTAAAACCGCGCGAAAAGTCAATTCTCAAAATGCGCTATGGAATCGGTTTTGAAAAACCCATGAGCCTTCGCGAAGTTGGAGAAGTGTGCAACCTCACAAAAGAGCGTATCAGGCAAATTGAAAAACGCGCGCTTGTTAGAATGCAGCACCCAACAAGAAAAGCACGACTTGCAGCATTTGTCGCATAAAACAGTATCCATCGCTTGCGCCTGACCACGAATTTTTGTTCCCGTTATTGTGAATGCCAAGTCAGGCGCAATTGCAGCATAACGAAACCACCATCTTCAAGCAGAACGTACAAAAACGATAAGAAAATTCGCGCGTTTTGTACGGCAACACTCAAAAAGCAGGGAGAGTCCTGCGACACGTACAAAACTGAAGACGGAAGTCAAGAAAACGCAACACACTGCTGAGTTTTGTACGTAAATTTTCATCTCAAACTCAGCAGTCATTCATTGATTTGCACCTCATTGCATTTCCATCTAAAATTCACTAGAATTATTTCATTATGGAAACGAAAATCGTAAACAATTATGGAAGTTTTGACGTTGTTTTTTCACACGGAGAAAATGCAACCCTATATAGCACCGAAGGGAAAAAATATATTGATTTTGTTGCGGGAATCGGAGTAAACGCACTGGGCCATAACAACAAAGCCTTAACTCAGGCAATTCAAAGGCAAGCAGAAAAGCAAATCCACATTTCAAACTATTACTTTTCAGATGTTGGAATTGAATTTGCAAACCGTCTTTTAAGCGCGACAGGTTTTAGCGGCGGCTATTTTGGAAACTCTGGAGCGGAAGCAAACGAAGCGGCAATAAAACTTGCCAGAAAATATGGACATACACACGGCGGCGCACAACGAAAAACTATCGTAACGCTTGAGTCTTCATTCCATGGACGCACAATTGCAACCCTCGCCGCCACAGGACAAGATCAATTCCATAATGACTGCTTTGCACCATATCCAAAAGGCTTTAAGACAATTCGCGCAAATGATTTTTCCGCGCTGAAAAATGCATTCGACGATACAACTGCCGCCCTGTTCATTGAATGCGTTCAAGGGGAAGGTGGAGTAAACCTTATAGATTCTGAATGGGCAAAAGAAGCGGCAAAAGCGGCGCATAATGCAGGCGCGCTTGTAATGGCTGACGAAGTTCAAACAGGAATGGGCAGAACCGGCACACTTTTAGCAAGTGATGCACTTGAAATACACGCCGATGTTGTTACCCTTGCAAAAGGAATTGCAGGCGGCATCCCAATGGGCGCATGCCTTTTTAGAAACAATGCCGATGGAGTGTTTGTTGCAGGAGATCACCAGTCCACATTCGCAGGAAATCCGCTTGCATGCGCTGCGGGTCTTGTTGTTTTAGATACAATAACCTCAAGAGGATTTTTAGAGCAAGTAACCGAAAAAGGAACATACATTTGCAGCAAAATCAAAGAATGGAATTTTCCCTGCATAAAGGAAATTCGTGGCAAAGGACTTATGATTGGCATTCAACTATCAGGAAAAAATCCGCTTGATATAAAGAAAAAATGCCTTGAAGAGGGACTTTGCGTTACCACCGCAGGAAAAGACGTAATCCGATTCTTGCCGCCCTTAACAATTAGCGATGAAGAAATAAAAGCAGGTCTTGAAATTTTCAAAACGGTTTTAGAAAAATAAAAGTTGTTGAAAATACAATTCCGTAACAAAGAGCGTTCGCACCAAGCACGTATCGCAAAGTTTCAAGCAGAAACCTCAATACAATAAGATACAATAAGCGATTTTTCAACTTTGTTCAAAATTTTCCACTTGCTCGGTGATCAATGGAATCAACTGTTTTTTGCGGCTCACTACATTTCTTAAAAAATAAACTGACGGCTCAATCTTTTGGAATGTGATAAATTGATTGAACTTCTCATCGCTTGCAATAAGCAAAATGCTTGAAAGCTGCCCAATGTCGGTTACAAGAAGAGCGGAAAAAATCGCCTTGTTTCCACGCCGTTCAATTTCAAGTTCGGCAAGAAATTCGTCCTTTCTCTCAAGTATTTCCTCATGATTATTCACTTCAATTTGACTTACCGTGTATGTAACTTTGCCTTCTGAATATTCCTTCATATCCTGATGTATCACTTCGCTTGCGTTTCTGTCCTTGATTCGACTGCCCGCAGTCAATAGTTCTGTTCCAAGAGATTGAATTTCAAGCCCCGTAATTGTTGAAAGATAATTCGCCGTTTCCCTGTCAATATCCGTAGTGGTCGTTGACTGCAAAATCAATGTATCAGAAAGAATTCCGCACAAAAGAAGACTTGCAATATGTTTTGGAATCGGAATTTTCGCCTCAATATAAAGACTTGTAATCAATGTGGAAGTTGACCCAACAGGCTTGTTTATAAATGTGATAGGATATGTCGTGTTTAAAGTGCCAAGCCGATGATGATCAATCACTTCTCGTATTTTATAGTGCTCCACCCCTTCCACCGCCTGGCTCAATTCATTATGATCAACTAAAATCAATTCAATATTTGGTTCATTCGTCAAATCATGCTCGCTCAAAATTCCCAAAACCCTATTTTGCTCGTCAACCACTGGCAAACACCGACAAGGAGTTTCGCGGAGCAAAGGGCGAACTTTTGAAATAGTGTCCGATGGAAAGACAGCAGGAATACTTGCATCTGACATCAAGCTCACCGGCGTGGAATACGCAATCATCATAACAGTTGCACTCGTTGTGTATGGACTTAAAATCACTGAAACGCCATTTTTTTCAGCCAAAGCCCGCAATTCCTTTGAAAGAAGAAAACCAGAAGTGATTATAATGAGTTTAACGCCCTTTGAAATGCATTCTTCAAGAATGCTTTCTCTATCTGCCGTAATTACAATTGTATTTTCACTTGAACGCTCATCAAGCATTTTTGAAAACGTTTCATCGTTCGCCGCACCAACTAAAATTCCTGCCTTAAAAATCTCGTCCCCGCCAAAAACCACAAGCCCCTGTGCATTCATTGTTCGCATAATCAAATGTATGCTTGTGGAAATTGAAATTTTTTGCTTTGGATTTAGAACAGTCAAAACGTTTTCTGCAAAACTTGAGTAATGCATAAGAGACTTATATGTTCCATTTTCATCGATAACAGGAAGAGCGCGACTTGCAGAAGAATCCATTTTTCCAAGTGCAAACCACACCGAACGGGTTTCTTCAACCGTTGGACAGTCGCTTGTCATAAAATACTTCACCTTTGGATTTAAATCCGGCAAATATTCTGGAAAAGGAACGCCAAATTTTTTAAAAATATAGTCCGTTTGGGGATTAAAGTGTCCTGCCCGTGCCGCCCGATAATTTTTCATTCCCAAAAGCCGCTTCAACTCTGCATAGGCAACCGCTGAAACCGCTGAATCCGTATCGGGGTTTTTATGTCCAAAAATGTAGATCGTTTTTTCCATATTGTTTCAAGAATACCACAAAACTGATACAGAAGCAATTATGTTTTTAATCGCCATTGAAAATTCATAAAACATTACAAATTTCCCTGCAACTGCATTCGCCACACAATTTCTTTATCTTCAGAATCGGATTCATAGCTTTTAAACTCCTCCGACTCCATAAAAACCATTGGCAATATTTGATTGAGTGCGTCAATTATTGCCGGCTCAAAATTCTTTCCGCTGGATTCAGCAAAAAACTGCATCGCCTCATCAAGCGTAAGGCTATTTTTATAAACTCGCCGGCTTAACAGCGCGTCAAGCACATCGGCAACTGCCATAATTCTTGCACAAAGCGGTATGTCGTTTCCCGAAATTCCGTTTGGATAGCCTTTGCCGTCATACCGCTCGTGATGATAAAACGCCATATCACCAGCAATTTTGTTAAAGGTAGGGCTGACAACAGGCATTGCATCAATAAGCCTTTTTCCTTCAGTCGGATGCTCTTTCATCAGTTGAAATTCAGCATCCGTCAATTTTCCCGCCTTATTTAAAATATAATCTGGAACATGTACTTTTCCAATATCGTGCAAATTTGCCGCCCTTGAAAATAAACTGATATTTTCATCGGTCAATTCATTAAGGTATTTTCCCTGTCTGCGAAGTTCCCTTGCAATCATATCAACATATTTCACCGTATGTTTTGTATGCCGCCCTGTAAAAAAATCGTGACTTTCAAGCAACTTGCTCATAAATTCCATAATCTGATATGGCATTTCTTTCAACTTTTGATTTTGATCAATCTCTTGATTCAGCGTATTCACTGCCTGTCGCATGTTTACATGTGCAATCAAAAAAGCAAATAAAAATTCAAGTGTAAAACCAACGGCATAAACTAAAAAATCGTACAAAAATGAATTCTGCGCCTGTCCATCGTCAATTTGTGTGGCACATCTCACAAAGAGAGAAACAAGCATAAAAACAGCGCACACAGCCGATATAATGTTCGTTGTCTTCACATCATAATAAAGGCAACTTAAAAACACAACAATGCCATAAGAGATGTAAATTCCAATATAACTATACACACCTAAAAAAGCTAAAAAAAGAGCCAACCCGACAAGACAAAAATACTTTGCAACGTTTTGACTACACACATATAACCGTGCACTTTTCTTTTTAAACGTGTCAGATCCAAGAACAAGCACAAAAAAACAATCTAATACTGTAATTGAAACAATAATTGCAGCGGCAATTGCAATAGACTTTTTTTCAATTGAAAAAAGCCCAAACTTTGTGAACAGAAAAAAAACGATTGGAAGAATATTAACACCGCAAAGAATTTTCATAACTGTACGATTGACAGCTGCTGTATTTTTATCAAAAAAGTCCCATACATTTAAATCAGCAAAATCTTCCATACCTTTATCAATCCATATCTAAAAAACTTTATCAATTAAAATATCAAATGAAATGTAAATAACTTATTACAAAAATAGGGCATCTCCAAATTTTTCCTTAATTTTCAGCAACTCCCGAATCTTCAGATTCGGGAGTTGCTGAAAACGCGATTTTGTAGCGAAGCGAAAAATCGCAGTACAATAAGCGAGTTTTGAAAAAACTCGCATTAAAATCGGCAACTCTATTTGAGTTGTCGATTTTAAACCTTCCTTAATTTTCAGCAACGAGCGAATTGTCAAATTCGGGAATTGCTGAAAACGCGATTTTGTAGCGAAGCGAAAAATCGCAGTATAATAAGCGAGTTTTGAAAAAACTCGCCATTAAAAACAGCAACGCTATTTCAGTTGCTGTTTTTAAACCTTCCTTAATTTTCAGCAATGAGCGAATTGTCAAATTCGGGAATTGCTGAAAACGCGATTTTGTAGCGAAGCGAAAAATCGCAGTACAATAAGCGAG
>JAAVAO010000030.1 GCA_014803985.1 Treponema sp.
ATGCGCTCGCGCATTTTGCGCTAATTGTGGCGAGGATTATCATTTCGCTGCTGTCGCAGCGACCACAATTAGAGCAATTTTGCCTTTCTCCCTGCGCCTTCGCGAATGTTTTTTGCATTCTTAAAACTGAAGGCGAATGCAAAATCTATGCCCGGTACACAAAGAATTTAGGCATTCGCCACTACACGACAATCAGAAAAAATGGTACAATGCTCACCGTAATACACAAGTGAATTTTGGAGAAAGCAATATGAGAAACAAACAAAATAATGAACTTGCAGTCTGCGGACTGGCAGCCGTGAAAAAACTAGAAAAAAAAGATTCCGAAAGAATAAGACGGCTTTATTTTACAGAAGAAGTTGCCCCTCTTTTTGGAGGGCTTTGCAAGACAATAGCAAAACGAAAAGGCATTTACAATATGGTCAGCGATGCAAGCGAACTTGAAAGACTATGCGGAACAGTTCATCATCAGGGAGTTGTCGCAATGATTTATATGCCGGAAATTATTCCCTTAGACTCTGATATAACAGAAAGGTGGATTCAAAACAATGAAAGCGCAATCATCCTTGATCACATCGGGAACGCAAACAATTTTGGCGCAATAGTTAGAAGCGCCGCATTTTTTGGAATAAAAAACATTGTTGTTCCAGAAGACGACAGCCAAAGTGCCATAACGACTAGTTCATATAGAATTGCGGAAGGAGGCATGGAATTTGTAACTATTTATTCAGTGCGTTCAATCGGCAGACTCTTGGAAGCCCTTGCGGGAAGAATGGCAAGAATCGGTGCAGATGTTCGAGGCAAAAAGTCAAGTCGTGAAATAAAGACGCTTTGCAAGGGAAAACCTGCGATTGTCATTTTAGGAAACGAGGAGCATGGCATTTCAACAGAGACAAAAAGAAATTGCGATGACATTATAATCATTCCGTATGCAGGAATGTCGCACGGAGAAAAAGAAGGGCCTATTGACAGTCTCAATGTAGCACAAGCCGCTTCAATTATATTCTACGAACTTTCTCAATAACAAGACAGAGTAAAAACGCCGCTACATTCGCACAAACGATGCTTGCCCCTGCAGGCGCGGAAAAAGCAAATGAAACGCCCATTCCAATCACAAAACATACTACAGAAAGAATGGCGGCGCAAATGGTCACCTTTTTAAAGCTTTTAAAAACACGCATAGCCGAAAGAGAGGGAAACACAACTAAACTCGAAATCATCATTGCGCCCATTAGTCGCATTCCAACCACAATAGTAAGCGCGGTTAAAATGGCAATGAGGGCATTGTACGAGGCAACATAAATACCCCCAGCCCTTGCAAAAGCCTCATCAAAAGCCACCGTAAAAATGCGGTTGTAAAAAATGACAAAGAGTGTAATCACCACAATGCCTAAAACTATGCTGATTATCATATCAGTTCGTGTGATTGCAAGAATGCTGCCAAACAAAAACGCCGTCACATCCGTATTTAAACCGCTTGTGAGAGAGGCAACAAGAATTCCAATCGCCAAAGCACCACTTGAAATAAGCGCAACAAGGGCATCTCCTTTTACATTGGAAGAGGAGCTCACCCGCAAAAGCAAAAATGCCGCAGCAATGCAAACAGGAATAGAAAGAGCGAGGGGCGCAAGGTTTAACGCCAAAGCAATTGCCATAGAGCCAAAACCAACATGACTCAATCCATCTCCAATCATAGAGTATCTTTTTAAAACTAAAACAATTCCCAAAAGTGCCGCGCATATAGAAATCATAATGCCAGAAACAAACGCTCGAACAATAAACGAATAGGAAAACAGACTCACAAAAAAATGTGTCATCACCTCATTCCTCCCGCCTTAAAAATATGACTTGCCCCACAGTTTGAGTCATTGCAAGAAGAAAAATGAGTTGTACAAACCTCCACATTCCCCATTTCCCTGTAAAAAGCAGTCTTTTGATAGTCTGCCGACGTGCCAAAAAAAACAGGAGATTTATTCAAATGAAGAATATGAGTTGCATTTTGAACGGCACGATGCACATCATGGCTTACCATCAAAACAGAAAGGTTTTCCTCGCGGTTTAATTTTTTTATTATCGAATACAGTTCATCAGTCACAAGGGGGTCAAGACCAGTAACAGGTTCATCAAGCACAATAATTTTTTTCGCCGCAATCATCGCACGTGCAAGCAGAACACGTTGTTGCTGTCCGCCGGAAAGACTTGAAAACGGTTTTGCGGACAACTCCCCCATTCCAAGCATCTTCAGTCGTGCAAGAGCATTTTCTTTGTCACTTTTTGAATAAAACAAACGTCCGCGACTTATGCATCCTGAAAGCACAACTTCCAAAACGTTCGCAGGAAAATCCCGCTGTATTGTGTTTTGCTGTGAAAGATACCCCGTATTCTTTTTGTCTGTTTTTATTTCACCGGATGTTATTGGCACAAGCCCCAAAATCGCCTTTACCAACGTAGTCTTTCCAGAGCCGTTTGCCCCAACAATACACACATAGTCACCTTGATTAACTGAAAAACTAATGTGTTCGCATGCAACAAACGCACCGTAATTCACGCACACATCTTCACACTCAATTAAAGACATTATCGCAAGCCTCTTTCCAAAGCAAGGGCATTTCTTTCCATCAAAGAAACCCAACTCTCCCCATTCTCAAAGTCATCTTTTGTTACGTTTTGAACAGATTGTAAAAGAATGGCATCTACACCACAAGCATCAGCAATCACATCGGCAATTTTATGATTGCCAAACTCAATATAAAATACCGCAGGCAATTTTCGTTTGTTTACAGAATCAATCAACCTTGAAATTGTCGCTGCGCTCGATTCAACTGCGGTGCTGCATCCATTGAACGCTGCATCATAGCCCAATCCATAGTACTCTGCAAAATACACAAACGGAAATCTATCTGCCATAACAATATACTTTTCTTCGGCAAAATCCACAACATTTTTTGTTGCCTTTTCCACATTTTCCACAAGCAGACTATATGTGTCCTTGTTTTCAGAGAAAATGTGCAGCAAATCAGAAAGCCCTTTTTTTTCAGCAATCGTGCAAAGCGCAGAACAAACTGCATCCAAAATTTTCAGCTCATTTTCGGGGCTCGTCCAAATATGCTCGTCCTGTTCGTGCGGATTTTCAAGCCTTGCAGAATTCTTTTCTTCATTAAAATCGTCAAAATTGTCTTCAAAATGATGTTCTTCAATCGTTGAAACAAAGTCCATCAACTTGAGAAAAACGCCTTTTTCTTCCGCAGCCCCTTTCCTGTCGCTGGAATTCAAAATTCGCTGTATCCACTCATCGCTCTCGCCGCCAATGAAAATAAACAAATCGCTTTTTTGAATCGAAATAATATCGGCAGGAGATGGATCAAACGAATGCACCTCTGCACCAGGCTTTACAAGAAGAGAAAGAGATGCCACAGTGCCATTGCAAGATCCAAGAACAGCACGAGCGGCATCATAGCACGGAAATGTTGAACAAACAACCGTAATAGAAGAAACATTCTGTTTTTTTACACACCCTGTCACAAAGACAGCAAATGCAAACAGAAAAAACGTCTTTCCAAACCACAAAAATTTTTCTTTCACAAATGTAATAGTACAGAAAAACAAAAGGTTGGACAAGGTACATTTGTTTTCTGTTTTTATTATACGATTTCATTATAGACAGTTTTTTTTATTTTTGCTAAAATAACATATTCCCTTTACAGGGTTTCGGGCAATAGCGCAGTTGGTTAGCGTGCGTGTCTGGGGGGCACGAGGTCCCGGATTCGAATTCCGGTTGCCCGAATTATGAATTTCTTTCAAAAGATATTCCGCTTATTCTTTCTTACCCTGCTCCTTTTCGGAAACGGGCAAGTGATTTTTTGTCAAAACGAGCAAACTCGACTTTCCTATAACGGCTCTAGAAGTTACTATTTGGTTGAGCGCAGCGATATGCGTAGATATGACAACGGCAAATACACAGGGCTTGTTAATCGTGAAGTACGTTCATTTATTGCGCGCATTGAAAATCCTGCAAATTCAAATCCCCTCGACAGTTACTATGACGGCAGTTTTTTTGTGAGCCAAGACACTGTACACGCAGAAAAAACCGTTGGATTAAGCATTCATAAGTCCGTTCCATCACTTTTTAAAATCGACAAGGACGGAAAACTGTTTATGATAGAGGATCATGGTTTTCCAAGTTTTAGAAGCTTTCCCGCTTTCAGTTCTGAAAAAATTCGACCAGGTGAAAAATGGCGTTCTCGCGCAGAGAGAGCCGTTGACCCTTTGGAAAAAGGTGTTTTTACAAAGATTCCGATGGAAGTTGAATACACGTATTTAAGAGACGAGGTTTTCAAGGGTGAAAATGTCTATGTGTTAAGTGCGCAATGGGCAACTCGCTATGGAATTTCCTATTTTGATTTTGCGGGAGATACAGATTTAAAAAGCGCAACTGGCAGTCATAAAGCCACTATGTATATAAGCCGTGATACGGGAAATGCCATTGTTGTGAGAGATACAGTTGACGAAACATTTATTTATAATGACGGAAAACAAGTTTCATTCAAAGGAACAATTTCATTGTTCACCGAGTATCCCCCAGCAATTGATAGAAGCCGTATTATTCCCGCCTTGCAGAGAGCGTCACTCCTTCCAAATGACGACACAAAATCACTTATAGCCAAAGCGAACGTTCCATCAAAGACAGATGAAGCAGGTGGCAATAAAAACACGGACGAAAGCACGGACAACACAGACAATAACAACAACGAAACCACTAGCAACACCAGTAACAACATCGCAAAAAACAACACCACTAATAACAACGGGAGCAAAAAACAAAAAAATCAAGACGATGATACACGCAACACGTCCTCTCGTCAAAAAAACACGCCTGCACCATTTGAGGGAAAAGCCAACAGCAGAGAGGAAAAAGAGGAAAAATCCGTAGTTGTTGAAGACACCCCCTCTGGCATTCGCTTTAGCTTACGCAATTTGCAGTTTAAAGCGGATAGCGATGAACTTTTACCAGGACAAACAGAAGTCCTTGACAACATTGCCAGCGTTTTAAAGGAAGCCCCTCAAAGCCAATTTTTAGTGGTAGGACACACAGCAAGTACAGGCAACCCAAAAGGAGAACAGGCCCTTTCAGAAAAACGAGCGTATTCAATTGCCCTTGAACTTACAAAACGAGGGATTCCCTCCGAAAAATTTATTTGCAAGGGAAATGGCGGGCGAAATCCAATTGCAGACAACGCAACCGAACAGGGAAAAAGAAAAAACCGTCGCGTTGAAATTACCATTTTGGAAGGGTAAAACACACAAGGTCAGTTTTCGTAGCAATGTCATAAAGAATAAAGGAGGGGAAAGTCTCCCCCTCGCTCCAGCCCGCTACGCAGTCTTCCGCTACCCCCTCTGCGGGGACACCCCGCAACGCCCCGTCATTCCGCTTCTCAATACCAACAGCAATTACAACACGTCATGTCAGTTTTGAAATCGAAGCACGCAATTCCTTCGGAATTGTTACCAAGTTTGCATTGCAAACTCGCAGACAAAACTGGAGGCGAATGTAAGACCAGTTCTCTGTAGGCAAGAAATTTAGGCGCTTGCCCCAATCCACTAGCCAGTTTCAGTTC
Source organism: Treponema sp. (assembly GCA_014803985.1). Lineage (GTDB taxonomy): Bacteria > Spirochaetota > Spirochaetia > Treponematales > Treponemataceae > Treponema_D. Next base: position 5,616 of record JAAVAO010000030.1, read on the forward strand.
AAACAAACCTACTGTTAATAAAACTTCACGTCGATAGTATAATCCACGAGTTTTGCAACGCAAAACTCGGTAAGCAGGGCAAAGCCCTGCGACAAACTGGAGGCGAATGCAAAACCAGTTCTCCGTGAACAAGGAATTCAGGCATTCGCCCATTCCCCAACGCCCCAAGTGTCGCAAAAAAAAACGGTAAGCCAGGTAATACCCTGCTCACCGTTTTTTTGCAATTACCGAAATGCGTTAATTATTTTTTCAAAATCACAAATGACTTTGCAGCAACTGTAGCCAGTAGTGTTGTGCTTTCCATATAAAAATAGCAGACTTGAACTAGTCAAATCCGCCATCTTTTAATTATCAAATACCATTATTGGTACTTTTATTTGTAAACAACAGTATAAGACACTTCAACAGAGTTATCAGAAAGATTCTCTCGATATGAAACTTTTATCTTGTCTGCAACCTTCCCTTCTTGTGCTGCAAACTTGATATAGGCACGTCCATTTCTAGGGTCAAGACCTTTTTCAAGCTTGTGCCACTCGTCTTGTGTCAGTTCTTCTCCACCGCCAAGTTCATAGCGGACGGTCCATGTGTCATTATTTCGTAATGCAATGTCAGCGCCAATTGTAGCATCGTTTGTAACAGAGAACTCAACTGGCTTGTAGTAAGCGTATCCATCCTCAATTCTATCATATTCAATAGCAGTAGCATTAAAATTTTCAGTCCATCCATATCCGTTGCCTTCAGTTTCAAATGAATTGCGGCCCCAACCAATGGATTCAAATCCTGCAGCTACAAATGAATAGCCTGCGGTAATAGAAATGCTCTCTTCTGTATACCTTACAACAACCTTGTAAGGTATATTTGCTTTGTATTGGAATTTGTACCAACCAGTAGGCTCTGTTGAGGTGAAATCCGCCTTCGGAGCAAACGGCACACCAAGTTCCAATTCCCTGTCAGAATCAGGGGCAATATTTATA
>JAAVAO010000049.1 GCA_014803985.1 Treponema sp.
AAGGTCGCTTGTCATCACCTTGTTGAACATGAACGTGTTTGTGATTGGAAGTTTCTCCCACGGAATGATTTTTTCTTCTGTCATTTTTTCCTCCCGTATATATATTCGCGCGGGAGGAGTGAAAATCGGCAATGTTTTGGAAAAAATTTGTTTTTTTTCAAAAGCATTGCTATGAGTGTTTGTATTTCAACGAAAGAGCGTATGCTATTCAGCGTATTTTTCAACTTCTTGCATGGCTTTTTCCCATACAATGTTTAAGTCTTCAATGCTTGAATCAATTTTATGGATTTCAGTTTGCACTTGCCGCGCCTTTTCTCCGTTTGAATATATTTCCGGCAAAGAAAGTTTCGTTTCCAAAGTCTTTTTTTCTGATTCTAGGCGTGCAATCTCATCTTCAACTTTTTTGAGTTCTTTTTCAGCCTTTCGTTTTGCCGCCTCAAATTTCTTTACCTCCTCATAATTCAACGCTCCTTTAGATTTTTTGCCTTTGAAAGACTCGTCTGCATTTTTTACTTGTCCAGCATTGTTTTTAGCATTTGTTTGCCGCTCCACCTGAGATGATGGGATGTCTCCCCTCTCCTCAGCTTCCAAACGCTCCTGATAATATTTGTAATCGCCGTAAAATTCTCTGTGGCAGCCATTTGAAAGCTCCAAAACTTTCGTTGAAAGATCTTCCATAAAACCTCTGTCATGGCTTACAAAAATAACAGTGCCTTTAAAATCCTTTAACGCCTGAAGCAATACATCTTTTGAGTGAATGTCAAGATGGTTTGTCGGCTCGTCAAGAATCAAAAAATTGTTTGAGCGCATAAGCAACTGCAAAAGTGCGATGCGGCTTTTTTCACCGCCAGAAAGCATATCAAGACTTTTAAAAACATCATCTCCATGAAACAAAAACGCACCCAACATATCTCGAATGCGAGGAATCAACTCCATTGGCGCATTTTGTTCCATATAATCAAGTATAGAAATATGACCCGCAATGGTTTCCGCGCTATCTTGACTGAAATAGCCAATTTTCACTCCCGCCCCCAAAACAACTTCCCCTTCAAAGTTCTTGTCCACGCCTGCAATAATACGAAGAAGCGTGGATTTTCCGGCTCCATTTCTTCCTGCAACAACAATTCGCTCTCCGCATTCAATCGTTAAGTGTAAGTTGTGTATAACATTCCTGTCCTTTACATACCATTTTGTAACGTCCTTTAACGATGCAACTATACGTCCTGTATGAGGGGCTTCGGGGAATGCAAAACGGATTTTTTTTAGATTCTCTGGAATTTCAATTTTATTTTCAAGAATTTTATCAAGCATTTTTTGACGCTCTTGTGCTTGCGCCGCCTTTGTTGCCTTATAGCCAAAACGATTTATAAAATCCTGCAATTTTTCGATTTCCGCCTGCTGTTTTTCATATTCGGAGATCAATGTTTTCATCTCCAATTCCCTCACTCTTTCATAATGAGTGAAATTGCCAGGGTATCGCTTTAAATCACCGTTAAAAAGCTCGTATATTTCATTCACTGTAACATCAAGAAAATATCTGTCGTGGCTGACAAGCAAAAAAGCCCCCTTGTAACTTGCAAGGAATTTTTCAAGCCAATCACGCGCTTCAATGTCAAGATAGTTTGTCGGTTCATCAAGAAGTAAAATGTCTGGAGTTTGCATCAACGCCTTTGCAAGCCCTATGCGCATTTGCCAACCGCCTGAAAATTCCTCTGTTTTTCTGGAAAAATCTTCAGGAGAAAACCCCAGCCCCAACAAAACAGTTTGAGCAAGCGACTGCCGTCTATGCCAGCCAGAGTCTTCAAGGGCTGTAATAAGGACGGCTTGTTTTTCCAAAAGGGATTTCGTGTTTTGCGGATTTTTCTTGAGTTCATCGCCTATAGTATCTATTTCCTTTTGAATGTCATAGCCAAATTGAAACGCCCTGTCCGCCTCTTCTAAAAGAGTTGAACCGTGATGCGTCAATCCTGACTGCGGAAGATAGGCAATTCGAGTGCCCTTTTGGCAAATTCTGCTGCCGCTATCAGGATTCACAAGACCTGCCATCACCTTTATTAAAGTGGACTTGCCCGTTCCGTTTGCTCCTGTCAAAGCAGCCTTTGTTCCTGTTTGAAGGTTTACAGAAACATCTTTTAGTATATCGCGATCACCAAAAGCAAGTGAAACCTGTGAAAACTGAATAAACGCCATTGTGTTAGTCTCCTGTCATCTTACATCTTGTTAAAAAATATGACCAAAGGACTAAGAGATCGCTCCATCAAGATATTATTTTTAATAACTGCACCTGTTGCGTCTTCAAATCTAAGTCCATTGTTTTCTAATTTATATAAAAAATTGATTTCCTTTTGCACTCCATCAAATTGAAAGGTCAAAACTCCATCATAACTTGCAGAAAGCGATTTGCTTACATAATACTTGACTTTAACATTTCCCGTGTTTTTTGCTGATGAAGGAATTACGGAAGGAATTAAAAGTTTGTTGTTTGTCCATTTAAAACTATAATCATTTTCTAAATTCAACGTACCGTAACTTGCGCTTTTAAATGAATTTGAGAATGCAACTATTTGATTGTACTCTTTTTCTCGACGAGCATGCTCATTTGCAATCAATTCATGTATATTTTGCTCCAGCGTAACAAAATTAAAGTCTTCGGGCTTGCCGTTTTCACCAGTATATCGAACAACTATAAAATTCTGCCGTCTAACCGTAATTGAAATTGGAATATCCACAAGATTGTAGTGCCCACTTGCACTTTGGACAGAACCTTTATAGTTCCAGTGTTTTGAAACCTTTGGAGTGGTAAAATATAGTTGAGAAGACTCTTCGTCAATATGAAGATTATAGTAGGGATTTAGTTTTTCTGTGTCTATGCGCCCAGACTCAATCATCGCCTTATAGTTTTCAGGATACCATATCTTTAAAAGAAGTCTGTCAATTTCAGTGCTTGTGTTTTCAGTTTGTTTTTCTTCATCGTCGCCAATTTTGTTTCCCAAAACGTCTGTTTTATAAAGCCGCAGGTTATAGGAAAAACACCAGCCGTGCGTACCATCCGAAGTGAGAACACGAAGCCAGTCGCCTTCAAGCGTATTTTTTCCAGACATAACAGCTTGCCCCTCACCTTTTTGCAACACCTTTATGACTTCATTTTCACGCAATCGGTACACTTGCTTTGACGTGTTTACAGGCTCTGCACGCATTGGAAGTCCGTCCAATGCAACAGACGCATAAACACCCTGAAATTCTTCGTATTTTTTTGCCTGTTCAATAGCCTTCCGCTTTGAAACGGGATCTGTCAACTGCCACAACGACACTTCTTTGTTTTCGCCTTCAATTCCAACAACATACACATGCGATATATTGGACTTTATGTAGACTGGAACTATTTCTCCGTCCTGTATATTATGCTCCGGCAAATTCCATAAAAGCACACTATATCCCATTATATGGGAACAAGAACAAATAAACAGAACACAAAAGAGAGAGAACAATAAAAAATCGATTTTCTTCATAATTTTCATAAAACAAAAGCCTCCGTTGACTTGTCCTTATAGATTTTACACTGCATTTTCACATCACACTTCACTATACACTGAATCCCTCATTTTTACAATCCTATCGCAGGACGAAGCGAACGTAAACCACCAATATACTAAACTCCTAAAACCATGAACATATTTTTGAAAAAATTTGCCTTACATCAAAAACCGTTTTATACTTATAAAAACAAAAGTGTAGCAAAACAAATTGCTTTATCAATTGCAGGTTTTCACTTCGTTAAATATAGAAAGGAAGATGGCTATGACAAATAGAAAAAACAAAATAAAAGTGCTGTGCTTGATTTTAGGAGGGGGAAAAGGTTCAAGACTGTTTCCACTCACAAAGGAAAGATCAAAGCCTGCCGTTTCATTCGGCGGAAAATACAGGATTGTGGATCTTCCGCTTTCAAACTGCATAAACTCAGGCTACAATAAAATTTATCTCTTGACACAATTCAACTCAGCGTCATTGCACTTGCACATATCCAATTCATACAATTTTGATAGATTTTCATTGGGATTTGTTGAAATACTTGCGGCGGAGCAAACACTGGAACACTCAGGCTGGTATGAAGGAACCGCAGATTCCGTGAGAAAAAGCCTTTGCCACTGTAGAGAACAACATCCAACCCACTACATAATACTTTCGGGAGACCAACTCTACAAAATGGACTTGCGAGACTTTTTTAACGAGCATCTCCGATCCGAAGCAGACATTTCAATAGCCACAACCGCTGTAACAAAAACAGAGACTTCAGGCTTTGGCATTATGAAAACAGATGCAGAAAATCAAATCCATGAATTTTTAGAAAAACCTGCCAAAGATTTGGACATAACTGATTGGAAAATCCCCGAAAGAACAAGAGGTATTCTTCCTCCCGAAAAAGAATACCTTGCATCTATGGGAATCTATATATTCAACGCCCCTGCCCTTGATAAAATGCTCGACAACAACTTTAAGGATTTTGGAAAAGAGGTTATACCTCACGCGCTCAATAAAATGAAAGTGCATGCCTATATTTTTGATGGATACTGGGAAGACATAGGAACAATAAAAAGCTTCTATGACGCAAACATTATGCTCACAAAAAGTGATCCCGACTTTGACTTTTTCGATGAAGACAATCCAATTTATACACACATGAGAAATCTTCCGCCGTCAAAAATAAATGGAGCAACCATATCACAATCAATCACATCAGAAGGCTGTATATTATCTGACTGCACCATCAAGAATTCAGTCATAGGACTTCGCTCAATAATAGAAGACGGGGCGAGCCTTGATGGAGTAGTTATGATGGGTGCAGACTTTTACGAAATGCGTGACGAACGGGAAAAAAACTGCGAAAAAAAACGTCCAAATATAGGAATCGGAAGGAATTGTCACATTGAAAGAACAATTATTGACAAAAATGCACGGGTCGGAAACAATGTAAAAATCAATGTCAGCGGAAACACATACAAAAACGGAGACCACGGAAGTTTCTACAGCGAGGATGGCATAATTGTAATCCGCAAAGGGGCAATCATTCCTGATGGCACTATCATATAGAAAAACGAAATGTATAAAATTACAAAATAACATTATAAATGGAAAAATATATGTCTAACAATATAAAAAACCAAATCACTACAATTATACCAACGCCATCTGATTTTAAGAGGATTCTGCTTATCATACTTGGAGCAGTGATTTTTTCCGCCAACTTAAATTCATTTGTCCATGTTGCCGCTCTGTTTCCGGGCGGATTTTCAGGCATTTCTCTTTTAATACAACGAACAATCGAAAAATTTGCAGGCGTAAAAATACCTTACACCGTCCTTTATTTTGCGCTGAATGCCGTTCCCGTTGTCATAAGCTTTAAATTTATTGGCAAAAAATTTACGTTGTTCTCTCTTTTAATGATCGCCCTTTCATCTATTCTCACAGATATTATTCCCCCCATTGAATTCACAAATGATATACTGCTCTGCTCTATTTTTGGCGGAATAATAAACGGAATCGCAATAACATGCTGCCTTCATGCAGATGCCACAAGCGGAGGAACAGACTTTATCGCAATCTATTTTTCAGAAAAACATGGCATTGATATGTGGAACTACATCTTTACGATGAATGTGTGCGTTTTGATTATAGCGGGATTTCTTTTTGGCTGGGAAACGGCCCTCTACTCTATAATATTCCAGTTTAGTTCAACGCAAGTTTTAAACAGACTGTATCGACGCTATCAAAAGATTACTATGCTTATAATCACTGAAAAGCCCGATGAACTGTATCAAGTCATAAAGGAAACAACAAACCACGATGCCACAAAATTGACTGGAACAGGATGCTTTAAAAACGCTGAAAAGGCTCTCCTCTATACAGTGGTTTCTGCCGATGAACTAGGTCCTTTAAGCAAATCCCTAAAAAAGCACGATGCTTCCGCCTTTATAAATGTTCTCAAAACAAAGGAAATCTTCGGTCGTTTTTTCACACGGGCAAAGGACTAGGCGTAGCGAATGCTTGAATTAATTGTTCACAGAGTACAGATTTTGCATTCGCGTCCAGTTTTGTACGCGAGTTTGAAATGCAAACTCGGTGGTGAGCGAAGCGAACGCAGGGCGTTGCGGGGTGTCCCCGCTTGAAGGGGTAGACCGCAACGAAGTGCGGGCGCAGGGGGAGACTTCCCCCTCCTACATACAAAATCCCGAACGTACTGGCAAAAAATCAACCATCCCCCAGTTTTTTATTCAACGTTTTTCGCTCTATTCCGAGAATTTCAGCGGTGCGGCTCTTGTTGCCTTTATTGGCGGCGAGATTTTGCCGGATTATTATTTTTTCCGCCTCTTCAAGCGAAATACCTGTGGGAACGGAAATGACATTGTCCGCCGAAAATTCACTGATTGATGGAGGTAAATCCTGTTCCGTAATATGATCGCCGGAACACATCACAACTGCGCTTTCTATACAGTTCTGAAGCTGCCGTATATTTCCAGGCCAATTGAATTTATAAAGCGCGTTTCTTGCACGATTGTCAAAGCCCACTATGTTCTTTGAATTTTCATCAGCGAATTTTTTCAAAAATGCATCGGCAAGCAAGGGAATATCATCTTTTCGTTCACGAAGGGGCGGAACATGTATGCACACAACATTCAGCCTAAAATACAAATCCTCGCGAAATCTTCCTGCCTTTACCTCCTCCTCCAAATTCTTGTTTGTTGCCGCCACAACACGCACATCAACTTCAATTGTTTCCTCTCCGCCAACGCGCTCAAATTTCTTTTCCTGAAGAATGCGCAACAATTTCACTTGAGTGGCTTGATTTATTTCGCCAATTTCATCAAGGAAAATCGTTCCTCCATGCGCAAGTTCAAAGCGACCTTTTTTCAGCGACTCCGCACCAGTAAAAGCACCTCTTTCATGCCCAAAAAGCTCCGATTCCAAAAGAGTTTCACTCAAGGCGGCGCAGTGCACTTTTACAAGCGACTTTCCCTTCCGCGGAGAATTATTGTGGATTGCATCGGCAACAAGCTCTTTTCCAACGCCGCTTTCACCCGTGATAAGCACATTCGCCTTTGACGGCGCAACTTTTTGCACAAGGGTAAACACTTTTTGAATTTCAGCACTATTCCCTATCATTTTTCCAAATGAATTAACAGCGTCCAGTTCCGCCTTTAGCATCTTGTGTTTTAAGGAAAGCTCCCGCGTTTCAAGAGCGCGCTTGACAATTGCATTAAGCTGTTCAAGATTCAGTGGCTTTGTTAAAAAATCATACGCGCCGTTTTTCATTGCAGTAACTGCGCTATCTATACTTCCATGACCGGTAAGAACAATAACAGGTATCCCCGGAGTTTCTATAGTAACCCTGCGCAAAACCTCTTCGCCTGAAATGCCATCCATGCGCAAGTCCGTAACAACCAAATCAATATCCCCTTTGGAAATTATATCAAGTCCTTGCTTCCCGTTTGCGGCTGTGCGAACATTATAGTCTTCCATTTCAAAATTCGCGGCAAGTCCATTCCGTATATTTTCCTCGTCATCAATCACCAATATTGTAAATTTCATTTTTTCCCCATAAAAAACCGTTTTCGGAAAAGCAAGCGTACATGCGTTGAAAATAACACGTATCCCGCCTCCTATTGCTCTTTGCGTACAATCAACTTTTTATCTGTTTGAGGAATGGGAATGAAAATAGTACACACAGTTCCCTTCCCTAATTCAGACTTCACTTGTATTTCACCCGAAAATTCCTTTATAATTTTATAAACCATCGTCATCCCCAGCCCCGTTCCATTTGCCTTTGTCGTAAAATACGGCTCAAAGATTTTTGACACTGTTTCATCACTCATTCCCGCTCCATTGTCAGCAATTAAAAACAAAATCTTGTCATCCTTTCTCTTTACCTTTATAAAAATAGTTCCGATGTTTTGAGGGTTTGAAGACTCCTCACTGCATTCAGGATAGCGTTCCTTTATCGCCGCCAATGAATTTTGAAGCAAATTGACAATCGCCTCGCGGAAAAGCTTTTCATCGATCAAAAGTTTTGGACAATTTTGCAGCCCATCAAAATCAAGGGAAATAGAAAAACGATTTATCTCTGGTTTAAAAAAGACAACAATATTTTCAAGGATTTTTAAAGGATTGACAAGGCGCAAATCGGCATTAACAGGACGAACAGCAAATAGAAAGTCCATAACAAGCCTGTTTAAATCCTCAATTTCCTCATTCACAACGTCAAGATGGTCTTCAAGGAATTTTTTTTCAGGAAGCATTCCGCCCTTTTCTCGCTGTTTCGCCACTGCTTTTTGAATCAACTGGATATGAATGGATATTGCACCAAGCGGATTTTTTATTTCATGCGCCATTCCTGCGGCAAGATTTGTAAGGCTTGCCATACTTTCCATTCTCCGAAGTCGAATTTCCGCCTTTTTATTTTCAGTCGTATCATAAATTTTAACAATGTTTCCACGCATTTGCCCCTCATGGACAAAAGAAAATATTGAAACCGTTAAAAATCGTGTAGACCCATTCGCATCTGAAATTGTAAATTCCTCGCTTGTGTTTGATCGCTTCTCTTTAGCGCATGTTTTCAAAAATTCGGCTATTTCAGGCTCTGCAAAAATTTCCCAAAGAAACGCACTGTCTCTCTTTTGCTCGTCAGAATGATAGCCAAAAGTGAGATACCGTTCTGCTATCTTATTGATCTTTAGAATTTTCCACTGCATATTCACAACAATCAATCCAGTGGAAAGGCTCTCCAAGATAGAATCCAGCATTTCATTTTCAGTCACAACGGACTTAAAAATATTCTTCACTTGATCGGGAGAAAGTTTTTGCAGTCTTTGCGAAATGCGGTTCACATGTTCTCGCATCTATCACTTCACTCCTATTGTTCTTAAGATTCGTATAAACTCGCGCACAAGACTTTCAAGCGCAGCCTGTATTCCTTGATTATAGACAGTTACATTATTCCAGCAGTCTTTTATCGCCGCCACAATTTCTCCAGAAGCAAACGTTCCTTGCGAAGTTAAAAGAAGACTTTTTTGAGCGTCAATAATACCAACTAAAAATAGTTTAAACATAATTCGTGGATCAAAATTCCCGCACTCCTTTATAAGCGACGGTATCTCTGGAATTTTGTGCGCCCTCAAAGTTTCAAAAAACGTGTGCGCACTTTGCCTCAAAGAGTCAGGACTCACCGGCAAGAACGACAAAAGATACTCGTTTATAGACCCCTTAAAATCCGAACGGTGAAAAACCCGGTCAATAACTTCATATTGCTCTTCCAACGTGCGATTATTAAAAGAATATGTGCGCACGCGACTTAGAATCGTAGGCATAATTGCATTCCGCCGCGCTGTCGTCAAAATAAAAAATGTGTCTTCCGGCGGCTCCTCAAGGATTTTTAAAAGCGCATTGCGCACATTCTCCAGCATTCTATCTGCGTTTTCAATAATAATCGTCTTGCAGCCTCCAACGCTTTTCAAATGCGCCCATGAACTCATATTTCTCACTTGACTTATCGGAATTGAATCGTAGAGAAAACCATCCTCAAGTTTTTTGCACAAATCCAAAATCTGCTTGCAAGACTTTTCAATGTTGCTCATCTCATTTGGCAGCTCATGAGGAAAATCAAGCGTTTCAAGAGCCTCCTCAATATCCCCTGCCAACGCTCCAATTTTGTTATATTTATCGCTATCTTCCCATAGAATTTGATTAAAACGGAGGGTTAATTTTCGTACACTCCTTAAAAAAAAGTATCGCGATGCAGCCAAATATGCAGTTTTATTTGATACAGCACGCAAAAATGCATAAGAAGCGGCGGCAATTTCCATACTGCAATCGCGAGAGCCTGAAAGAATCACATTTTGACTCAAAAGGGATTTTTGCTGTACGCAAGATGAACAGTCACATTGCCATTTTCCACGAGGATTTCCTTTACAAGAAAGAATTCGCGCAGTTTCCAAAGCAGCAGTTAATTTTCCGCTGCCTTGAGGCCCTGAAAACAAAACACTTTGAGGAAATTGATTATGTAAAATATCCTCTTTTAACAGTTTCGTGGCATTTTGATAAAGCAAGTTGTCATACATTGGCCATTCCTTTAATGTACTGAGCGGAAGAATCGATAAACGATGAAAACATACTAAAAAACAGGCTTCCATCTATAATAGATTTTGTGTCAAACCACGGCTGAATTGTCACTATCACCATCAAAAAGAGAATAATAACAACCCCCTCCGCAGCACCAAGCAAAAACCCAAGAACTCTGTCAAGCCCGCGCATAATTTCACCCGAAAAAATTTTTTCAAAAATACGCTGCACAATGCAAATCATCAGAAAGACAGCCACAAAGACTAATAAAAATGACAGGATGACAGCAACTATTTTGTTATGTATTGCGTCTTCCACATACGGAGTAAGTCGTGGCGAAAACACAATTGAACAAGCAAGTCCTCCTATGACTGAAACCTTGCCAAAAATTTCCTTGATAAACCCTTTTAACAGCGCGAGAACTGCAAAAACAAGTATTAAAATTAAAAAACAAATATCTACCGGTGCAAATACCATCTATTTTGATACCTCCTCATAAATCACATTCGCAATTTTTTCCGCAGGACGAACAGATCCGCAAAGAGCGGCGATGTTTTTTGAAAGCCGCAACCGAACCTGTTCATCAAGCAAAGTTTTCAAACACTCTATAAGTTTTTCACCTGTGGCGTTTTCTCGTGCAAGAACAAAAGCCGCATTTGCATTTTTAAAATACTCTGCGTTATCCTCTTGGTCGCCACGCGTTCCAGCACCACACAAAGGAATCAACACAAGCGGCTTTGAAAGCGTTGCGCACTCCCACAAGGAATTCGCACCTGCCCGTGAAAGCACAACATCCGCCGCCGCAATCACATCCGGCATTTCAGTATAAATAAAAGGAAACGGTTTGTAATGTGCAAGGATTTCAGCGTCATCTCCATAATAAGCATTGTCATCTGCATTTTTCTCCCCTGTCTGATGAATAACAATAAAATTTCTGCAAAGCCAGGAAAGATTTTCCCTCACAAGCTCATTGATTTGTCGCGCTCCAAGACTTCCTCCAAGAACAAGCAAAATCGGTTTTCTTGCATCCTTCCCCTCCCCTGTATTTTCAACGGAAAGAAACGCACGTCCTCGATCAGCACGAGCGGAATAAAAAGCGGGACGAACAGGATTCCCCGTAAATTCAATATGCAGTTTTGGGGAAAGGAATTTTGCAGTTTCCTTATATGAAACAAAAACTTTTTTTGCCGATTTTGAATTAATTTTAGTCGCAAGCCCCGGTGTAAAATCACATTCGTGCGTAAAAACAGGGATTCGTAAAAGGCGGGCGGCAAAGCATGGTGGAACGCTTACAAAGCCACCTTTAGAAAAAAGCAATGAAGGCTTTTCCTTTAAAAGAATAAAAAACGATGCACAAACGCCCGCTATAATTTTAAAAATATCAAGAAAATTTTTAAATGAAAAATAACGTCGAAGTTTTCCAGATGGAATTCCATAAAATGCATCAGCAGATTTTACACCATTTTCACCGACACTCTTTTCAACGATAGTTTTATCAAGATCAGATGCATTTCCAATCCAAAATATATGCACAGAACGACCGTTTTTTTCGCATAAAACACGTAGTGAATCGGCAACAGCAAGACCCGGATAAATATGTCCGCCAGTTCCTCCACCTGCAAACGCAATGTTTATTTCATTTTTTTTTGACATAATGAAAATTGTATTATGATTTATGGTATTTTTCAAGAACTTCAAGGATATTGTGTTTTTTAAACAGACGTGCATATCCATAGGCACTCATTCCCATCGCATCTACAACATCCACATCCGCACCATTCTCAACAAGAAGTTTGCACATATCAACTCGATTCGCTCCAACTGCAAGAATAATCATCGTCTGCCCCTCCTTGTTCATTCTATTAACATCTGCTCCTTTTTGTATTAAAAGCGATGAAATTTTTAAGTCACCCTTCCAAACCGCGTCCATAAGAGGTGTATAGCCCCTGTCCTCAGAAACAGGATCAATATCCGCTCCATTTTTTAAAAACCATTCCACAACAGCAAAACTGCGGTTTCTACAAGCAATGTTCAAAAGCGGAGTTCCGTCCTCATCACGAGAATTAAGGCTCAATCCAGCATACATATATCTATTTAAAATATCAATATTCTCTTTTTCAATATAATGCACAAACCCAGCAACCGTCAGTGGCATTCCTTTTTTAAAAAGATATAAACAGGACTTCCGTTTGTTCACATTACAAATAATTTCGAGTCTATTTTTAATTAAATATGAATTAAGAGAAGCAGAATCAGCAAAAGTATGAAAACTATCAGATGCACAAGCCAATGAATATGGTTTCTCCTGCAAAGAAAAAGTTTGAATGTTTCTTCCGACAAGCCAGCCCAAAGCAAATAAAATAAATGAAGTCTCCACTTTCTCAAGTATAGCACAACAATCTATTGAAGGCATAATCTCCAACGCCATTGAGCAATCAAAAGAATTAGGGTTGAAAAAATAAATCGCACTATTTGAAAAAATCTTGTCAATTGATTTCAGCAAATTGGCTTCCTTGTCTTCGTCCGATGTGATAACCAACCACTTCATACTACTTATTATAAAGCAAGACTGAGAAAAAAGCAATGGGGTGGCGGAATGACGAATGCCTAAATTCTTTGGTCACAGTGTACTGATTTTGCATTCGTCTCCAGTTTTGCTAACTCGCACGGCTTAGGCATCGCAAAACTGGCTAGTGGGTTTTAATAGGACTGTCGAATGCCTGAATCACTTGGTCACAATATGCTCATTTTGCATTCGTCTCCAGTTTTGCTAACTCGCACGGCTCAGGCATCGCAAAACTGGCTAGAGAGTTGTCATTTTCTCTTGATTTTCAACAAGGGAAAAAAATGACACCGAACAGATGAGTTTGCAAAGCGATTTCAGAAAAGGTTAGACATTCATTGTTGAACTTGCAATAAAAACGGGGTGCATACAGTGAACATAGTCCAACGTACACACCCCATTTTCATCACACTTTGCCACCGGTTGGAATCGAACCAACCACACGTAGATTTTCAGTCTACTGCTCTACCAACTGAGCTACAGCGGCGTTGTTTTTGTATAATATACGATTAAATAAATTGTGTCAAGAACCTGTCTGCTATTTTTGCATTTTTTATAATTTTTTATCTACAACTTAATAAAAGACAAGGCATACAAAAAAAAACGCCTTGAACTAACTATCGTTCAAGGCGGCAAGGTTTAAAATTTGACAATTCGCTTGTTGCTGAAAATAAGGAATTATCTACTTAATTAAAGGCAATTACACTCTTTTATCGCTTCAGTCCTAAAACCGTTTCCAACAATGTGTCGGCGGTTTGGATTGTCTTTGCATTTGACTGGAATCCTCTTTGTGTCACAATCATATCAGTCATTTGCTCGCTCAAGTCAACATTGCTCATTTCAAGCGCGCCAGAAAGAAGGCTTCCTTTTCCTGCCACTCCCGATTCGCCAATACTTGCTTGACCAGAGTTGTTTGTTTCAATATATGTGTTATCGCCCGCCTTTTCAAGACCCCGGTCATTCGCAAAAGTTGCAAGGGCAATCTGTCCAATAACGCGATTTGTTCCGTTTGAATAAACTCCAGTAATAGTGCCACTTGAATCAATCTTGAAGTTGTCAAGATACCCTAAAGTATATCCATCCTGACTATATGCCTTTGTAGAAGATTTAGACGCAGACTGAGTGATTGTGTTTCTCATACTGCCAATCGTTCCCAAATTGATGTTGAATGAATGTCTCATTGGATTTCCGTCTTCATCTGCTTCTGCTTCAGGAACAGTGTAACTGGCAGACAGCACAATCTCCCCCTCCGTTGCAGAAGGAACGCCCATGCTGTCAGTAACGCTTGCAAGTCGTCCCATATTATCAAATTCAACGATAAACGTATTGCCCGCTCCATCATTTGCGTCAAGTCCAATTCTTGTTTGTGTAAAATCAGCGTTGTCCGCATCCACATTAACAGTCGCTTCCCAAGCATTTGGATTTCCTGCCACTCGCTGGAAAGAAACTGAAAGCAAATGCTCGTTTCCAAAGCTATCATAAATCTTTTGTTCTGTAGCCCAAGTACCCTTTGCAATATCCGCCGCGCTCGCTCCTTCTAAAATCTCAGGAGTGTTTTTATTAAGGTTGCAGGCAAAAAGAACGTTTTCAGTAGCGTGTGCAGGATCTTTTGACCCAACAGGAATCACCAGATCTGTTGGAGTTGCCGCAGTTTGAACAACCTGCTCTCCATTAAAATCGCGCGCCATCCATCCTTGCACTCGCATACCGTTTGCAGGATTTACCAAAGTGCCGTCCCTGTCAAGACCGAACACACCATTTCGAGTGTAAAAACTTTCATCTCCGTTTTTCACGATAAAAAATCCGTTTCCCTGAATTGCAACGTCCGTTGAAACGCCAGTTGTTTGCAAGTTTCCTTGCGTAAAAACCTGTTCTATCGTGGATATTGTCATTCCAAGTCCAATGTCTTTTGGGTTCACGCCACCTAATTCGTCAGTAGGCTTTGCCGCCCCCGCAAGCTGCTGGCTAATCATATCTTGAAAATTTACGCGTCCACGTTTAAAACCCGTTGTATTCACATTAGATATGTTATTGCCAATGACATCCATTCGTGTTTGGTGGTTTTGCAATCCAGAAACGCCGGAATAAAGTGATCTCATCATAATTTGTACCCTCTTTTTTATTAGTTGTAAATGTTTTTAATTCTTTCCAGATCGTAGTACATTCCGTTTACCATAACCTGAGGTTTTTCACCCATAGTGGCCGCTTCCACCACTCCTTGTGTTGTAGCGTCGCCAATATCCATATCAACCGTTCTTCCAAGAAGATTCATTCCTTGACTTGAGTTTATCATTGCCGCCATCTTCGAGAATGACTCATTCATATTTGTAATCTGTTCAAGAGAACTAAACTGCGCCATCTGCGAAATAAATTCTGTATCCTCCATAGGATTTGTAGGGTCCTGATTGGAAAGCTGGGTGATCAAAAGCTTTAAAAAATCATCCTTACCAAGCGACTGTGATGCCGTACGTCCATTAACTGTGTTTTTCTTGTTAAAGTTGTTAACTTCATTTTCAACAGCAAATCTCTCGCTGCTCGTCATAGAAGTATTCAACACATTTGTTTCCATATCGTTACGCCTCCTACAAGCGGTTTTCTCAGTAGCGCGACTTATAACATCGCATTTTCAAAGTTACCTCTAAAAATTGAAGTTTTTAGAGGCAACCTTAATTTATAATCGGTTTTTTATGCAACGATGTTTACAGCATTTTTTGAAGAAATTGCATCAAAATCCACTCTTTCATCAAAATCATCAAAGCCAACAGAAGAAGCGTACTCCCCATACGTACGTGAAATTACATACTGCGTGTTGTTGTCTCGATTTTGCCCGCCATTGTTTTGTTCAGCACCCTGCCCCGAGTAGTTCAAGTCAAAAGACGCACTTTCAAATCCGCTTGAAACAAACGCATTCCGAAGACTTTCCGCGCTCTCTTTAAATGCATTGTACGCTTGAGATGAAGCGACCAAAATGCGGCCTGTAATATTTTTGTCTGAAATTTGCAAGTCAATTTTCACATTGCCAAGATTTTCAGGATGCAAAACAAGTTTTATTTGACCTGAGTCATTGTCACGCAAAACAATATTTCCTGCGCGGACGAATTCCGATGCATTTTTTTGAATTTGATTTGTAAGCATTGCTTGAAAGTCAGAACCATTTGCCGCCGCAGTTTGACTGTCACTCGAAAGAATGTTTGAACCAGCCTTTTCCATTGCGTTAAGGTCAACTGTTATTTGCGCAGTATTGTCGCCTGTCACCGTCACATCGCCAAAGCGCAAGGAATCTGATTTCGCATTTGTTTCGCCAGTCTTTTCAGTCGAATTTTCAGTTCTGTAATCCGAAACGAGAATTTTCTTCTCGCTGTCCAAATAAAAACGGCTCTTTATGCGTGCATTTTCATCTATTTCGCCACTCTCATTTATAGAAAAATCTTCATTTGACAGCACATAATCGAAATCAGCAACATTTTTATCAGATAAAATCCCCTCTTCTTTCAAAACTGGAGTAAGGCTCGATGCACTTTCCATAGCAAGCAACGCATATTCTTCATCAGAGATCATAATTTTCTCTAAAAATTCATTTTCATCATCTGCGTCTCTTTTTTCAAAATTCTTTTGACCTTTTGAAGAGTCGGAAAGACGCTTTGTCTCTGAAATAGAATGCATTGCTTCGACATTTTCAGAAAGAGAACGTTCATCTGTGTTTGTATTTTTGACTTTTGCAGAATCTTTTGAACTTGTATTTTTTTTCAAGTCATCTGTTTTTGAATAAGAATTCTTTTTAGCAAATTGTACGTTCGCTTCCTCTACCTCAGCGGCTGTTTCATCTTTTTCTGCCACTGCATCTGTTTTTTCAAATGGAATTTCAGCGTTTTTTTTCTCCGCTTTCGTTTCATCGGTGAAATTTTCACTGGAACGAACAGGCTCTCTCTCTGAAGTTCGTTTTTCTTCCTGTGCGCTTTTTTCAAGAGACGCTTTTTGAATCATTGATTCAAACGATTCTTTCTCATTGTTTTTTTGAATAAACGAAGCATCACCAAAAGAATTCGACTTGCCGTCAAATCCCGAAATGGACGCTCCAAAAGACAAAACAGGTTGATTATGAGAAAAATCCGCTTTTTGCAATATAGCGACTGTCTGCATCGGCAGCTCCTCCAATGTAAACGCGCATCTTAAAGACGCTTTGGGCAGCCGCCGAAAAATCAAACAGGTTTATTGAAGGCTTTCAGGCTTGCTCAGCATTTTTCGCTGTATTTCCGCCGCCCTCTCAGAAGGCATAAGCGAAAGCCAGTACGAACCCATAGAAGAAGTACCGTTACGACGCGCAATTTCCTCAACCTTGCGAAACACATCAATTACAGTTTGATCGTCCATCGCAACAAGAATATTCACCGCAGCCGCAGGTTGCATACCGTTTAAATTCAAGGCAATTTGCTCAATGTTTACATTTTTATCATCGTACTGTTTTTGCGCTAGGTTAAATGTTTTTTCCCTCTCTTCAAGAGATTTTTCCCGACTGGAAAGTTCCGTTGCAATTTGCTCATTCAACTTTTCCTTTTGACTGATTTCATCCTCCCGCCTATCAAGCTCTTCTCGAAGCAAATCAAGAGATTCTCGTTGCCTTTCAAGACGCTCCGTATCAATATCAGCAACAAGAGGACGAGTTGAAGTGACAACAGTGGAAGTAGGAGGAGTTCTTCCAAAAATGCGATAGACAGGCGTAAAAATAGACTTGATATGGACAACCCCAAGATAATCAAACCAAAGCAGTCCACCCAAAGCCATAATTATAATCAGCATTATAAGAACGATTGATTTTCCCAATGATTTCACTGCAAAACCTCAAAAACTTTAAATAAGACCAGCAATTGCCGTTCCCAATGTTATGTCATTGTCCTGCCACACAACCTCCCAATACAGAGAGCGTTGAACGGTCAGCAGTTCCTCAAGATAGCCCATAACTCGTGCGCGAATTTTATAGGTTTTGTGAAATGTCGTGCCATTGCACAAAATGCAAATAGGAGATGAAGCATTTTTACCTTCCCCACTTTGCATTGAACAAGCAACAAGAATAGCCGCTGCACGACGAGCAGAACGCTCCACCAAAGCATCCAAAAGTTCAAAAAGAATTTCGCCATCCTCACCAGAGGCATTTTCAGCAATTATTTTTCCTAATACAGAGGAAGCATCCTTTGGCTTGTGAAGGTACTGATCCATATCAATTAACGAAAGCGACTGAATTTTCGCCAGTTCATCCCCTGTTTTTTTAGAAAAAAGCCCTTCCTTTGCCGCTGTTTGGATTATAATTTTTGCAACAGGTCCTAAATACGCTCCGCTACACGATTTTTCCATATAAAAGGCTTCAGGATTTACCGTTGTTTTAGCAAATTCAATATCAAAATCACTTCGAGTGACAGCGCGTGTTTTTCCAGACTCGCACACCACAATTTGTTTCTTGACAAATTCGTTTTCAGGCTGAATATAAGCGGCATTCAAACCTGTTCCTAAAATAAGCCCGATATATGACGAATAGTTTTTACCGCTCGGAGCAATTACGTGCCCTGCCAAAAGAGCCGCCACTGTATCATTTAAAAGCATAATTTTATCGATTTTAGCCCATCCTCTAGACAAAAGCTCTTGTTTCAAGCATTCACCGACTTTTGAACCAACGACTTCCGGTGCTTTAACTTCCTTTGAAAATCCCAGAAGGATTCCATCTCCATCCTCTGTAATTTTCATCGGATACGAAAAGCAAAATCCTATGCAATCGGCCTTATTTTTTAGATGATCAAGATTTTCTGCAAATTGAGCAAAAAATTCTTTTTTAGAAAGCTCTTTTTCCACGCCAGGCATCTTTGTTTTTTCCATTTCTGAAATTGCAGCGTTTCCATCAGCATCAAAAGTTACAAGGCAAGATCGGAAGTTTGTCCCTCCTGCATCAATTACAATTACTGTTTTATTTTTGACTTTCGTTTCAGGTGGCAGACAGAACGTGCTAATCATATCCTCATCGCTTTCCTTTCCTGAAAGCCCCCTGTTCATATCATTGTAAATTGCACTTGCAACAGTGTTAATATCTTCATGACACACAAAATTATGCCGAGACAAAAATGCAGCAACATTTGAATTCATATTCATTCCTCCCAAAAACACCGCGTAAGCGGAGAGCCAAATCTAGTAAAATCCGTAAGTTTGCAAATGCAACGCACGATCAAACTCACTCATGATAAAAATGACACAGTAGACGCTATTTTCAACTGTTTTTACCCTGTTTTCACAATATTCTATATATTCTATTAGAACAGAATAAAAAGCATTTATCATTATATCACAAACAAAAAAAATGTACAAATACATTTTTAATCGAGCGTTATGAGAACAATCCCCCTCCCCACTCATCGTATGTGCACTGCATATTTCTGTATCTCCGCAATTAAACGCCCTAGCCAGTTTTGCGTGAGTTTTGTAACACGCCATCAAGGATGACTTTCAATAGCGTTTGGAAAATCTGCGAGTTTTGCAATGTAAAACTCGTGAGCAGGGCAAAGCCCTGCGACTGGAGGTCAAGAAGTAAAAACTGAAAACCAATGTATCTTCTCTACAACTTCAATATCCCCTAGCCAGTTTTGGAAGCGGAGCGCACAAAACTGGAAGTGGAAGTAAAGAAGTAAAAACTGGAAAACCAATGTACCTTCCACTATTGACTTTTGAAATTACGCTATTTATAATTTATTCTATGAAGGTTTTGAAATTATGTATTTTTACACTGCTTATACTCGCTCTCTTTTGTGGTTGCAGTTCCTTTGGCAAAACAAATACAATTGAATTTTTCTTGGCTAGCAATGATAAAGAAAAAGCGTTCAAAGAATTAACTGAAAAATTTAACGAGGAAAACAAATGCAAGGTTATTATAACTTCTACAAATAGCGATGTAAAAACCTTTCTTCACAGCAAAGCGGAACGAAAAATGTTGCCGGATATAATTGCAATGGACGGAAATTCGACCTTTACAACACTCGTCGAAAGCGGACAGCTCGTTGATTTTTCGCACAAAAAAATTCTTGAAAACATAAGCCCAAACTATATCGACCAAATTTCACTCGTTAGTGGAAGCAAGGCAGGATCAATATATGGTGTTCCTTACGCAACAAACATATCGGGAATCATCTGCAATACAGACGTTTTTGAAAAATATTCTGTTCCATTTCCAAATACATGGGATGAACTGATAGCTGCCTGCGAAATTTTTAAATCAAACGGAATTGCTCCATTTGAAATGACTTTAGACGAAAATGACACATGGACTATCAAGCCTGCATGGAACAATCTCGCATCTATTTTGACAAGCACGGATTTTATTTCACGCAGATATAAAAAGGAAACGACATTTTTCAAAGAATGCAGCGAAATTTTAGAAAAATACAGCACTATTTTAGATTATACCCAAAGCACAGATATTTTTTCAACTTCATACAGTGAAGGATGCCGTCATTTTTCTAGAGGAAACGCGGCTATGATGATAAACGGCAACTGGACGCTCCCCATCATAAGGAAATTTAGTCCTGAAACAAAACTAAACATAATTCCTTTTCCAGGAAGCAATGATGTTGAAAAAAATTGCGTTAATTCGGGACTTGATGTCATTCTTTCAGTCTCAAAAACAAGCAAAAACAAAAAGAATGCCATAAAGTTCATAGAATTTTTACTGCAACCTGAAAATTCTCAATTTTACATCGATGAACAATATGCATTTTCTGCAGTCAAGGGCATTGAACAACGAAATTCAGATTGCAAAGCGGTTATGGATTTTGTAAAAGAAGGAAAAATTGCAGATTACCCAGATCACTACTATCCTGATAACTTTGACTTGACCGCACTACTAATGGAGTTTGCACACAACAAGTCAAAAAAAATCCCGAACAAGCAAAATGTTTCAGTAACGCTTTTGAATTTCGATCGTAGTTTTGATTCTATTTTAACAACAAGAACAATAGTTATCGAATAAAAGCAAATAAGTCTATTTCACAATTTCAACAGACAGCATTTTATCAAGTTTTATGCCGTCAATTTCCACGGACATATATATTTCATACATGCCAGGCGGTATCACATCATCAATACGTATTGTCTTACCGTCATCGTCATGAGTAGGCAAAGGTAAAACAACATCGCCATTTTGCCTGAGGCTAATTTCAAAAGTTCCATTCGGTGCAGGTTTTCCATCTTTAGTTACAACATCAAAAGAAATAGATCCGCCCGATTTTACCTCTATTTTCTCTTCTGAACCCACCTCGACATCGGTTTGTATCTTAAATTCATACATTTCATTACCAGGCAGCGTTATTTCAAAAGATGGTGGATGTATGTCAGTGCCTTGTTCTGGAGAATATTCTTTTTCGCTAAACGCTTCAGAGTTTAAACCATTGCGATCGTAAAGCGCAATAGAACAAATAATTTTAGGACGAGAGGAAATGGCGACATCAGAAAAATATCTAACAGAACTTGCTGATCTATCTTCATCCCCTCCCCCATATTCAAAACACTCCAATTCTTTCACATCTTGATCATCATAAAAATAAAAAGATCCGTCATCAGTGTCAATCTTAACATTCCAGTCCTTGCCAGAAACAAAAGTATCTTCAGCCTCAATTTTAATTTCAAGTTTGGAAATGTCTTTGTGTATTCCCAAAAGTTCTTCTCGTGAAGGCATAGTAAATGCAATTTGATAACACTGTTCTTTTTTGCCAGCATTTTCATTCCAATATGCAGATATGTCCATATCAGAAACAGGAGGTGGAGGCGAATTTGATCTTAACTGTAATTTGTCATACGATTCAAACAACACATCGCTTAAGGGATGGGAAAGTGTTATTATAGGAGATATGTCATACCCTGATTCCCACTTCTGTAAAAAGAATTGTGAAAAGCATAAAATCAAAGTTGAATTTGTCCTATCTTTTGGATCACTGTATATTTCGTATAAAGGCATGAGATTATCAGGATCTCCCCAAATGTTCAAACTTGCATTAACCTCGTCATCCTTCATTCTAATAGCCAAGTTTTTTTCTAACTCAAATTTATAGCCCTGCGGATTATGCAACAATAATTTTATTGAAAAATCAGTGTCAGATGGAACATTAAGATACTCATCGTTTCCAGTGTAGTATGTTGCTTGAGGATCATATTCAACACCAATAATTTGAGCAGTTCCAAGATTCTCGTCAAAGAAATCTTTCATAGATGCGTTAAATCCATCACCTATAAGATTGCAAGAAACAGAGAAGAATGAAAAAACAAAAATTAAAACAATCAACACTTTTTTCATATTACAGATGCCACCCCATTCCAACACGTGGAATTACTTCGCCAAATGCTGAATCTGGCATAAAGGCATTTATATAATCAGCACCAAATTCAAGAAAAAATTTCCTTCCCAAGAAAAGCTGTATGTCCGCTCCCCCCTGTACGCTTATACCAAAACTATTAAATTCATAACTTTTCGCATTATTCTTAAAAGTAAAATAAAAGTCGTTAAATAATAATACACCAACTCCGCCATAAATTTCTAGAGCCGCAGCGAGTTTTCCGCGTTTTTTTTCATTTTTTGAAGAAAAATAGAGGGGAAATTGATAAATTGCATTTAAATATGCGTCTATTGTATTTCCCCTTATTGTATACGCAGAATTTTCAAATTTCACATGATTTGTATGAGCATTCAAACCTACTCCAAAATGACCACCCTTGCGCTTTAAAAATATGAGATTCATTTTTGCGTATGCATTATATGGGTATATTTTAGATTCACTATATTCAGGATATGTTCCTCCATACAAAGCAAAAGACGCTGCATAACCTAAACTAAAGTCAAAACTACAACCTTCGCTTTTTTTCACAACAATCAGATTTTTTCCACTGTCAGTTTTTAATCCGCTCGCATCTGTTGCAGTCAATATATAATCACCAATTTTCAGCGCATTCACATCAAAGCGCATTTTTATTTTCCTACCAGATTTATTGCTCTCTAGAATTTCTGGAATTAACTGCTCGCCTGTTGAACAATTTGTGAGAACATAAGAAGTTTGAGAGGTAACAACAGTTTCGTCCGAAGAATCTTTAGAATCATTAGAATCTTCAGAATCATTCAATACAGCATCGGCAGTTGGCGCAAAAAGATTTTTTCCCTCGACTGTAAAAACGCCATCATTATATTGATTAAGATAAATAGTGGAAGAACCCGTTGCAGAACTTGAAATGTTTGTTATGCGCGGTGAAAGAGCATGAAAAATAGAGAACTCCATCCATTCAGACTCCATGCTAGGCGCGCCAATCAAATTATATGCCACAATCTTGTATCTATAGAGACCTGGACTTTGGCGCGGACGAATTTCAACACTCGTATCAGTATTTTTAGCACGAATTGTAAGAGCCCATTCAAACAATTGTTTCTTTGCATTATATTTTTCAATAACTACAGTATAGTAAAGCACAAATTCCGAATCGCCAGCCTCCCATTCAAGAGTTTGCCAACTTTCCTCAATGACTTGATCATGCTCCGTTTTTTCAACTTCATTCGTTTCTTTAGATTCCTCGTCCATTGAGTTAAATTCATTGGAGTCTTCCGTAACAACCGCTTGTTTTGCAGAATTCGATTTTCTTGCAAAAATACAAACTGGCAACGCCAAAAGAAAAAATAAAATGAGGGGGAACTTGCGAATACTATTGACCATAGGGATTTACAGCCCCCTTTGTTTTTGTTGCTCGTGGAATAGGCACATCAGTTATGAAAGAAGCGGATGAAACCTCTCCCTCCTGCAAAACTTTGTCAAGGCGACCATCTCCATTAGAATCATACTTTCTGACCGCCTTTACCGTATACGTAAATGTTCCATTTGAAAATGCAAGTCTATCTGCGTCATTTAACTTCATAAAATCAATGGAATATTTTGGCTCTTTAAGAACTGCACTCACCATTTTCTTTGCACGAGGATTTTTCGCCCCTTTGAAAATTTCAAGTTGGTATTCCGTTGCGTCAACAACCTTTCCCCATTCAAGGGTAACTATACGGGGATTGTTCACATTGCGTAAGTAGTCCGCTCCAAAAAGGGCGGGTGTTGCCCGTAAATTTGCTGGAGCGACAAGATTTTGAATTGGCAACACGCTAAATGTTCTCACATCCTTTGCTGCATTTGCAGAAACATCCACTCCATCACGGGTTTTTGCATAAATTTCAACTCGATACGTTCCTTCTGGCAGCCCCTGCCCTATATTCAGCATGACTGTAGAGGGAGCAACTTTTTTACCAGAACGGAATTCCCTGTTAGACGGATAGCGCATCACTTCTTGCGTTCGATTTTTTTCAACTTTTTGCAGAATAACCTGCGCTTCTCGCAAAGACTCTGTGCTTGACCATGTTAAAACAGGTGGCGACAACACCGCATTCGCTCCATTGAATTGCATCCCCTCACGAGGATATGTTATTTCAACGGGATATATTTTCTTCAACCCAAACGTTTTTCTCGCCACTTCCCCTGTCAATTCACTTGAAACTCCAGGCACTGCATCGGCATTCGCTTCAATTTGAACGGTATAGTTCTTTTTGTCATCAAATTTTAAATCGGAGAACAAGTCAAGAGAGACTTGCGTTTCCTTCACCGTTCTATTAACTAAAACAGTTTTTCCATCACTTGACAGAATGCTAAAGGTATATTCATCCGCCCCTTGAAGTTTATTCCATTTAAAATCTGCACGCGCATTCTTATGCACGGTGATCATATCTTTTGGCTCGGTGATTTTCACAGGGGCAAGTTTTTCAACAACTAAAAATTGTTTTGGACTTGTGACAAGAACAATCGGCTGTACATTTGCCTTTCGTTCATTTACTGCATTTTCGATTTTAGAATCGGACGCATTATTTTCTGTAAAGGTTTCCGTGCTTTTTAAGTGCCAATAATACTGCCCAACTGGAAGACGTGGAATATTCATGCTCGTGGCATCAAATTGTACTTTTGTACGTGATACAATGTTTGTAAAATGTGAATCTGTGGCAATTTCTATTTCGCTTTCAAAATTATCCGTCAAATGTTTTTTCCACGTAAATTGCGTTTTGGGAAGAGCGATTTCACTGACCCGATAGCCATCAACAGGTTCAAGTATGTTTTGCTCAAGTTTTCCTTTGATCGTATATACCATGCGCACTTGAGAAAAAGGAGAGACACCACCTTCAGAATCTCTACTTCTCACACCCCAGTATATTTTTCCTTCTGGAAGGCTGACGGATTTTGTGTCAATTTTATAAAAATTTTCGGAAACAGTTGCATTTATCAAAGGAGAAGAAAGGCTTGGGTTATCGCTAATCACAATATCATAACTGTTCACATCAGGATCGTTTTTCCATGAAAAAGAAATTGCCCCCACGTTTTTATCAACGTTCATCACCCCCATTTCAACAGGGCTTAACAATGTTGGAGGCATGACACTGTCCTGCTTTTCAATTGAGAATTTTCCAATTTCACTTTGAGCGGCGTAGCCAACTTTATTTATTGTGTAAAATGGAGTCACTCGCCAAAAATACTTTCCATCTGGAAGCGTTGAAATAACCGAAGATTCCGTTTGCCCCGTTTGCGTAATAAGTGGTTGTTCAAAGCTGGAGTCCTTCGCAACTTCAAGTTTATAGGACGTGGAAAAAGGGGTTTCATCCCAAATCAAGCGAACAGTCGGATTTTTTGAGCGATAGTAATATGTATAGTCTTGAACAGGGGAAACAAGGGAAGGTGCTAAAGACTGTGATATTTGAATTTTACCCGTTTGCGAAAAATTTTCTGCACCATCAATTTTCCAGTAATATGTTTGCGGTGCAAGCGGAACTGTATAAGACTCTGCATTTTTGATTACAGAACGCTCTATTATTTTTTTAAAGTTTTTATCAGCGGCAACCACAAGCGTAATAGTGTGCTTCACGTCTTGAACATCTTTCACCGCATTTTCATCGTTCTCTGCATCTCTGAATTTCCACGCAAATTTCACTTGATAATTGCCTTTATGATGATACAAATACCGTTGATTTTGCACAGGAGAAATAATCGACATTGGTGGAATTGTGATTTTTGCAGGTGTTTCACCTTCAGCAAAGGAAACACTCATATTTTCACCCGCGCTCATTTTTTGCACAGACACCTCTTCATCAGCATTTTTTCCGTCAGAAGAACTGGTGAAAACACTTGCCGTTCCTTTTAGCACTTGAAAATTTGCCGTTTGATTTTGATTTTCACCGCCAGCAGAAACACCAGCACTTAACGAAGAGCCTGCTTCCACTTGAACTTTCATTCCTCCCGAATTTATAGTAACTCCACTTCCCGCCTCGCTCGAATCAAAAACAGCAGAGCCACCCGTCAAATCCGCAACAAGCCCCTCTTCATTGACAAAAACCTGCGCCATAGTGTTTTCAGCAAGATCCATAACATTGCCGTCTGAAAAATAAATTGTCGCTTCTGAAAGATCTGCGGTGTGAATTGTATCACCATTATATATGGGAGAACCAGATCTTAACCTATCCCATACATTTTTCCCCGAAAATTTTCGTTGCGCAGTTTTGTATTTAAATGAAATTGTTGCGATCGGATCTTCATTCATCTTTGAAAGAGAGCGGAAAAAATTATTGTAAAAGAGATACAGCGCATAGCCTGCACACGCAAAGAGAATGAGAATTGAAAGCGCAAATAAAAATGAAAAGTTATTTTTGGACTTGGATTTTGTTTTCTTCTTCATTCAAATTCACCTTTTCAAAGTCCGGAATTGGAATTCCTAGCAATTTTCTTACTTCATTAAGCGTTTTCGGTCCGTTCGGTCCTAGAACCCGGGAACATGCCTTGTCAACCGTAAAATTCGGGTCTCCCTGCCTAAAGAATTTTTCAAGATCAAATTTCGGCATATTGACTACACCATAAAAATGCTGCATTCCCTTTCCTTTGACATCAAATCCAACCGGAATCATTTCAACAATAATTTCATCCTCTTCATTTTCAGGTTTTAAAGTAAAATTATTTTCCGGGCAGCGTATATAATCTCTTTTCAGCAAATTATATGTGTCTTGCGTAATAAGCATATCAGTTCCACACGGCTTGTTCGCCGCCTCTGTTCGGCTGGCAAAGTTTACGGCATCTCCAATCGCTGTATACTCCATTTTTGCATTAGAACCTAAAATTCCCGCAGTCGCCCGCCCCGTGTTCAAACCGCGTCCGATTTTGATATACGGCTTGTATTTTGCTTGTGCGTCATTTTCATGCTGCTTTGTAAAAATCATTGCATCTTTATTATACTTCATAAGAGAATAGCGCATTGCAATAGATCCTTTGCACGCATTAAGAGCATCGTTTATAACATGCCTTCTATGTTCACGAGCAAGTTTTTTACGACGTGGATCATCTCTCGGAAGCTTTTCAAAATCAATTGAATCCTCCCGCAAAATGCCCCATGTCGCCATAATCGCATCGCCTTCAAATTTATCAACTATGCCGCCGCTCAATGTTATGCATTCAACCATTCGACTCATATAGTCATTTAAAAAACTGATAATTTCGCGAGGAGAATTGCTTCCAAATTTCTGTTTAAAGCCATCTGAAATCGCAGTAAATCCACGAATATCGCTAAAGAAAATCGTTATATCCTTCAGATGCGGGTCAAAGTCTATTTCGTTTCGCGCAATTGCCTTTGCAACGCCTTTATTTGTAAACCGTGCAAACGTATTTAGAAATCCGAACTCCGCCATTATACTGTTGTTCAAAACGCCAATTTCATCTCCGCGCTTTAAATTTAGATCTATAGAAGTTGAATCAAAGTTTCCGTTTTGAATTTCAGAGGCGGCATCGGTGAGGCGGCGTATAGGCTTTGAAATGCCAAACCGAGAGTAAAACAAAATTATAATAGTCGAAATACAAAACACCACAATTGTAAGCAAGATATTATTGACACGAGTTATATTCACACCTTCAAGTATCACATCCAAAGGAACTGTTGTAATCATTACAATATCTGCGAAATTCAACTTTTGATATGCGCCAAAAAATCGCTGCTCTATGCCATTGCCATCAAATTCAGAATACGGAATTTGGCGGCTGGAATTATTGTTTTGATTTTCAGAACGAATTTGCTCAACCAAAGGATTGCCGCCCATATTCTCGCCACGAACAACACGCTCGTTTTCAGGATGGCTTAAAAGATCATTGGAATCATTTATCATAAAAGTCGTGTTTGTGGAATTCGTACCCAAAATATTTGAAATAGACTCTATACTGAATGTAATTATACACGTTTGGGGAAGTCCTTTGCCATTATAGGGAAAAAGCAAAGCCATAGACGGAATAGCAAAATAAGGACTGGCATTGAGGGCAATCACCTCTCCTCCGCAGGAACGCTCAATAGCATCCGCCTGCTCCCTCAAAAAACGTTCATCGCTTTCAACTTCAATTTCATTTGAAGAAAAAAACTGTGCGTTCAATATGTTCCAAGCAGATACACTTTCATACAGATCTGAAATGTTTGAAACAATATGAATTGACGCTATGTCTGGATTATGCTCAAAGAAAAAATCTGATGCTTGCGATGCAAGAGGCGAATCCCGTCCTTCAGAAACCACATCCACTAAATCAAGCAATTGAAATACATTTCCGCGAATCGCATTGATTTTGTCGTTTACAGTGCTGGCAGCCCTTGTATTAACAGAAAGATTGTTCTCCTC
The DNA here is from genome assembly GCA_014803985.1 of Treponema sp. Lineage (GTDB taxonomy): Bacteria > Spirochaetota > Spirochaetia > Treponematales > Treponemataceae > Treponema_D. Next base: position 28,404 of record JAAVAO010000049.1, read on the forward strand.
GGCGGTAATTTTAACGTCTTCGCCTATAAAGTAACTGTTCAAGTATGTGACAGCCCCCAAGGAAACTAGAACAATAGCACCAAGTATGAAGGCTAACTTTACGCCTAAAGGAAAGAGAACTTTCACTTTTTTATTTTTCTTAAGATTTTTTGCCATAAAAACACCAAAACCAAAATAACAATGCCATAGTTTAAAATGGCATTAAAAATCAGCAACTAAAATAGTGTGTAGGATTGCTCCACACCCTGCGCACTGATTTTAATGAGAGTTTTTTAAAAACTCGCTTATTTACCGCCGCTTCTTACTTTTTTGCAAACAGCCTTTTCAACAATTTCAAAGTCAAAAGGAAAAAACATTCACATTTTTCTTATACAATTGAATAAAGCAAGAAATCAAAATATCTATTATTGTATACTATATCATTGCACGATAGTTTTGTCAAATAGTACATACCCCCCCCCTATACCGCTTTTTATCTATTCTTTTCATCTCTCCTTTTATATATTTTTGTGTATCCTCGCATATCAATTCAAAGCACTCGCACCTCCCCCATTGACAAAAGCGTGCATAAATTGGAAAATTCCTGTATCAATAGCATTTGACAGAAAAATGTCTTTTTACTGTTAATGTTGTTTAAACTATACAATTATTATCGGAGTTTATTCTATGAAATATAAATTACTTATTTTTGACATGGACGGAACTATTCTTAACACATTGGAGGACATTGCCACCTCCACGAACTACGCGCTCAAAGTCCACAGGCTTCCCGAACGCACCAGAGAGGAAATTCGCGCTTTTGTGGGAAACGGAACATTTTTATTGATTGAACGCGCTTGTCCCGCTGGAACAGATGAAAAAACAATTCGTGCTGTTTACGAAACGTTTACTCCTCATTATAATGAACATTGTTCCGAACGCACAAAACCGTATAGCGGCATTATAAAGGCGATTGAAACAATTCGCTCAATGGGCATAAAAACCGCCGTTCTATCCAACAAGCCTGACGCAGCAGTCAAAGAACTTTGCAAAAAATGGTTTCCAAACCTCTTTGATTACGAAATCGGCTCTCGCCCGAATGTGCCAAACAAACCTGCACCAGACTCGGTGAATGAAATCATTTCTCGCCTTTCGCTCAAAAAAGACGAGGTTGCTTACATTGGAGATTCTGATGTTGACGTGGAAACGGCTTCAAATGCAAACATTGATTGCATTGGTGTGGAATGGGGATTTAGAGGGCGAGAATTTTTGCTACAACACGGCGCGAAAGTGACAGTCAAAAACGCGGAGGAACTGCTTGAGTATTTCAAGACTGAAAACGCATAGAACTGTTGTAGCGATCCATTATGAAAAACGATGATTCGCTAGAAAATTTTAATACTAAATTAGTAAATAGCAAGAGGTGAAAAAAAATGGCTAAAAAGAAATCTATAGCAATGGAAAAATCTTTGGATGAAATTGTCAGATCTTACAAAAAATTTCTAGACAATGGAAAAACTGAGCGAGAATGCGTTGAGCAAATTGTTGAAAAGGCTGAACAATGCGGGTATAAAAATGCACTCACTCTGTCTTCAATAAAGGCTGGGGACAAGGTGTATATCAAAAAGATGGAAAAAGCAATTGCCCTGTTTGAAATCGGCAGCGAAAAAATAGAAAATGGACTGAATATTCTGGGAGCGCATATCGATTCGCCACGCCTGGACGCAAAGCAAAATCCTCTCTATGAAAAGGACTTTCTCACCTACTTGAACACGCATTATTATGGTGGCATAAAAAAATACCAATGGGTAACCATCCCCCTTGCAATTCACGGAGTCGTTTGCAAAACGGATGGAAGCACGGTGAAAGTCACTGTTGGAGAAGATGAAAAAGACCCTGTTTTTTGCATAAGCGATATTCTTCCCCATTTGGCACAAGAGCAAATGAAAAAAACAGGCTCTGAACTCATTAAGGGTGAAGACTTGGATGTAGTTATTGGCTGCAAAATTCCACCGAAAAAAGATGCCAACGACAAAAAGAAGAAAAAGGACAAGGCGGAAGAGGAAAATGACAGCGGTAAAAAACAAATTTTGGAAATCCTTTCAAAAAAATATACAATTTCAGAGGCAGACTTTCAATCTGCGGAACTTGAAATTGTTCCCGCTGGAAAAGCGCGCGACATGGGATTCGATCGCTCTATGATTTTAGGCTATGGGCAGGACGACCGTTCATGCGCATTCGCATCATTTTTAGCGATGATTGATTCAAAAGCCGGAAAAAGAACAAATTGCTGTCTCTGCGTTGACAAAGAGGAAATCGGAAGCGTTGGAGCAACGGGAATGGACTCAAATTTCTTTGAAAACGCACTCGCAGAAATTATCGCCCGCCTTGATGGAGAACAATACAGCGAACTGACATTGCGTCGAGCACTTGCAAACAGCAATATGCTTTCAAGCGATGTAAACTCCGCTTACGACCCGATAAACGCCTCGCTTTACGACAAAGAAAACGCCTCCTTTCTGGGAGCAGGACTTGTTTTGAATAAATACACTGGCTCTCGCGGAAAAAGCGGGGCAAGCGATGCGAATCCCGAATTCATTGCAAAAATTCGCGGTTGCTTTGACAATGCGGGCGTTGCGTACCAAATGGCTGAACTTGGCAAAGTTGATCAGGGGGGCGGAGGAACGATTGCATATCTGTCGGCAAAATATGGAATGAATGTAATCGATGCAGGGGTTGCCGTTTTAAGCATGCATGCACCATGGGAAATCACCGCAACGGAAGATTTAAAACAAGCCTACAATGGCTACAGGGCTTTCTTGAACTTGGACGAGTAGTGCGCAATGAGGTGTGATAATAATTGATATGAAAATTTTTGAACGCGAAAATGTCAAATTACTGAATTGCGATATGTTTGAAAGCGAAGGTTTCCCAAACATAGAAAGCGCATCCATTGATGCAATCATAACGGATTTTCCTTACGGCACGCTGAATAAAAGAAACAAGTGGGATGAAGTGATTGACTACAAGAAATTTTGGAAAGAAGCATTTCGCATTGGAAAAAAAAACACCCCCACAATTTCTACCGCGCAAATGCCTTTTACAGCATATTTAATTTCCACGAATTACAAAACTTTCAAATATACAATGGTTTGGGAAAAGTCCAAGGCAACTGGCTACCTTAATGCAAAAAAGCAGCCGATGCGTGCTCATGAAGATATCGTAGTTTTTTATGACAGGCAATGCACCTACAATCCGCAGATGACTCAGGGTGAGCCATATAACAAAGGCTGCGCCGTACGCGACACAATGGCTTATGCGAAGCAAGAAAAAGCCGTCCTTGTAAAAAATGATTCGGGATTGCGTTATCCAAGAAGCGTCCAATATTTTGTTACCGCCGAATCCGAAGGAAAACTTCATCCAACGCAAAAACCAATCGCTTTATACGAATGGATTGTAAAAACGTACACAAATGAAGGAGATGTGATTTTAGATCCCTGCATGGGGAGTGGAACAACAGGAATAGCAGCCTTGAATTTGGGAAGAAAATTCATCGGTTTTGAAAAAGATGAAAATTATTTTGATGTCGCAAAAAAAAGATTTGAAGAATTTTTCGAAATACCAAATCTATTTGTGCAACAATGTGAAAAGGTAGGTTAAAATGGAACTTGAACAAATTTTATCTGAAAATAAAAATTACATTCATGCAAGCAACATTCGCACAAAATTAAAAGGAAAAAATTCCAACGAAGCCAATGACTTGAAAAAACTATATGAAAATTATATTCAAAAAATCAAGCAAATCAATCACAATGGAAACGAAGAAAAAATTATTTCAGAAAAAGTCAAATTTTTGAACGCATATTATGAAGATTTCGACAGAGGAAATTTTGGAAATATTTTTTCTTCTCAAAGCAAATTACGGTCAACTATACTCGAAGAATTTTTGTGCATTTTGTTCGAGGATTTAATTTGCAAAAAACAGGAAGAATTAAAAACGGAAAATTTAAAAGCAGGAGGCGTGAAGGCGTACAGCAATTTGTATTTTTCAAGCGAGAATTTAAAGCAATTTGTAATTTCGCCGATTATCGGAATAAATCAAAAAGACCAAGATTATGCGATTTATCGTTCGCTCAATTTGGTCGTGAACGGACAAATTTCAAAAGAAATAAATCTTCCTATTGTTTCTATCGAAGCAAAAACGTACATCGACAAAACGATGCTCGAAGGCTCGATTGCCACAGCAGAAAAAATCAAGTCGGGAAATCCTTACGCGAAATTTTTCATGGTGGCAGAAACGTATGAAGTTGACCAATCTGTAGATCCGGCATATTCAAGAATCGATCAAATCTACGTTTTGCGAAAATCTTCCACAAGGAGTAGCACTACTCCAATTGATTTCAATGTCGTCCATTCGCTTTACGCCGATGTCAAAAATCATTTGAATCGGGATTGGGGAAACATAAAACAAAAACTTTCCACATTTGGAACAGTAATATAAAAAAACGCACATTCATTTTCCATGCTCATCATTTTTTCAACTCGTGCAGGCTGTCAAATGGGTAGAGTTCGCCGAGTGTTTTTATAACTGCATTTTCAAAACGAGAGCCAAAAATGACTGGAGTGTCGGGAGAGGCAAATTCTGTCAGCACTTGGCGGCACGCACCGCATGGGCCTACTGGATAGTCCGCTTTTGGAGCGGCTATTGCCAACGCCTTGAATGTTCTATAACCTGAAGAAACGGCAGAAAAAACCGCGCTTCGTTCAGCACAATTTGTAAGACCATAGGAACGGTTTTCAACATTGCATCCCGTAATCACATCGCCATTTTCCATAAGGAGAGCCGCTCCAACGGGAAACTGTGAATACGGCGCATACGAATTGTCACTTGCTAAAAAAGCCGCCTCAAAAAGTTTCTTTAAATCTATCTTTTGCATATCCCCTCATCCTTTCTCTCTCTACACGTCCAAGTCGCAGAACTTCACCCTGTCTATCGAGTTTTTACTTGCTCAAAAGGGTTTCGTGCTGCCATTTTGGAACGCTCAAACAAAAACAAATGGAAAATGTCCCCTTTTCTATCCTCTCGGAGCCTTTAAAGGGTCGATTGGCATACCGTTTTGAAAGACCATAAATTTTATCGATGAATCACCGCTCCGTGCAGTCTTTCCAATTTCATCGCCGAGAGAAACATAGTCTCCTTTTTTAGTCGTAACACTGCCCAAACCAGTGTATGAATAAATCAAACCTGCCTGTGACTGAACAAAAACAACTTCCCCAAAACCACGATAAACGCCAGTATACATTACCGTTCCCTCACGAACTACACGCACACTCTCGCCGTCTTTTCCTGTAAGTTGAACGCCCCACACTTTTCCATTCACATTTCGCACCGTTGGATTTTCAAGAGGCCAGGTAACTCCCGTTGCATTTATGACTTTTCCTTTTGGAGCAGGAGAAACTTCACGCGAATCAGATTGTGCAACAACCGTCTTTTCAGATTTTGAAGATGAACTGGGAGAAACGTTTTCTTGAGGTTTACCAGGCGTATTTACAGGAACGAGCAACTTTTGACCAACTTTTATCGTTGTTGAATTGTCAATGTTATTCAAAGCCAAAAGCTCTGTCAACTTGATATTATTTTTTCGTGCAATTCCATAGAGTGTATCGCCCTTTTCCACAATGTACTCTGAAGTTTTTGTATGTGCCGCGCCAGTTTTTTTTTCAGATTGTGCATTATTCTTGCCGCTCGCCCCCTTGTCTTCAGAAAGAGCCGCTGCATTGCTTATATCGGCAGATGGAATAATCAATTTCACCCCTGCTTTCAAAACATCGTTTTCACCAAGATTGTTAGCAGCACGAAGTTCTGGCACTGTAATCTCGTATTTTTTGCTAATTGAATAGAGAGTGTCTCCTTTTTTCACAATATAACTTGAGTCCGCATACAGACAAAAACAAAAGACACCTGAAACTATAAAACAGAGTGAAACACATTTTAAAAACCTAAAAATATCCGTTGACGCTTTCATACCGTAATTATCGGCAAAGAACACATTTTATTTAAGTCAATTTAAATAGTCAAAATGTGAGTGTTATCGTTTTATATAATTTTACTGTGGACGACTTTGCTGCGTTCCAATTTTCCTTACTGCATTTCCTCGCCAACGATCCTATGAAAAAGAGCGTACACATCTATCCCGTTGATTTTCTCGCCTTTTTTGTAATGTTCCAGCATACTTTTTCTGCCATATTCAAGATGACCTGAAGTAATCCCGTGTTTTATTGAACTGTCCGCCTCAATAATTGCGGAAAGATGGTCTGCAATCCTCACTATTCGTCCGTCAACAGAAAAAAATTGTTCATCGTTGTATTTTTCATTAAGATCTTCCCAAGTGACATTCAGCGTTTTTCCGTCCTTGTCGATTACCCTGTTTGAAAATTCATCGCTGGTATAAAACATCAGCTCATCGGCAAAGCACGGTTCCATAAGGGGAAGAAGCTCCCTGCCAACTATTTCATCCTCTATGCGCTTTACAATCGCAGGCAAGTCAGAAGTCGCCATTTTTACTGGCGAAATTATATCGCGCGTTACAGCCTCCGGCAAATCGTGAAAAAGCGCAGAAAAATAATTGTTTACAATGCGCCGCTCATTCATTTTCACATCACACGACCTGCACAAAAGCAGCGTAATGATCGCTACAAAAAAGCAATGCCCAAGCACAGATGTTTTTGGAACGCGCGGAGTTTGATTCCATCTAATTTGAAAACGCAACTGTTCTATTTTCAGAAGAAATTCATAAGAACGTTGCCGGGTCATAAGAAGTTGCAGTCCTGTCAAATCAAGATAGCCCTGTAAATCCGCCAAAAGCTCCTTGTTTATTTTTTCAAGGCGTTCCGGCTCATTCACAGTCATAAGCATTTGCAATTCACGCATTGTGGCAAATTTTTTAGCCGCCGACAGAATCTTGCTTGCAAGACGAGATTTTTCAGGAATTGCACTTTCATCCGCCTTTTGCCTTTCATATTCTGCAAACATTGAAAAAAGTTCATCGTCATTTATAAGCGACTTGTATTGCTCCACAACCCACTCATTTAAATGCGCATATTCAGCGGCATAGTCTTTCTTTAAAATTTGCTGAACGGTAGCCTTAATATCGCAAAGAGCGATTTTTTTAAACAAGTCAAAAAGGGAGGCATAAATCATCCACGTCCAATCTACAAAATTCCCCCTGTCTTCCTCACACTTCCCTATTATATATGCCAAAACCATTTTTTCAGCGGCCTTGTCCATTTCAACGATTTCAAACGGATGTATCAAGTCCGTCCATCGCTGTATGGAAAACCCCTCGAAAATATTCAACGCTAAATCCCTGTTTAACATAAACCTACCTGCTTGAACCAGTCTTTTGATCCGCATTCATTTTTTCTTTCCAAACAATAGCCTTTTTCTTTATTTTCTCCGCGCCGCTTGCATCATTCAAAGCAAGGGCAAGTTTGTGCCGCGCAAGAAGAAATTTTATGGCGCTTCGCATATCGTCCAGCCGGCGAGTTGAAAGTTCATACTTGCTTTGATAGTTGTTGGCAGACTGTTCCAACTGCTTTATCAATAGACGAATATACAAAACCACCACTTCATAGTCCGCATCCCCAGGATTAAAGTATATTTTCGCCGTTTTTCTCATGTCAATTAAATTCTTTGCGCAAACAACAAATCGTCCCTTCAACTCAACAAACGACCATTTCCACTTTGAAATATCTCCAAACGCATTTTCCAAAAGATCTATCGCAAGCCCCATCTTCCTCACAAGATAGTATCGTTTTTCAACAGGGAAATCTAAAATTGCATCGTAGTTTTTTTCAAGTTCAGAATAAGGTATGTCAATTATATTTGTAACTAACTCTTCAAGATAGATGATGGATTTGTAAAGAATTTTTCTTGCTTCATTGAGAATATCATTGTTTCTTACGCTCAAAATTTTCAGGGCAAGACTGTTTTGCGCCATGTAAAGCGAAGAAATATAAATCATTTCCTCACAAAGCTCCAACTTTTTATAGGGAGCATTTTTTTTGTCCCGTGAAATTTCATTTAAAACAGATTTTTCAAAATTCAAGGACTCTGCTATCTTTGATTGATACGGCTTTACAGCCTCAGCAAAATCCTTTCTTGCTTCATCAGAAATTTTTGCCATAAAATCCCTCCCATAAAAAGTCAAGAAGAAAGTTGCAACTTTCTTCTTGACTTTTTATGCCACTTCGCAATGAAATGAGAAGTGGCATTTGACATGCAAGTTTCCAACGGAAACTTGTCATGATAAAAGTGCCGCGCCATTTGTGCGGTGCTTTTATCATAACTCCTTGATAAAAAATGGTTGCTGTCATATCGCTAAAGGGCGGCGGCTTTTTCAAGCATTGAACGGGCATGTTCCAAAGATTCCACGCTTTCAACATCGCCAGAAAGCATTCTTGCAATCTCTTGAACGCGCTCTTCGCCTGAAACCTGCCGAACAGAGGAAGCGGTTTTTCCATCAGACACAGCCTTTTTTATTCTTATTTGATTATCGGCAAAAACCGCAATGCTCGCTAGGTGCGTAATGCAAAAAATCTGTTTGGACTTCGCAAGATTTTTCAAATGCCGCCCCAAAGACACTGCTATCTCCCCTCCAATACCTGTGTCTATTTCATCAAAAATCAGCGTTTCAACAGGATCGTTTTCAGCAAAAATAGTTTTTAAGGCAAGCATAACGCGAGAAAGTTCTCCACCCGATGCAATCTTTGCAAGCGGCAATAATTGAGAGCCAACATTCGCGCCTATTAAAAATTCAATAGTATCCATTCCATACGGACCGCATTTTTGTTCAACATCATTTCCCGGCTTTTCAACAATGTTCACAGAAAATCGTGCGCCCTTCATTCCAAGGTTTTGCAAAATTGATTCAACTTCACGTGAAAGAGTCGTCGCAGATGCCTTTCGTTTTTCGGAAATGCTTTTTGCCGCCACATACACCTGCCGCTCAAGCGTTTTAATATCAGATTGCAAGGCTTCCTTATTTGTTCCATTTGCCCCAAGCCGTTCAAGGGCGGCTTTTGCGTTTTCAAGATAATCAAAAACCTCTGAAAGCGGCGCATTTTGAGACGATGCATACTTTTTTTTCAAAGTATAAATAAGGGAAAGACGCTCCTGCACTTCAGAAAGATGTTCAGGATCATAAACCAACTTTTGAGAGTAACTGTCAAATTCCTGAAAAATATCAGATATTTCATAAAAAGCGGACTCCAAACGAGATTCAAGCGGAGAAAGCGTTTTGTCAAGCGAAGAGGCATTTTGACTTGCTCGCATGCTTTTTTTCAACAAGGGAATCACCCCTCCATCTCCGCTGTCAAAAGAAGACTTCACTTCCTCAATGTCACTAAAAAGTCGCTCATAAGAAGCAAGACGACTTTCCTCCGCCTCAAGCGTTTCATCTTCACACGGCAAAAGTTTTGCCTCTGTAATCTCTTGCACTGCATACGTATACATATCGATTGTGCGAAGTCGTTCCGCATCGGAAGAATTCATTTTATCCAAAAGCCGCCTTTTTTCAACCAAAGACGCAAAGAGTCGCGAAAAACTCTCCACTTCAGAAACAAGCCCTGCACGTGCGTCAAGAAATTTTCTATGCTCTGGCACTTTCAAAAGCGACTGATGCTCATGCTGCCCGTGAATGTCGAGTAAAAATGAAGAAAATTCAGATAAGTCTGCACGAGTAACAGGCACTCCACCAATCCACGCCGCACTTTTTCCCGTATCGCGAATATAGCGACGGATTAAAATGCGTGCATTTTCCGCTTCAATACCGTGTTCCGAAAGCCACCCAAACGCCTCTGCATCCTTTGTTTCATTCAATAAAAATGTTCCAGAAACATTCGCCTCATGGCAACCCGCCCTAATTTGAGACAACTCCGCCTTTCCGCCAAGCAAAAATGAAAGCGCGCCTATTAAAATAGACTTTCCCGCTCCCGTTTCTCCAGAAAGAACCGTAAAGCCCTTTGAAAATTCAATGTTTTCAAATTCAATTATCGCAAAATCCTTTATGGAAAGTTCTTCAAGCATGCGGACCTCCCGACCAGTTCAATTTTGAGCGAAGTGCACCATAAAATTTCTTTGTGTTGCAACCAATCAAGCGCACTTTCTTTTGAAGCCGCCTTATTTTCACCGTATCGCCAATTTCCAATTCAAACGGACGCTGCCCGTCGATAGTAATGAGCGCGTTTTTTTCACGCGAAGAAAGAATTGTAACCCCAATCTCTCCTTTTGGACTCAAAACCAACGGTCTAGAAGAAAGAGAAAACGAATTTACAGGAGTTAAAACAAGAGCATCCAAATCAGGATCAATAATAGGACCACCCGCGCTCGCAGAATATGCAGTCGAACCAGTCGCCGTGCTTATAATAATTCCGTCCGCCTTAAAAGTTCCAAGTGAAACGTCATTATAAGAAACATCAAATAAAATTGTCCGCGCAACAGACTTTGCTGAAATCACAACATCATTCAACCCTATGCCTGAAAAATCACGATTTTTTTTTGAAATCAATGCGGCGTTAAGCATACTTCTTTCATCAAATTCAGCCCTTCCCGAAAGAAATGCATCAACTTCGCTTTGCCAGTTCTCTTTTTGAACGCTTGCAATAAATCCAAATTCACCAAAATTCACAGGAAAAACAGGAATTCCGCTTTTTACACAATTCCGAGCCGCAAAAAGAACAGTTCCATCGCCCCCAAGCGTTATAACAAAATCATAGCCTTCAAACTGCCCCTCCTCGCTGAATCCATCAAAATAAAAAGCAGAAGTTTCAATTCCGCGCTCAAAAAGATAGGCGGAAATCACTTTTTCCATAGCAAGAGACTCTTCTTTATGTGTATTCACAATGACAAGGCATTTTTTCATAATCACTAGTTTTATGGCAGAGTGGAAAGCACCTTTACAATTTTTTCAATGTGAGAATGCGTGAGGCGCGGATACAAAGGAAAAAGAGCGCACCGCAAAAAAAGAGAATTTGCACGAATGCACGTTTCTCCCAGCTCCTCTTGTTTTAAAGCAATGACAGAATCCTCATATCCCTGCAACACCTCTATTTCCTTTCGCGCTGCATAGTGCTTCACATCCTTAAACGCACTGGAAAGCACAAGCGGAAAAGCGCACATCGTTGAAGTGTAGTCAAGATTCAAAGAAGTGCGCCCGTCAGTATGAGCGTCATCATTTGTCTGCACGGTTTCAAGTTCCCCAGGATTATTTTTCCTTGAAAACATCTTGTGCTTACCGCTCATACATGCCCTTTGATACAGAGAAAAAATTTCCTTTCGGGAAATCTCATTTTTTGGAAATTCCTTTAACTGCACAAGAGCCAATGCACAGTTTATATCAGGCAGCAGTTCAATTCGTGAAATTGCATCGGCAAATTTTTTAAGCACAATCCATTCTCGTCGTCCCGGTGCCATTAACACCGCTCCCCCTCCAGCAGTAATCACATCATGCTCTTCAAGGCAAAGAATTGAATAAACACCAAAAGAGCCAGCCTTTTTCGGAGGAAGCGGAGATTCTTTTTCATCATAAGACGGAACAAGAGCCCCCGCGCTTTTTGAAATATCCTCAATTATCGGAATGTTCAAACTCATCAGGGAAGCCATATCAGGTAAAATGCCCATAGACTCGTGAAGCAACAAAAGTCTTCCGCCATGATTTATCCCTCTCTGCACAATCTCCGCATTCACAAGACCAGTAGATTCATCCACATCAAGGACAAGCACTTCATACCCCAAATCCTTCAACGCCTCGTAATGCCACGCAGGAGCAAGAGCAGAAATCATAACAGTACCGCCCGCCTCAAAATCCAACGCACGAAGGGCAAGTTTTAAGGCACTCACAGGACTACGCAATGCAATCGCACCATCACAACCAAAGAACGCCTTTATCTGCTGAATGAAACGAACATTTAAATCTCCAGGCCCGATTTTTTCATCAACCATGCATGTAAGCACAGAATCCATTTCTTTTCGTCTGATAGTTGTGCTGTAAGTCCGTATCATTTTATTATAAATTTCTGAAGTTCTTTTGCATCAAAAAGTTTTTGAGTGTCAAGAATAATTAAATAGTCATCGTCCTTATTTCTCGTCACTCCTATAATATATTCAGAGCCAATCCCCCCTTTCATTTGAGGTGCTTCTTGAATTTCAGTATTATTGATAGAAACCACACGCGAAATTTTGTCAATGATAATTCCAATCTCTGTTCCGCTAATATTCAAAATGATAAAGCCACTTTCAAGCTCATCAAGTTCAGGACGAACACTGCCAACATCCAAATGGAAACGTCTATGCAAATCAATTATAGGAATAATCTCGCCACGAAGATTTAAAATCCCGACCATATAATACGGAGCATTTGGAATTGCACGTATATTTTGAATTTTCAAGATTTCCTTAACATCCATAATGTCAACGCCATATAATTCGTCTCCAAGATGAAATGTAACCAATTGCATCTGTGATTCATCTTCCATAAATAAAATCTCCCATAAGAAATACTGCACAAACGGCAAACCACGGAGGGCAAAAATTGCAGTTTGCGAATGCAACGCATAAACAAACTCAAAATGATAAAAACAACACATAGTCATTTTTATCAGCCTCCATAAAATAGCGAGGGCAATTCAAAAGCACAAATTACCACTCACTTTATAGAATACTACTAAAACCGTTATTTTGCAAGAACCTTTGTCATCGCAGGAAAAGTAAAAGCACGGTAAAAACATCTCGTCTGCCCCGTTCTCTCATCTATATGCGAACCATCCACGTCTCATAAAGGGGGAAAGGGAAAGCGACAACCCTCTGCGTTCCTTTCGTAGGTTTTCTCTTTCCCTTTCAATCCTTTTCTCTTTCCTTATAAAAATTGGCGGGCAGGCGTTAGATTTTACAAACCTTGAGTTTCGTTTCGAAGCGCAAAAGACTACAAAACGTCCGTAAAGTCGAACAAAAATAAGGAGCAAAAAAATGCTGACAAAAAAGAAAAAAGAACGCTTGCTTTTCCAGCAAAATGATGCTATTTTAAATACAAATAGAGGCAATGAGATATGATAAAAGCACCGCACAACTCGCGCGGCACTTTCTTCTTGACTTTTTTATGGGAGGTACATAAATGGCTACATTAAGCGTAAGGCTTGACAACAAGACTAAGGACGATTTTGCAAAATTCTGTGACACGGTGGGAATGTCCGTTTCCACGCTCTTTTCGGTGTTCGCAAAGACGGTCGTGCGCGAGCAGAAAATCCCGTTTGAAATCTCGGCGAAAAACGATGCGGACGACGACGGGTTTTA
>JAAVAO010000050.1 GCA_014803985.1 Treponema sp.
CAGGACAACTTGAACATGGATCGCTCTAACATCAAGGGCTCTTGGGAGAAAGAGGGCGTTGGAAAAATCGATGCCGTTGACTGGTACGATGGCCGCGCGTCAATCCGTGTTGGCATCCGATGGGACATCTAGTTCTGGGGAGGAAATAACGATATGAAAAAAATAATTATAGGTGCACTCGCTTTTGCTATGCTCTTCAGTCTTGTGTCTTGCTCTGGCGACTTGCACGATGTAAATAAGAGAGATCCTCTCGTTTCTGAATATAAATTAGAAGCATGGGAAAGAAAGGATGCAGTACCAGATGGCACTCGTGGCTGGGTACGATCGCTTGAAATAGTGGATCTTGAGGTTGACAAATTTGACGAAGCTGAAAGCGCAACATACTACAAGCCTGTTGTATGGAATATAGCGGGAGAGGCCACAATTCTCGTGGACTTTGCCGTTCACGTTCCTGATGGTTGGACAACTCGCTATGAGATTGATGGTTCGGAGGAAATGAAGGCGGACACGTGGTATGAGCTTGTGGAAGGTATGGAGGCGGAAAAGAAGAACGGTCGATCATACATTAGTACATCTGCTGGTGGAAAGATTACGGTTACACTCAAAGATTCTGACGGAAAACTCTACATCAAGTACGAGTCCGATGAGCCAAAAGTCGTTAAGGTTGCATATAATTCAGACATCTATGAAGCAAAATTAACCGATCCAAATGTCTATCAGGCAAGAGTTACAGCCGCTAGCGATGGAGTTCTGAAAGTTTCTGCCGATTATAATGGTGTTATACTTGATTCAAAACAAATAAATGATGCTATAAAAGACAAGGTTTATGTTGTAGAGATTAATGCAACAAAGGGCGATGACAAAGTAGAAATCATTATAACACTAGATACTCCTAAAGTTTTCATTGTTGGAGATATTGCAAAGGACAATGAATTTGTTCAATTTGCCGATGTAACAGAAAAAGGTTATCGCGCATATACATTCACTTATAAAAGTGATATGACAGCATGGGGTGGAGGAAATGGTACTCTTAACTTCCAACTTTCAAGCAAGGCTGGTGACTGGAGCAAAGTGTTCTTCAAAAATGGTAGCACCTTTGACGCTGTAAATGGGGCGTGGTTAACAGCAGAGGTCAAAGACGATAACTGTCAGTTAACTGGACTTGAAGAAGATGTAGCATATATGATTATTGTAGATTGTTCAGCAGATCCCGATGACATTTCAACGTGGAAGGCGAAAACCATCAAGAAACCACTTTACATCGTTGGCGATTACTCAGGTGTAGAAGGGAGTCTATTGAAAAACTCCTTCTTCCCAATTATGAATGTTAAAGAGAATGAGGATAGTTCAACCGAATACACTTATACATTCAAATATGACTCAGCAAAGATGAATGCATGGGGAGGAAGTGGATTCAAAGTTGCACCTGTTACAGACTGGAGTGAATCTTATGGCGGAAACGACGCCGCAATAACAATAACTTTGAACGATACCAACTGGACACCTCTTTATTCAAAAACTGGAATTCTGGCTGCAAATAATGGAGAAGGAGATACAGGAAATATCAACTTTGCTGCAGAAGATGGAGTGACCTATTCGATTATAACTAAAGTTGATGCTAACGGTAAGATTTTTATGAAGGTTACTAAATAGTTAATATTTTTACTCCTTGTGTTTGTAGTCTTTCAATGTTTCGTGACAAGTCCATAAGTTATGCAACAGTTAAGATTGCAAGACAAAAAATGAATTGACTAACTATATTAAAGAAAAGCAATCTTCAGGTGTTTTAAATTAGATGCAAGGGGCAATGTCAAAAATAGAATTAAAAACTGTTTTGGCATTGCCCCAATTTTTGCAGAGAGAATTTTATAAGAAGTTTATCAATTTAAAAAAATTGATTGAGTAATTTTCAAGATCTTTTTTAGAGGAATATTATGAATAAGAAATGGCTCTTTGTAACATGCTTGTTTGCAGGGGTAATTCTTTTTGGGTGTGACAATGGCGGAAATGAGGCTAATCCTCTTCCTGAGGCTCAGAAAGAAGTTCCCGATGGTTATTTGCGCATAAATATGCAAGGACACTCAGACGGATTTTATCTTTGGGCATGGAAAGACATTGACTCAGAGGAGAGTTCCAAGTGTTTGGATTGGAAGAAGGGGGGAATTCCACTTGATCACTATAATGGTGATTTTACCTGTGTTGACATAAAATTAAACGATCCTGCTACCAGTGTAGGTCTTATCGTGAAAAGTTATGATGGAAATACAAAATACACAGGTGATAGCGATGTAATTTTTTATTTTCCCAAAAAATATAATGAAATTTATTTTAAGAATGGCAGTGGCACTATATATGTGAAAAGCGATTTCTCAAAGGAGCCAATAGGCACAAGCGGAGCGAATATAACTGGAAATAAAGAGATAACACTCAATGCAAACGGTGTGGAACTTTCAGATCAAACCATATTGTTAACTGATAAAAATGGAAAAACTGTTTCTATTGCAAGTTATAACAATGAAAAAAAGACTCTTTCTTTGTCTGACAACATGAAGAATGTGTATTCAAAAGGTGCTCCATTTACTCTTAAGGTAAAGGATGTTGAAGATAATCAAGATATTGTAACCGTTGGAGTGGCAAGTTCTTTAATTGAAAATTGGTTTGGAAGTCCTGCCCTTGAAAGTCTTGAGACAGTGGGAAGTGTTCAACTTGGACTTACGCTAAATGGAAATAATGCTTCGTTCAAAACATGGGCACCGATTGCAAGCAATGTAAGTCTGCTTTTATTCAAGGATGCAGAAAGTCTTTCTGAAGCTGCAACAGATCCGATTCCAATGGAAATGGATAAATTTGGGTTTTGGACTGCAAGCGATGTTCCAATTTCAGGCTATAAGTACTACAAGTACCGAATTACAAACAACGACATTGACAAAGACATTTCCGACATCTGGCACACTGTGGCAAGCGGAGATTCAGTTGCCTCACAGATTATAACGATAGATGATGAAGCAACAAAGCCTTCTGGATGGGAGGAAACATACACAAATCCGTGGAATGGCTCTGACTATACGGATGCTGTCATTTATGAAATGCATATCCGCGACTGGTCAAGAGCGTTTGTGAAGGATTCCACCGGCAAATTTAAGGACATAGCAGATGCTCTTGGCGTGGACGGTAGCGGAGACTTTGCCAAGCATCTCAAAGACTTAGGAATAACCCATGTTCAAATTCTCCCGATGTTCGACTATGCGGAAACAAACGCTGACAAAAACTACAACTGGGGATACAATCCGTACCACTATAATGTGCCTGAAGGTCGATACGTAGAATACGAAAATGCAAAGGATGGGTCGGATGCAGTCAAGCAAATGCGCGAAATGATAAAGGCATTCCATGACGCAGGAATAGCGGTCAATATGGATGTTGTATACAACCACACAAGCGGAACAGGCAGCGGCTCTCTTTATGATATGACTGTTCCTGAATATTTCTACCGCTTCGACAGTCAGGGAAGTTATTCAAACGGCTCTGGTTGTGGTAACGAAGTGGCTACAAACCATGCAATGGTGAAAAAATATGTGATTGAAAGTCTCAAGCACTGGGTAAAGGATTACCATATAAATGGATTCCGCTTTGACCTTATGGGATGCCACGAGCAGTCAACAATGAAGGATATTTATGATGAGCTCTACAAGATTGACAATAAGATTATGGTGTACGGCGAGCCATGGACTGGTGGATCGGCGGCAGTTTCAAAAGGAGCGACAGGTGCTGTTTCTAGTACAATAGGAATGGGAGCAGGAGCATTTGATGACGACTTCCGCGATGCAATCAAGGGCAAGGAATTCGGCGGATTTGGAAAAGGACAGGTTCAAGGAACATTCAGCGATGCTGGAATCGTAACTGGACTTGTCGGAAAAACTGGATCGAACAAGCGAAATGAGACAGAAAAACTAGGTCTCGCTCTTCACTATGTGGAGTGCCACGACAATTACACACTGTTTGATAAGCTTGCCATTTCTTATCTTGAAAAATCCAACTATTCAGGAGATCTATTTACGGCAATTGGTGCTAGCGGGCTTGAAGCGGTGAAAGCACAAAACAAACTTGCTGCCGCCTATATTTTCTTGAGCCAGGGTACAGCGTTCATAAACGGCGGTCAAGAATTCCTTCGTACAAAGCAAGGCAATGAGAACAGTTATGCTTCAAGCGATGCAATCAATCAAATTGACCTCTCATTCAAGACCAAATACATCGACGTGTACAACACCTACAAGGGCTTGATCGCGCTGCGCAAGGCAAATTCAGCAGCGTTTGGAAAAAATGCGAGCGCGCAGGCTGAGACTGTCTCGACCGGCGTAACAAAATACACGACAGGCGACTTTGTTGTGTACTTCAACGCAACAGACAAAGCGGTTGATATTTCAACAACTGGCTACACAAAGGCAGTTGACGTTTCAAGCGGAACACCAACGGAAAGCGCAACACTATCGGCTACAGTTGCTGCAAAGTCATTCGTGATTTTGAAAAAATAATTAACGCATTTCGGTAATTGCAAAAAACGGTGAGCAGGGTATTGCCTTGCTTACCGTTTTTTTTTGCAACACTTGGGGCGTTGGAGAATGGGCGAATGCCTAAATTTCTTGTCTACAAAGAATTGGTTTTGCATTCGCCTCCAGTTTTGCTACCTCGCACCGCTCGGCTTTACGCAAAACTGGCTAGTGGATTGGGGCAAGCGCCTAAATTTCTTGCCTACAGAGAACTGGTCTTACATTCGTCTCCAGTTTTGTACGCTCCGCTACCAAAACTGACCTAGCGGATTGGGGCAAGCGCCTAAATTTTTTGCCTGCGGAGAACTGGTCTTACATTCATCGCCAGTTTTGTCTGCAAGTTTGCGTTGCAAAACTCGTGGATTATACTACCGACGTGAAGTTTTATTAGCAGTAGGTTTGTTTGAACTGAAACTGGCTAGGGGATTAGGACAAGAGCCTAAATTTTTTGCCTACGGAGTATCGATCTTGCATTCGCCTCCCGTTTTGTCTGCGAGTTTGCAACGCAAACTCGGTAGCAATTCCGAAGGAATTGCGTAGTTTGCCCTGCTTACCGAGTTTTGCGTTGCAAAACTCGTGGATTATACTATCGACGTGAGTTTTATTAACAG
>JAAVAO010000031.1 GCA_014803985.1 Treponema sp.
AAAAGCATTGCCGTTTTTCACCCCTCCCGCGCGAATATATATACGGGAGGAAAAATGACAGAAGAAAAAATCATTCCGTGGGAGAAACTTCCAATCACAAACACGTTCATGTTCAACAAGGTGATGACGAGCGACCTTGACGCATGCAGGGGCGTGATTGAAACGCTCCTCGGCATAAAGATCAGCCGCGTGGAGTGCGTGCAGGACGAAAAGACACTGGAGGTTGACGCGCTGGCGAAGGGCGTGCGCTTTGACGTGTACGTGTCAAACTCAACGCAAGTTTTTGACGTGGAGCTGCAAATGGTCAACAGGGGCGACCTGCCCATGCGCGCACGCTACTACCAGTCCGTAGCGGACGTTGACGCGCTGAACAGGGGGATGGGCTACTCCGCGCTGAAGGAGAACTACACGCTGTTTCTATGCCCGTTCGACCTGTTCGGAAAGAATCTGCCAGTCTACACGTTTGAGAATGTGTGTAAGGAGGACCCCGGAATAAAACTGAATGACAAAACGCTGAAAGTGTTCTATAATTTCAAGAGGTACGACATGATTCCCGACGAGGAACGGAAGCGGCTATTGGAGTTCTTCTCCAGCGGGAGGTCCGCCTCGAAGCTCACTGGCAGGCTGGACGTGATTCTGAAAGAGCTGCGAGGCAAGCAAAAATGGAGGAATGAATATATGACATGGGAGATGATGTTAAAAGAGCGACACGATGACGGCATTGCAATTGGCGAAAAGCGAGGCGAGAAAAGAGGAAGAGCGGAGGGAATGGCAGCAGGAAAGATAGAAACCGCGCGGAATATGCTAAAGAATGGGATTTCCGCCGACCTGATTACAAAGTGCACGGGCATTTCAGCGCAACAAATAAGCGAGTTGTTGTAAATTTTCTTCCAACGAGGAAAGACGTGGCGAATGCTTAAATTTCTTGTTTACAAGATGCTGATTTTGCATTCGCCTCCAGTTTTGCTACCTCGCAAGGCTCAGGTATCGCAAAACTGGCTAGTGGGAGATCCGCATCGAGGCTCACGGGCATTTTATTTCAGCACATGTATACTGATAATGAAAAAAACTGTGGATTGTACTCTGCAATGATTGTTTTGCTCGCCCTATTCCTAACCATAATATTCTATATTTTAAGTTATTGTTAATGCTCGGTCGGATCATAGACTTGCAAAAATCATGGTATTTGCACAGTTCTAGAAATATCCTTATAGTCAAATCCCTTATTCTTATGCTATACTTTGTAAATAGGTACTAAAACTACTATCGAGGTGTTTTATGAGATGTACGCGCGCACTCATTTATGGTGAAAATATACGCTCCAATATTCTTGAAATAAAAAAACTTTTAAATCCGAGTACAAAACTTTGTTGCGCAGTAAAAGCCGATGGCTATGGAAACAGTGCTTCTATTGCCGCAAAAATTGCTGTTGAGTGCGGTGCGGAATTTCTTGCAATTGCGACTGTTCAAGAGGGAATTGAATTACAAGAAAATGGAATAAACGCAAACTTTATTCTTTTAAGTCCATGTTCGCCAGAAGAATTTACTGAAGTGGCAGCGCATAATATAATCCCAGTTCTTTTTGACGAAGAAATGATTTCAACTTTTGACGACGTGTCTAAAAAATTTCGCAAAAACAAAAAGCATGGAGTTTTTCTTGCAATTGACACCGGAATGGGAAGAATTGGATGTCTCCCAGAGGAAGCCTCAAATCTTGCAAAAAAAATCAACTCGTCTAACAACATAAGCCTTATGGGAGTAATCACGCATTTTGCAGTTTCAGACAGCATTTCGGATGAAAACAAAGAATACACAGAAAGACAATTCAAGGCGTTCACCTCTGCACTAAACTCCATAAAATCAGAGGGAATAGACCCCGGAATATGCTCTTGTTCTGCATCTGCAGCAGCAATCGCTAATCCAGAAATGCAACTTGATATGATTCGACCTGGTATTATCCTTTATGGCTATTATCCTGATGAAATCACGCAAAACTACCTTGAAAGCAAAGGGATTCATTTAAATTTACGACCTGCAATGCAACTTGAAACAAAAATTGCCGCAATCAGACGATTTAAGGCTGGAGAATCTATTTCTTACGGACGCACTTGGGAAACCACGTCTGAAACAGACATTGCCGTTTTGCCGATTGGCTATGCCGACGGATTGTTGCGCCGTCTTTCCCCGGGACTAAAAGTTACAATAAACGGAAAACTGTATCCTGTGGTGGGAAGAATTTGCATGGATCAGTGCATGGTTGACATTGGAATAAATAATCACGATGTAAAGCGATGGGACACAGCGATAATTTTCGGCCCAAAAGAAGGAGGTGCTCTCACAGACGCCGCAGACCTTGCCAAAATGACTTCAACAATTCCATACGAAATTATGACATCAATCACAAAGCGAGTTCCAAGGATTTTGGCGAATGCCTAAATTTCTTTATTTACAAAATACTGGTTTTGCATTCGCCCCCAGTTTCGCTACCTCGCATGGCTCGGCTTTACGCAAAACTGGCTAGCATATTGGGAAAATGCCTAAATTTCTCGTTCACAAAATATTGGTTTTGCATTCGCCTTTTTTTCGCTTCAATCCGCATAACCAACGATTTCTTCTGCGTAGTATTCTTCTATCTTTTTCACGCCGCTAATCTCATTATATGAATTGAACGAATGCTTGAACGATGGAGACGATGCAGTATTTGTATCATCGAGGTTGGACAATACACTGTCAGACCGTCTGCCGATTATTCCGCCAAGACATATTCTCGAACGGGTTGTAGCAGTAACCAGCGCATTACTGCGATATTCAGCTTCGCCTTCGATTTCAAGCGATGTTGTCGTATTATGCAAAACGTTTCCGCCGAGCTGTTCGCCGACTACGCCGCCGACATACGTAAATGCCACTTCATTCCAACCTTCAGACCATGCTTTGTCGTGTTTCTTGACAAAACCGTGCAACGAAACGACATTGACAGAACAACGATCGATTGTTCCTTCACCAGAAATCTTGCCGGCAATTCCGCCTGCGACTGCATAACGGCTGCTGTTCTCGGTATTGTTACTGTCAACCGCGCACACATTCACCGAACCGCCCGACACAGAACATTTTGATATTGTCCCTGTATTTTCTCCAGCAATGACACCTGCGAAAGCGTCCGCGCCAGTACGACTTACCGAAATGGTCGCATCGCGTATCTGCACATTTTCGATTTTTCCCGCATTGCGCGCTATAAGCCCAGCAAACGGATAATCCGCCGAAACGGAGAAGTTGCTGATTGTGTGTCCATTCCCCACGATGACACCTGAAAACTTGCCGCTCGAACCACCAATCGGCGTTATCTGCACACCGCCAAAATCCAAGTCGTTGAGAAGCACATATTTTCCGCTAAGATCTTTACTGATGTCTTTGAAACCTTGCGTGTTTTTGATTGCAGTATATCCTTCGCTGCAAACGAAGTCCGTTGGAGTGGGAAGCGTTTCCACATCGGGCGGATTGAATTCAAATTTCTCTTCTTTATCCACTGATAACTTATTGTCAAATTCGTTGTAGGCAAAACTGTATTCTTTGGAAATCAGCTCGTTATAAGTACCGACACTCACCGCACCCGTAGACCTGTCTCTGATAAGAACAGCGTAGACTTTTACGGTAGCAGACACAAGGTATGCATAATAGCCCGCCTTGTAGCGTTCGTCAAAATTTATTGCCACCTCCTTTTTCAAAGAATTTGTCCACTCGACGAACTCGGAATACGATTTTGTTTCTGTCGTCGTTTTCTCGGATTCCATGCTTCCCGACAGTTTGCCTGAAATCGACGCTTTTTTCCCTGCGCTCAAACTCGCTTCAACTGACAAGTTCTCTCCCCACGACATCTTATCCTGCACCACGCTTTGCACCGTCGATGAAACGCTTGAAACAGTGGTAGATGCCTTCGTGAAAGTCTGCTTGATTTCGCCCTTGCCGCCGTAATAAAAGAACATCGGAGTTTCAAGTGGCACATTGGATATCGTTCCCATATTGAAAAGCCAATAGTCGTTTTCTGCATCGTAAAACGATTCCACATCGTCCAAATAATCAGGATTTGCGTTAAGTTTTTCAATCGTATCAATACTATTGAGTTTTTCCGTTGCATCGCCTGTGTCGCCACTTCCATTACCGCCGTCATCACTGTTATTCTTGCACCCCACTACAAACAATGCCAACAGCAACATCATGCATTCAATAAATTTGGACATAATTCTTTTCATATTCTACTCCTATAGTGTGCGTTCGCAACGAAATGAGAACGCACGGTTAATAATAGTGAAGTTTGCAACGCAAACTTTTCCAAGTAAAATCATCGCATAGATGGCACAGTGGTTCGCACTGCCGTGCCATCGTGTCGCTACTCCGCTATCCAAGTACTACCGTCGCTCCCAGTTACAATCTTGCCTGATAGACCAGACTCAGCATCTATGGATATTTTATCCCACTCCGTCTTCGTGCCATCGTAGTTCACACTATTGAGTCTACATTCTCTGAATGCCCCAACATTGATAGTCGTCACACTGTTGGGGATCGTCACGCTCGTGAGACTCGTGCACCAAGCGAATGCTGTTTCATCGATGCACTTTACACCCGTTAGAATTGTTACGCTCTTTAGACCTTTACACCAAATGAATGCGGAAATCCCGATACTCGTAACGCTGCCAGGGATCGTCACGCTCGTGAGACTCTCGCACCAAGCGAATGCTGTTTCATCGATGCACTTTACACCCGTTAGGATTGTTACGCTCTTTAGACCTTTACACCAAGAGAATGCGTCTTTTCCGATACTCGTAACGCTGCCGGAGATCGTCACGCTCGTGAGACTCTCGCACTTATGGAACGCATCGCGCCCGATACTCGTCACGCTATCGGGTATCACAACACTCGTGAGACTCGTGTAACAAGCGAACGCATAAGCTTTGATTTCCGTCACGCCCTTGGGAATCAAGGCATCCGTCACCGGTTTGCCATCTATGTACAGCACGGCACCTTCTATCAGCGGATTTGATTCAGAAGCGAAATTGATGCCACACCAGTCGGTGAGCGTACCGTCATACTTCACGATAGTAAGATTCTCACACAATGTGAACGCTCTAGTTTCGATGCTCGTTACGCTATTAGGTATCACAACACTCGTGAGACTCGTGCACCCATAGAATGTGCCCTCCTTGATGCTCGTAACGCTATCGGGTATCACAACACTTGTGAGACTCGTGCACCCATAGAATGTGCTACCCCCGATGCTCGTAACGCTATCGGGTATCACAACGTTCGTGAGACTCTCGCACTCATAGAATGTACCACCCCCGATGCTCGTCACGCTATCAGGTATCACAACACTTGTGAGACTCGTGCACCTATAGAATGTGCTACCCCCGATGCTCGTCACGCTATCGGGTATCACAACGTTCGTGAGACTCGTGCACCCATAGAATGTACCACCCCCGATGCTCGTCACGCTATCGGGTATCACAACGTTCGTGAGACTCGTGCACTTATAGAATGCCATCTCCTCGATGCTCGTAACGCTATTAGGTATCACAACGTTCGTGAGACTCGTGCACTTATAGAATGCCATCTCCTCGATGCTCGTAACGCTATTAGGTATCACAACGCCCACAAGGTTCGTGCAACCTTCGAACACATATCGACCGATACTCGTAACCCCATCGGGGATAATCACCACCTCATCTTTCCCGGAGTATTTCGTTAGCACGCCGTCTTCGTCTATCGTGCCGTTCTCCATATACGGTCTCGCTCCGCACGACGTGCATTTTCCTCCACTATAGGAGTGGTCTGTGTGCACAGTAACCACACACTCCGCCGTAATGTCACCCGCTTGTGCGGTGATACTCGTTTTGCCAGCCTTGATTGCTCCAATCGTGCCGTCATTGCTCACCATGGCGACTTCAACATTGGATGATGACCATGTTACAGTCTTGTCGTCCGCGTTGTCAGGCTTTACTGTCGCTGCCAATTTTTTTGTCATGCCAGGCGCGAGCGTTAGCGTCGTTACATCGAGCGTAACGTTCTCAACGAGTATCGGATTTACGCTGACCGCGCACTCCGCCGTAATGTCGCCTGCTTGTGCTGTGATGGTAGCCTTGCCCGCCTTGATTGCAGTAACCGTACCATCGTTGCCCACCGTCGCGACATCGGCATTAGATGATGACCATGCTACCGTCGAATCGTCAGCATCGCTCGGCGTTACCGTTGCCGTCAGTTTTCCTGTTTCGCCACTCGTTAGTGTGAGTATTGTCATGTTGAGCGAGACGCTTTTCACTGCGATGAGTATCGGCTTCACGGCTATCGTGCATGTGGCTTCCTTGCCACCCGCTTTTGCGGTGATAGTCGCCGTACCTTCCGCATGCGCTGTAACCGTACCATCGTCGCTTACCGTTGCAACCTTTTCGTCAGACGAAGACCATGTTACGATCTTATCCTCTGCGTTGCTCGGCGTTACTGTCGCTGTCAGCGTCCTCATCTTGCCTGGCTCAATCGTGAGCGTTGTTGTGCTGAGCGTTATGCTATCCACCGCAATGGGGAAGTCTGGATTTACCACGGCAGTCTCGCTCACGGTAACAAGGCAAGTCGCCGTCTTGTCACCCGACTTTGCAGTGATGGTCGCAGTGCCTGTCTTGATTGCTCCAACCGTGCCGTCATTGTCCACCATTACGACCGCTGTATCAGACGACGACCATACCACCGTTTTGTCGTCCGCATTGTCAGGTTTTACCGTTGCCGTCAGTTTTCTTGTCGCGCCAGGCGCGAGTGCGAGTGTCGTTGTATCAAGCGTGACGCTTTCCACTGCGACTAGGTCTGATTTCACAGTAACCGTGCATGTCGCAGTCTTGTCAGCCGACTTTGCAGTGATGGTCGCAGTGCCTGTCTTGATTGCTCCAACCGTACCGTCATTGTCCACCATTACGACCGCAGTATCAGACGACGACCATACCACCGTTTTGTCGTCCGCATTGTCAGGCTTTACCATCGCCGTCAGTTTTCTTGTCGCGCTAGGCGCAAGTGTGAGTGTCGTTGTATCAAGCGTGACGCTTTCCACTGCGATGGATTCCGGCTCTGAGAAGACATTGCAGCTCGTGAGCGCGATTGCGCATGCTGCAAACGCGACTACAATCCATTTCTTTTTCATAAAAACTCCTTTCCGCTTTGCATTCGCATAATAATTTATGACTAGTTCTCCAACGACTAATCAATTTTGATTTTGATTATACAATATCTAATCATATTTGACAATGATAGTGATTTTGATAATCAAAAAAGATTATTATAAATTATATGGGTTTCAAGGAGAATCTGAAAGACGAACTTACCTATAGGGACATTCAGACAAAGGAACTTGCCGCACGCACGGGAATTAGCCTGCACACTCTGAACCATTATCTCGTGCAGAACGGAACGTTGCCGAGCGCGGAGAATGCAATGAAAATTGCCGCTGCGCTTGAAGTCTCTGTGGAATATCTTATGACTGGAAACGAAATGGAGATTAGTCCGTGCGCACGATCGTACACCGCCGAAGTCCGCTTGCTTGCCGACAAGATTGCCCGGATGACCGAAAAGGAACGCAGTCTTGTAGCGGCACTTGTGAACGCCATCGAACAATGCAAGTCATAGAATCAAACTGAATAAAGCGGCGAAAATTTTCAAAACAACTCAAGGCGAACCTGTTTGCAACGGGCTCGCAAATTTCACAAGAGACAAATAGATTGAAACATTCGCCCCTGCTACGGCTCAAGCAGTGTTACACATCCTATAAGATAGAAAGAACCTGTAATTAAAAGCGCATGCCCTGCTTCATTTGCTTTTTTTAGCGCGCTTTTTATCGCTTCAGAACAATCTTCAATCGCCTCAAAGTCGATACCCGCATTTTCAAAAGCCGCCTCCACAGAAGCAATATCACTTTGACGGACCACACCGGGGCGCGTAAGTGTAACAGAAAAAAACTTTCCAAAAAAAAGCGGTGCTATATCTTTCACCCCTTTGTCTGCTGCACAAGCAAAAAGCAGATCAAATTCTTGCCGGGGGAAGCACTCCTCTATAGTTTTTATAACAAGCGAAATGCTGTTTACCGTGTGCGCCCCATCAAGTACAAGACACTGTATATTTGGAAATGAGCGAGGCGGCGTTCTCACTTCAAAACGCGCATTCAAAAAGGCATCAGAAAACCCCTGTTCCATTGCTTTTTCAGTGATTTCTGGCAAGGCACTTTTTACCGCACACAAAGCCGCTTTTGCATTCCAAATTTGCGCCTCTCCAATCAAACGCAGAGAGCATTTTAGAGGACGAGAAAAAAATTTGCTTTCAAAAGTAACGTTCATTTTGGAGCGTTCAAATTTCACATCTTGAAAAGTTATAATAACGTCTGATATTATATACTGATTTGTATACTTTTTTGCACTTTCTACTAACTTTTCTAATGCTGCATCATATTTTTGATGCCCGATAACAACAGGAATTCCCTCTTTTATAATTCCCGCCTTTTCACCTGCGATTTTTTCAATTGTATCCCCCAAAAATTCAGTGTGCTCCAACTCAATTTGTGTAATCACACTCACTAACGGACGCACTATATTTGTCGAATCAAGGCGACCTCCTAGCCCCACTTCGTACACGGCATAGTCAACTCCAGCAATTTCAAAACACAAAAAAGCGTATACCGTCACCAATTCAAACCAAGTGAACGCTCGACCTCCAGGCAATTCATCCGCATTTATACGATTAACGCAATCCACTATTTTTTCTGCGGCCTTTTCATATATATCATCATCAAAAAAACCGCTTGCCGTCCCTATCCGCTCCCTAAAGTCTTTTATATGAGGAGATGTGTACAGCCCGCATTTGTATCCCGCGCTTTCAAGTATACTCGCAATCATTTTGGAAGTTGACCCTTTGCCTTTTGACCCCGCAATATGAAAGCATTGTATTTTGTCCTGCGGATTTCCCAGCCTATCACACAAAAACCTCATAGATTCAAGCCAAAAAATTCCCTTCGTCTGTTTTTTTTCAAAATTCAAATACGTGTCAAGCCACGCTAAAAAGTCATTGAGTTTCATAATAAAAAAATATACCAAATAAAAATAGCAATTAGGTTAAATTTCGCGTTTACACTTTTATATATCAAGCACGGCTTTGTCGTGCGACCTTTTCGGGGTTCCGGCTTTCGCCTCCCTGTAATGATAATCCTCTAGCCAGTTTTGCGTAAAGCCGAGCCGTGCGAGGTAGCAAAACTGGTGGTGGAAGTCGAGGAATAAAAAGTGAAAAAAACATGCACCTTCCGCCA
>JAAVAO010000003.1 GCA_014803985.1 Treponema sp.
GTCGGGAGACGGGCGCAGTGTTTGTTTTTCCATAATAATCCCCTGTACGTTTTAGTATTGTTTCAGTGCCATTCTAATAATATATATAGGAGTTTTTGGGGAAGAATCGGAAGTGTTTTTGGAAAATTTTAAAAATTTTTTACTTTTTTGTGACTTTTAGGTGAAGATGTTTAAGAATAGATGATTTAATGGGAAAATGGCATATAATAACACATTAACCTGTTTTGCAAAGTAAAACTCGCAGATATATTTTATTGCCCAACGAAATCACGGACTTGCGATAAAATAATGTTGTGCAAAAAATGTTGCCTTTGACAGGCTCAAGTTGCGCAGTTGCCCTGTAACCACGCTTGTAAGTTTTTGTTTGTTCAGCCTTGCTCGCATTTTTGTTCGCTTTCCTCTTAAAAAACACAAAAACGAAGATTTTTTATAATTGCTTTCATTTTCTATTAAATCTTCTGCCAGATTCTTATAATCTAAATTATCTATTCCATTATCTCCTGCCTCTATTTGCTTTGCAAGTTTGCTTGTATAGTATGTATCCATAGCCTCACGAAAATCAATATTAAGCGTTTTTGCAAGATATTCAATAATGTTCGTTTCTAGATTTTGTTGATATATACTATTTAATTCATTCATTGTATTCATATTTGATCATTCATTTTACAATACCGAAGTTCTTCTATTGTTCGTTTTTTGTCCCACAACCCTTTAAAATACATATCTATTGTTTTAAAAACATCGACAGGAGTTTTATGCCAGCTTTGTGCCAGTTGATGTATAATAAAAATTGAAAACTGCATTTCTGATTTTCCACACATAGAAACTCTCTTTTGATATCCATATATGTATTAAATAGAGCACAAAATTATAGAAATTACGATATTATTTTTCGCTTTAAAATCGTCTCTATTTTCTATGGATTCAAACCTTGTTTTCTACTTTGAATTGTCAAAGATTATGCCGATTCCCTACCACTCTGACTAGGACTTCAGCACGAGAAATTAGGATATATGAAAATTGAAGAAAATTTAAAAAGATAGAAAAACATTCTTTCAGTTGCAGTGAAAAAGGCAAAAACATGCGCTCGTGCATTTCGCGCTAATTGTGGCAAGGATTTTTCTCGCTGCTAACGCAGCAACCACAATCAGAGCGATTTTTCCTTTTTCACTGCGCCTTCGCGAATGTTCTTTATATTTTCAAAACTCGTTGTTAAAAATTGAAGAAAGACTTTTAAACGTGTGGGGCAATTTTTGCCCCGCACTTCGCTCTATTCCACTTGGATGTATTTTTCCCCTTCGAACTTGCAGACATAGTCTTTATCTTTGAATTTTATTGTTACTGTTTCTGCCTCTATATCTTCGGTATAAGTTGCATTAACTTTTTCTCCGTCTTCTCTAGATTCAAAACTGATAGTTTTTTTGTCAGTGTCTACAGTGTTTCCGTAGTAGTAAGTGACACTGCTATCATTGTAATAATCAATACTTGCACTGTAACAGCCTATACGCGCATAATTTGATTTGTCAGAGAAACCGCACTCAGAATTAAATAGATTTTTTACGCCAGTAAATTTTTCGGTTAACGTCATTTTACCACCCTCACTTTCGTAGGCATAAGTTATTTTTGCACTGAAATACGCTTTATATTCGTTTTTTAAATATTGCTTGTTATATTCTGTATAAGCATCAAAAGAGGCAAATCCAGCCTTTTTAATAAGTGCCTCTTCATATTCTTCATAGGTATCACAACCAGGGTAATACTCTTCAATCCATTTGTGTTCTTCTTCGTAATATTTTTTTTCATATTGCCTTATATTTTCTACAGTAAACTCTTTATCAATTTTAGAACATATCTCACTGTAGGTTAACAATTGACCTTCTTCTTTTATATAGAAACTTCCATAATAAACTTTTTCCACTATCATAGTAACTGTTTTTTTTTCGTTATTGTAAGAGTACTTATATGTATATCTTATTGTCTTTTTATCTTTGCTTTCTTCATCATCATCGACGTGGATGTACTGTGCTGTTCTGTCAGCCCTTAATTCTAAATAAGAAGATTCATAGGGACCTTCTTTTAGTTTGATTGTTTCTTTGATTGGATTTTCTCCCACATTGGCAGGGAGGGCTGGGCTTGGATTTTCATCATCGGGGTCGCTATTATCAGCGCACGATGCGAACGTTAGGGAGAGAGCAAGAATTGCAGAAAATGCTAATACCCCCCCCCCACTTATTGCGGGCACTTGCCAGTTTTGTGAACTTTTTCATAAGTTCCTCCTCTATAAATTGATAGGAAAGTATAACACGCAAGAAACGTTGTGTAAAGGCGGAAGGTACATCGATTGTTCATTTTTTATCCTTCCTTAATTTTCAGAAGCAAGCGAATCTTCAGATTCGGGAGTTGCTGAAAATGCTATTTCGCAACAAAGTGCATTCGCAACAAGCGCGCAGCGCGAAGTTTCAAGCAGAAATAGCAGTAAATAAGCGAGTTTTGAAAAAACTCGCATTAAAATCAGCAACTCAATTTTTGTTGCTGATTTTAAACCTTCAACTTCCAGTCGCAGGGTTTTACCCTGCTTACTCAGTTTTGCAATGCAAAACTCGCCAGTGAATTGTTTTCACGAGTTTTTTACTTGTTCGCAAGTCGCCCATTTTATATCAAATTTTAATGCGGCAAGGATTGGAGGGGCTGGCGTAGCCAGTTCCGTAGGAATGGAGCGATAGCGCAACCCCGCAAAGCCTGGTTGTTGCTCTGTTTCACAGAGCAACAAGCCGCCCATCTTATAGAAAACTACCCCCTCCCCAAAAATTTTGACCTATTATTTTTTTGCCAAATCCTCCGGGGCAAGACGTTTTGCAAGATACATAAACGGAGTGTCCAAGAGACTAGTAAAAATATAAATCACATAACATGCACCCGTTATGCTAAAAAGCGTCTTCAACTCATAAACGCCAAAGAACGCGCCGAAGTTAAACGCAACAATATTTACAAATTGCGAAACCAAAGTCGAACCGTTGTTGCGCACCCAAAGGAATTTGTCGCGGCTGCCAGATTTTTTTGCAGTGAAATCCCACAATGCATGATACAGCCACACATCAAACAGCTCGGAAATGGCATAGGCACAAAGGCTTGCAAGTAAAATTCGTGGAGTGCTTGCAAAAAGCGTTTTTATCTCGCCCAAAGCCACATCGTTTTCAGACGGAATGTAAAACTGCCACAGAAGCGAAAACAAAATGAACACAACAGACGTTAAAACTCCCGTAAACACAGCCTTATCAGCAGCCTTCTTGCCATACCGTTCACTTAAAATATCGGTTGCAAGAAAACTAGACGCAAAAAGGGTGTTCCCCAATGTCTGTTCCATTCCAAAAGCACTTATCAAGGCATTTACTTCAACATTTGCAAGAATAGTACAAATGGGAATCCAACAAAAAAGCCCTTTCTGACCAAAAAGCCTGAAAAACACAAGCATAAGTCCGAAAGACGCAACAAGTGAAATGAGAAGCGTTAATTCATTTGGCATAAAAACCTCTGCGACAACTCGCCTTAAAAAGAATTGACCTGGTTTTGATAAGGCAGGAAGGACTTCGAACTGCCGCGCCCCCTGAAAGAATTTTCAAAGTACGCAAAAATATAGTAGCATATATTGCAGAACGGTGCAAGCAGGGAGAATTCTTTTTCGATCCGTTCTCTTCGTCCAGTCATTGGTGTTCTGTCACAAAGCCAATCGTTCCTTCTTCCAGATAGTTGCGTTCCTATGTCGTACCGATTTACAGAAGTTGTCCGTTTCGGCGAAGGTCTTCATTTATCGCTATTTTCACACCGTTTCGTAACAACTCAAGCCCTCGCATAAGTCCAGTATAATGGATATTTTGACTTCTAGCGAGGATTTTGTGTTGGGGCGTGTTTTTTCACATTGATATGCCCCTCCTCCTTAAAAAAGTTTCTCCAACTTTATAATGATAGAGAAAAAAAAAAAATAATGGGAGGGGGTATTCCTTTTTGATCTAATTGACATTTGCACAGTTTTGAGACAGGAGACCTGTTTGAGCAGAATATTCGCTTGCTGCTACAAGAGAAATCATTTGTTATTGCTATCTTCCTTCCGCAAAAAGTTTTGAACGCTTTGCAGACATCCTCAACTGTCATCCCATCTTGTCACTCTTTCATCGTTGTTCGGTCGCTTTCATACGACTCTATAAAACATCATTTTTTCAACTCATGCAACTGTTCTGCCAAATGCCGTGCCGCGTGGGGATCGTTCGTATCATACTGCCAATTGTGGTTGAAACATTGTATGGCGGCATTGTTTCCGCTTTCGCCGATAACAAGGCTGTGGAATTCCGTCTCTTTTTCTTTTTCAGAATCGATTGCTTTCATCATGTCATCGGACAAGTTTCCCATGACAAAATCTGAAATCATCAGAACGTCTGCATTTTTCCAATCGTTTTTTTTCAGCAGTTTGAGCGCGTGATTCAAAGCGGGCGCGGCATCCGTTCCGCCGTGGAACGACATCCGCAGAAACTGCACGAGTTTTTTAAGCGCATTGCCAGTCTTAAAGTCGCTCATGTCCAGCATTTTGATTTCTGTCGAAAAAGAAATCAGATAGCATTTGCGTTCTTCTTCTATCGCAATTTTTGCCAGAGCAAACGTGACGGTTTTTGCAATATTTTCAGGCGTTCCGTGCATGGAGCCGGAAGTATCGACGCAAATAATAATCGGACCTTTCGGTTCTTTCTTTTCAACCGACAATTCCTCTTGTTCCGTTTTTTGTTTTTCAACTACTTCGTTGGTTTCATATCTGTATGAAAGCAGTTGCTTTTGCGCGAATTTCAGCATGAACAGCTTTTTTGTCTTTTCGTTTTTGAACAAAGCAAGTTCACCCGGCAGAACAGAAGCAATATCGTTTGAATATTTCACGCCCATGACTTGTCCGCGGTAGGCAGGTTTCGGATGGAATTCATGCGTAATGACCACTTTATCCCGCAGTTCTTTTTCAAAAACTGCCTGCGCTCGACTTTGTTTTCCAAGAAGTGCCGCCAGTTCCTGCAAGGATTCATCGTTTTCAAGCAAGATTGCGAAACTGTCCAAAATTTCAAATCCGCTTGTTTCAAACGGACGGCTGGACAAATCCCACAGATAGCCCAAGTCATTGATAAACGGAGACACCAGTTTTTCCAACTTTTGGAATTGTGCGATTTTTTTATACAATTCCTCAAGAAACTGATTTCTTGCGGCATCAATGCATTCTTGTTCCCATTTGTTTTTGCGGTCAAGAAGATTCTTCTCCATGTCGGCAATGAAATTTCTACGGAGTGTTTCAAGTGTTTCTTCGGATTGCCAACCAGTTTCTTCTTCTGTATCCGTTTTTTTGATGATTTTCTTTTGTGCCGAAAATTGATTTTTGTAAAAATCAAAATCCATTGAACTTTCTGCAATGCTTCCACGCTGTGTTGCACTAACGGAAGGCAACCGCTTATAATGGTAATGGATTTTCGATTTTTCGGCAGAAATATCCATGGCGATTTCCTGCGCAGTGCGTTTTTTCTGCTGCTCAATGAACGCGGCTTCATCTGCAAACGGATTTTCTTTTTCAAGGCTGTCGTTTGTTTTTTTCAGCCATTCTAGAATGTCGGTCTGAATGTTTTCGGAAAAACCTTCATGGGAATGCGCGTATTCCTGCACATTTTCATGATTAAGGATTTCTGAAAGAACATCTCTAGCAAGTTCGGAATACGTGTTTTTCGGAAAATCGATTTTTTGTTCTTTCGGCTCAACAGGATTGATTGCGTCTTCCATTGCGTCCACAAGTTGCTCACGTTCTGATTCCATGCCGAATGCAGACGAAGCAAATTGTTCAAACTTCCGCTTTTTCTTATTCATTTGCTTATAGCGTTTGATATTGTCCTGCAAATCTTTTTCGATTTCCTGTGTATGTGCAAAGAATTCACCGCACAATTCAGAAAACGCTTCATCGTTAAAATCTTCTTTCAAATGTGCTGTTTTGTTTCGCGACAATCGTAGCGATTCCCACCAATTCGGTTTTGAAGGAAACAAAACGCTTTTCAGGCATTCTCGTATTTGCTGGATTTTTGACTGCAACCAGGCGCGTTTGTATTTGTCGATGTTCTTAACATCAGAAATTCCTTCGGGATATTCTTCTCTGATTTCATTTATTGCGTCTAATGCTTTTCTGCTGTGTATACGCGATTTTTTTTTACTATTGCTCATAAATCAATCCTGTTTTTCCTCAAGTAATTTCTCTATTTCAGTCATATTCTCAAATACAAACGAAACCATTTTTTGCAGTTCCTTGTCCGGTATGTCTTCTGTCGCATGAAGCAGCCGGTTGCGAATTCTTTGCAGTTGCGCATATACGTTCGGCTGTTTTATGCCGGATGAAAGCGACTGCATTGTTATGTGCAGCCATGCCTTTTGTTCCTTGGAAAGGGAACTCACTTCGGGCTTGCCATTAGGGAATTCCTGCTGCAATGCAAGAAGCGCGTCTAACGATGTTTGATTTTTCATAGGCACCGTTTATTTTTTCCACTCGCGGATTGCACGGACTGAATACTCATGGTCTTTTGTCGTGTGGTCTTGATGTCCTCGCTCGTCAAAAAGCAGATAGCACGCCGCAGCATCATTGAGAGATGATGACCAATACTCTTGCGAAGTAAGGGCATATTTCTCATCTATTGCGCCCAACGATTCGTTTATGGCTTCCCTGTTTTTCCAAATTGCTTCAAGCTGTTCTTTGTCAGGAACAATCCAGTTGGAAGCACAGTCTTTCGGAAGATTATCGCCGTAATGGGCACAAAACTCTTGCAATGTATCCCATTTCATTTTTTCTTCTGTGATTCCGATGGCATACGTCTTGTTGCCTACCATGCAAACGACTGCAACGACATTCTTTTTTTCTTCTTCTGACAAGTTTTTAATTTCTTTGGCAGAATACATAATTCCGTTTTTAAGGATAACATCGCCCACGGAAAAAGCCGCCGAAAGTTCGGCATTGAAGTATTGATTGCGCTGTTTATCAAGGTTGACCTTTGCGTCCTCAAGTTGTTGTTTTGCCTCTTCAAGTTTTGCCATAATGTTTTTGTTGTAATCTTGATTCGCAAACAGATTTGCTTTGAACGGAACAGTATCTTCATCTCTTTTGCGCTTTAAAGAATCAATCTCCGCGTTGATTTTATCAACGATTGGTGCGTAATGTTCCTTGTTGAAATTCTTTTGCATTGTTTCATGAGCTATGGCGGAAAACTTTTTTAGCCTCAAACCTGTTTTTGCGGGGGTCTTGGTTACCGTAAAATCATAGTAACATGAAATTGCATCGCCATTTTTTGAATAGCTGCCTGTTCTTTCATACTGCTTATTCGAATTATATATAGAGTGCTGATTGCCCCAACCACTAGTTTCATTTACGCTGACATACCAAATTTCTTTAGTTCTGTTGCGTATACATTTATAACATTCCGTATTATTTATCTTAACAACTACTTCTTTATACTCTGTGACTACTTTTTCAAGCCATGTCTGCTCAACTTTTGCGGCAAACTCTTCAATTTGTTCTTCTATATCTTCAATGGCGGTGTCGCAGTCCAAGCCGTTTTCTTCGATGCATTTGCTTACGATTTCGCGCGCTTTTTCCTGTTGTGCTTCGGTGTTCCAAATGCAGTGTTCAATCAACGAACAGTCCATCAGGTCAACTTCTGCGCAGTCGTTCAGGAACGCAGACGTTTTGAGAATGTGGGCAATCTTTTTCCAGCGGCGGTCGCCAACCTCAAACGCTTCTCCGCTGTTCTTTTCAGTCTCGTCAAGTTTTTCATTTCTTGCAGTCAGTTCCTTGCGGATTGCGGAGATGACGGATTTTGCCTCTTCGGAAAGCGAAACGCCATCAATTTTTGTTTTCCACGCTTTCAGTTCGTCGTTTGAGATAAGAATTTGTTTCTGGTCATCAGGAATTTCAAACTCAGTTGATGACGGCTGTTCTAACATTTCAAAGAAACTGTCTTCGCCCTGAATGAAATTCGTACACAGACGCAAAATAAAGCGGTCGTACAATGCTTCAAGTCCTTGGTCTTTTGCCGGAAGTTCATTTGACGCGCTGAACAACGCCTTGAGTGGAACATCGTCCACCTTGCTTCCGTTGTGAAATTTGCGCTCATTGATAATAGTAAGCAGTGAGTTCAAAATTGCCGGGCTTGCTTTCCATATCTCATCAAGGAACGCAATGTCCGCAGTCGGCAAAAAGCCTTCCGTAAGGCGACGCTGTTCTTCTTTGTGGTTTTCACCTTCGCCACACAACGCTTTGATTGAAAGGTTTCCGAATATTTCTTCTGGCGTTGAAAACTGATTCATCAGATATTCAAAATAGCGGACAGGATTGTTTCCGTCTGGTTTGAATGCTTTTGCAATGCGGCGGGCAATCATGCTTTTTGCGCAACCTGGCGCGCCTAAAAGGAACATGCTTTCTCCGGCAACCGCCGTTAGCAACGAAAGGCGGACAGCCTCTTCTTTTTCATACAGACCGCTGTTCAATGCGGCAAGCAGTTGCTCCATTCTGTCATGTATGTTTTCTGATGTTTTTTCTGTTTCAGCCATATTTTTGTTCTCCTGTGCTTTTTTATTTTGTTCAAGGACGACATACGTAGTTCTGTGTTCGTCTTTTTCGAGTTTTATTTCGGGAAACTGCTTCAAAACGTCGGTAAATTTTTCCACGCCGAACAAATTGCATATTTCGGTGATCTTGTCTTTTTTCCACCCCAATTTACTCAAAATCGCTGCCGGATTTACTTTTTCGCCAGCGTTTTGTAGAACGGCAAGAATTTTTGCCTCCGCTTCATCTTTCGTTTCGCTCATTTTCGTTTTTCTCCTTACCTAATTATTATATTCGAGTTTCATACAAGTTGACACTTTTTCCAAAAATTTTTCAGCGTCCTGCTTGCGTCGGTTTTGTCACGGTCGAAGTGTTTGGCAATGTCCTCTTGTGTACAAAACGCGCCACCTTTTTGATACTCCGCTATGATTTTCTGCGCTTCTTTCGTTTTTGCAAACGATGCCGCCCGCAATAACGCAATGGCATTGTCCATATCTGCCTGTGCCGACTCCAGCTTAACAAGCAGGCGATGCGTTATCAGCGCGGAAAGATACGGTTTTGTTCGTTCTTGTGCCGCCGCAAATGCTTTGTCAATTTCAGTCAGGCAGCGTTCCAATTCTGTTTTCAGCATGACCGTTTCTTCTAGCGTAGCGTCTTTGGCAGGTACGACATCCCAAAGCGACCGCTCCTCGCCGTCGTCCGAGACAATCGTATCGCCCCGCACAAACGAGCGGGCATAATACTGCGCCAACGCCGCGATTTCTTCAACAGTGCATAAGCACTCTTTTGCAATCAGTTTTTGCACATTTGGATTTGTGATGTCCTTTCCACAACGTTTTGCAAAATGCAGAAACTGTTTTATCATCCGCTGTTTTTTGTCTGGCAGATGGATGAGACATCGTTCTTCAAGAGCCGCTTTTACTGCTGCCCGCCATAATTCTGTTTTCAGCGCAGTGGCGATGTAGGGCATGTATCCTGCCGCTTCGCCTTTGAAAGACGAAAGACTGCGTTTTATGCATTCCATGATTTCCACGCCGGCATTTCCCGTTCTTTCGCTTCCAAATACTACGGCGCACCATTTCCAAATATCCGCCGCGAGTTTTGTTTTCAGGGATTTGAAGTCCTCTCTCCCGTCACGTCGGGCAGTTTCTGCAAGCGAGAAAATTTCAGTTGCAGTTGCCTGTATGTGTTCTTCTAACTGCTGTTTGTCCATAACTAAACCTTGTGAACACGCCACTACAGCGCGAAAAATGTGTCCAGAGACTTCAATGCTTCCGCACCCGATGGTGCTTCCATTGCCCCCACAAGTCCGTTCAGATAATAAAGCGATGTTACGTCATAAAGTTCCGGGTTTTCAGGATATGATTTTCCATCGTCATGCCGCACAAAGTCAACTTTGCCGTACACGATTTTTTTTATGTCAGCGTCGAAAAATTTTTCCGCAAAATGCAGCACACACATCAAGACCATGGGAAGCGGCTTCTGCCCGAACGTGATGTCGGCATACAGGTGTGCGCCGTCTTCAATTTTGGCAAGCATAGCCCGCAGGCGTTTTTCGTGATTTGCCTTTGTTTCGATAAAATCGGTGTCAATCATTTCATACGCAATGCGCGCCCCGATGTTCGCGTTTATTGCGTCAAGTTCCTGCCGGAATAGTTCCGCATTTTTTTCGGCATTTCCGTTTTGCGTTACCGTTTTCAGAAGCACTACTTTCACTTCGTCGTTCGGCTTCAGTTTTTCCGCAAGCACCGCATTTATCGGATAGATGACCGTTCCTTTGTATGTACACTCGGCGTTCCCCGTGCGGGCATAGCACTGCCCGTCACGACCTGCGACCATTTCTTTCATAGGAATATCAGCGAATACAATTTTTTTCATCGGTTTACCTCTTTGTATAATTATAGGGCATGTTGTCAGGCAGTTGACAGTTTTTTGCAATATTTTTTATAAAACTGCAAAGATTTTGAGAAGAAACTATTAAGATCAATTTTGGAATCGCCTGCGTCCGTACTACAAGAAGATAGGAGCGCAGCAAGTGCCACCATAATAAAAACAAATTTTCTGATGCTTTTCATAAAGCACCTCCATAAAAAAATTAGTGATTTGCATTGCGATGCCGCGAAAAACAAATCACTATACGAGCATACAGAAAAAAAAAACTTGTAAACACATTTTTTCGTATTCATACTAAATTCATAATAAATATAGAACATAAAAAAATACGCTAACGAATAAAACCTATCCTCAAACTACCCCTCAGTCAAGAAGTCAAGGAGTGGTAGGAGCGCATGTTTTCGCAATTGAAAATTCACTCGTTGATTATCTTCTATCATATTTAACACCATATAGACTTACAGTGGTAGCCCATGCACTCAAGTCTGAAGGGTATCGACACAGCACTCGATAAACGGCTTGCAACTAGCTTTAGGTCGAAGAACGAAAACTTCCCTATCCTGTCCTGCACATGCTCATCTACCAAATGTAAGCGGAGTTCAATGAGCAAACGGAGTTATATAGTGGCAATAACCAGAGAAACGGAAACAGTATTTTACTTGCCACCCCAGTCATTACCCACCACTATACAAAATTTTCTAAAAACCGTGCGTAAATTACTCACTACAAAAAAATTAACAACATGTTACAATTTCATCTTTAGGGGGCATTCTGCGAGTTCTCCTTGCGATATGGTAAATAATGACACAAAGACACGAAAACGCTATTTCAAGAAAAGATTCTCTCAAAATGCGATGCGAAGCAACCGCCGTTAGTACAAGCCCATGTTTGGGGACACGTTGGAACTTGCGGAAATTGTCGCAGCGCGATGCGCTGCTTACCGAGTTTTGCCTTGCTCGCATTTTTGTACGCTTCGCTACCAAAAACCGTCAAAACTCGCGCAGGTCGGAATGTGCCCCGAACGGCGCGGCGACACTGTCGCGCGATTCCGCGCGGGACTTAATCACATCAGCAATCTGCCGCCGCGTGTGTGTGGTAGAAAATCACGCATAAAAAGGAGTTTGATATGAAATAGATTCAGTCATTCGTGCCGTCGCACATGAACAACGGGGCGCACTTTACGTTCGTCTCGAACATGGCGGAGCGGGCGGAAAACGACGCGGCTGTGTCGGAAAAATGCAAGGCGCAGGTTGCCGCGCTTCGGGCTGCGGTGAAAGCCGAGGACGAGAACTTGCAGGTTTCGGCGAAAAGCCTCGTCACGGACAAAATCGTGGCGGCGGACAGGCTTCGCGACCAGCTCTATGCGGGCTACAAGAAGGCTGTTTCGGGCTACACAGACTTCCCTGTGGCAGACATGGCGGAGGCCGCGAAGGTGCTCGCACAGCACGTCAAGGACTACAAAATCGACGTGAAAGCGCAGCTGGACAAGGAAACGGGTTTGCTCGTGAACTTTATCCAAGACCTTGAGGGAAAGTACAAGCCGCAAGTGGACGCGCTTTCGCTCGGCGCGTTCGTGGAAAAACTCAAAGCGGCAAACGAAGACGTGCGCTCGCTCACTTCGCAAAGGACGGACGAGCGTTCGGCAAAGACGGCGGGCGCATTAAAGGCGACGCGGAACGCGAGCGACGAGGCGTACAAAATGCTTGCGATGCACGTGAACGCCCACGCCTTGCTTGAGGGCGAGGAAGCCTACGCCGCGTTCATCGACTATGCGAATACCGAAATCGAGCATTTCAAGCAGGAAGTGCTCGGCGGCAAGAAAAAGCCGACTACTTCTGCGGAATAAGCGCGAGTTTTCGAAGAAAACTCGTTAGCAGTTCTGAAAGGACTGCGTACAAAAAAGGGATTTGCCGCTTCCGCTGGTTGCGAGTGCGCTTGCGGAAGCGGAAGCCGCCCACGTTGTGGGCGCATACACATTTAATTTACAGGAGAAATAAATATGGGAAAGAATGAAGATTCATCGCAATTAACAAAAGACAGGTTGGCCAATGCGTTCGAGAAATTCAAAGAAGCGCGGAACAAATCAAACTCGCGGCTTAAGTCGTGGGAGCACTGCATCGGGGAATTCCGCAAGGAGTTCGCCAATCATAAAGATGCCGCTTCCGACGAAAAGACCGTTGACCATCTATGCCTGCACCTGGGCTTCTATCTTGCCAGCTGGGGAATGATGCGCGGCTCATCAGAACTCTTGCAATGCGACTACAAAATCCATAAAGAAGCGGTGAAGTGTGTATTGGAACATTATAACCTTTATGGAATTGATTTGGACGAACTTTGCAAAGACAAAAAAGATGACTTTGAAGACCTCTGCAAAGGCATAAAAGAAGCATACGACTGGGATATAAGCCCCATACTCTTGAGCAAAATCATACTGGGAACGATTGGGATTGTTCCTGCGTATGACAGATGCTTTGTAGAGGCTTTGCGGGAATACGGTATATCAGAAAACGTCAAATTTGACATAGATTCCCTTGGAAAACTGTCTAAATATTTTTCTGACAACTTCAAGGATGAGATCGATGGTTATGTGAATGCAATGAATGAAATTGCTGGCAAAGAGGGATGCCCGCATTACACCCGCGCAAAAGTCATCGACAGCATTATGTGGTTTTTGGGGAGTGAAATATTTCAGAAGAAAAGTCTATCGAAACTTTTGAGTGACAAGAATATCGAGGAACTGTAAAAATGTTTAGACGCACTTGCCAATGTGAATAAGTAAAACGATGTCGCAAGCCGGGTTTCGCCAAAAAAAGGACATGTACCACACATTCCGCGTGGCGAAAGAACAAGCGCGAGTTTTCGAAGAAAGCTCGTTAGCAAGTCGAAGGCTTGCGACTAAAAATAAATCGGCGGACTATAAACGATAAGGATTTTTATTATGGCAGAAGAAAGAAAAGTAGAATTTGCGGGAAGCGGCACTATAAAAAAATGTCCGAACTGCGGAGCGCAGTTGGAGGCATTTCAGGCACGATGCCCCGTGTGCGGATTCGCAATCGGCGGAGCGGAGAGAGGCGGAAGTGTCTCGTTGAAAAAATTTCTAGATGCGTATACCAACGAAAAAGACAATGCGCGTAAACTCGAGATGGTCAACACGTTCCCCATTCCGAACACAATCGAGGATACCATTGAATTCGCAATTGTGGCATCCCAGCAAGTAAAGACTTATGCAATGTCCAAAAAAGGACTAGACAAAAAGGATGGGAAATTTGCAGAACTCTGTCTTAAAGGCTTGTCTAACATGACTGTTAATGGCATATTTTCAAATAAAATTGATTATACCGATTTCTGCATTGCATGGAAAAATAAGCTTGATGAAGCGTATATGAGAGCCAAAATTTCATATCCCAATGATGAAGTAAATCTTAAGAATATCTATATGCTTGTAACAGACGCAGAGGATATTCTTGATCCTTCCAAGAATAAGAAACTTTTAAAAAGATTCAA
Organism: Treponema sp.; assembly: GCA_014803985.1. Classification (GTDB taxonomy): domain Bacteria; phylum Spirochaetota; class Spirochaetia; order Treponematales; family Treponemataceae; genus Treponema_D. The sequence goes on from JAAVAO010000003.1 coordinate 13,997, forward strand.
AAAAGAATCAAAAGTAAAAAAAATCATTTTGTCAATAATTGCTTTTTATGTAGTAATGGGTGTATTAGGATTTATTCTGACTAAAGATCTTGACAAAAAAGAGAATCTAAAACGCAACAAGTTTGAAAATCTGATGACTGAAATTCAGGCTGACATAGACGAGGGAAATTATGACGATGCAGAATTGAAGCTTTTGGACTTTGATGTGCGATATGAAGGAGAAAGTTGGAGAGAAAAAAAAGAATTCTTGAAAAAACAGCTCGAAAAAGCAAAAGAAAAGGCAGGTGAATGACAATGGGACTTTTCGGAAACAAAGAAGGCAAGAAAAACGAAGGCGGACTGATGGACGCAATCCGCTGCGACGAATCGGACTACCTAATCTGGAAGTGGCGGCCGGCAGGGATGGAGGCGAACAGCACCAAAAAGGAGAACTCCATACGCTACGGCTCGTCGCTCAACGTGAAGGACGGCGAAGTTGCGGTGTTCCTGTACCACCAGAAAGACGGCACGCAGATGGACTTCATCGAAGGCCCGTACAACGACACCATCAAGACCGGGAACTTCCCCGTGCTTTCGAGCATCGTGGGGCTCGCGTTCGGTGGCGGCACTCCGTTTCAAGCAGAGATTTACTACATCAACATGGCGGGGCTCATCCGCGTGGACTTCGCCGTGCCCTATTTCGACATCTTCGATCCGCGTCTCCCCGACTTCCCCGTGAGCGTTGCCGTGCGCGGCTCGTTCATGATGGGTATCAAGGACTACAAGGAATTCATAAAACTTCATCGCCTCTCGAACTTCGACATGGACGACTTCAAGAAGCAGGTGAAGGACTCCATCGTCAAGTACGCCAAGGGCGTGGTCACGAACATTCCAGACGGAAGCTACGGCGGCGCGCCCGTCCCGATAGTACAGCTTGAGCGGCGCATCCTCCATGTGAACGAAATCCTCGATCAGTACATGAGACCGAAACTTCAAGAAATATACGGCGTTGCGCTCAAGGAGTTTAACGTGGCCGAGCTGGACATCGACAAGTCTTGCGCGGGATTCAAGAAAGTGAGCGCGCTCACGGCGGACTATACGGAGAAGATGATGGGCACGCAACAGAAGATAAACATAAGTTCCATGGAGGAGACGAACAGGCTTCAGATGGAGCAGCTTTCCGAGACGCAGAGGATGCAACTCAAGAACATGGAAGAGAGCATGCGCATAAACCGCGAGGAAAGCCAGTTCGCACAGAGACAGGCGAGCGAAGTGGGTGCGTATGCCGCGAAACTCGGCGCAGAACAGCAGAACCTCGGCGCGTTCGCGATCAAGAACCAAACGCAGGTGGGCGTCGCGGCAGCGGAGGCAATGGGCAAGCAGGGCGCGTCGGGCGCGGGGAACATAAACCTTGGCGCGGGAGGCGGCGGAGCAGGAGCCGGCATGAATCCCGGCGCGATGATGGCGAACATGGCGATGGGACAGGCCGTCGGAATGGGCATGGCGAACATGCTCGGAAACAGCTTCGCTGGCGCGAGCACGGGAATGGGTGCGGGCATAATGCCAGGCATGACCGCTCCTGCTGGTGGCGCGAGCGTGCCTCCAGCCGCGCAATCGCCAATGTACAATGTGGCGGTGAATGGAGCGTCCGCAGGACCGTTCAGCGTGGAGCAACTCAAGACGATGGCGGCCAGCGGCCAGTTCAACGCGCAGTCCTTGGTATGGACCGCGGGCATGGCAAACTGGATCGCGGCGAAGGACGTGCCCGAGCTCGCAGGACTTTTCGCTCCGCAGGCGGGTGTTCCTCCTGTGCCGCCGCCGATTGCATAACCAATATTTTTAAGGAGACGATTCTATGGACAATCATAACGGAAATTTCTTTTCCATGGACAGGCTTGTGGAGTTCGGCATGGGAATGGCGATGAGCCAGCAGATCGCGCGGAGCATGAACGAGATGATGGCGCAGATGAGGACTCCTCCGCAGATGCAGGTGGCGGCGCAGCCGCTTTATGCGATGCCTCTGATGCAACAGGGCGTTCCTGCCGCGCCGGCGTTGAGGCAGGGCGCGGTACAAACGCCGTCCTCTTCGCCAGCGGCAGCGGCAAATGCGGGGGTACAGCCCGCGCCGCCTCCGCTCCCCGCGATTCCGGAGGTGTACTACGTCGCAATAGACGGAAAGCAGGACGGACCTTATGGCGGAACGGAGATCGCGCGGCTTGTCCTCGAGAAGAAGGTTACCGCAAAGACAATGGTGTGGAAAGCGGGAACGGAGGGTTGGAAGCCGACGGAGGAATTTCCCGAGCTTCTGTGTCTCATAAGCCTTGTTCCGCCTGAACTCAAGCAGGAAGAAAAAGGAGGAGGCGAATGAAAATAAGGATTGTTCCCGCGCTTATCGCGTTCGGGGTGTCCGCGCTCGCGGGCTACGGTTTTTATGCCGCCAACGCCAAGGTCGCGGGAAACGAGGCGTGGATCATGCTCGTGGTGTCCGCCGTGTCGTTCTTCGTGACGCTCGGCGGAGGATTCGGCATAAGGTATAGGGAGGGAGAAAGTGTCGTCGGAATCACGGTTCTTTCGGTGCTCGCCGAGGTCATACACCTTGTGATAAACCTCGTGGCAACCTTCGCCCCGTTCCGCGCCGCGCCGTACATCATAACGTCGGGCATAGTGTTGCTCGCGTATGTGGGCATCGTCTACGCAATGTCAAGGGCGTTCGACTAGGAAATGACAAGTCTGCGCTGTGTGCACAGGAACTTGTACAAGGCGCCATGGAGGAACTCCCCTACGAGGGCTTTAAGATTCACCCGCGCGGGAATCCGTGGAATCTAGGCGACCCATGGACGCTCGACCTCGCGCACGAGGTGTTCTCCTATGCCGAAAAGCGCGGACTTCATATCCTGATACACGCCGGGGAGGACATGTTCGAGCGTCCATCTCTCTTTGAGCCGCTCATAAAGGCGTACCCGCGCGTCACGGTGCAGCTCGCGCACTGCCGCCCGCTCGCGGAGACGCTCGAGATGCTGGAAAAGCACCCCAACGTCGTCTGCGACACGGCGTTCGTTGACACGGAAACGCAGGATAAAGTCCGAGCGGCGGGCTTCGGGGAAAGGATTCGCTTCGGCTCAGACTTCCCGATTACGCACTACCTTGCGTGCCACCCAGACCACGACCCAACCGAAGAGGAACTCACGGTCTTTTTGCTTGCAAATAAACACAAATAAAATGCAAAAATCGTGTTTTTTTTCGTAAAATTATGCCGCAAAAAAACTATACTATAAAGAAAGTTTTTTGTTTGCGCAAGCCAACAAAAAAACTCAAACAGCATTTAAACACTCACGGAGAACTTATGGAAAATATACCTGAATACTTGAAAATTGAAGGAACGGTCGTAACAGGCATTGAAAAAGAAAGCAAGGACAAAATCGAGCGCATCGTGATTCCCGAAGGAATAACAGCAATCGGCGAATATGCGTTCATGTGGTGCGACAAACTGAAGGAAATAACCATTCCGCGCAGCGTGAAGAACATTGGCGAAGGAGCGTTCTGTTGGTGCACGAGCCTTGAGACGGTGCGCTACGGCGGCACAATCGAGCAATGGTATGAGATTGATGATGATTCGCTTTTGGTGACATTGGCAGATCGCGTGCTGCTTTGCAATGGAACGGACATAAAGGCTTTGACAGAACTTGTCGTTCCCGAAGGCATTAAAAAAATCGGCAGGGGCACGTTCTATGGCTGCTTTTCGCTTGAGCGCGTAGTTCTTCCCGAAAGCCTTGTTTCGCTTCCGCCCGACACTTTTTTCAACGGCACGACACTCAAGGCGGAATTCGGCGGCACAAAGGAACAGTGGCTCGCATTGGGTAACGATGATTTTACCAGCGTTGAATGCAAGGACGATGTTGTAGGCATCAAGGACATTCCGCCGTACCTCGTAATATGTGGCAGCCAAATGAATGGATTCACAAAAGAGATTCCTAACGCTATCGTCATTCCCGATGGAGTCACTGCCATCAATGCCGTAGAACCCGAAGAAAAAAAATATCGGTTCAAGGAAGTCGTTACTTTTGAAGGCATAGAGAAAAAGAACGTTGAAGAAAAATATGAACTTACGGAACTGGTTATTCCCGCAAGTGTAAAGTACATTGAAGAGGGAGCATTCTACGGCTTTGAAAAAATCCGTACTATCCGATATGGCGGTACGCTCGCGCAGTGGTGCGCAATGGACAACGATTCTTGCCTTATGGATACTACGAGATGCGACGAGGCTTCAAACGGCACTATTATGACATACAAGGGTTGCTTAATACTTGGTGACGGAACAGATATACGGGCGTTGACCGAACTCGTCATTCCCGAGGGAGTAACGGAAATCGGAAGCAACGCATTTTATGATTGCCATAATTTCAAAAGCATTGCGATTCCCGAGAGTGTGACGAAAATCGGCCACAACGCATTATTCCGTTGCGGAATCGAGACTGTGCGCTACGGCGGCACACTCGCGCAATGGTGCGCCGTGGAGAGCGAGTCTTTTTTTGTGCACTTCGCAGCACATATATTTCTTGACGATGGAACAGACATAAAGACGCTGAAAGAAATTGTCATTCCCGAGGGCGTGAAAAAAATTGGCTGGTGTGCGTTCTCAGACTTTACTTTACTCGAGCGCGTAGTTCTTCCCGAAAGTCTTGAATCGCTTCCGTCCAGCACCTTTTCCAACGGTTCTACTCTCAAAGCGCAATTTGGCGGCACAAAGGAACAGTGGCTCACATTGGGCAACGACGACTTTACCAGCGTTGAATGCAAGGATGGAACGGTGGGCATTAAGGATGTTCCGCCGTACTTTGTGATGAAAGGCAACAGGATAACTGATTTCAGGGAAGATACTCCTTCAAAACTCGTCATTCCCGAAGGTGTGACTAGCGTTTGTGCTGTGTACTTAAGAGACCGAAGAAAATTAAGAGAATACAAGGAAGATGTTTCAGAGGAGCGTACCATTCCCGAAAATAAGCCTTGTTCAATTACGGACATAACGATTCCTACAAGTGTGAAATATATCGGACTTGTGCATCCGTACTTTGAGGAACTCAAGACCGTGCGATACGGTGGCACGCTCGCACAATGGTGCGACTTATGCAGACGTGTTTCCTTCACAGGAAGAGCGGAACATATATTTCTTTGTGACGGAACGGACATAAAAGCATTGGAAGAGATTGCAATTCCCGAAGGCGTGCGAATAGTCAAGGGCAACGCGTTCCGCGAATTCACGAAACTTAAAAGACTCATGCTCCCCACTAGCGTAACAAAAATCGGGCGGCTCGCATTCTGCGAATGCGAAAGTCTTGAAAGCATACTCATTCCTTGCAAAGTGATGGAAATCGATAACAACGCATTTTATATGTGCGCCGCCCTTACGAGCGTTGCCATTCCGAGCAGTGTAAAGAAAATTGGGGGCAATGCATTCTCCCATTGTCCAAAACTCAAAGATGTGCGATACGACGGCACAAAAGAACAGTGGGGCAAAATCATGAAGTACGAAAATTTCAAAGACGGTGTAACCATTCACTGTTCCGATGGCGATATTGTGTTATAATGAAGCAAGATGCCTTGATGCATGCGTTGAGAGGTCTTGCTTCTACAAAGAGTTATGATAAAACTGCCGCTTCTCATTTCATTGCGAAGTGGCATAAAAAGTCAAGAAAGAAACTTGCACTTGCAACGAGCCGTAGGCAAGTTTCCAAAGAACTTTCTTCTTGACTTTTTATGGGAGTTATTTATGGAAAACACACCCACATATTTGAAAATTGAAGGCACGGTTGTAACGGGCATTAAAAACGGGCGTACAATCAAAAACATCGTCATTCCCGAGGGAGTGACGGAGATCGGCGACTTTGCGTTCTTTGAATGCATAGAACTTGCAAGCATAACCATTCCTGAAAGCGTAACGAAAATCGGGCAATTGTCGTTCGGAAAGTGCGAGTATATCAAAACGGTACATTACGGCGGTACGCTCGCACAATGGTGCGCAATGAAAAACAATCACGAGTTCATGGATATCGCGGAACATCTGTTTTTGTGCGACGGAATGGACATAAAGGCTTTGACCGAACTTGTCATTCCCGAAGGTGTGGTGAAAATTAACTACTATGCATTCAGAAACTGCGATGCACTTACAAGTGTTGTCATTCCTGAAAGCGTAACGGAAATCGAGGATTGGACGTTCGATAGATGCGAGAATATCAAGACGGTGCGATACAACGGCACGCTCGCGCAATGGTACGCAATGGAAAATGATCACCGCCTCATGATGAACGCAGAGCATGTGCTTTTAGGCGATGGAACGGACATAAAAAAAATGACCGAACTTGTCATTCCGGAGGACGTGACTGAAATCGGAAAATACGCATTCGGATTCTGCGCCGCGCTTACAAGCATTGTGATTCACGAGGGCGTAACAAAAATCAGCGAAGGCGCGTTCTGCGCGTGCGAAAAACTCAAGACGGTACGATACAGAGGAACGCTCGCGCAATGGTGTGAAATGGAAAACGATCATCGCCTCATGGAAAATGCAGAGCATGTGCTTTTAGGCGACGGAACGGACATAAGGGCTTTGACCGAACTTGTCATTCCCGAGGGCGTAACGAAAATCGGCCAATCGGCATTGGGCGGTTGCAAAATGCTCACTGATCTGACTATTCCAGAAAATGTTAAGGAAATCGGCGACTTTGCTCTCAATGGATGTTTCTCCCTTAAACGCATAGCCATTCCGTCCGGCATAATGCTCGGTGACTTGTTTTATACTGATCCTTCCATAAATATAGAGTTGGTAAAGTACGGCGGAACGCTCGCACAGTGGTGCGAAATGAAAAATAACATTTGCCTTATGTTCGCAGAGCGAGTGTTGCTCGCTGATGGAACAGACATAAAGGCTTTGACCGAACTTGTCATTCCTGAGGGCGTAACGAAAATCGGCAACAGCGCGTTCGAGGGATGCACTTTTCTTATAAGCGTTGCCATTCCAGAAAGCGTAACGGAAATCGGCAACAGCGCGTTCTGTGAGTGTACTGCGCTTACAAGCGTTGTCATTCCGAAAAGCGTTAAGAAAATCGGTAGTAGCGCGTTCAGAAGATGCACTGCGCTTGCAAGCGTTGTCATTTCGGAAGGCGTGACGGAAATCAGCTTCAATGCGTTCGAAAACTGTACCGCGCTTGCAAGCATAACCATTCTCGAAGGCGTTAAGGAAATCGGCTTCAGTGCGTTCAGAAGATGTACCGCGCTTGCAAGCATAACCATTCCTGAAAGCATTACAAAAATCAGAAAAGACGCATTTAAAGACTGCTCAAATCTTACAAGCGTAAGCATACCTAAAAGTATTGCGGAAATCGATTTCATGGCATTTGATGGATGTGAAAATATCAAAACAGTGCAATACGGCGGTACGATTGAGCAATGGTGCGCTATCAAAAACAATCACTACCTTATACAAAGTGCGGAACAGGTGTTTTTAGGCGACGGAACGGACATAAAGACGCTGACCGAAATTGTCATTCCAAAGGGCGTGACGGAAATCGATGAATGCGCGTTTATTGAACTTACAAGCATTGTGATTCCCGAAAGCGTAGCAAAAATCAGCGAGGGCGCATTCTCCAGATGCGAAAAACTCAAGACGGTACGATACAGCGGCACGCTCGCGCAGTGGTGCGAAATGGAAAATGACTCAGGTCTCATGTCCGCAGAGCGCGTATTGCTTGGCGACGGAACAGACATAAAAACACTGACCGAGTTAGTCATTCCCGAGGGTGTGACGAAAATCGGCAACAATGCATTTATGGGTTGTAAAAAACTTGCCAGCATAACTATTCCTTGCGGCGTGGCTGAAATTGGCAACGGAGCGTTCGGCGATTGTGAAAGACTTGCAGGCACGATAACAATTCCCGGCAGCGTAAAACGAATCAGCGACGACGCGTTTTCCAATTGCAAACTTGATACGATATATTACGGCGGTACGCTTGAAGATTGGTGCACAGGCAACTATGATCGTTCCTTTGCCCAGTCAAAACATGTCATTTTGAGTGACGGAACTGACTTGAAGGCATTGACCGCAATCGAAATTCCCGAGGGCGCAAGGAGAATTGAAAGCGGAATGACCTCCGGTGAATCCCTCTCAAGCATAACGATTCCTAAAAGCGTGAAGGAAGTCGGAAAAGGTGCGTTCTTATATTGCAAAAATATAAAGACGGTGCGCTACACCGGCACATTCGAGCAATGGTGCGCGATGGACAATAAATCTCCTATTATGGAATATGCGGAGAGCGTACTGCTTGGTGATGGAACGGACATAAAGAAATTGACCGCCGTCGAAATCCCCGAAGGAATTACGGAAATCGGCTCGCATTCATTTTGGAAGTGCGGCGACCTTGAAAGCGTTGTCATGCCTGAAAGCGTAACAGAAATAGGCGCAGGGGCGTTCGGCAAATGTGGCAAACTCAAGAACATACACATTGCAAAAGACGTAACAATAATCGGTGAAAATGCGTTCTACGAGTGTACCGCGCTTACAAGCATCGTCATTCCCGAAGAGGTTATAATAATCTACTTAAATGCATTCAGTGCATGCTGCAACCTCAAAGATATTCGCTATGACGGCACAAAAGAGCGGTGGGGAAAACTCTTCGGGTGGTTAGATTGTTTAGGCGGCAAAACCATCCACTGTTCCGACGGCGACATTACAGAAGAATATTCAGAATGAAAGGCGACACGGTGCTCATTGAAGCTGGCGCGAAATAGTAAGCGGAAAAATTCGCTCGCACAGGACGGACAAAAATATCATTTTCGGTTTTGGAAAACCACAGGAGGTATTGTTATGAACAATGAAAACGAGTCAGAAGAATTGAAGGAAATGGCGCGCGAAGAAATGGAACGCCGCTTTTCCGAGGCGGACGAAAAGTACATGGGAATGATCGAGGAGTATGTCGCGGGAGGATTCTGCGAAACGCTCGCGCGGCTCGCCATCTATTTGGGCAAGGAACGTGCGGAAAGAGCCCTCGGAAAACTCCCAGAAGAAATGCGCGCGGAGATAGAGCGGCGGATTGACGCATTTGGCGACAAAACATGCCGCACCGCCCCGGAAATCGTCTTTGAGGCGGAGCATGTTTTGGAAAAAGCGGGCATCGACTCAAAAATGATGGCGGACTCCATGATAAACGGCGCAGGACAAAAAGTGCTTGCCACACTCTACCATGAAAACGACGCTCTGTTCGCCCGCAATCCCGTCCTTGCAACGAGCGTCGAAAAACACCTGTTTTTTTTTTGAAGACATCGTGCGCCTTAGCGATCGCTGTACCCAAAAAATGCTCCGAGAAATTGACATGACGCCTCTTGCAAAGGCGTTGCGAGGAAAGAATGCCAAAGCGGTGCAGAAAAAGGTCCGTCGCAATATGTCGAAACGCGCAGCAGAGAATCTAAAAATGGAGATGGAGTTTATGGGACCTATACCAGTAAGAGAAGTTGAAGCCGCGCAAAATGAAATCCTCGAAGTCATCAGACGGTTGGAAAAAAGCGGCGATATTGTCATCCCCCGATTCGAAGGAGAGGAGGTAGTCTAAATCTGCTCGCGCACTCTGCCATGTCATCAAGGCGCGTTTTCCTTGCCGTATTAGGCAAGGAAAGCATTGTGTCACATACGTGAAAAAGTTGCTCATCGAAGCCGGCGCGAAATAACAAGCAGAAAAAATCCGCCCGCAAAGGGCGGGTAAAACATAATTTTTGGTTTTGGAAAAACCACAGGAGACATTGCTATGGACATTGAAGACGAAGAGGCAAAATTTGAGGAATTGGCGCGTGAAGAAATGGAACGTCGCTTTTCCGAAGCGGACGAAAAGTACATGGGAATGCTTGAAGAGTATGTCGCGGGCGGATTCTGCGAAACGCTCGCGCGGATCACCATCTATTTGGGCAAGGAACGTGCAGAAAAGGTGCTCGGAAAACTCCCGGAAGAAATCCGCACGGAGATAGAAAAGCGGATTGACGCGCTTGATGACAAGACTCGCACCGACAAAAAAAATTATCTTTTGGCGAAGCAAGTTTTGGAAAATGCGGGCGTTTGCGATAAAATGATGGCGGACTCCGTGATAAAAGACGCAGAACAGGCAGTGCTCGTTGCACTTTACAATGAAAGCGACGCGCTGTTCAATCGCAATCCCGTCCTCGAGAGGAGCATTGCAAGCAACATTTTCCTATTTGCAGATATCGTGTTTCTTGACGACATGGCTATTCAACGAGTGCTCCAAAAAGTTAATATTAGGACTCTTGCAAAAGCATTGAAGGGAAAGAATACCGAATTGGCGCGGGAAAAAATTTTCCATAACAAGTCAAGTCGTGCGGTGGATATGCTGAAAGAGGAAATTGAGTATATGGGACCCATCAGATTACACGACGTTCTTGACGCGCAAGCAGAAATCATTGAAATCATCAAACAGATGGAAAAAAGCGGAGAGATTGTCATCGCCCGATTCGGAGAAGATGCGTTTGCGTTTGTCTAAATCTGCTCGCACAATCTGCCATGTCATTGAGAACATGCTTTTTGTGCCGCATGAGACAGGGGAAGCGTTGCGACACAAAATAACAAGCGGAAAAAATCACCCGCAAAGAACGGGCGAAAATATCATTTTCGATTTTGGAAAAACCACAGGAGGTATTGTTATGAACAATGAAAACGAAACAGAAGAATTACAGGAAATGATGCACGAAGAAATGGAACGCCGCTTTTCCAGGGCAGACGAAAAGTCCATGGGAATGATTGAAGAGTATGTCGCGGGCGGATTCTGCGAAACGCTCGCGCGGATCGCCGTATATTTGGGCAAAGAACGCGCAGAAAAGGCACTCGGGAAACTCCCGGAAGAAATCCGCGCGGAGATAGAACGGAGAATCGACGCACTTGACAACAAAACTCGCACCGACAAAAAAATCATCCTTGAAGCGGAGCAGGTTTTTGAAAAAACTGACTTCTGCGGAAAAGCAATGGCAGCCTCCGTAATCGAAGGCGCAGGACAAAAAGTACTTGCCACGCTCTACCATGAAAGCGATGCTCTGTTCACCCGTAATCCCGTCCTCGCAACGAACATCGAAAAATACATATTCCGCTTTGAAGACATCGTGCGCCTTAGCGATCGCGATACCCAAAAAATGCTCCGAGAAGTTGATGTGACGACTCTTGCAAAGGCGTTGCGAGGAAATAATACCAAAAAGGTGTGGAAAAAAGTTTGTCGCCTTATGTCGAAACGGGCAGCGAAGAGACAGAAAGAGGAAATTAAGTTTTTGGGACCTGTCCCAGTACATGAAGTAGATGCCGCGCAAAATAAAATCCTCGAAGTCATCAGACGATTGGAAAAAAGCGGCGATATTGTCATCGCCCGATTCGAATGATATGTGGAAGCGGAGTTATGATAAAAGTACCGCACAAATGGCGCGATACTTTTATCATGACAAGTTTCCGTTGGAAACTTGCATATCAAATGCCACTTCTCATTTCATTACGAAGTGGCATAAAAAGTCAAGAATGAAAGTTGCAACTTTCTTCTTGACTTTTTATGGGAGGA